>JAVXTS010000026.1:0-22629 GCA_036642535.1 Eubacterium sp. | reverse complement strand
ATTAAAACCATAGGTGAAATTGTTTTTCATTTTGAATGGCACCTAAAATACGGTCATCCAGTGCAGGAATTTTTTTTCTGAGATCTTGCATCATTTCTTTCATATCTTCTCTTTTCGTGTGTCCATCGACAGGACAGGTGCTTTTAATAACCGGTAGATTTTTAAATTCAGGATTAAAAATAATATCTTTTTCTTTGACAAAAATAAGTGGTCTAATTAGCGTAATATCTTTTCGATCAAGATAGGTGACTGGGGAAAAAGTACTGACACGACCTTCATAAAAAAGACTGAGAAAAAAAGTTTCAATAGCATCGTCCGCATGGTGACCTAATGCGATTTTTCGACATCCTCGTTCAATTGCAAGATCATGTAAGGCGCCACGCTTCATCCGTGCACATAGTGAACAGGGGCTTTTTTCTTTACGTGTGTCAAAAACAATGGGACCGATTTGTGTTTTTTTGATGGTATAGGGTATATCGATATTTTTGCACAACTGGATGAGTGGTTCAAAATCCATATTTTCGAAACCCATGTCAAGGGTAATACCTTCAAGTTCAAAAGGTATTGGCGAAAAATATTGAAAGCGTTTCATAGCAACGAGCAGAGCAGTGCTATCTTTTCCGCCGGACAGACCAATAGCAATTCGGTCTCCGGGTTTAATCATGTCATATTTTTCGATTGCTCGCCTTAAAGGACCGAGTATTTTTTTCATGTTGTCTCCTTAATTATAGCTGTTTTTCCTGTTCCGGTATTGTAATTAAAGACTAAAAAAGTTACAATATAGAACTATAGGTATTTTACCATTATATAATAGAAAAGACAAAGGAGAATTACATGTCGCAAGCGATTATTAATTTTTTTGCATTTTTACCGGATTGGCTGGAGGTTTTTATTATTTCAGCAATACCCATTGTAGAGTTGAGAGGTGCGATTCCATGGGGAACTCTGGTTTTGCATATGCCTTATTTAGAAGTGTTTTTACTTTCATGGTTTGGAAGTGTTGTTCCGGCACCGTTTATTCTTTTATTTTTACCGGCAATTTTAAAATGGATGCGTCAAACAAAAATATTTGGACCTTTTGCTAACTGGCTTCATGCACGTGGTATGAAAAAATCAGAGAAGATATTGCAATATAAATTCTGGGGTTTGATGATATTTGTAGCGATTCCACTTCCGGGTACCGGTGTTTGGACGGGATGTTTGGCGGCTTCATTGATTGAAATGGATTTTAAACGTGGAATGATGTCTGTTACATTAGGTTCGGCCATTGCAGGGATCATTATGACAGTACTTTGTGCATTTGGTTTAATGGCCGTGGGGGGCTGAAAATGTATCGTTTAGTGGCTCTTGATTTAGATGATACGTTGCTTACCACTGACAAAAAAATTTCTGAAAGAAATCGTCAGGTATTGAAACGTTGTCTGGATAAAGGTATTGATATTGTCACTGCCAGTGGTCGATTCAATGAGTCTCAATTGGTATTTATTAAACAAATGGGGCTTGGTTTGGAAACTAAATATCATGTTGGTGATGGTGGCGGAACAATATTTAATGAAGCGGCTGTTATTCAGACGATAGGTATTTTTAAAAAAGATCTCTACGAATGCGTTTTAGAGCAAAGCCGATCTTTTGGTGTCCCTTGTTTTATTACGAATGGGGATAGTGTCTACTATGACATAGAGGATCAGCCTCTTTGCAAAGTATATGGTGTTATGCCGACAAGACGATCTTATATTTTTAAAATTGATGATTTGAATACTGTTAGTAGACCATTAAAGTTTATTTTTGCGTATACAAATCAAGAAGAATTGGAAAAAATAAAAGCGATTAGTTGTCCGGAAACGATGACGATTCATGCCGGACGAAACTTGATTGAAATTACAATGAAAACATTGAATAAATTTTCGGCATTAAAAGAATTAGGAAAAATATATCAGGTGGCAACAGAAGAAATGGTTTGTATCGGTGACAGTGAAAATGATATTTCGATGATTAAAGGAGCCGGTTTAGGTATGGTTGTAAGTAACGCAATGGATACAGTTAAATTTGAAGCAGATATTGTCGGTGAAAAGACAAATGATGAAGATGGTGTGGCATGGTTGCTGGAAAAATATGTGCTGTAAAAAGTGAGCTAGAAAATGGAGGGACTAAGAAGGATGTCATTATCACAAAATTTTTATATTAAAACACGGCAAGAACTAGCGAATAAATTAGAAGCTGAAAGTTTGGCTATTGTATATTCAGGACGAGCTGTTCAACAATCTTTAGATGCGGATTATCCTTTTTATACGGATAATAATTTTTATTATTTAACAGGTATTGAAGAAGCAAATGTAACATTGATTATTAAGAAAGATCAACATGGAGATACGATGTTTACTTTGTTTATTGATGAAGCAGATCCTTTAAAAGAAAAGTGGGTTGGTGCTAAAATCAATCGAGAAGAAGCGGTTTTCATTTCAGGAATTCAAGATGTTCGGTATCAGTCAGAATTAGATGATTTTTTACTCAAATCATTTTATTTGAAGACCTTATATTTTGATTTTACAACCCCAAAACATCAGAGTTTTGCAACAAAAAATCAAAAAATACAACAGTGTTTTACAGAACTAGAGATTAAAAATCTACAGCCTTTTTTAACAGAACAGCGTTTGATTAAGAAAGAAGAAGAGGTCAGTGCGCTTAAAAAAGCGATTGAAATAACAAAACAAGGTCTCAAGGCAATTTTAGAAAACATGAAACCGGGAATGAAAGAATATGAAATGCAGGCATTATTTGATTACACCATCAAGGTTGCAGGCGCTGATTATACCTCTTTCCAAACCATTGCCGCATCGGGTAAAAATGCAACCATTTTGCATTATGTAAAAAATCAGGAAACGTTAAAAGAAAATACGCTAGTTCTTTTTGATTTAGGAGCCCGGTATCAGGGCTATTGTGGTGATATTAGTCGTACATTTCCGGTGTCCGGAAAATATACTGATGAACAGGCAATGATTTATACAATAGTTTTAGAATCACAAAAGGAACTAATTAGCATGTACAAACCGGGTGCTATGATGAAAGATATCCAACAAAGAACCAAAGATCTATTTCTTGAGAAATGCCTTAAAAATGGCATTGTACCGAAGAAAAATGATATTGCTGAGTTTTATTATCATGGTATTGGACATTCATTAGGATTAGACACCCACGATACCAATAATCAAAGGGATTATATATTGGCAGAAGGAATGGTAGTAACGTGCGAACCCGGTATTTATATAGCGGATCGAAAAATTGGCGTAAGAATTGAAGATGATATTTTGATTACTGCAGATGGACCTAAAAATTTGTCGCAACAAATTATAAAAAATATTGATGCGGTTGAATCTGCAATGAAACATTAATTTCACAAAAGATTTAATTCTTACTTGACAAAAGAGGAGAAAAGGTTTATTCTAATAATCGTAATTGAATATTTACCTATCCAGAGAGGTGGAGGGACAGGCCCTATGAAACCCGGCAACCAGCATACTAACCGATGTATTGGTGCCAATACCTGCAGTTAAACTGTGATGATGGGGTTTTAAAGTAAAATTTGACCTCATGCGTGCATGAGGTTTTTTTATTACAAAAAACTAGCTTGGGTAAATAAAAAAGATGAAAATCTGTAAAATTACGCAAATTCTATAAGTATAAGGAGAAAGTATGAAACAATTATTTACTTCGGAATCAGTTACTGAAGGTCACCCGGATAAAATGTGTGATCAAATTTCAGATGCTGTATTGGATGCTATTATTGAAAAAGATCCAATGGCACGTGTGGCTTGTGAAACATCGGTATCAACCGGTCTCGTTTTGGTAGCGGGTGAAATTACAACGAATTGTTATGTAGATATTCCCAAGGTTGTACGTCAAACCATTAAAGAAATTGGTTATGATCGTGCAAAATATGGATTTGACAGCGAAACATGTGCGGTACTGACGTCCATTGATGAACAATCTTCGGATATTGCAATGGGGGTTGATAAAGCACTAGAAGCAAAAGAAGGTAATCTGTCAGAAGAAAGCTTGTCTACAGGTGCAGGAGATCAAGGAATGATGTTTGGATTTGCTTGCAATGAAACGCCTGAATTAATGCCAATGCCGATTTCACTGGCCCATAAATTAACCAGGCGCTTATCGGAAGTGCGCAAAAATAAAGAAGTTGATTATCTAAGACCGGACGGTAAGTCTCAAGTAACGGTAGAATATTGGGATGGTGTACCGATAAGAGTAGATACAGTTGTTATTTCAACACAGCATAGTGCAGATGCATCGGCTGAAATGATTCGTAAAGATATGATTGAAAAAGTCATCAAACCTGTTATTGATCCGGCGTTACTGGATGCGGATACAAAATATTTTATTAATCCAACCGGTCGATTTGTTATTGGTGGACCTCAGGGTGATGCAGGGTTGACAGGACGTAAAATTATTGTGGATACATACGGTGGTTCCGGACGACACGGTGGCGGTGCGTTTTCGGGGAAAGATCCAACAAAAGTAGACCGCTCGGCAGCATATGCAGCACGTCATGTAGCTAAAAATATTGTAGCAGCAGGTTTGGCAGATAAATGTGAAGTGCAACTGGCCTATGCTATTGGTGTCGCAAAGCCTGTATCTATTTACGTTGATACATTTGGAACAGGGAAGATAGACGAAGATAAAATTGTGGAACTGGTTGAAAAACATTTTGATTTAAGACCGGCAGCTATTATTAAAAATCTTGATCTTCGGAAACCGATTTATAAACAAACTGCATCTTACGGACATTTTGGTCGCCTTGATCTGGATTTACCATGGGAAAAGACAGAACTAGCAGAAACACTGAAAGCAGAATGTTTGTAAGTTTTAATTAATATTAACCTAGAGCCACAACCCTAAAAGTTGTGGCTCTTTCATTTTTCTTTTAAAAAAATACTAAAAAAGCTTAAATTTAAGGCAAAATGATTGTTAAATAAGGTATAATAAAATTATTATTGACAATATATAATATTTTTGTTTAAAGATTGATATATGATCTTGTTTTTATCCATCAAAAAGTATAAAATAAACTGTACAGCGTTATTAGTGTAAAAACTAAAGTGAAAGCTGCTAGGAAGATGATTAAATGATTGAATTTATAAATGTAACAAAAGCTTATGATAAAAATGAAAAGGATGCGTTAAACAACGTGAATCTGTTTATTGATAAAGGGGAGTTTGTGTTTCTTGTTGGTCGAAGCGGAGCTGGGAAATCGACCTTTATTAAATTATTACTTCGTGAAATTGATGCATCCAGCGGAATAGTTAAAATAAAAAATCATGATATTTCTAAATTGTCAAAAAAGGAAATTCCTTATTTGAGAAGAAAACTTGGAGTTGTTTTTCAGGATTTTAGATTACTTGAAAATAAAAGTGTTTATGAAAATGTAGCTTATGCAATGGAAATAATCGGACGACCGGAACGAAAAATTCGTAAAAAAGTACCGCTGGCACTTGAAATGGTGGGTTTATCTCATCGTGTTAATCATTATCCCAATGAATTATCCGGGGGAGAACAACAACGTGTTGTTATTGCACGGGCAATTATCAATAATCCGAGTATTTTAATTTGCGATGAACCAACAGGAAACCTTGACCCTGAAACATCGCGGGATATTATGCGTATTTTGGAAGAAATCAATAAACACGGAACAACGGTTGTAGTGGTAACACATGATAAAGAAATGGTTAATATTATGAAAAAACGGGTATTAACGCTTGAAAATGGGTATCTGGCCGGAGATGATGTCAAGGGAAGGTACGATTATGCGCGATAATTTTTGGAAGGCAATGCCCAAAACTATTCTACGTGATACGATTCAAAGTATGAAACGCAACAGCTTAATGAGCATCGCATCTGTTTTATCTATTATGGCAGCATTGATCATTTTAGGAATTTTTCTTGTTTTAAGTATTAACGTACGTCAAGCCACTGCTAATGTTGAATCCAGTCTTGAAATGAAAATTTTTTTGAAAGAAGATTATACTGAAGATCAAAAAGTGGCATTGGAAAATGATTTGAAATCCAATGGGATGATTGCAGAAATTAAATTTGAAACGAAGGATGAAGCGCTTAAAAATTTTTCATCCAATATCAATGATTACAGCGGATTACTAAGCGGTTTTGGCAGTGGTAATAATCCCATGCCGGCATCATTTGTTATTCAGATTAAAGATGCTGGAGATATGGAAACTGTTAAAACTTTTGCATTAAGCTATAAAGATAAAGGCGTTGAGTACGTTAAATATGGAAAAGAATATATTTCAGCTTTATTAAATTTTAATGATTTTGCCAATACATTAAGTATCGTTGTTCTTGTTGTATTGTCTGTTATTTCTTTATTTTTGATTTACAATACAATTAAGTTAACCGTATTTGCCAGACGTAAAGAAATTGGCATTATGAAATATGTAGGGGCAACAGATGCTTATATTCGAACGCCTTTTGTGCTTGAGGGTACATTTTTAGGAGTGATTGCCGCTGTTGTGGCAGTGTTGGTTGTTCGTTTAGGGTATTACTATATTCTTGGAATGGTTGGTGGCAATATTTTAATGTCGGTCACCTCAACATTAGCTTCTCCAGATATGGTTATCGGACAGCTGATTTTCTTTTTTCTCATATATGGAGTAGTGATTGGAGCAGTAGGAAGTGTTTTTGCAATACGAAAATTTTTAGATGTTTAGAATCAAGGAGGATAAGAAAAGAAATGAAACGAAAAATTTGTTTATTTATTACGGTATTATTTTGTTTTTCATTATTAACTTCTCCGGTTTATGCAGCAACACAGGCAGAACTGGAACAGCAAAAAAAAGAAGCGTCGGACAAGAAAAATGCTGCACAATATCAAGTTGATATGACCCAAACTACAATGGAGGGAATCGAAAATGAAATCAGGAAGGCAAATGCAGAGATTGATAAAATATCAGGACAGATTGCCACATTAGATGGTGAGATCCAGGGGATCAATGCTAATCTTGATAAAACGAAAATAGAATTAGAAGAAACTGAAAAAAAACAAGTACAGCAAGAAATTGAATTGAAAGAACGTCTTCGCGTCATGTATATGTATGGTAACGAAGGTTATGTGGAAGTTTTATTTTCATCAACGGATTTTGCGGATTTTATCACTAAGGCAGATATGATGAAGTCTGTTATGCAGGCAGATAAAGACAGTGCCAGAACATTAGAAAAAACAAAAACAGAAGTTGCAAATAAAAAAGCAGCCATTGAAAGTGATAAAGTAAAAATTGAAAAGGCAAAAACAGAACAACAGGTTATTTTAAGTAATCAAGAAAATATAAAAACACAGAAAAATCAGCTTTTAGAAAAGAATAAAAAAGTTGTTGAAAGCTATACAGCAGAAATTCAGAAACAACAGGCGGTTATGGATAAAGCTGATAATGATTTAGCAGCAATTGCTAGAGAAAAACAAGCAGAAGCTGACCGAATAAGAGCAGAAAAAGCAGCACAGGCAGAAAGAGAACAAGCTGAAAGAGAAGAAGCTGAAAAAAATGACGGAGGAACAGGCGGAGGTTCTTCTGGAGGTGGTGGATCATCTACACCCGCGCCGGCTCCATCAACCGGTTTGATTTGGCCGATTAACGCAGCATACCATCCAACCTATTGGGATGATATGTTTGGATGGCGTGTACCACCTTTTGCAGGCGCATCCTCTTATCATGCAGGCTGTGATATGGCAGCTCCATCCGGAGAACCGGTGTGGTCACCGGGAGATGGTGTTGTTACATTTGCAGGAAGTAATGGTGGTTACGGTAATTGTGTTATGATTGCAGTAGATGGTGGAACTGTTTTATATGGGCATTTAAGTGATTATTATGTTTCCGAAGGTCAATATGTGAGACAGGGAGAAACTGTTGCAGCTGTTGGAACAACAGGAACATCTAGCGGAAATCATTTACATTTAAGCTTTTTGGTTGATGGTGATTATGTCGATCCACTGAATTATATGCACTGGTAAACTAAGAATTTTCAGTATTTTAGGAAAGAATCAATGGATTCTTTCCTTTTTTATTGTATCTTTAAGGCTTTTAGTGTATTCTGTTTCAGTAAAGCAATAAAAAAACAGCAAAAAGAAAGGATTGACTATGGAAAAAGGGCATACTAAAAAGCTCATCATGATAGGAATTATCGTCATAGTAATCACTAATTTTTTAACATTTTATTTAACCGCCAATGGTAATCTATCATTGGGTAATAAAGTTGTTTTAGACGTAAATAGTCAAGAAATGGCAGACGGACTAAGAAAATTAGTTACTTTAAAAGCACATATTGATAAGGAATATTATAAAGATGTTGATGATACAGTGCTGATAGAAGGTGCTATGAAAGGAATGTTTGAAGCCACAGGGGATAAATACAGCGGATATTATCCAAAAGAAGAATTTAAAAAATTGATGGAAACTTCAACGGGAACGTATAGTGGGATTGGTGTTGTGGTAACAGAAGATGATAACGGGACAACAACAGTTGTAACACCTTATAAAAAAACACCGGCAGGGGAAGCGGGTGTGCAGATTGGCGATAAAATTATAAAAGTGAATGATGAAGATGTTAGTACAAAAGGTGTTGATTACACGGTTAATCTTATGCGTGGCGAACCGGGAACGCCAGTTAACGTAACGGTGTTCAGAGAAAGCGGTGAGCAGACATTTAATCTGACACGTCAACAAATTAATACCCCCACCGTTGATTCTAAAGTGAGTGGTAGCACGGGTATTATTGCCATTACTGAATTTACAGAAAAAACATCCGATGATTTTAATGAGCAGTTAGATGCGTTGCTAGCTCAGAATATTACAGGATTAATCATTGATCTCAGATATAATGGCGGTGGTTTAGTAACATCATCGGTTGCTATTGCCGATCGTCTTTTAGGTGAAACCACGGTTGTTTATACGGTTGATAAGAATGGAAAAAGAAAAGATTATAATTCAACAGAGGATGTAAAATTAGAATTGCCGATTGCGATGTTAGTGAATGAAGGAACGGCAAGCGCATCAGAAATTCTTTCAGGCGCAATTCAAGATACTAAAGCAGGAACATTAATAGGCAATCAAACGTTTGGTAAAGGAATTGTACAGGAAGTTGTTCCCTTGAAAGATGACAGTGGTTATAAATTAACCAATGCCGAATATTTTACACCGGCAGGAAGAAACATCAATGAAAAAGGCTTAACACCAGATGTTGGCGTTGATCAGAGCGAAGAATATAAAAAAATACTCAATGTACCGGAAGAACGTGATTTGCAGTTGCAAAAAGCTTTTGAGGTTTTACAAATGCCACAACAGTAGAGAAAATGAAGGATATAAGGGTTCGTTTCTTAGGGTTGCTTTACTTTGAGACTGTCGTTATTTCCTTTTTTTATTGATAATTATTCGCGTTGACAAATAAAAATTTAATGATAAAATTGAAGAACACATGTTTCTTGTTTGAGGATAAAAGGTGAGCAAATGAAACCATTTAAAGTGATATCAGAATATGAGCCAAAAGGTGACCAAGGAAAAGCCATTGCGGAATTGTCGGATGGAATTCGTAAAGGAATGCGCTTTCAGACATTGCTTGGTGTTACCGGATCAGGGAAAACTTATACCATGGCAAAAGTAATTGAAGCTGTTCAGAAACCAACGCTTGTCATTGCCCATAATAAAACATTGGCCGCACAACTGGCGAATGAATTCAGAAGTTTTTTTCCGGAAAATGCAGTTGAGTATTTTGTTAGCTATTACGATTACTATCAACCGGAAGCCTATGTACCTCATTCCGATTTGTTTATTGAAAAAGATTCATCAATTAATGATGAGATTGATAAATTGCGTCACTCTGCTACGGCAGCGTTATTTGAACGGCGAGATGTTATTGTTGTTGCCAGTGTATCCTGTATTTATGGCTTAGGAAGTCCGATTGATTATGAGAATCTGGTTCTTTCTTTAAGACCGGGGATGGAGAAAGATCGGGATGCTATCATTCGTAAACTCGTCGATATTCAGTATACACGAAATGATATTGCCTTTGAACGTAATAACTTTCGGGTGCGTGGTGATGTTTTAGAAATCTATCCTTCATCATCAACGGATAAAGCGGTACGTTTGGAATTTTTTGGTGATGAAATTGAGCGTATTACAGAAATCAATACAATAACGGGCGAAATAACCGGAGAATTAAACCATATTTCTATCTTTCCGGCATCGCATTATACAACAACACCGGAGAAATTAGAAGATGCAATTAAGGGAATTCGTGAAGAACTGGCAGAGCAGTATGATACGTTTACAGAGCACAACCAATTGGTTGAAGCTCAGCGTATTTTGCAACGAACTAATTATGATTTGGAAATGTTGAAAGAGATGGGGTATTGTAACGGGATTGAAAATTATACCCGTTACATAAACGGCGTACCCGTAGGAAGCCCACCTTATACGTTAATTGATTATTTTCCAAAGGATTTTTTAATTTTTGCAGATGAATCCCATGTTTCAATTCCACAAATTGGTGGAATGTCTGCAGGTGATCGAGCAAGAAAAAAAAATCTAGTGGATTATGGTTTTAGGTTACCTTCGGCTTATGATAATAGGCCTCTTAATTTTCAGGAATTTGAAGCCAAGATTAATCAAATTGTATTTACCACGGCCACACCGAGAGACTATGAAAAAGAACATAGTGAGCAAACCGTAGAACAGATTATAAGACCAACAGGTCTTATTGATCCTGAAATATTTGTACGGCCGATAAAAGGGCAAATTGATGATCTTACTGGGGAAATAAATGAAGCAGTAAAGAACAAAAATCGTGTTTTAATTACAACACTTACCAAAAAAATGGCAGAAGATCTTACTCAATATTTTAAAGAAAATGGTTTTAGAATTAATTATCTTCATTCAGATATTGATACAATAGAACGAACAAAAATTTTGAGAGAACTTCGATTAGGTGAATTTGATATATTGGTCGGAATTAATCTTTTGAGAGAAGGACTAGATCTACCGGAAGTCAGTTTGGTGGCTATTTTAGATGCAGACAAAGAAGGCTATTTACGTTCAGAAACATCGCTTGTTCAAACCATTGGGCGTGCAGCACGAAATATTGATGGAAAAGTCATTATGTATGCGGATAAAATAACAAAATCGATGAATTATGCGATTACAGAGACTAACAGACGTCGTAAAATTCAAACGGAATATAATGTCACTCATGGTATTACCCCTAAATCGGTTAAAAAAGATATTCGGGATATTATAGAAGCAACTAAAATTGCAAAAGATGAGACTTCTTATGACATCGAAGATAATAGCATGGATATTGAGGCAGAACTGATGAATCTTGAGGAAGAAATGCTTAAAGCAGCCCAAAATTTGGAATTTGAACGTGCGGCAACTTTAAGAGATCGTATTAAAAAATTGAAAGGAAATTCATGAAATATATTGATGTAAAAGGTGCGAAAGAGCACAATTTAAAAAATATCAATGTGAAAATACCAAGGGATCAACTGGTTGTTTTGACCGGCTTAAGTGGATCTGGAAAATCATCATTGGCATTTGATACTATTTATGCAGAAGGACAACGTCGCTATGTCGAATCTTTATCGGCTTATGCACGTCAGTTTTTAGGGCAGAGTCAAAAACCGAATGTGGAAAGTATTGATGGTTTATCACCGGCTATTTCTATTGACCAAAAAACAACAAATCGAAATCCTCGTTCGACAGTAGGAACAGTGACCGAAATTTATGATTATCTTAGATTAATGTATGCCAGAATTGGAATTCCCCATTGTCCAAAATGTGGAAAAGTGATCGATTCTCAAAGTGTTGATCAGATTGTAGATGTTATTGTAAAATTAGAGCCGGGAACAAAGTTTCAGCTGGTGGCGCCGATTATTCGTGGAGAAAAAGGTCAGCATAAAAAATTATTAGAACATTTAAAAAAAGAGGGCTACGTTCGTATGATCATTGATGGTGAACCAAGAGATATCAGTGAAACTATTGAACTGGATAAAAATAAAAAGCACACCATTGAAGTGATTGTTGATCGGTTGAAAAGTAAAGAAAATATGGAAAAACGTTTGACTGATTCCGTAGAAACAGCTTTAAATTTGGCAGATGGTTTAGTGATTTGCGATGTGATTGATGGAGAACGTCAGCTTTTCAGTGAAAAATTATCATGTCCGGATTGTGGAATTTCGATGGATGTATTAGAACCAAGAACTTTTTCTTTTAATAATCCGTTTGGGATGTGTCCGGATTGTCATGGTCTTGGATTTCATAAAGAAATTGATCCAGATCAATTGATCCCGGATAACAGCCTTTCAGTAGAGCAAGGTGCTATTAAATTTTTTGGATTAAAAAATGATTCTAAAATAATGGTTAATATGATTCGTGCACTGGCAAAGGAACACCATTTTTCTATTTCCGAACCCTTGGAAAACGCACCTGAAAATTTTATTCAAGAACTACTCTACGGGTCAAATAGGGTAATTGAAATTGAATATGATGGGAAATTTTCAGGAACTTATTCAACTACTTTTGAAGGATTGATTAACAATATGGAACGCCGTTACAGAGAAACTTCATCGGAAGGGATGCGCAGTCTTATTGATAAATATATGTCGGAAATACCTTGTCCGACTTGTAAAGGGAAGCGCTTAAATCCGATGAGTTTAGCAGTGACCGTTCAAAATAAAAATATCATTGAATTAACGGAATTATCTGTTAAGGAATTATTAATTTTTTTTGAACAGATGGTATTGAGTAAAAATGAACAGATGATTGGAGAAATGATTTTTACCGAAATCAATGCACGTCTTAAGTTTTTACAAGATGTTGGTTTGGAGTATCTTACATTATCCAGAGCGGCAGGAACTTTATCCGGTGGGGAATCTCAGCGTATTCGTCTGGCCACACAAATTGGATCAGGACTTGTCGGTGTTTTGTATGTTTTAGATGAACCTAGTATTGGTTTACATCAGAGGGATAATCAGAAATTGTTAAAAACATTGCGAAATTTAACAAATCTGGGTAATACTCTAATTGTCGTTGAACATGATGACGAAACCATGGAAGAAGCAGATTGGATTGTCGATATTGGTCCGGGTGCAGGCGTTCATGGCGGTGAAATTGTTGCAGAAGGAACGATTGAAGATATAAAAAAAGTACCTGAATCTATTACCGGTCAATATCTAAGTGGTATCAAGAAGATAGGGATTCCTAAAAGTAGACGTGAAGGCAAAGGAACTGTCATTTCTGTAAAAGGTGCAACTGAAAATAATCTTAAAAATTTAAATGTTGATTTTCCATTGGGAAAATTTATCTGTGTCACCGGTGTATCCGGTTCGGGCAAAAGTACACTGGTAAATGAAGTACTCTACAAAGGTGTTGCACAGAAATTATATCATAGCTTTAAAAAACCCGGAAAAGTGAAAAAAATTGAGGGTATTGATCAAGTAGATAAGGTCATTAACATTGATCAATCACCTATTGGGAGAACGCCACGTTCTAATCCTGCCACTTATACCGGAGTATTTGATTTAATTCGGGATCTATTTGCAAAAACACCTGAAGCAAAAGCACGGGGATACCAAAAAGGACGCTTTAGTTTTAATGTCAAAGGCGGACGTTGTGAAAAATGTAATGGTGATGGTATTTTAAAGATTGAAATGCATTTTTTACCGGATGTCTATGTTCCCTGTGAGATTTGTCATGGAAAACGCTATAACCGTGAAACATTAGAAATTAAATACAAAGGGAAAAATATTGCTGATGTACTTGATATGACAGTGGAAGAAGCTTTGGCTTTTTTTGAAGCAATTCCAAAAATTCGTGAAAAACTTCAAACACTACATGATGTTGGCTTAAGTTATGTTAAGCTCGGTCAGCCTTCTACGCAATTATCCGGAGGTGAAGCACAACGTATTAAATTAGCATCAGAGTTAAGCAAACGCAATACAGGTAAAACACTTTATATTTTAGATGAACCAACAACGGGGCTTCATATTGCAGATGTCGACAGTTTGATTGGTGTACTTCAACGTCTTGTAGATGCGGGTAGTACAGTTATTGTGATTGAGCATCAATTGGATATGATCAAAGTAGCGGATTATATTATTGATCTTGGACCGGAAGGGGGAGATGGAGGCGGAACTGTTGTGTGTACCGGCACACCGGAAGAAATTGCATTGGTTAAAAAATCTTATACTGGAGAATACCTTTCTAAAATTTTATGTCAATGAGACCTTGCTTTTTGCTAAAATACATTGACAGGTTAGGACTAATTAAGTATAATGAAACTAACAAATAGTTTAGAAAATTGGCGGTGATGAAAATGGGAACTACTTTGAAAGATTTAAAACCGGGTCAACGTGGCGTTGTAGAAACAATTTCTGTAAAAGGTTTAATGCGGCGCAAATTAATGGACATGGGTGTAACACCGGGTGTTGAGGTTGAAGTCGATAAAATAGCTCCTTTTGGAGATCCGATAGAAATACATCTGCGTGGATATGCACTTAGTTTAAGAAAAAATGATGCTGAAAATATTTTAATTGCTTAATACTAAAATTGAAAACCGCCTGTAAAAGGTGGTTTTTCTTGTCATAAGAGTTAGAGTGAGTTGACAGTTACAAACAGAAGAAAAGAGGAGAGTTATATGAATTATCGCGTTGCCCTTGTGGGAAATCCTAATTCAGGAAAAACAACCTTGTTTAATTGTTTGACCGGCAGTAAGCTTTATGTAGGTAACTGGCCGGGCGTTACTATTGAAAAAAAAGAAGGTGATATAAAAAATACTCAAAATAAAATTACCATTGTAGATCTCCCGGGAATTTATTCTTTGGCACCTTATTCAATGGATGAAATTGTATCGCGTGATTTTTTAATTAAAGAGCCACCAGATTTAATTATTAATATTTTGGATGCCTCTAATATTGAACGAAACTTATATTTGACTACACAGTTAATGGAGTTGAATATTCCGATTTTGGGTGTTTTAAACATGATGGATATTGTTGAGAAAAAAGGATTGACTTTAGATACAAAGATTTTATCTAAATCATTCGGATTTCCATTTATAGAAATTTCGGCACAAAAGGAACAGGGCATTAATGAACTGATCCAAAGAATTGATAAAAAAGTAGAATATTTGATCAATAAGAAAATTGAGTATCCACCGATTTTCCCGAAAGATATTCAAAAGGTGCTTTACAATTTTGACCAGCTGGTTCAACGTTCCTATCCTAAAGTTTTACCAGAATATCCGGAAGTATTCAGAAGTATTAAACTAATCGAACGGGATGAAGAACTTTTAAAAAGAGTATCCAATACGTTTGGTTTAGATCAGGATATTCATGATGCCAGAGAGAAGATTCGTGAAATCACGCATCATGATATTGATAGTACAATTGCGGATTATCGCTATCGGTTTATTACGGATATTGTACAACATGCAACTAAAAAAGTTGGTAAAAGTCATCTTGAGTTTGAAGATAAATTAGATAAAGTACTTATGAATCGCTTTGCAGCGCTTCCCATTTTTTTTATTTTTATGTTTATTATCTATTTTGTTTCGATCAATCTTGTAGGTGAAGGTACAGCGGGTTTCATTGAAGGATTTATTGGTGAGACTTTAATTCCATGGGTCATTTCAATTATGGAAAGTGCTCACGTTGCCTCTTGGCTGATTGCGCTTGTAACAGATGGCGCAATTACGGGTGTGGGTGCAGTGATCACGTTTGTACCACAGATTACGGTTCTCTTTATTTTTGTCTCTATATTGGAAGATAGTGGCTATATGGCACGGGTTGCATTTATGATGGATCGTGTTTTTAGGAAATTCGGTTTATCCGGTAAATCTTTTATTCCAATGGTTGTTGGTCTGGGGTGCTCAGTTCCGGCGATTATGGCAACTCGAACACTTGAAAATGAACGTGAGCGAAAATTGACCATTATCCTCACACCTTTTATTTCTTGTGGAGCAAAGATGCCTATTTATGTTCTCATGGCTTCGGCATTTTTTAGCAAAAGTCAAGTATTTATTGTTTTTTCGCTGTATTTGATTAGTTTGCTGGTTGTTTTTATTTCTGGCGTTATTTTATCAAAAACAGTTTTCAAGGGACAAGATTCAGGATATTTGCTGGAATTACCGCCTTATCGATTACCGGTATTTAAAAATACAGTAACTCAAGTATGGCAGCGGGTTAAAGAATTTCTTATACGTGCGGGGACTATTATTTTTGTAGCATCTGTTATTTTATGGTTTCTTCAAAATTTTGGATTGAATTTTCAATTGACAGTCAACGCAGAAGAGAGCATTTTAGCAACTTTTGGAAAATTCATTGCACCGATTTTTACACCGCTTGGTTTTGGTAATTGGGTTGCCAGTGTTTCTTTCCTTTCTGGCATTGCCGCAAAAGAAATGATTATCAGTACGATGAGTGTTTTACTAAGTACTTATGATGGAACATTTACAATGGCATTAGGACAAATTTTTACGCCTTTATCGGCTTATAGTTTTATTTTATTTGTACTTTTAGCATCACCTTGTACGGCAGCAATGGCAACTATGAAAAAAGAGCTTGGTAGTTTTAAACTTTTTGGTTTTGCTATTTTGTATCAAACAGGACTAGCATATCTTGTTTCTTGCCTTGTTTTTCAGATTGGAAGTTTGTTTATTTAAAAGATTTAAAAGAGCCTTTTGGGCTTTTTTTTATGTTAAAAGTGCATAAGAATTGGGTAAATAATAGTCATATGAAGAATAGGAGGATTGAAAATGAATAGCAAAAAATCATTTGCAGCAGGGTATAATTTTTATAAATTGTTTTGGATCTTTTTAATGGGTTCTTTTCTAGGTGTTGTATTAGAAATGCTTTTTTGTTTTATTACAGAACATGGTCTTATTGAGAGTCGATCCGGTTTAATCTATGGTCCTTTTAATCCGGTTTATGGATTCGGTGCAGTCGTTTTAACTTTAATACTCAGACCTTTAGCACATAAACGGGATTTAATTATTTTTCTTTTTAGTCTGGTAATCGGTTCTGGTTTTGAATATCTGTGTTCATCCTTTCAAGAAAGTTTTATAGGGACGGTTTCCTGGGATTATAGTAATCTTCCATTAAATATTGGAGGAAGAACTTGTCTGCTATATGGATTATTTTGGGGACTTTTAGGTCTTTTATGGATAAAAGATCTCTATCCTCATTTATCAACTAATATTGAAAAAATTCCCAATAAATTTGGAATAGTGTTAACTTGGATTTTTGTTATTTTTATGATTTTTAATATGCTTGTTTCAGCACTGGCGGTACAACGTTGGTCGAAGCGTGTAAACGGGCAAGCCCCCCAGAATCAATTAGGTGAATTTTTAGATAAAACATATCCCGATAATTTTATGCGGGAAGTTTATCCAAATATGATTATGCAAAAAAAGTAAATATGTCGAAACAGTGCGGGTTGTATAGAAGACAGTCCACACTGTTTGATAAATGTTTAATTTTATAGTTTACTCGATCAATTCGCTATTAAGAGTAGTATTGTTGGTATCTTTTTCTTTATAAAGTGTTAAAACGGTTACTCCAGTTAAAATGAGGACACAGCCGATGATACTTTTGATGCTTAGCGGTTCACTAAGAAAAATAATACCACATAATACACTGGTGATAGGTTCGAACATACTTAGAATAGCGGCGGTGGTTCCACCTGATAATTTGACCCCCATTTGAAAAAGTGTGATCCCAAATAAACCGCAGAGCATGGCCATTGCGAAAGAAAGAAACCATCCCAAAGGTGTTAGATTAAATGTTAAGGTATGAGTTGATAAACCGTAGATAAAAACGAAACTGGCAACCAGTAAATTAATATAAAATGATAATTTCAATGGATGAAGTTTGAGTAAATTGCTTTTATCCAGATAAAGAATATAAAAAGCATAGGTTAATCCTGAAAGAAGAGCAAAGAAAATACCAATGAATCCATTTTCAATTTTTCCACCCATAAAAAAACTAATTCCTAGAGACGCAATGGCTAAGGCAATCAGTTTACCTTTAGTCAGACGTTCTTTGAAAATAAAAACAGCACCGACTGCAACAAAAAGAGGATAAACAAAATGGAGCGTAGTGGCTGTACCAACTGGAATATAGTTATAAGATTGATATAAGATTAACGTTGTTATAGCAGAACCAATTAAACTAATAATAAAGAGTTCTTTAAATTGAAGTTTAGTTAATTTTAAAGAAACTTTTTGCTGCTTTAAAATTAAAAAAAGAATAGGAACACAGAAAAATGTTCTCAAAAAAGTGAGCATAATCGAGTTGCTACCATTTTGATAAGTGATTTTCCCCATGATAGGTGTAATCCCAAAAATAATTGCCGATAAAATAATATATAAATTTCCCTTTAAATTTTTCATTTGTCCTCCATAAAATTTAGTGAGCTGCTTTTAAGATATATTCTGATGTAGAAGCATGAAGAGCGCTACTGTAATTGCAATGAAAACTGACAATATCGCCTACATCGTAAGGATGTGTACACTCAGTGACATCTAAAATCAGATGATCGGAACTAGAGGCGATGATACTGATTTTCGGATCAACCGGTTTTAGATCATCAATGGTAGTATCTTGTTTTCCCAAGGCACAGAGAGCACGTTTACGGAGTCCTTTATCCTCAAATGAAGGAATGTTGCCGAAAGCATCTCGACCAATTTTTCCGATAGGAAAAGAGGGCTTTTCTTTTAATTCAATGATTTCAGTTTCTAAAGTAAATGTATTTTGATGGAGATTTGCATAAGATAAATGATTAGAGGTATCTGTACCAAAAAGCATGAGTTCACCAATGCGCAGATTGTTGATGCAAGGCGGAAGAGTACCGTTTTCGAGCATTGCGAAAGAACTTGTTGCACCGCCAGAAGTGATTTCACAAGAGATATCATAATTCGTTTTTAAAAGATTTTGAAAATTTAGAAATTTTTCATAGGTTTCTACAGTGGGTACAATTGCTCCAGTACAGGATAGATTTGTGCCAATACCTTTTAGATTAATATTTTTTAAATGTCTTATGGACTCAACATCTTTAAAAAAATCGGTTTCTGAAAAATAGCCTTCGCGTAAATCGCCTAGATCAACCATTAAAAGAATATCGTGTTTTTTAGCATGCTTTTGCGCAGCTTCATCAAGGGCTTTAATAATTTTAAGTTCGGAATTTAAGGAAAGGGTAGAATATAAAACAGTGTCGTTTACTTCGGATAACATAGGAATACGGATTAACCATTTAGGACAATTAAAATCTTGAAGATCTTTTAAGTTTTTTAATCGAGAGTCGCCAATGGCAGAAGCACCACCTTTAATAAAAGTTTCAGCAATTTCATGGTTACCACCGGCACATTTTGTAATGGCCGTAATACTGATATCATGAGCTGCAGCTTTTTCGACAATATATTTTGTATTTTCTAGAATTTGTTGTTTATTAAATCTTAATAATGGATACATGTTACACCTCAATTGTTTATAATCGAATAATTATACCATGCTTTTCTTGAATTGAGAATTAAATCATAAATAAATGTCAGTAGATACTTTATAGTTGTTGACAGTGTTTTCTACCTTGTTTATAATTAAGGGTGCACGAAGAAAGCTAAATTTGGAGGAACCCATGAAAATATATGATCATCATAAAATTGAACAAAAATGGCAAAAGTATTGGGACGATCACGAAAGTTTTAAAATTGAAGAAAATTCAGATAAAGAAAAATTTTACGGTCTGGTCGAATATCCTTATCCGTCGGGTGTTGGACTACATGTTGGACATGTAAGAGCCTATACTTCACTTGAAGTTATTGCACGAAAACGTCGTATGGAAGGGTATAATGTATTATTTCCCATTGGTTGGGATGCTTTTGGCTTACCAACTGAAAATTATGCCATTAAAACCGGGCGTCATCCAAGAGAAGTAACCGATGAAAATATTGGTGTTTTTACGCAACAGTTGCGAGCAATTGGATATTCCTTTGATTGGGATAAAGAAATTGATACTACGGATCCAAACTATTATAAATGGACACAGTGGATTTTTTTGAAGTTGTTTAAACATGGATTAGCTTATAGAGATAGAACCTATGTCAATTTTTGCAGTGGTTGTAAAGTTGTATTGGCAAATGAAGATTTTAGAGATGGTAAATGTGATCGTTGTGGCAGTGAAGTGGTTCAGCTTGAAAAAGATGTCTGGTTTTTAAAAATCAGAGAATATGCTGAAAAACTACTTAAGGGTCTTGATGATGTAGATTATTTACCAAGAATCCGCTTAGAACAGGAAAACTGGATAGGTAAATCAGTCGGTGCAGAAGTCGATTTTGATATTGCAGGTTGGGATAAAAAATTACGTGTTTTTACTACCCGTGCAGATACTTTGTATGGTGTAACATTTATGGTCATTGCACCGGAACATCCTTTAATTGAAGAAATGAAGGATAAAATTACCAATATGAATGCAATTGTCGATTATCAGGATGCCTCAAAACGTAAAACTGAATTTGAACGTGTTCAGTTGGCTAAAGAAAAAACAGGTGTTATGATTGAAGGAATTAGCGCAATCAATCCTGTCAGTCAAACTGAAATTCCTATTTTTATTGCCGATTATGTTATGATGGGGTATGGTACCGGTGCTATTATGGCCGTCCCGGGACACGATAATCGTGACTGGGAATTTGCAACAAAATTTAAGTTGCCGATTATTGAGGTTATTAAGGGTGGCGATGTCACGGTAGAAGCCTATACCGATACGGCTACCGGAGAAATGGTAAATTCTGGTTTTTTAAATGGGCTGGATGTTAAAGACGCCATTCCAAAAATGATCGCATTTTTAGAAGAAAAAGGATTAGGCGAAAAAACAATCAATTATAAAATGAAAGATTGGGCGTTTAACCGTCAGCGCTATTGGGGTGAGCCGATTCCGATTGTACATTGTCCTAAATGTGGAATGGTGCCACTTCCAGAGGATCAACTCCCGCTTGAATTACCGATGGTTGAAAGTTATGAACCGACAGAAACTGGCGAGTCACCGCTTGCTAATATTCCAGAATGGTATGAAACAACCTGTCCGGTTTGTGGCGGACCGGCTAAAAGAGAAACAGATACAATGCCTCAATGGGCTGGTTCAAGTTGGTATTTTTTGAGATATTTTGATAATAAAAATGATAAAGCATTGGCCGATCCTGAAAAAATGAAATATTGGCTACCGGTTGACTGGTATAATGGGGGGATGGAACATGTTACCCGTCATCTCTTATATTCTCGTTTTTGGCATCAATTTTTGTATGATATCGGCGTTGTACCTACGAAAGAACCGTATAAAAAGAGAACGGCTCAAGGTTTGATCTTAGGGAGTGACGGCGAGAAAATGTCGAAATCTAAGGGAAATGTGATTAATCCAAATGAAATTATTGATGAATTTGGAGCTGATACATTGAGAACCTACGTGATGTTTATCGGTGATTATGAAAAACCGGCACCATGGTCTGAAAATGGTACTAAAGGTTGTAAGCGCTTCTTAGATCGTGTATGGAAATTACAGGATCATTTGACCAATGATG
Source organism: Eubacterium sp. (assembly GCA_036642535.1). Taxonomy (GTDB): domain Bacteria; phylum Bacillota; class Clostridia; order Eubacteriales; family Eubacteriaceae; genus Eubacterium. The sequence continues at coordinate 999 of JAVXTS010000026.1, read as the reverse complement.
AAAATTATAGCAAGAAACTTGAAACAATGATGCACAAAACCATTAAAAAGGTCAGTAGTGATTATGAAGAAATGAAGTACAATACTGCAATTGCGGCACTGATGACTTTACTGAATGATTTTAATAAGGAAGAAAGTATCACTCGTGGTGAGTTCAAAACTTATTTACAACTACTCTATCCGGTAGCACCGCATATAACAGAAGAACTATGGGAGATTGTAGAGTTTGAAGGAACACTTCATGAAAGTGCATGGCCACTTCATGATGAAGCAAAAACAGTGGATGATGTCATTGAAATGGCTGTTCAGATTAATGGTAAAGTAAGAGGGAAAATTACGTTACCGGCAGATGCAGACAAAGATGCGGCGAAAGCTATTGCACTGGGACATGATAATATTCGTTCTTATGTGGATGGTAAAAAAATTGTTAAAGAAATTTTTGTACCTGGAAAAATTTTCAATCTTGTTGTTAAATAAAAATGAAATATATTGAAATATATACGGATGGAGGATGTCGTGGTAATGGTCAATCTAAAAATAATATTGGCGCCATTGGTGGAATCTTGATCTATCCGGAGAAAGATGTTCGAAAAGAGTATAAAAAAGCCTATGCCAATACGACCAATAATAAAATGGAATTATTAGCGGTCATTACAGGCCTTGAGATGCTTAAAGAACCTTGTGAAGTAGTCATTCATAGTGATTCAGCTTACGTGGTCAATGCTTATAATCAGAACTGGATTGTCGGATGGAAGGCTAAAAACTGGAGTCGAGGAAAAGCAGGAGAGCTTAAAAATCGTGATCTCTGGATGAAATTGGATGAGCTAGTCAATTACCATGATGTTCGTTTTGCAAAAGTTAAGGGTCATGCGAATGATGTTTTAAATAATCGAGCAGATGCTCTTGTCAATGAAGCGATGGATGCATTTAAAGAAGAATAAACAAAAAAGGTCTCTCTGTCAACTGGTGTTGGTAAAAAATCACAATTAATAAAGTTATC
>JAVXTS010000025.1:12275-22711 GCA_036642535.1 Eubacterium sp. | reverse complement strand
GAAACCGCAAAAATCATAACTGTATGTAAAATAGCATATCTAAAGATGTAAATTAGGCTAAAACGATAACTTAATAATGCGTTGTCTTGAGCACAAAAAAGTTTACGATTGACAAGAATGAATTAAAATGATATCATAATGATATCATTTTAAGAGAGAGGAATCAATTATGGAAGAAAAAGTACTTAGAAACAAGAAAAAAGGGTTGCTCGTTTTAGTCGTATTATTTGTCTTGTATTTTGCGGCAATAGGAGCGATTGTTGCGGGAGCGGCTTTGGAGAATATCCCATTTTTGCTAATCGGTATCGTTTGGAGTTGTGTGGGGTGGATCCCATTTTTTGGATTAAAAGTCATTAAACCCCAAGAAGCACTTGTATTGACTTTGTTTGGGGAGTACGTTGGAACATTGAAAACGGAGGGATTTTATTTTGTGAATCCATTCTGTGTGGCGGTTAATCCTGCGGCAAGTACAAAACTCAGCCAAAGTGGTGACGTCCGCAGTAACATTGCGAAAGCAGCCGGAAGAACCAGTGAAAATGTATCTGCGCCGGCGGCGAACAAAAAAATTCCCCTAAAAATTATGACGCTAAATAATAACAGACAGAAAGTGAACGATTGTCTCGGAAACCCTATTGAGATTGGTATTGCTGTTATGTGGCAGGTCGTGGATACAGCTAAAGCAGTGTTTACCGTCGATAATTACAAAGAATACTTGTCGTTACAGTGTGATAGTGCCCTGCGTAACATCGTAAGACTTTACCCCTATGATGTGGCACCGGATGTTGATACAACGGGAGATGGTATTGCGGATGAAGGTAGTTTGCGTGGCTCTAGCGAAATTGTAGCAGCGCGTATTAAAGATGAAATTCAAGGAAAAGTAACAGAAGCGGGTCTTGAAATCTTAGAAGCACGGATTACTTATTTAGCATATGCGCCGGAAATTGCCGCAGTTATGTTACAAAGACAGCAGGCATCGGCCATTGTAGATGCCCGTAAAATGATTGTAGACGGTGCTGTTGGCATGGTGGAAATGGCACTGGAACAACTGAATAAAAAGAATGTTGTCGATTTGGATGAAGAACGAAAAGCAGCGATGGTTTCAAATCTGCTAGTGGTACTTTGCGGAAATCATGATGCACAGCCGATTGTCAACTCCGGTAGTTTATATTAAAAATGGGAAGTATACCCAAAAAACAAATCCCACTGCGCCTGTCAAAAACATTATATGATGCGCTTGCAGCTTGGGCAGAAGATGATTTTCGATCGGTAAACGGCCAAATTGAATACTTGCTTTCCGAATGTGTCAGACAACGTAAAAAAAATGGAAAATACGTTTCAGAACATTTGGATGAACCACCTGAATTGGATATCAAATAGAAGATATACCCTGATCAAGTAAAATTTTTCAGGAAAAAGATTGAAAAAGAGTGAGTCCTAAAAACGTTATAAATCTTGATTAGTTCAAGCATTTATAACGTTTTTTTTAGGGAATACTAAAGAGCAAGTTCTTTGCTCTTTCAGGTAGGCTAAATTTAGTTAAAAATGATTGGATGCAGTTTAGCACAATAAAATAAAATTTTCAATTGATGAAAAGTGAATTTTGAAATATGATATAATAACGAGGTAATAAAAAATTAATTAATCGGAGGGTTTTAATGCCTGTTTTTATTCCACCTTATTGTGGTGAAGAAATTAAAAGTAATGCTGAGAAAAAGATCTTTGATGTGCTTCAAAAATTGCAAACGAAAAACACCTTTGTATTGCATTCTTTAGGTCTGCCAAAGCATGAATCAAAAATATATGGTGAAGTGGATTTTGTGGTGGTGTGTGAACGTGGGGTAGCATGCCTTGAAGTTAAAGGTGGTCGAGTTGAATGCCGACAGGGACGGTGGTATTTTACTGATCGTTATGGTGTTGAAAGACAGAAACCTGAAGGACCGTTTGCCCAGGTGACCGGAAATATGTTCAGTTTGAAAAAGTTGCTAAAACGTCAATTTTCTGATAATCGACATATGAAAAATATTTTGGTTGCCAGTGGTGTGGTCTTTCCGGATATTGATTTTACGGTAGAATCAGCAGAAATCATAGAGGAAATTGTGTACGATCGTCAAACTGAAGATGTTACAAATTATATGGATGGTATTTTTGATTACTGGAAAGAGAGACAGCATGGAAAGAGCAGTAAACTGTCACCAAGTGATATTGATAGCATTGTCGATTTTTTTAGACAGGATTTTACGTTTATCCCCACGCTTAATAATCGGTTGAATGATGTTGATAGGCGCTTGGTGCGTTTAACAAATGAGCAGTTTGGCGTTATGGAAGGTTTATCGGCAAATGAACATCTTTTAATCGAAGGAGGAGCGGGAACCGGAAAAACCCTCTTGGCAGCAGATTTTGCAAGAAAGCAGGCGGAGAAGGGTAATCGTGTTTTATACGTGGTGTTTAATAAAAATCTTGCCAATAATATTAACCGCATGGTTGAACATGAGCATTTAAAAGTTATCAATATTCATGCTTTATTTGGAGATATTGCCGGTGTGGATCTCAAAAAATTAAACGAAAATCCCCGGCATTATTTTGCCAATGATTTGCCGAATGAATTTTACAATTATATGTGTCATTTGGATGAAGCGGCACAAAAAGAGCTAAAATGGGATGTTTTAGTACTGGATGAGGGTCAGGATATTTTAAGACCGAATGATATGTATGCGCTGGACTGTCTGATTAAAGGTGGTTTTGATCACGGTAAATGGGCTGTTTTTTATGATGAAAATCAGAATATTTATAATCCTGAATTTGAATTAGGACTTGAGTTGTTATCCGCTTATCAATTTACAAAATTTAAACTTTTCATCAATTGTCGCAATACGGTGCAAATTGGGGAATTTAATGCACAAGTGACGCAAACCGCCGAAACCGTTTGTTTAAAAGAAAAAGGGGAAGAGGTTGAAGTCATTGATTATAAAGATGAAAAAGAATTTAAAGAGCGAATGACAGCGCTTATGAAACGCTTAAAAAGCGAAAAAATTCCATTGGAAGAAGTTGTGTTTTTATCCCCTAAAAAATATATTAATTCAATATTGTCAATTATTGATGAACGTACATTAAATGTTAATGAAATGAAAGATGGTTTTGTAAGCCAAAAAGGTATTCCGGTATATGCAACAATCCAAGGGTTTAAAGGTCTTGATGCAAAAAGTGTGATCTTGATTGACATTGATAAAATATATGAAAAAAATTATAAACGGTATATGTATACCGCCATATCCAGAGCACGGACAAAGTTGTTTTTGTTTACATTACCGGAGCAAAATCCATTGACAAGGCTGTAAAAAAAGCTCTATACTAAGGATACAATGACGAATCACTCAATTAGTAATTGAACGATTATTGGGATTACTTTTCCAAAAATAGTTGCGTTAAAAGCAGTGATAATGGCTAAAAAATTTATTGTAGATAGGGTATAAGGAGTATGCGGGTATTGTTTTTTATTTTATACTAAAACGAATAAGCGAGGTTAACAAATGGTTACGAGAGAAAATGTTGAAGCACAGATTACGGAGTATCCAATCTTTGAATACGCTTTTTTTGATCCAACTGAAGTGGTTTTTCGTCAAGCGGTGAGAACGATCTGTAAGACAGAATGTCCCCAATACGGCAATTCGTGGTCTTGTCCACCGGCGGTGGGGACAGTGGAAGAATGTGAAGCACGGTGTAAGGGGTATGAGAATGCGTTTATTTTTAGCACCATTGTCGAGGTGAATGATATTCTCAATATGGATGAAATGCTGGCTTCAAAGGGTGAGCATATGGAGATTGTAGAGGATATTAAAGCGAATATTTTCGGGGAAATGGAGGATATTCTCATTCTGACGGCAGAATCTTGCAGTATATGTGATACGTGTACTTATCCGGAGGGTGAATGCCGTCATACAGAAAAAATGTACCCTTGTGTCGAAAGTCATGCCATCAGCGTAACGGATATCTGTGAAAAAAATGAGATGTCCTTTTTAAATGGCTATAACGTAGTGACTTGGTTTGCGATGATCTTTTTTTAAAGATAAGCATTAAAATACCCCGTCCGGTTTTCCGGGCGGGGATAAAAAAGTTTTGCTTTTGTTTTGAGAGGAACAGTATGGTGCAAAAACTTTTTGACGAGGATTTAATAAAGGCGTTAATTAGGCCCTTAGCTTTTTGATTTCTTCAATCATTGTGGGCAAAACTTTTAAAACATTGCCAACAATACCAACATTGGCAACGTCAAAAATAGGGGCATCTTCGTCTTTGTTAATGGCGACAATATAATCGGAATTAACAATGCCTGAAAGATGTTGTGTAGCACCGGAGATACCGCAAGCGATATAAAGTTTAGGGGCAACGATTTTTCCGGATTGACCGACTTGATGAATTCTTGAAACCCAACCATCTTCAATGGCCGGACGGGTGGCACCAACAACGCCCCCAAGGAGCGCTGCCAATTCTTCAACAAGAGCAAAGTCTTCTTTGCAGCCCATACCACGGCCGCCGGAGACAATGACTTCGGCTTCTTCAAGGTTAATGGTTTCTGAAATTTCTTTAACACTGTCGATGACTTTTGTCTTGAGCTGTGCCTCGGAAAGAGTGATCGTTTCCGGCGTTACAGCACCGGTAGCGGGATTTTCAAGTTTCTTAAAAGCACCGGAACGGATGGTTCCGATTTGTGGTCGGGTTGTTTCAATCACGGCATGGTTGAGAATAGTGCCACCATAAACCGGACAAGTCCAGAGGATATTGCCGGCATCATCGGTGCTGAGCGCTAGGGCATCAGAAACACAGCCGGTATTAAATTCGGCAGCCACCAGTGGTGCCAGATCTTTACCATCTTGGGTGGCACCAATAAAGAGTGCGGAAGGTTTATGGGTTTCGACCAGTTCAGAAAGTGCCCCGGCATAGCGGTCGAGATTATAATTTTCGAATTCAGGAGCATCGATCAAAATAACTTGATCGGCACCACTTTCGGCAACTTGACGGGCAACATCAGAAACAGCATGGCCTAAAACAACGGCGATTACTTTTTCATTTTGTGCATCGGCAATTTCACGGGCAGGTGTCAGCATTTCCAGACTGACTTTTACAGGTTTTTGGTCGGCAATTTCAATGTAGACCATTATATTTTTAGTTTCGGTACAATTCATCGTCATTCTCCTCTAGAATACCTTGGCTTCGTCCATTAGGGCGACGGCTTTAATGGCGGATTCTTCATCGGATTCTTCTTGAATCTTTAAGCCTGCTTCTTTTTTCGGCGGTTCAAAGATACTGAGTGTCTTCACGAGCGTACCCTTTTCACCGATTTTTTGAGCGTCTAAATCCGTCAGTGCAGCAGCATCCAGTGTACCAATGGCTTTTTTTCGTGCGGCCATTTTATTTTTGATGGTTGGATAGCGTGGATCGTATTCCGGTTTTGTAACGGTTACGACGCAAGGCATGGCAGATTCAATCATTCGGTAACCCTCTTCGGTTTCCTGTTTAGCGGAAACACGACCATCTTCTGCGGTAATGTCGATAATATTGGTGATGACACCAAAATCTAAAACTTTAGCAAGTTGGAGCCCCACTTGGCCGAGAGCCTGATCGGTGGCTTCTTTTCCACAAAAGATGAGGTCGAAAGAAGCCCCATTATCGGCTTCAATTTTAGCAATGGCATTTTTAAGAATATGGCTGATCCCACGGGCATCAGAACCTTCAAAAGCAGCATCGCTGATGAGAATAGCATTGTCTGCACCAACCGCCAGACAGTTTTTTAGTGAATTTTTAGCACTATCATCACCAATACAGATAACGGTAATTTCGCCATCAGTCGCTTCTTTAAGGCGTGCAGCCATTTCTAAGGAATAGGTATCAAAAGCATTGACAACTTGAGCAACTTTTTCGATATTTGGCTTGCCCTCGGCATTTAAGCGGATTTCAACCGAATCATCGGGAACTTGTTTAACACAAACAACAATTTTCATAATAGGTGTACTCCTTATCTTCCGATGGTGTTGTTTGCAATAACGATCCGTTGAATTTCATTACTACCTTCAAAAATCTGGAAAATCTTAGCATCACGCAGCAATTTTTCAACAGGATATTCACGACTGTAACCATAACCACCAAACATTTGAATCGCTTCAGAAGCAACATCCATAGCAATATCGCTGGCATAACATTTAGCAATAGCCGCTTCTCTTGCATGAGGCATTGAAAGATCCATACAAGTTAATGCGTGGGCAACCATTTGACGTGCTGTTTCTGTTTTAATGGCCATATCAGCAATTTTAAATTGTAAAGCTTGGTTGCGGATAACCGGTTTGCCAAACTGTACACGTTCTTTACCATAAGCAATGGCTTCATTAATACCACGTTGTGCGATACCGGTCGCAACGCAACCCATCCATGCACGGGCTTGATCTAAAGTTTTCATGGCGATTCCAAAACCTTTGCCTTCGCCACCGATCAAGTTTTCAGCAGGAATACGACAATCTTCCATGACAACATCACAGGTATTTGAGGTACGAATCCCCATTTTGTTTTCTTCGTTACCCGTAGAAAGTCCTGGTGTACCGGCTTCAACGAGGAACATTGAGATTCCTTTGACGCCCTGAGATTTATCAGTCATTGCGGTGATGCAGTAGAAAGAGGCAATGCCACCGTTTGTGATAAAGCATTTACGGCCGTTTAAAACATAGCTGTCACCATCTTTTACAGCGGTTGATGTACCGGCACCGGCATCTGAGCCTGCACCCGGTTCAGTGAGGCAGAATGCGCCAAAACCACCGTCAACGATGATGTCACACACCCGTTTTTGTTGTTCTTTGGTACCGGCGATCAGAACGGGTTTAGTGCCCAGACCACTGGCTGAAATAGTGGTTGCAAAACCGGCATCAGCAATGGCCATTTCTTCGATTAAAGCGGCAACATCCACACGAGAAAGCCCCGGACCACCAAATTCTTCGGGAATTTCCAGAGAATGCAACTGCATTTCAATGGCTTTATCGTAAATTTCTTTCGGCCATTCGCCGCTAACATCATATTCTTTGCATTGTTCTTTCACTTCATTTTCACAAAAATCGTGAACATCCTGTAATAAATCTTTTGCTTCATCGGTAATAATATAAGCCATAAGTAAGTTCCTCCTGTTATTTGGGAAATAATATTTTGTTTAAAATTTAGTTGAACGAAAGGGTAGAAATAGGGGTATAATTAAAGTTTGTAGCAAACTTTCCCCGGATTTAAGATCATGTTTGGATCAAAAATAGTTTTGATCCCTTTCATCAGACGCATATTGACAGGTCCGACAAATTCGGCAAGGTAATCCATTTTACCGCATCCGATACCATGTTCACCAGAAATCAAACCACCAAATTCAGTGGCTTTGGCATAAGCTTTCTCCATGAAATCGGCAACTTGAGCGTTGAATTCTGCTTCTTCCATATCATTACTGCACGTATAAATATGGAGATTACCATCACCGGCATGACCGAAACTTTTGAGTTTAAAATCTTTTCCGGCTTGAAGTGATTTAACGTAAGTGAGGTATTCTGCAATTTTATCGGTGGGAACAACCACATCACATTCATCGAGAAGTTTTGTATCCGATTCAATTGCTTCAAGTAAAGCACTTCGTGTTGACCACGCATCACGGCGTAGTGCCGGTGTATCGGCAACCAGTACATCAATCGCACCGGCTTCAAGAACAACTTCAGAAGCCGTTTCGATGATATCTTCAAGTTGTTCTTCGGAGTCACCATCAAAGGTGGCTAAAAGATAAGCGTTAACTTCTTTGCCTTCTAATTCTCTCGGATAAACTTTTTTACCAAGGAATGCTTCCGTATCGACAACCACTTCTTTTTCCATGAATTCCAAGGCTTGCGGATGGAGATGATTCATAAAGAAGTGTGGAACGGCACCGATACAATCTTCTAATGTTTCAAAAGGAATAATCAAACTGATGATCGCTTTTGGTTGAAGCAGAATCTTTAAAGTAAGCTCGGTAATGATCCCGAGGGTTCCTTCTGAACCGATCATCATATTTAAAAGGCTGTAACCGGAACTGGTTTTAGAAACAGCAGCCCCCATTTTAACCACTTCACCGGTGGGTAAAACAACCGTCATCGCACGGACATAATCGCGAGTTGTACCGTATTTAACAGCACGCATTCCGCCGGCATTGGTTGCCACATTCCCCCCTAAAGTTGCCAGTTTTTCGCCTGGATCCGGTGGGTATAATAAACCTTGTTTTTCGGCATCTTCGGCCAGTTCATTCAGCAGAACGCCGGGTTGGACTTTAACCGAAAAGTTATTGAGGTCATAGCTCAGAATTTTGTTCATCTTTGTCATCGACATGATAATGCCACCATGAATACTGACGGCACCACCGGTTAAAGCGGTACGAGCGCCACTAGGGGTGACCGGAATTTTGTTTTCATGACAAACTTTCATAATGGCTGAAACTTCTTCAGTTGTCAGGACTTCAACAACGGCTTCAGGCATCGCTTTTCCATAAATCGGCATTTCATCATGGGTAAAATCATCATTGATGTCACTGCCTGTAAAAACACGCTTGGGGACGATTTCATTTAACTTTTGGATAATTTCTGGGGTTACTTTATTATAGTGATAAGCACTCATACGTTTACCTCCCTGTAATACGTAAATGTTATAAACAAAGTTATAGTGGTCTGACCACTTACCAATATAGTAAACGTTGCATCAAAAATTGTCAAGAGAAAATGTAAAAAAAAGGAAATTAATTCCATAAGCGATGGCGGAACACCGTTTCAGAATAAAACAACCGTATCGGACAATCGTTTCAAAACGAAACGATTGTTTTGTTTGATTTTTAAAATTTGCCTTCCTTAGGCGTATTGAAACTTGGCACAGTAATTGCATAATTATAAAAGGTAGATCAAAGTAAATGCAGTGCTTTTGGCAAGTGTAAGGATACTTTACACGAACGAAGAAAAAAAGGAGATTCTAAATGAATGTAAAAAAAATACCGTACCGCGCGTCACATGTTGTGATGAAAGGCGCACTGTCCATCATAAAGATGCCAATTCCATCAACGCTTGTAGGACCGGGAACCATCAAACGCTTTCCGGAAGTCATAAAGCTTTGTGGGGTTCAAAAGATTCTTGTGGTAACCGATAAACCACTAATGAATTTAGGGCTTTTGGATAGCTTTTTAGAGGCACTTAAAGCCAATGAAATCGATTATGTGATTTATGACGGCGTTCAGCCAAATCCGACATTTGAAAACATTGAAACGGGTTTAAATTTGTATAAGAGCAATCGATGTAATGGTCTCGTTGCATTTGGTGGTGGTTCATCGATGGACTGCGCCAAAATTATTGGAGCCAGAGCGACCAATACTAAAACCATTGAGAAAATGAAAGGATTGTTTAAAATTGGTCATAAGTTACCCCCTTATTTTGCAGTACCAACCACAGCCGGAACCGGTTCGGAAGCCACCATCGCAGCGGTAATTACCAACACCGCAAACCATGAAAAATTTGCGATTAATGATCCAAAGCTCGTGCCATTGGCAACCGTTCTCGATCCGGAACTGACCATCGGTTTGCCACCCGCATTAACTGCGCACACCGGCATGGATGCACTAACACATGCAGTAGAAGCTTATATTGGATGGTATGATACCCCCTTCGTGAAAGAAAAAGCACTCTCCGCAACACGCACCATTATCAGTGATTTGGAAGACGTTTATGAAAATGGGGAGGATGCAACACTGCGAAGAAATATGTTAGTGGCCTCTTATGAAGCGGGAGTCGCGTTTACAAGAGCTTATGTTGGCTACGTTCACGCCATTGCCCATAATCTTGGTGGTTTTTATGGTGTCCCCCATGGATTTGCCAATGCCGTTGTTCTGCCACATATTTTAGAATTTTCAAAAGAAGAGGCAAAGACGAAACTAGCAGAGTTAGCACGTTTCTCAGGGATTGGTGATCCAGCAGAAAGCGATGATATTTTGACGATGCGTTTTATTGAACGTGTGAAAGAAATGAACTGTCATATGGCGATTCCGGAAACAATCGATGCTTTAAAAGCAGAAGATATTCCAGAATTGGCAAAACGTATTTTAAAAGAAGGAAATCCAACATATCCGGTGCCTCGAATTATGGATTATAATCAATGTGTGTCGATCCTTGAAGATTTAATCACACCAATAGAATACACCGCTGTCCAATTGTAGATTTTAAATAAAAGATTCTCTTATTACACAATAGGGGGAGTCTCAGACTGTAGACAAAAAGGTTCCGATGCGACGTAATCGGAACCTTATTTTGCGATACCTACAATAAAATTGCCAAATAAGTGCAAGACAGTAAAAAGCTGGCGCTTTTTTCAGATTCATGCACCCAAATCTCTTTTAATTTCTTCCTGAAGAGTGGCTTTAC
>JAVXTS010000025.1:0-12175 GCA_036642535.1 Eubacterium sp. | reverse complement strand
TTTCAGATTCATGCACCCAAATCTCTTTTAATTTCTTCCTGAAGAGTGGCTTTACAAGTCCGTGTGGCTTTACTTGATATTCCATATTAAACGCTTCATCTGTTAATTCCTCCAAGTATTTTTCAAGTGCATTATATTGTTGAGACTTTAAGAATCCCTCAATTGCAAGAAAATGTCCTTTCAAATACGACAAGAAGAATCATCCGTGTAGGTCGTCATTAAGTGATTAAAAAACTTTCTACTAACCGTCAATTTGAGTTTTTCATTGTTCATTTGCATTATTACGGCATAAGGGTAAGATGTTTTTACACCGATTATTTTCTCTAGCCTAATAATATAAGACCGATGAATTTGTACAAAACAGTCTTTATCCAGTAGATTTAAGACATTACTTAATGTCCCTCGTGTTTTAAAGTTATGTGTTGTTGTATGGTAAAGGATATCGTGGTTAATAACTTCAATATATACAATATCTTTAAGTTTTATGGTGATAAGAAGTCTATCCACTGTGAGTTTGATCGTTTTATCATGCTTTTTTCGGTTCCAAATTTTATTTAAGAAATGTATGAATCTTTTTTCATCGATTGGTTTTTCGAGAAAGCCCGAGGCATCAACCAAATAACCGTCAGGAGCACGTTGTGTATCGTTTGTTATAAAAATGATAGGTACTTCACTTCCTGTCAGCCGAATTGATTTTGCTAAAATGATACCATCAGGCACTTTTTCACCAAGCGATATATCAATAAAAGCAATATCAATATCAATATTTTTTGAAAAGTAGTCAACTACTTTTTCAGGGGATGAAAAACATATGAATTGAGTATCAATATCTTTTGCAATGGCCCATTTCTCTGCTAATATTTTTATTCGTTCTTCCCAAGTTTTTTCATCTTCGCAAATTAAAAATTTCATAATGCACCTCGATATTAAATTTGTAAACGTATAATGCAATATTTTTATATTTTAATTCTACCCTATTAAATCATTTGAATCAAGAGTAGGAAGTGTTAATCACGTCATAATCTTGCTATTCACGACAAAGCTCTTGAAAGAGAAAGATAAACATGCTACTCTTTTCAGCAATGAAAAAATTGCAGATTGGATTTATATAATCTGTGTTGAGCCAATAGTTCTTGAAGCAAACGTTCAGGGCGCTTAGAAAAAGAAAGTCCATCCTGATAAAAGCGTGAAAGTTTACGCATCATACCTGGAGAGTAGCCAATCAAACAGGCTAAAAGATCATCTGAAGCCACATTTTTTGAAAATTTGTCAAGTATTTTATGCAGAAAAAATGTATCAATTTGGAGGAAGAAATGGAATTAGAAATACGAAATATAACGAAGGACTATAATGGTAAACGGGTAGTTAACGATGTTTCGATAAAGATATCTTCTGGTGTTTGGGGATTATTGGGGACAAACGGTGCTGGTAAAACGACACTTATGCGAATGATTGCTGGGATTTTAAAGCCTACAATAGGTGAAATATTTTATAACGGAGTTAATATCATCAATCTTGGTGAGTCTTATAGAGAGCTTTTTGGTTATTTACCTCAGACTTTCGGTTTTAATCCGGAATTTAATGTGCAGAATTATCTGGAGTATATTGCGTGTCTGAAAGGACTTGACGGTTATGAGACAAAAAAGAAAATCGAACAATTCTTAGATATTATGGGTTTGCGTGACGTACGTAAAAAACAAATAAAAAAGTTATCTGGTGGGATGCAACGTCGTGTCGGTATTGCCCAAGCACTGCTTAATGATCCAAAAGTACTTGTCCTTGATGAGCCGACTAGTGGCCTCGATCCAGCTGAACGTATCTATTTTCGTAATATTCTTTCGGAATTTTCCAAAGATCGTATCGTAATAATTTCCACCCATATCGTTTCTGATGTGGAATATATTGCCACGCAAAATGTCATTATGAAAGATGGGTTTATCATTGCAAATGGCAAGACAGTCGATTTGATTGCAAAAATACGAGGTAAAGTTTTTGAAAGCGTGATGCCTGTGAGCATGTACAAACGATTTGAGCAAACGGCCGCCTGTATCGTTAATATGAAAAATATTGATAAAGAACGTATTGTCGTGCGATATATAGCTAACAAATCGATGACACGCAATTCAAAATCCCGATATCCTAGGTTGGAAGATCTTTATTTGTGGGTTTTTCGGGATACCTTAGGGAAGCGAGGAAACTTGTCATGAGATTATTTAGGCTCGAATGTAAACGGATTTTCACATCACGAATGGCTATTGGAGCGATGGCTTTTTCACTTATCGTTTCACTAGTGTTGGCCTTTGCAATGATTAATGGAATTAAAATCTTAGATCGCGATTTTAATACGTTGTATAAAGGCGCAGACGCTCTTAATTATGCGCGAGCGATTGCAGCACCTCATGAAGGAAAGATGAGTCCCGAAAAACTTATCACAATGAATAATTTTTACATCGATATAGAAAATGAATATGGCGATGGGGATATAAAGAATGTACCAGAGAATATTTACCAAGAGAAAATTCGACCTATTCGAGATTTTATCAATGTGCCAGGACAGATTTACAAATCGGCAGAAACTGGCGTAACCATTCCACCGAAAGAACGCACGTCTGAAATGTTGACTTATTTTTACAAAGATCGTGATTTCGCTCTCGCCAACTTTATTCGTGATGAATATACACAGGATGCTAGGAAAATAGATGTTATAATGGAGATCAATACCAAGGTACAAACACCGTTTTATTACGCATCTACATTAGGATGGACTGATGCTGTTGAGAATATAGGTTTTGTTATTTTAATTCTTGCTTTTGCAATTGTTCTCATTAGTTCATCCGTTTTTTCCTCTGATTATCAAACCGGTTCTGATGCAATTCAGAGAACTACAAAAAAGGGTCTTTTGCAGATTGGGTTGTCAAAAATTGGAGCATGCCTATTGATGGCTACTGTTATTTACGTCTTTTGTATCGGAATGATTACTTTTATCTTTATGTATTTTTGTGGAATTGAGGGATTACGTGCTTCCTTGCAAGTAGTAAACCCTATGTGTTTTGCACCGATGACTCTTGGCGATTTATTAAAAACCTTGATTATTAGTGGGTTATTAACGACTCTGAATATCACTGCTTTTTCTCTTTATATCTCTTCACGCACAAAAGTACCAGTTATTTCGTTGATTATGTCCGTTGCGATGATTCTTGCACCTACTGTCATTCGTATTATTTCGATGGATAACATTGCAAATTGGATTCGGATATGTCTGCCTTCAGGTGGTGTCGGATTGATGGGAACTATATATTATGAAATCATGCATTATGTCAATATATTAGAAATCGGGGGAGTAACTATCTGGTCACCCATTATGATTTTTGTCGTGCCGATTGTGCTTATTCCCATCACGATCTTTATTACTTTGCGAAGCTATATTAAATTTCAGAACTAGGAATGGATCAATATGAGATTTTTTTGCATTAAAAAGGGTGCTGGTATGCGTACCGACACCAAATATTATAGAACCCAAAAAACAAACACGCTTATCCCAAAATATGCTATAATAAACCCACTAAAAGTTATAAGGAGGTAGCACTGTATTGGGCAAAGGAAAAATTGAAAAAAGATGAGTTGGTATACCTTAGCGCTGATGGCATTCACGGTGGTATGGGGATTTGGCAACGTCATGAAAAAATATCATAGGAGGAGATTAATGTGAACGATCATCAGATCAATGAAGCGTTACTGTCATTTTTAGAAAAAAGTCCGACGGCCTTTCATGCGGTTGCCAATATAAAGGCGATGCTTGAAAAAGAAGGCTTTACGGCTCTTGAAGAAGGTGAGTCTTGGTTTCTTGAGTACGGAAAAGGGTATTATGTTTCTCGAAATGATTCGGCGATCATTTCGTTCAGAATTCCGGAAGGGAAATTTAGTGGTTTTCAGATTGCCACCAGTCACGGTGATTCGCCTTCTTTTAAAATTAAGGAAAATCCTGAAATTGATGTGGAAGGAAAGTATACTAAACTCAATGTAGAAGGTTATGGAGGAATGCTTTGCGCACCTTGGTTTGACCGCCCACTCTCAGTGGCAGGGAGAATAGTAGCAGAAAAAAACGGTAATGTGTCAACGCATCTAGTCTGTTTAGATCAGGATTTACTCATGATTCCTAATCTGGCAATTCATATAAACCGTAAGGTGAATGAGGGATATGCCTATAATATTCAAACGGATATGCTACCGCTCATGGGCGAGGGTTCGGCAAAAGGAAAACTGATGGCGCTAGTTGCTCGGGCGGCTGGTGTGCATGAAAAAGAAGTGGTTGGTACCGATTTGTTTTTGTATAATCGTATGAAAGGGTGTGTTTGGGGTGCGGATGAAGCATTTCTTTCAAGCCCAAGGCTCGATGATCTTCAATGTGGATTTGGAACACTCAAAGGATTTATCGCAGCGAAGAACCCCAAAAATGTAACGGTTCATTGTGTTTTCGATAATGAAGAAGTGGGAAATGGTACCAAACAAGGTGCCGCATCCACTTTCTTAAAAGATACCTTAATGCGGATCTGTAAAGGAACTGGTGGCACCGAAGAAGATTATTTCCGCTTTCTAGCCGGCAGTTTCATGGTATCGGCAGATAACGGACATGCCGTACATCCAAATTTTCCCGAAAAAACAGATGCGACCAATCGTGCTTATATGAACGGCGGTATTGTGATTAAACATAATGCGAATCAAAAGTATACAACTGACGCTATTTCAAATGGTATTTTTAAAACAATCTGTAAAATGGCAGGTGTTCCTGTTCAGAGCTTTGTCAATCGTTCGGATATGGCAGGAGGCTCAACACTTGGTAATGTTGCGAACACCCAAACCCCAATGAATACGGTGGATATCGGTTTGGCACAACTTGCCATGCATTCGCCCTATGAAACCTGCGGTGTCAAAGATACCGCTTATCTTGAACGTGCGGCAGAAACTTTTTTCAAAACAGCTGTTTTGTGTGATGGTAAAGGCTGTTATCGTATTGAAAAATAAGGTTAAGAATTAAATAAAAAAAGACTGATTGCATCCTCTTAAAAGGATAAGATCAGTCTTTTTTATGTGGGAAACAGAATATATATTCATAAGTAGTGTAAATGAAGCGTACGCTTCACCTAGTCAGTTGAGATTGTGTGTGCCTTCAAAAGATTGAAGTTGCTTTTTAAGGATAGTAAAGAATAAGATAATACCAATAGCAATCATGATATGACCGATACCAGAAACACCGGAAATAGCGGCAGAAAGTCCTTTAGATAAAGGCGTTCCAAGAACTTGAACAATCCCCCTTGTTAAAAACATTAAAACAGCAACGCCAATACCGGCATTGTAAACGCCGTAAAAGACGTTAAAGTTTTTATGATCGACCAAATGATAGTCTTTATTAAAAAGCGCAATGATCAGGAAAAAAATCATCCCGAGAACAAAGAGATGAAGATGGACAACACCAAGCGTTGTTCGACCTGTAAAACCGTTGAATTTTGTGAATTCACGAAAGAATACACCACCGATCATTCCTAAAATAGCATAAACAAAAGCCGTGTTAATTAATTTTTTCATAAGAAATCCTCTTTTCATTTAAATAATTGAATGGTGCCGGTATCATTTAAGTGGCTGAGTAAAGAGAGCGTGATCGGAAATCCAAAGAGCCCGATGACACCGAAAAGCTGAGCGCCGACAAACATGCTAATCAATGTAACAACCGGATGCAGACCAATCTGGCTACCTACAATTTTAGGTTCGAGAATGTTGCGGATAACCGTGATGAGCAGGTATAAAATAAGGAGGCCGATCGCCATCGGATAGTTGCCTTGCAAAGCGGTGATAATGGTCCACGGAATCATGATACCTCCGGTACCAAGAATAGGCAGAATATCAAATAAGGCAATAGAGAAAGCAACCAGAATAGCATTGGAAATGCCTAAAAAGCTGAGTCCGATAGATAATTCGACAAAGGTGATACTCATGATGATCGCATAGGAAAAAATACAGGCAAAGAGTGTACCAACAATATATTCTTTAATACGCAGGAGGAATTCTTTCCCTTTTCCGGTAAATTGACGTAATATAAATCCGGTTAATTTATCATAATCAGTGGCCATAAAAAAGGTTGAGATGATCATAAGAATCAGTTCAATGAACAAGCCGGGAAGGGATGTGGCATATCCGGAAACAGCAGTAACGACCTTCACCGATAAATTAGAGACCATATTCCCGAGAGATTGAACAAATTGTTTAAAAAACTCATTCAAAGTGACAACTAAATTAGGATCTAAACCATAAAGTGCTTTTTCAATTGAATCAAAAACAGTGTTTAAAAAAGGATCAAGTGTGTTGCTGTATAGAACCGGTAATTGAACCATAAAATCGGCAATTGAAGAAATAAGTTTAACACCCAGAAGTGAAATAAGTAAGCCGATGGTACAGTAAAAAAGTAAGACTAAAAAAAACGCCACTAATTTATAGGGGATTTTAAAGCGCTTGGTTAAAAAAACAGTTGGTTTTCGAAGTAAATAGGCAATAATAAAAGCGCATAAAAAAGGAGTAACAAGTCCAAGTCCATATTGAAGAACAATGTAAACAATGAGGAGAATTAATGCGCCGTAGATAAAGTTGATAATAAATTTTTTACGTTTTTCGTATTCCATATCGTGCCTCCGGTCGGTTTAAATGGAAGCGGTAATCCATTGTAAAAACAAACCTTTCTCTCATAATAGTGATTTCAGTATATGCGAAAGAAAAAGCAAAGTCAACCGTTAAAAAGACTTCTCGAACATTCTTTATAATTGAATCGGTATATTAAAGGAAAAATGAAGGCATCCATTTATTTTTGTGGATTGAAATAATCGAAAAATAGTAAGGTAGCGTAATGATATGACCTTAGTCATTTTCCTTATATTTAATAGAAGTTCAGAAAAATATGCTATAATTTTTTTATTAAAACAGTATTTTGGAGAGATTGAGAGGCGTTAAAATGAAAGGACAAAATGACTGGTATACCGGTACTGATTATTATGACAATTATCCTGAAAAAGAAATTATCATTGAAGAAAAAACAATTGAACTTCCACTGCGTCAGGATCTGCATCCTCAAGTTGAGATTTTGTATATAAAATCGGGAAAAGCACGAATCGAAGTGAACGGTTGGGATTATGCTGCGGAAGAAGGGAGCTTTTTTTGTATGTATTCCCATCATTTTTATCGGATACATGCTATTCAGGAAAAACTGGAAATCGTGTTTGTTAAGTTTTATGTCGGGCTGTTTATGTATATGTGCTGGGAAAAACATCCTAAAAATGCCAATGCAAAACTAATGTACGATACCTGCCCGATGGTTTCACTAACCGGGATCAAGAAAAAAAGGATTGAACTTTTGGTGGATGAACTGCTTGAAGAAAAGAAGACTTACCGTTTTGAGACAAAGAATTTAGTCATGTATAAAACGTTGGAGTTACACGCTTATTACTGTCGATATGCCTTTGAAGCGATTGGAAAAAATAAAAAAGAAGACAATAAAGTATGGAATTTAATCGAAAAAGTCATTTTAACGACGGGACAAAAAATTTTACTTGAAGATGCGGCAGAAGAAATGGGTTATACACCACGTCAATTGAATCAAAAAATAAAAGCGGTTTCGGGGAGCACTTTTTTTCAGTTGAAACAGGCGGGAAAAGTACTGAATTCCTGCTCACTTTTGCATTTTCCAGAATTAGAAATAGATTATATCAGTGATCTTCTGGGATTTTCGTCCATTACTGTTTTTTATCGAGTGTTTCAGCAATACTGTAAGATGACCCCTCGGGAATATCAGCGAAAAAAAATTGGAAATGATGATATGATTTTTATGGGGACAAGTTTAGCAATGCAGTTTTTACAATATATACATCTTTATTTTATGCAGGATTTAACATTAGAAGGATTAAGTGACGTTTTTTACGTCAAACCATATCGAGTGGAGCAAATTTTTAAGAATGTTTTTGGTGTAAGTTTTAAGAATCTCTTAAACGAAATCAGAATCAGTTACGCAGCTTCTTTTCTGAGAACAAAATGCTATACCGTGTTAGAAGTTTCATCGATGTGTGGATTTGAGTCACATACAACCTTTCAGAGAGCTTTTAAAACATACATGCATCAAACGCCTTCGGAGTACTTGAAGTATGCGTAAAAAATGCGAATAATACTTTGGTTTTTGAATATATTAAGCGAGATAAAGCTGATATAATGAAAAAAAAACGAGGAGGAAAAATTTGATGTTTAAACATTTATTTGAACCAATTAAAGTCCGTGGTATGGCATTGAAGAACCGCATTATTATGCCGGCGATGGGAACCCGGATGGCTAATGAAAAAAGTGAAGTGACAGAGCGTTTAATGGACTATCACGTCGCCAGAGCAAAAGGAGGTTGCGGTCTAAATATTGTGGAAGTGGCATCGGTACACACGCCCAGTGCACCAGCGCATTTTGTATCCGTCAGCGAAGACACTTTGATGGAAGGACATAAAAAATTGACAAAAGCCATCCATAAAGCAGGAGGAAAAGCGGGAATTCAGCTCTGGCAAGGTTCGATTGCAGTGTCGATGGATCCAAAAGCAAAAATGTTAGTGGTTAATGAGATGTCTTTTGGTGAATATACGTTGCCAGCCATCACTAAGGACGAAATTGACGAAATTGTGGAATGTTATGGCGTGGCGGCTAAAAGATGCGCAGAAGCCGGTTATGACTGTCTTGAATTTCATTGTGCTCATAATTATCTACCGCATTCATTTTTGAGCGGTGGTCTTAACCATCGGACGGATGAATATGGTGGAAGTCTTTTAAACAGAGCACGTTTTCCACTGGCCTGTATTCGTGCAATCAGAGCAAATATTCCGGAAGATATGCCTTTGTTTATGCGCATCGATGCCCATGATGATTATCTGGAAAATGGATTAACCATTGAAGAAGTCATTGCGTTTTGTAAAATGGCTCAAGAAGCAGGTGTTGATGTTTTAGATATTTCAAGAGGAAATATTATTACAGCAGCATCGATATATGAAGTCCCCCCTATTGATATTCCAAACGGATTTAATATTAATAATGCAAGCCGTATCCGACAAGAAACAGGCATGTTAACGGTTGGTGTCGGACGCATTAATACGGCGGAACTGGCTGAAAATATTTTAAGTGATGATAAAGTCGACATGGTTGTGATGGGACGCGCTCAGTTAGCTGATCCTGAATTTGCTAATAAAGCTCAATCCGGTAAAGTCGATGATATTATTCATTGCGTTGGCTGCAATCAAGGGTGTTACGATGGTTTCTGCGATGTGGTGAACCGTCCGTTTATTACCTGTATGCGAAATCCAAGTTTGGGTTATGAAGAGGCGTATAAACTTCAGAAAACAGAAACACCTAAAAAAGTTTTTATTGCCGGCGGTGGAATGGGGGGAATGGAAGCAGCGATGATCCTCAAAAAACGGGGACATTCTCCGGTTATTTATGAAGCGGGAGATCACCTTGGCGGACAGTTTATAACCGCAGGTGAAGCACCCGGAAAAGGTGAAATGAAAGCAGCCGCAATCTCATTTGGGGAACAAGTTAAACGGGCCGGTATTCCTGTCTATTATAAAACCCCTTTGACGGCCGATATTATTGAAAATGAAAATCCACAAGAAGTTATTTTGGCGATTGGGGCATCACCCATTACCATTGATCTTAAAGGAATGGAATCTAGAAAAATGTACGAAGCACAGGCGGTTTTAGACGGTTTTGAAAAACCGGAAGGTAAAGTTTGTGTCATTGGTGGCGGACTGGTGGGTCTTGAAACAGCAGATGCATTGGCCTCGGCAGGACATCCGGTTACGGTTGTAGAAATGAAAGAAGCCGCAGGAATTGATCTGGGAAGTTTGAGAAAAATTGCGGTTATGCAAGAAATGGCGAAATTAAAGATTGAGATTAAAGTGGACACCACCTGTATAGGGGCTAATTCGGAAGGCGTCTTGGCAGAACATCAAGGCCAAAAAGAAGTGATTCCTTGTGATAGTATTGTTATTGCGGTAGGTGCAAAATCGAATGACAGTTCTCATTTAGTTAAAATTTGTGAAGAAAAGAAAATCCCTTACCATATTATCGGTGATGCAAAACGAGCAAGAAAAGCATTGGATGCCATTCATGAGGGCTTTGATGTTGCTCGAGTGTTGTAAAAGGAGGAAAATTATGCAGTCAAAATTGTTTGAACCCCTAAAAATCGGAAAAATGAATGTGAAAAACAGAACTTTTATGGCGCCCATGTCTCTTGGGTATGAAAGTAAAGACGGAACCATCAATGAGATCATGACCGAATACTGGGAAGCTCGGGCTAAAGGTGGTGTTGGTTGTATCATCGTCGATGCGCTTTCGGTTGATCCCAATGTTCCTTATCTGGGGAATACGCTGTGTTTTCGCAGTGATGAAAGTATTGCTGCATATCAAAAATTTACCGATCGCATTCATCAGTACGGTGCAAAAGTGATTCCTCAGATTACGCACCCTGGACCGGAAAGTATCAGTGCTTTTTTCGGCGTAGCACCGGTTGCCAGCAGTGTTTATATTAATTCAATGGGTCAAAAAACGAGAGCGTTAAAGAAGGAAGAACTTCCGGGAATTATTGCGTTATATGAAAAAGGGGCTTATGACGCAAAACGAGCAGGATTTGACGGTATTGAGCTTCATTGTGCCCATGCGTACATGCTCTTAGGTTCCTTCCTATCACCGATGCGTAATAAGCGTACCGATGAATATGGTGGAACACTGGATAATCGAAGCCGTCTTTTAATTGAAGTCATTGATGCGATTAAAGCAAAATGTGGTTCGGATTTCCCCATTATCTTGAGAATCAGTGGCAGTGAACGAAATGAACAAGGGAATACGGTAGAGGATATGCAGTACCTTGTGCCCCGATTAATTGCCCATGGCATTGATTGTTTTGAAGTTAGTGGCAGTACCCAGTATGAACAATGCCATAAAATTATCCCTTGTCACGGCGAAGTAAGAGGGCTTAATGTGGGTGAAGCACAGGCGATTAAAGCCGTGTCATCAGTACCGGTTATTGTAGTTGGAAAAATTAATGAACCCGAATATGCGGCTTATTTGGTGGATAGCGGAGAAGTCGACGGTGTGGTCATTGGGCGTGCGTTATTATCGGATCCTGAATTTGTGAATAAAACCATCCACGATAAATGCGATGAAATTGCACCGTGTACCGCTTGCGGAATCGGTTGTATTGGTGAACAAACTCAGAGACGACCAGCCTCTTGCGTGATCAATCCGGCTTTGGGCAGAGAAAAAGAAATGACCTTAAAACCTGCCAATGAAAAGAAAAAAGCGCTTGTGATCGGTGGTGGTATCGGTGGAATGGCCTGTGCCCGAGTGCTTGCCATTAGAGGACATGAGGTGACATTGTTGGAAAAAGACGATATTTTAGGCGGTCAGCTTAATGTGGCGTGTGTTCCACCTCATAAACAGGAAATCAGTAAATGGATTATTTATCTCAAGCAAGAATTAAAACGGTATGCAGTCAACGTTAAATATGGGATTGAAGCAACGGAAAAGATTTTGGAAGACTATCCGGCCGATTTTGTGGTTGTTGCTACCGGAGCAAAAGAAATTATCCCACCCATCAAAGGGGTTGATCGTGAATCGGCCATCACTGCCCAAGGGGTACTAATGAATGAAACCATTATTTTAGGTGGTAATATATTAGTTGTCGGTGGCGGAATGGTTGGTTGTGAAGTATGTGAACATCTGATGCATCAAAAAAGAGGACCAATGGCCATTACGATGATCGAAATGCAAGAGTCCATTGGAGCCGGTATGATCCCCAATAATCTTGAACCGATGATGATGCGTTTGCGGAAATATGGGATTCATATGATGACAAACACCAAGTTATTAGCAGTTAAAGGACAAAATGTAGACGTGGAATCTAGAGGGGAAACCATCACATTAAACGGTTTTACCCATATCGTTTATGCATGTGGTTCTCAAAGTGAAAATAGGCTATATGAATTAATAAAGGATAAGCATCCTAAAGTATTTAAAATTGGCGATGCCAAAGATCCAAGACAAGCTCTCGAAGCCGTAAAAGAAGGCTGGGAAGTGGGAATGATGTTGTAAAAAGAAGAACAAAGCTGAC
>JAVXTS010000024.1:0-24525 GCA_036642535.1 Eubacterium sp. | reverse complement strand
ATACGGCAATAAAATCTAAAAAGAGGTGATCTTGTGGATAACAATATGAATGATAATAAAATCAAACGGCCAAAATACCAGAGGATCACTCCAGTTTTGCTTATTATTGGCGCAGTGATACTCATCATTTTTTCCCTTTATGATTTTATGCATGGCGCCGAAAACCTTGTTAGTGAACGGGCAGAACAAACCTTGATGGATACCGGCAATCAAAGTGCGCGGCTTATTGAAGCGCAAATTAACCGTGATTTTAATTTTTTAAGTGCCTTATCCGCTATTATTGTAGAAGATGGCAATGTCGAGGATCAAGGGACTATTGAGAAAAAACTGCAAGTCAGCGTAAAACAATATTCTTTTGATCGGATGGCGGTCGTTCTAGCAGATGGAACCGTCTACAGTGATGAAGGCAAAGCGCCGGATCTTATGAAGTGCGATTATATTAAAGAAGCTTTTACAGGAAAGAAAGTGGTCTCTAATGTGGTGATCTCAAAATTCACCGGTCACAATGCGGTTATTCTTGTGGTGCCCATTTATAAAAATGATCAGGTTATCGGTGTGATTCAGGGGTCTTATGATGAAACCCATTTTTTGACCAATGTGGTTGATTATTCAAATTACGGCGGAAAAGGATCGACCTATGTGGTGCGTGCCAACGGCGATGAGATTATTGTGCCGGTGGGTAAGGCGATAGCGTCTTCTGATAAACTGTCCTTATCGGAAGAAGAGAAAAAACGGATTGAAACGGACATCAGCAAGCATGAATCGGGATTTTCGGTATTTAAGGTTAATGGCGAAAACATGTGTTTCAGTTATGCGCCGACGAATATCAATGATTGGTACGTGATTACCGTGGTTCCCGAAAAAGAAATTATGGGGCAAATGGAAACCATCCGGCAGATGCTTTATTCCATGTGCGCTAAAATTGTATTGGTATTTCTCTGTATCGGGTTTTATATTTTTATGGCTCAGCGCAAAACGTATCGGCTTAATATTGAACGTAAAAATGCTAAACGTCTGGATGATGAGCGGTATCAAATCTTACTGGAAAACCTGAATGCGGTTATTTTTGAGTGGGATTTAGAGGAAGATACGTTAACGTGTTCTAAAGAATGGGAAGAACGGCTTGGGTATATTCCCACCAGTGATATGTTTAAACGTGGTGTGATTGTGACGGAGGAGGAACGGTTATCACTGGAAGGTTTTTTTGAAATGATCAAAGGGCCGGAAGTTGATTTTGGTGAAGAGGAATATCGTTTTGTATTGGGGGATTGGTCTGAAATGTGGTGTCGCCTTCGTATGGGGAGCATCAGAGATCAATCGGGTAAAACGAAACGAATTATGGGAATTGTCGAGGATATTGACGATCAGAAAAAGCGGGAATATGATTTGCTGAACCGTGCCCGCTGTGATTCGCTGACGAATCTGTATAATAAAAAAACCACCGAAGAACAGATTGGTTTTGCGATCTATAACAATAAGCGAAGTGGTGCTCAAAATGGGATTTTACTGTTAGATATTGATGATTTCAAACAGGTGAATGATCAGCTTGGACATGGTGTGGGGGATGAAGTGTTGATTGAAGTAGCGTCTAAACTTGAAACGCTTTTTAGAGAACCGGATATTAAAGGGCGCATCGGTGGTGATGAGTTTATGATCATGTTACGTAATATTCAAAGTGCGGATAAACTCAAAAAACGTGGAGAAGCCATTGTTGAGGCGTTTAAAGAAATTGAAGTGGCGGGTAAACATGGCATTACCTGTAGCGTGGGTATTGTAGTGGCACCAGAAGATGGGGAAGATTTTGAAACGCTTTATAAACATGCGGATGAGGCAATGTATTTTGCAAAAGGAAAAGGGAAAAATACGTTTGCTTTTTACTCGGATATTAACAAAGTAAAAGATTAAAAATAAAACGCAGTGGGTGGTTATCGACCGGTCACTGCGTTTTTGTCGAGCCATTACGCTCCCTATTTTTGGGGGTAAATTCTTGAAAGCAATTGTACTTATGAATAAAAAAGTGATAAAATAGAAGCTATAATGTGTTGAAGGAGAGAATATGCAATTTGAACGTAAACTTCAGCTGGCCACTGATTTATACCAGTTGAGTATGGGGAATGTTTATTTAGAAGATGGCAAACAAGACGAGATTGCCGTATTTGATGTCTTTATTAGGAGAAATCCATTTAAAGGCGGATATACTGTTTGCGCAGGACTTGAACAAGTTATTGATTATATAGAGGGGCTAGCGTTTGAAGAGGAGGATGTGTGCTTACTTGAAAAAAATCATCCTGAATTTTCAAGGGGGTTCTTGGATTATTTAAGAAATTTTAAATTTATAGGCGAGATTTATGCGTTGCCGGAAGGGACTATTTTTTTCCCGTTTGAACCGATTATCCGTGTAAAAGCACCGCTTATACAGGCGCAATTGATCGAAACAACAATTTTAAGTATTATGAATCACCAAACGCTGATTGCAACAAAAGCGTCACGTATCATTGAAGAAGCTAAGGGGGATGCGGTGATGGAATTTGGCCTGCGCCGTGCCCATGGAACCGAAGCCGGATATTACGGCGCTCGAGCGGCTGTGATTGGTGGTTGTGCGGGTACATCGGTTGTAGAAACAGAAAAAATGCTGGATCGTCCGGCAATGGGAACCATGTCCCATAGTTTTATTTTAAGTTATGATACAGAAATGGAAGCGTTTGAAAAATTTGTAAGGTATAATCCACAAAATGCGTCATTACTGGTGGATACGTATAATACCCTCGAACAAGGGGTGCCTAATGCTATTTATGTTTTTAAGAAGGCGCTTTCAAAGGGTGAAATTACCGGAAGCTATGGTATTCGGATCGATTCGGGCGATTTGGCGTATCTAACGGCAGAATCACGAAAAATGTTGGATGCCGCAGGGCTTCAAAGCGCAACGATTTGCGCATCATCGGATTTAGATGAGTACCTGATTAAGGATTTAAAAATTCAGGGCGCAAAAATTGACTTGTGGGGAATTGGTACAAAACTCATTACGGCTTATGATTGTCCGGCTTTGGGTGGCGTTTATAAAATAGCCGAAATTGACGGTAAGCCAAAATTAAAAATATCCAATGATCCGTGGAAAATCACGAATCCGGGGTATAAAAAGATTATTCGGATTTATGGTAAAAGTAATGATATGGCGTTGGCGGATTTGCTGACTTTGGCAGATGAAACCATTAATGAGAATGAACCGCTAACTATTTTTCATCCGATGCATCCTTGGAAAAGAAGAACCATTACCGATTATTATGTGAAGGAATTGTTGGTTCCTATTTTCAAAGAAGGAAAGCGGGTTTATAAAAGCCCTTGTATCAGGGATATTCAAAAGAAACTGGAAGATGAAAAGAAGACGCTTTGGTCAACGTTTAAACGAATGGTGAACCCGCATGTTTATCATGTGGATTTATCAAAACCCTTATGGGATATGAAGCAGAAATTACTGAGTGACGCAGAATAAAAGCGGTCATCAGTGCTCAAAAAGGTAATGAAAATGAAAACACAAATATACGAAATGGATAGTCCGCTAAAAAGCGTTTTTAATCTTTCTAAAGCGGGTGAATTGTTGATGGCGGGTGAGACGGTTGTTTTTCCGACTGAAACGGTGTATGGTCTTGGGGCAAATGCCTTTGATGAAGCGGCGGTGCAAAAAATTTTTGATGCAAAGGGACGTCCGGCGGATAATCCGCTCATTGTTCATATTGCGGATGAGAGGGATGTTAAAAAACTGGTGAAAGTAATTCCGGTAAAGGCTAAAAAATTAATGGATGCTTTTTGGCCGGGTCCATTGACATTGATCATGAAAAAAAAGGATTCAATTTCTGATTTGGTTACAGCAGGGCTTGATTCGGTAGCGGTTCGGTTTCCGTCAAACGCCATTGCTCAGGGGTTAATTAAATCGGCGGGGGTACCTATAGCGGCGCCAAGCGCAAATATTTCGGGACGTCCAAGCCCGACAAAAGGTGAACACGTGATTGAAGACATGATGGGGCGGGTTGCGGCGATTATCATCTCTAAAGATACAGAGGTTGGACTAGAGTCTACCGTGGTGGATATGACAAGTGAACCGCCAACATTGTTAAGACCCGGTGCGATTACGCTTACTGAACTGCGAAAGACCATTGGCGAGGTTCGGGTTTCACCTAATATTACTCAGAATATTATTCCGGATAAGGCAATGTCTCCGGGCATGAAATATACCCATTATTCCCCTAAAGGTGATTTGGTGATTGTGAAGGGAACGGATGCGGAAAAGGTTGAAAAAATTAATCGGCTTATTAAGAAAAACGCAGTGATGAAAGTGGGAATTCTGGCAACAGATGAAACCATGGGGCATTATAAAACAGGGATTATTATTTCTTTGGGCAGCCGAAATGATCCTGAAGAGATGAGCCGGAATCTTTTTGCAAGACTGCGTACCTTTGATGATCTGGGGATTGAAAAAATTTATGCGGAAGATCTTGAGGTTAATAATGAAACGTTGGCGCTGATGAATAGGCTTTATAAAGCCGGTGGATACCATTTTATTTGATTAAAAGAATACTTTTACAAAGTTTCTGATCGGCACTATCGAAAATAAAACAGTGTTGTGCTATAATATGAAAATAATAGGTAAACGGAGGTGCCGGATATGAAAATAGCAATTGGATCGGATCATGGCGGTTATGAACTGAAAGAGGTTATTAAAGCTTTTTTGGCAGAAGAAAAAATAGAGGTTGTCGATATGGGAACGCATCGTCCTGAATCGGTTGATTATCCATTTTTTGGGCAGCTTGTGGCAGAAACGGTGGCGAGTAAAGAATGTGATCGTGGTATTGCGATTTGTGGCACGGGTGTGGGTATTTCGATAGCGGTTAACAAAGTACCGGGAATTCGCGGCTCGCTTTGCACAAACGAATATATGGCAGAAATGACAAGACGTCACAATGATTCAAATGTTTTAATTTTAGGTGGTCGTGTACTGGGCGTCGATTTGGCAAAAAATATTGTTAAAGTTTGGCTACAGACTGAATTTGAAGGTGGACGTCATCAAAAACGAATTGATATGATTAGAGATATCGAAAAAAAATACAGCAAATGGATTGATTAGAAAGCGACTTAGGTCGCTTTTTTAATGGAAAATTAACGTTATCTATGGTATAATAATTGCTTAAATTGAAAGATTAATAACATTGAACCGGGTAGTTATAATTTTGGTTCATAAGGAGAGAAAATTGACGGTTAGTGTAATAGGAATGAGCCTTTTGGGGATAGCCGGTGCTGCGGTAATGGCAAAGGCGGGGAATGATGTGCTCTGTACTGATATGGATGAGGAACTAGTCAATGCTGTTAAAGAGGGTGATTTTCCCGGTTTTGAAGCAGGGCTTTGTCCTCTCGTGGAAAAGGAAATGGAATCCGGTCGACTTAAATTTTCAGGAAATTTGAGAAAAGTGATTAAAGAGAGCCGTGTTATTTTTATAACTTGCGAAGTACCGGAAGATGAGGATCATCTGCCGAATTTACGTTTTGTAAAAGCCATTGCCCAAAGTATTGGTAATCATATGGAAGATTACAAAGCGATTGTGATTAAAGCGACCACTCCGCCGGGTACTGTTGAAAAGGTAGAAAATATCATTTTAGAGTTACTGAATAAGCGTGAGATTGATATTCCATTTGATGTGATAACGTCACCGAGTATTGCGAGAATAGGGACTATGTTACGGGATTTAGAGCGCCCTAAAATGGTTTGTGTTGGAGCGGATACAGAGCGTGGAAAAGAAGAATTGACAAAAATCTACAAAAGTATGGCAATTATTACCAATAAAATTGTATATGGATCTCCCCGAGATGTGGAAATGGCAAATTATGGACTCAATGGAATATTGGCGGTAAAAGTGGCGTATATGAATGAGATGGCGTTACTTTGTGAAAAAACAGGGGCTAATATTGATATTGTTGCAAAAATCATGGGGTTGGATTCACGTATATCAACTCAAATTATGATGCCGAATCCGGGTTTTGGCGGTAGCCGGTTACCTAAAAATTCTAGAGCATTGATAAAAATAGCAGAATCTTGCGGTGAGCATATGCAGGTTTTGGAGGGAGCGTTAGAGGCTAATAAGAAGCAGAAGATAAAGGTGGTTGAGAAAATTACAAATCTTCTGGATGGTGTCGAGGGTAAAATAATCGGAATACTGGGATTGGCAATGAAGTCCGGAACGGATGATATACGTGAGGCACCGGCGTTAGATATTATTAAAGAGCTTGCGGAAAAAGGAGCTGAAATTCGGATTTACAGTCCGGAGGGTTATCAGCAGGCAAAGTGGCGTCTTTTTCAGGTGAAAGATTCGATTACTTTTTGTGATTCCATTTATCATGCGGCAGAAGAAGCGGATGCTCTTGTGGTGATGACAAAATGGAAAGGTACCCGTTTAACGGATGAAGAAAAACTACATATGATCATGAAAGGAGATCTGTTTATTGATTTACAGAATCTTTTTATGAATCGTGCAGAGGTAAAACAATTATTTAATTATCATGGATTAGGAATGAATGAGGAGGCGTCAAAATGAATGTTAAAAAAGCGGTAATACCGGCGGCTGGATTAGGAACACGTTTTTTACCGGTGACAAAATCAGTGCCAAAAGAAATGTTACCTATTGTGGATAAACCGACGATTCAATATATTATTGAAGAAATTGTGGAGTCGGGTATTGATGAAATTTTGATTATTACGGGCAGAAATAAGGATATTATTGTGAATCATTTTGATAATGTGCCTGAATTGGAATTTAATCTGAAAATGAAGGGTAAAGAAGAAGAATTACAAATTATTGAAGATATTACGAATATGGCTAAGATTTTTACGGTGCGTCAAAAAGAAGCGAAAGGTCTTGGTCATGCGGTACTTTGTGCCAAAGAATTTGTAGG
Source organism: Eubacterium sp. (assembly GCA_036642535.1). Taxonomy (GTDB): domain Bacteria; phylum Bacillota; class Clostridia; order Eubacteriales; family Eubacteriaceae; genus Eubacterium. Next base: position 17,586 of record JAVXTS010000024.1, on the reverse strand, counting down.
AAACGATCCCTTTGCGGTTGTTTTAGGGGATGATATTGTGTATAATCCGGACAAACCGGCGCTTAAACAAATGCTTGAAGTGTTTGATGCTCATCAGGCATCGGTGATTGGTGTTCAGACGGTTCCGGAGGATCAGGTTAATAAATACGGGATTGTATCGGGTAAGGCGATTGGCGAGGATCTTTATCTTGTGGATGATTTGGTTGAAAAACCTGCAATTGGGACGGCACCGTCAAATCTTGCTATTTTGGGGCGTTATATTATTACACCTGAAATTTTTAATATTTTGGAGCATACGGGTAAAGGTGCTGGCGGAGAAATTCAGTTGACGGATGCGCTTAAAGAATTGGCTCTAAAAGAAAAAATGCTGGCTTTTGATTTTAAGGGCAGACGTTACGATGTGGGCGATAAGTTAGGCTTTTTAGAAGCGACGGTTGAATATGGTTTACGGACACCGGAACTTGAAAAGGGATTTACTGAATATTTAAAGAATTTTTTTCATCATCAGAAGAAATAAATGTACAAAATTTATTTGAAACGTGGGACTATTAAGCGTACAATAAGTGTATGTAACCGAAATCATATATGAAATATAGGGGGATACGTCAATGGGATATAAAGAAACATATCAGTTATGGATGAATGATCCACAACTTAATGCTGTTTTACATGAAGAATTAAATAAAGTGGTGGATGAGCATGAAATTGAAGATCGTTTTTATCAAGATCTTGAATTTGGTACAGGTGGTATGCGGGGTAAAATTGGTGCGGGTATTAACCGGATGAATATTTACACTGTGGCAAAAGCAACAAGAGGTCTTGGGGCTTATCTACTTCATGCGGACGCTAAAAATGCTGAAAAAGGGGTTGTTATTGCTTATGATTCCAGAAATATGTCAGTCGATTTTGCTGAAACGGCGGCACGTGTTTTGGCTGAAATGGGTGTTCAAGCGTATCTTTTTGATGGATTAAGACCCACACCGATGTTGTCATTTGCGGTGCGTCATTTCTTTGCTGCGGGTGGTATTGTTATTACGGCATCGCATAATCCTAAAGAATATAATGGCTATAAAGTTTATGGTTCCGATGGTGGACAGATGGTTACAGAAGCGGCGGATGCTTTAATCGGTGAAATTATGGCGATTAATGATTATCTTAATATTCCTTTGGCTGAAATGGATGCGGCGGTTAAAAAGGGTAGTATTAAAATAATTGGTAAGGAAGTGGATGATGCCTACGCAGAAGCGGTTGAACAGGTGGCAAGACCAAATCCGGGCAGTGACTTAAAAGTAATTTACACGCCGATTCATGGTAGTGGCAACAAGCCGGTCAGACGTGTGTTGGCGGATTTAGGATATAATGATGTTACGGTCGTAAAAGAACAGGAAGAACCGGATGGTAATTTTCCAACGGTATCTTACCCTAATCCGGAAGAGCGTTCTGTTTTTAACATCGCTATGAAAATGGCGGAAGAAAACGGTGCGGATATTATTATAGGAACCGATCCGGATAGTGACCGTGTGGGTGTGGTTGGGCGTGATACAAATGGCGAATTTGCTGTTTTTACGGGCAATCAGACTGGAGCGCTTCTGGTAGATTATTTCTTAAAAACACGGACCGATTTGCCGGATAATAAGGTGGTTATCAAAACGATTGTAACCAGTGAATTGGGCGGTCTTGTGGCTAAAGCGAATGGTGCGGAAGTGGTAGATGTGCTGACCGGCTTTAAATATATTGGTGAGCATATGACTGAATATGAAAAAACCGGTGAAAAAACATTTGCTTTCGGTTACGAAGAAAGTTATGGCTATTTAGCTGGTAATTACGCCAGAGATAAAGATGCGATTCTTGCTTCTGCGCTCGTTTGTGAAATGGCGGCTTATTATAAAAATCAAGGTAAAACGCTGTATGAAGCGTTAGATGATTTGTACAAGAAATTTGGTTATTTTATTGAAGGTGTTCAAGCAATTACGCTTGAAGGGATCGAAGGAAAAAAACAGATTGCCGCAATCATGGAAAAATTCAGAGTAAATTATTTTGATCATTTTGCGGATGCGACGCTGGTTGAAACAAATGACTATTTGTCTCTTGAAAATATTAATGTGACCAATAGTGTTAAGACTAATATTAACTTGCCTCAATCGAATGTACTGAAATTTGTTTTTAATGAAAATTCATGGTACGCCTTACGTCCATCTGGAACTGAACCGAAACTCAAAGTTTATTATTCGGTAACGGGTCAATCGAAAGAGGGTGCGGAAGAAAAAATGGAAATTTTGAAAAAGGCAGTCAATGCAATTATTGAAAAATAAGCATTAATAAAAAAATGAAGAGCCGCAGAAATGCGGTTCTTTTTATGACTTGTTATGATAGAATAAAGAAAAAGGGGGTGTGAATGTGAAAAATAAATTTATTATTTTAGGAATAGGGCGTTATGCCCAGGTAATTGCAGATGCTGTGGTACAGTCGGAAGATTGTTTATCCGGCTTTCTTCTGGATGATTCAGAAGAAGAGGAGGCCATAAAAAACAATTTGGGTCGGTATTCAGATGCTGAAAATTTTAGTGATGCGGTTTTTATTATTGGGGAAAAAGATAATAATAAACGTGAGTGTCTTTCAAAAAAATATGATGGCTTGAATTATACGGCGGTGGTGCATAAAAATGCGTCTGTTGGAACAGGTGTGCGCATTGGTGTGGGTTCTTATATTGGTGCGGGTGCTATTATCGGAACAAACACAGTGATTGGTGATCATGTGATTATTGGTGATGGTGCGGTGATTGGCGATCATTCAGTGATTAAAGAATTTTCACATCTCATGGCTCGGGTTAATATTGGGAGTGGTGTGACGATTTTAGATCATACGTTTATCGGTTTGAGTGCGACGCTTAAAGATAATATTACCATTGCTTCGGGTACGGTGATTCAGACGGGTGAGATTGTTGTAAAAGATATGGTGATGAAAATGGTTTATAAACGAGGTGCTTGGATTTATAAAGAAAATGGATGAGTGTGGTTTATGAAACAACGGAGAAAAATAATTGTCAGTGCTTGTCTGGCGGGTGAACCTTGCCGTTATGATGGAAAAGCGAACCTGATACCGGAGATTAGAGAGCTCGTGCTTACGGGGAAAGCGGTGCCTGTTTGTCCGGAATGTCTTGGGGATCTTAAAATTCCAAGAAATCCTTGTGAAATTAGGGTAGTCAAAGGCATTAAGAAAGTGTATAATGTACAAAATGAAGATTTAACGGCTGCCTTTGAATGGGGTGCAACAAAAGCATTGGCTATAGCGAAAATGGAAAATGCGAAATTTGCGATTTTGAAAGCGAAGAGTCCTTCTTGTGGGTGTGACAAAATTTACAATGGTCGTTTTGATAAGAGGCTGGTGGATGGTGATGGTATTACAGCGGCTTTATTTAAACAAAATGGGTTTGCCGTTATAACCGAAAGTGAATGGTTAAAAGATAATCAGGAGGATTTTATGGAAAGTAATAAAATAAGTTTGGGTGTTGTGTTTGGCGGACAGTCAGGAGAACATGAGATTTCTTGTGTGTCGGCTTACAATATTTTAGGTGTTATTAATCGTGATAAATATGATATTACGTTGATTGGAATCACAAAAACAGGTCAATGGAAAATTTATAATGGAGATTACACCAATATTAAGGATGATTCATGGGAAAAAGATACAGATTATTTGGTTGAGGATTTTTCAATGTTCACGGATCCTATTATTCGAAATATTGATATTTTCTTTCCGATTCTTCATGGTCCAATGGGTGAAGATGGTACCATTCAGGGTCTTTTTGAACTGTTAAATAAACCCTATGTGGGGTGTGGTGTATTGGCTTCTGCAGTGGGTATGGATAAAGTGTTTACAAAAATTTTATGTGCTGACGCAGGGATTCCTACTGGACCTTATATTTATTTTAAAAAGCAAGATTGGGAAAAAGAAGCTGATTCGATTACGAAGAGTATTGAAAACCGTGGTTTTCCGGTATTTATTAAACCGGTCAACATGGGATCAAGTGTTGGGATTACAAAGGCACATAATCGTGACGAATTCATCGCTGGTGTTGAAGAAGCGTTAATCTATGATCATAAAATTTTAGTTGAAGGTTTTATCAATGGTCGTGAGGTTGAATGTGGAGTGCTTTGTGATAATGGTGAAATTAAAGCGTCATTTCCGGGGGAAGTGATTGCTACAAAAGAGTTTTACGATTATGAAGCAAAATATAAAGCAAAGGAACCTTCTAAAATCGTTATTCCGGTTCAATTAAGTGATGATATCGTGAATAAAATTCGTGATTATGCTGTTAAGGCGTATAAAGCGATTGATGCGTCGGGTCTTTGCCGGGTTGATTTTTTTGTAACACGTTCAACGTATGAAATTTTCTTAAATGAAATAAATACATTGCCGGGATTTACGGAGATCAGTCTTTATCCTAAGATGTGGGAAGCGACGGGAATCGGTTATGCGGATTTGGTTGAAAAGTTGATTCAATCTGCGGACAGAAAAAGAGTGACCTTATAGGAATAAAGAAAAGTCTTGAAAAATAGAAGCATAAATGATTTAATAGAGATACTCATAAGAAAATTTATGACGATTCGGAGGTGATTGTTATGACTGAAGATAAAAAGAAAGTATGGCTTTCGATCACAGGGATCGTAAGTGATAATAATAATGAAGACAAGATGGAATTTCTGACAGAGGGTGATTTGTATCATGAAAGAAGTACGTCTTGTTTTACTTATGCAGAGTCAGAAGTTTCAGGGATGGAAGGCACAACAACAACGGTAAAAGTAGAGAATGGTAAAGTTTCTGTTATCCGTTTAGGTTCTGTTAATTCGATCATGGAATTTGAGGAGGGTAAGCGTAATGTAACGCTATACTCAACACCTTACGGTGATGTTGCGATGGGTATTTTTACAAAAGGTGTCAATGTTGATTATAACGATAAAGCGGACCCAACAAGTGTGAAGGTTAATTATGCTATTGAGGTTGAAGGTGTATCCAATTCAGATAATACATTGGATATAAAGATTACAAACTATCACTAAAAGGGAGGCTATCGCAAAATAGTTTATTTTGCGACGGCTTTTTTTGTTGAATAATTGTTGAAAGAGAAGGAGTTTCCTATCATGTACATTCGTGAAAAAATTGAAGCACAAATTAAAGATTTAATTCATACAGCAGTTGAAAATGCGATAAAAGCGCAGGATTTTTCGCTGGAGGCATTGCCGGAAATTTATCTTGAAATACCGCGTGAAAAAGAACATGGTGATTATGCGACAAATATTGCGATGCAATTACCAAAGCAAGCGCATAAGGCGCCCCGTTTTATTGCGGAAAGTATTATCAAACACATTGATATTAACGGTTCTTATGTTGATGATGTCTCGATAGCAGGTCCGGGATTTATCAATTTTAAGCTTATAAAGAACTGGTCGTATGAAAGTTTACTTGAGATCGCAGAAATGAAAGATGATTACGGTAAAACAAAAGGAAATGCGGGAAAAAAATATAATCTTGAATTTATTTCTGCAAATCCGACAGGACCAATGCACATGGGGAATGCTCGTGGTGGTGCGATTGGTGATATTTTAGCATCGATTGCGGAGTGGACCGGTTATGATGTAACCCGTGAATTTTATGTAAATGATGCGGGTAATCAGATTGCTAAATTCGGCGATTCTCTGGATGTGCGTTTTTTACAGTTGATGGGTGAAGATGTTTCTTTTCCGGAAGATGGTTATCAGGGTGATGATATTCGTGTTCACATGGAAGAATTTATTGATCGTGAGGGTGGATCGGCAGTTTGTATTCAATATATGGCAATGGAACCGGATGAACGCAAAGAGATTTTTGTAAAATATGCACTTGAAAAAAACTTGAAAAAAATGCATAAAGATCTTGAAAAATATGGTGTTGAGTATGACATATGGTTTTCGGAACAAAGTCTTTATGATAGTGGTGCGGTAGAATCGGCTTTGAAAATCCTTCGTGATAAAGGTGCGGTATATGAAAAAGAAGGGGCGATTTGGTTTGCGACCAGTGAATTTGGCTGTGAAAAAGATGATGTCCTTGTTCGTAATAACGGTTTGCCAACGTACTTTATGGGAGATATCGCTTACCATTTAAATAAATTTATCGATCGTGGATTTGATCGTTGTATCAATGTATGGGGTGCGGATCATCATGGTCACATTGCCCGTTTAAAAGCAGCGATGGAAGCGGCGGGTGTTGATCCGGATCATTTGGAAATTGTGATTATGCAGTTGGTACGCTTAATGCGTGATGGTGAAATTGCGAGAATGTCTAAACGTAAGGGTGAAATGATTACACTGACTGATCTGATCGATGAAGTGGGTGTGGATGCGGCACGTTTCTTCTTTAACTTGCGTTCTCCGGATAGTCATCTTGATTTTGATCTTGATTTAGCCATCGAAGAGTCCAATGATAATCCTGTTTTCTATGTTCAATATGCCCATGCGCGTATTTGTAGTATTTTACGCCAGATGAGCGGGGATATTAATAAAGAATTACCGGCGAATTTGACGTTGCTTAAAGAAAAGGAAGAATTCACTTTGTTGGAAATGCTTTCTAATTTTCCACAAGAACTGATTATTGCGGAATCTAAAATGGATCCTAGCCGTGTAACCCGTTATGCGATTGATCTTGCTTCGGCTTTTCATAGTTTTTACAGTGCTTGCCGTGTACGTGTGGATGATATGGAATTGATGAAGGCACGTTTACTCCTGATCGAAAGTACAAAACAAGTGCTTAAAAATGTACTGGGGGTTCTTGGCATTAATGCGCCGGAAAGAATGTAAGGATGGCATCTCAATTTGATCGAACGGCATTGCTCATTGGTGAAGAAGGCATTCATCGGCTAAAAAAAGCCAGAGTGATTCTTTTTGGTGTGGGTGGTGTGGGTTCTTATGTGGCGGAGGCCTTGGTTAGAAGTGGTATTGGGGCATTGACGCTGGTGGATAAAGATGTGGTGGAGCTTACTAATATTAACCGACAGCTGATAGCGCTTCATTCAACGGTGGGTAAGGTGAAGGTGGCGGTTTTGGAAGAGCGTCTATTGGATATTAATCCTCTTGCGGATATCCGTCCGGTTCACAAATGCTATCTCCCTGAAAATGCATCGGAATTTGAATTGGAAACTTATGATTATGTGATTGATGCTATTGATATGGTGACTGCGAAATTACACTTAATTACGACTTGTGATGCGCTTAATATTCCAATGATCAGCAGCATGGGGACGGGAAATAAACTTGATCCCGGTCGTTTTGAGATTACGGATATTTTTAAAACATCGGTTTGTCCTTTGGCAAAAGTGATGCGCCGTGAACTGAAGAACCGCCATGTTAAAAAATTGAAGGTGCTTTATTCAAAGGAAGAACCTCAGCTTAAATGTACACCGCCGGGTAGTGTTGCTTTTGTACCTTCTGTGGCGGGTCTTATGATTGCGGGTGAAGTGGTGCGAGATTTAATAAATGTGCCGTAAATTAAAGCTTTATTAAAGAGAAAATTTATTGTTTTCGCTTTGATGAAGCTTATTTTATTTTGTGCTATAATTAGAAAATAAACAGCAGTAAGGGTTATTTAGTTTACTGCTTCGCGGAGGTTATTATGTCCAAAAATATTATTGAAGCATATTTATTCTGTATGAATTGTGATCATGAAACGGAGCATGAAATTGAATATGAAAAGGATCAGATTCATAAAATTATTTGCAAAAAGTGTGGTATGGCGGTTCAGATTAATCAGAACTATATCAATGAACATTACAAAGAAGATTTTATTACCAGAGTTATGTCTAAGCCGGGGCGGATGACAAAAGAAATGGAAGCGGATCTTAATGGATTTTTGAAATCATTGCCGTATCGTGTTATTTCTAAACCTTATCGGGTGTATAAAGAAAAGAAAAAAGAAATGGATCATTAAAAGTAGTATATCGGGAGAAAATTTATTTTTGTCAACGTATAGAGAATATGATTCTTAAAAAGCATGAAATAGTGCGATGTACTTTTACAGAAAACAACATAAATTTAGAATTATTGAAATTTTTAAAAAATTAGTAATTTGTATAGGTTTACACATGATTTTTGTTTGGGTTTTACTATACAAACGATCGTGGATATGGTTAAATCTACTTATAAACGAGGAGGTGTAAATGTGATACCGATGCGTGTTGGAATAGGTTATGACGTTCATCAGCTGACAAAAGGACGAAAACTCATATTGGGTGGTGTGGAAATAGAGCACTGTCTGGGTTTATTGGGACATTCAGATGCGGATGTCTTGGTTCATGCAATTATGGATGCGTTGCTTGGTGCGCTGGCTCTTGGTGATATCGGAAAATGGTTTCCCGATACAGATGAAAAATATAAAGATTGCAGCAGTATCTGGTTGCTACGTCAAGTTGGCGGGCTTATCAAAGAGAAGGGTTATCATGTTGGCAATATTGATTCGATTATTGTGGCTCAAGCACCAAAGTGTGCGCCTTATATAATGCGGATGCGTGATAATATTGCAAATACTCTTGGTATTGAAAAAGATCAGGTGAGTGTTAAAGCAACAACTGAAGAAAAATTAGGATTTACAGGGAGACAAGAAGGCATTGCGGCAAAAGCGATGGTTTGTCTGTATGCCGAAAATAATGAATGAGGAATGAAAATAATGATTGGAATTATTGCAGCGCTTGAAGATGAAGTACGGGATATAAAGAAAAATATGGTTCGTTTTGAGACGATTTCCAGAGCGGGAATGACTTTTTTTAAAGGTGAAATTTCTGGTAAATCGGCTGTTGCGGTGCGTTGTGGCGTTGGTAAAGTGAATGCGGCACTTTGTACTCAATTATTAATTGACCGTTTTGATGTTGATCAGATCATTAATGTGGGTGTCGGCGGTGCCGTGGCTAAAGGGCTTACGGTTGGGGATCTTGTTATTTCAAACGATTCGGTCCAATATGATATGGATGGTTCGGCTTTTGGTCATCCGAGAGGTGAGATTCCAAATATGGAGATTACTTATTTTCCGGCGGATAAAAAACTTATTGAGCTGGCGAAGAGTGCGGCCTCTAAAGTGGGTGTAAAAGCATTGGTCGGCCGTGTGATGACGGCGGATCTTGGCGTTGATTCGGTTGATTTGAAAAAGGAACTGACCATTCTTTTCGGTGGAGCCTGTGTTGAAATGGAGGGTGCTGCCATCGGTCAGGTTGCTTATGTGAATCAGATTCCTTACATTGTTATTCGCTCTATTTCAGATAATGCGGATGGTGATCTGGTAGAAACGTATCAGCAGAATTTTAAACAATCGGTTATTGCGGCTGCCGAAATGGTTATTGAAATGATCAAAAATATGTAAAATAGTTTAAGAAGAAAGGTGAGTTGTTTTGGGAATTTTTGATGATATGGAAGGACTTACAAAGCTTCCGGAACATCGTCCGACTTGGGCTGAGATTAATCTGGAGAACGTTCTTTTTAATTTAAACGAGATTAAACGTGCTGTGGGTCCGAGTGCGCAGATTATGGGCGTTGTAAAAGCGGATGCTTATGGACATGGTGTAGATGTTGCGGAGCTTTTGCAGGATGAGGAAGTTCCTTATCTGGCGGTTGCGTTTCTAGATGAAGCAATTGCATTGCGTCAAAAGGGGATTGATCGTTCTGGTGTTTTTATTTTAGGGCATTCCGGTATTGAAACAATTCCGGATTTGGTTGAATGGGATATTACACCGGGGGTTTATCAATATGATTTTGCCGAAGCTTTATCGGAATATTGTATTGAAAATGGATGTGTACATCCGATTCATGTGAAAGTGGATACCGGTATGGGTCGCATTGGTTTTCGATATGATGAGGCGGTGGATTGCATTGAGTCAATAGCACAACTCCGCGGGGTTCGGCTAGAGGGTATTTATACGCACTTTGCAACGGCAGACCAAAAAGACAAGCACTTTACACATCTTCAATTAACACGTTTTGCTCAGGTGGTTAAAGAACTTGAAGATCGTGGGATTCATATTCCAATGAAGCATGTAGAAAACAGTGCGGCTATTATTGATTTTGATAAAACTATTTTTAATATGGTACGTCCCGGCATCATTCTTTATGGACATTATCCGTCAGATGAGGTTAAAAAAGATAAGATTAAATTGAAACCGGCCATGAGTTTTAAAACAAAAATCAGTCATATTAAAATTATTCACGCAGGGGAATCGGTGAGTTACGGACAAAATTTTATGGCTGAACAAGATCGTGTAATTGCGACACTACCGGTGGGCTATGCTGATGGCTACACACGAATGCTTTCGGGTAAAGGTGCGGAAGTTTGGATAAGTGGGAAGCGTGCGCCGGTGGTTGGAAATATCTGTATGGATCAATGCATGATTGATATTACTGATCTTAAAGGTATAAAGCTTTATGACGAGGTTGAATTATTTGGGGAGAATCTCCCTGTTGAAGAATTGGCGGATAAATTAGGAACGATTTCTTATGAATTGCTTTGTATGGTCAATAAGCGTGTTCCCAAAATTTATGACTTCCTCGGTGAAAAGCACTTAGAGGTAGAAATTCTGAATGATGGCTATTATGGAGCCTTCTGATCGAGGGAAATGAAAAAGTCAGTAAAAAATAGTAAAGTTTTTCATACAATTTTTGAATATATGGGTATATTTTTGGGGTCTGCGATCACCGCTTTAGCGGCTAATATGTTTATGATTCCCAATAAATTGGCCCCCGGTGGTTTTAGTGGGATGGCAACGGTTCTTTACTACATTACGGGATTGCCTGTTGGTACGGTAACACTGGTGTGTTCGATTATTACTCAGTTTATAGCGACTAAAGTGTTGGGAAAAAGCATGGGACTTAAAAGCTTTTTTTGTACGCTGGTTTACGGGATATTAGTCGATGTTTTTACGGGTATTATACCGGCATTTACTGAAGATGTTTTATTAGGCTCTATTTTTGCCGGTGTGCTTTATGGCGTTGGTATGGGGATTCTTTACCGAATGGGTGGATCCGGTGGCGGTACAGATCTTCTGGCAAGGATGATTTATAAAAAAAATAAGCGTCTCACGTTAAGTACCTGGATCATGTGTATTGATTTTTGTGTGGTTCTTTTTGCGGGGATTGCGTTCCAGGATATTGCGATTATGCTTTATTCCATTATTGTTTTGTTTTTATATACGAAGGTGATGGATTTTATCTTGACGGGTAATAATTATGCTAAATCGGCTAATATTGTTTCAGAAAAAAGTGATGAAATATGTAAGCGAATTAATAGCGATCTGGGTAAAAGTTCAACTATTTTCCATGCTTATGGTGCTTATTCGGGTAGTGAAAAAGATGTGGTTTACTGCATTGTCTATAGAAGTCAGATTGCTAAATTAAAACAATTGATTTATGAAATTGATCCAGAGGCTTTTGTTACTTTAAGTGAAGTACAAGAAGTACTGGGCGGTGGATTTAAAGGTCATGAGGCATGACCGATTTAAATAAAAAATAAAAGGAGTTATTGATGAAAAACTTAGAGAACACAGCAAAGGGTATCCGTCGGGATATTGTGAAAATGATTGGTAAAGCAGCTTCCGGACATCCGGGTGGATCTTTATCTGCTGTTGAAATTTTGAGCTTGTTATATTTTGAAAAAATGAATATTGATGAAAAAGATCCGAAAAAAGAAGATCGGGATCGTTTCGTTTTATCCAAAGGTCATGCGGCACCGGTGCTTTACGCCACACTTGCTGCAAAAGGTTTTTTCCCAAAAGAAGAATTAGATAATTTACGTCAGGTTGGTGCGATGCTTCAAGGTCATCCGGATATGAAAAAAATCCCGGGTGTGGATATGTCAACGGGTTCTTTAGGACAAGGAATTTCTGCGGCTGTGGGGATGGCTCTTGGGGCTAAAATTGATGGCGCAGACTGGAAAACCTATGTTTTACTGGGTGATGGTGAACTCCAAGAAGGTCTGGTATGGGAAGCGGCTATGGCAGGGGCACATTATCATTTAAATCACTTAATTGCGTTTGTAGATAATAATAATTTACAGATTGATGGTGAAATCGACAAAGTGATGTCACCTTATCCTATTGATGAAAAATTTGCGGCTTTTGGCTGGAATGTGATTAATGTGACAGATGGTAATGATTTTGATCAATTGCGTGAAGGTTTGGAAAAAGCGTATGCTTGTACCGATAAACCCTCTGTATTAGTGTGCAAAACCGTTAAAGGTAAGGGCGTTTCTTATATGGAAGATAACGCAGGATGGCATGGAAAAGGGCCAAACGCTGAAGAAGTTGAAATTGCATTAAAGGAATTGGAGGCCTAATCATGAGTAAAAAATCGACAAGACAAGCATATGGAGAATATCTGGGTGTACTGGGTAAAAAAAACAAAGATATTGTTGTATTGGATGCGGATTTATCAGGGGCAACCAAGACATCTGAATTTAAAAAAGTAATGCCTGAACGTCATTTTAATGTTGGAATTGCAGAGTGTGATCTTATGGGTATTTCAGCGGGACTGGCAACAACGGGTAAAATTCCGTTTGCTAGTACATTTGCTATTTTTGGTGCAGGCCGTGCTTATGAAGTGATTCGTAACAGTATTTGTTATCCAAAATTGAATGTTAAAATTGCATTAACCCATGCCGGAATTTCGGTGGGTGAAGATGGTGGATCGCATCAATCTATTGAAGATGTGACGCTTATGCGTACAATTCCGAATATGACGGTTTTAGTTCCGGCAGATGCTGTTGAAACTGAACGTATGATGGATGCGGCGGTTGCCATTGATGGACCGGTTTATATCCGTTTAGGTCGTTTGGATACGACGGTTCTTTTTGATGAAGATTATGAATTTGAAGTGGGAAAAGCAACTCTTTTAAAAGAAGGTCATGATGTAACGATTATTGCCATGGGTTTAATGGTTGAAAAGGCTCTTGAAGCGGCGGAACAACTTAAGACAGAAGGATTTTCTGCACGTGTACTCAATATGGGGTCGGTTAAACCCATTGATGAAGCAGCGATTGAAGCAGCGGCTAAGGAAACCGGTGCCATTGTTACTGCGGAAGAACACAGCGTTATCGGTGGTTTAGGCGGAGCTGTTTCAGAAGTGGTTGTGGCAACAACACCGGTACCGCTTGAAAAAGTAGGTGTGATGGATCAATTTGGCCAATCTGGTAAAGCGTTAGAACTTCTTGAAAAATATAATTTAACGACAGCGGCGATTGTAGAAGCAGCTAAAAAAGCGATTTTTCGAAAATAATCATTCATTATTGAAATTATTTCAACAATGAAAAAAATACGTGTCACAAATTTTGTCACATATTGCATCTTTAGAAATTTTTTGCTATTATAGGAGCATGGATATAGTATAAAAATAGAGGATGTTCTGTAAACTGCTAATCTCAACAGTTTAGGTTTCGGATACTGTTCCAATCTCATCCGGAATAAGCCAATTGCTCCAAACTTATTTGGCGTTAAACTGTTATAGATAAAAAATACTGCTTCGGCGGTATTTTTTTTTGGAAATTTTTTCGATTTTTTATTGGTTCAAGATAAAATATTTGTATTGCGTTTTTTTAATAGAAACAATATAATGAAAATATGTATTAATATAAAAGTAGTTAGTGTTACATTGTATGGAGGGAAAATGTCATTATTTAGTGAACGTATTAGTGATTATATAGCAATATCTGGTATGAGTCTTTATCAGTTGGGAAAACGAGGAAAAATTGACCGCTCGACGATTCATAAAGTTAAATTAGGAGAGCGATTGCCAAGTCTGGATTTTTATGAGCATCTTTGTGAAGCGTTAACTTTAAACCCATATGAACAAAAAGAATTGGATGAATTGTATGAAATGGCAAAAATTGGGGATCAGATATTCTTTAGGCGTAAAAAAGTCAAAGAAGTGATTGAAGAATTATCAGGAAATACAAATAAAATTGGGAATGAGTATTGTTTAGAGGAAAACAGAACCATAGAACCTTTTTTAGGTGGCATGAAAGTGATCTGCGGTAAAAATCAGGTTAATAATGCCATTATCAACATTTTGAATGAGGATTTTTTTCAAAATGAACAACCACAGATTGTTTTATCGGTTTCTTTTGAGCACCGATTTCTTTATGAATTTTTGTATAATGCTTTTGTCAGTAGCTCTAAAACAATTGAAATTGATCATTTTATTTGTATTGAAAAAAATAGCCAAAGTACAAAAGGGTGTTTAAATAATTTGGAACGGTTAAAATATATCCTTTCTTTCAGTCTTTCTGGTAAAAAAGGATATAGACCTTATTACTATTATAATGAAAATGATCCGGCCAAAAATATTAATGATCTTTTTCCGTATTATATTCTTACGGGGCGTTATGTTTTGGCTCTATCGGGTGATCTTAAAGATGCGGTGCTTTACGATGATATAGAAATGATTGAACTTTATCGGAATCGTGTTGAATGGACAAAAAGAAAGTTACCGCTACTGGTACAGTGGACAGACAGTGTTCTGGATATGTTTAACTGGAATAATGAGGAATTGCCGGATGCGGTGATTGAGCCTTCTCCTTGTCTTGCCAGACAATATACACCTGAGATTATTGAAACGCTTATTAAAGAGGATATCCCTGAACGAGAAATGATTGTACAAGCAGCGAAGGATTATTATGGTCCTCTTCAACGTGGTGAAGTTCAACAGGCGAGAACCATTTTTAGTATTAATGGGCTTCAAGAGCTGATGGAAACGGGTCGCTTTTATGTGGGACCGGTTAATATTGTTAACAATATCTCTTCTGAGTATCGCCAAGTAATGTTAACGGGTATCAAAAAGGATATTTTAGAAAAGAAATCAGAGTATATTGTAATCAATCCGGATCGCTTCAAAATACCCATGAATATTGAAATCATGAAATTGTCATCACCTCGGATTATGTTTTCGTGTTTAAATGAGACGCATACGGAAATGGTTACTATTTTTCTAAAAGAAATTAGTATCTATGAAGCGTTTGAAGATTTTTTTGATTATTTACCGGGAAGTGATCTGGTCTTATCGGAGGAAACATTACTCAAAGTGATTGATCAGTATTTAGAATAAATAAAAAAAACACTTGCACTTTTTCTCAGAACAGGTAAAATATAATATATATTGTCAATTGCATCACTGCAAAAAAAAAACCACTTTTTGCAGTGATTTTTTTATGTAGAGAAAGAAAACAGGAGGCGTAATGAAAACAAAGTATATATTTGTAACCGGCGGTGTTGTATCGTCACTCGGTAAGGGTATTACCAGTGCATCTTTAGGACGTTTATTAAAAGCGAGAGGGTTGAAGGTTTCTATTCAGAAATTTGATCCATACCTTAATTATGATCCGGGTACAATGAGTCCATACCAGCACGGTGAAGTTTTTGTAACGGATGATGGTGCGGAAACGGACTTGGATCTTGGTCATTATGAACGTTTTACGGATGAAAGCTTAGGACAGTATAGTAATGTTACGACTGGAAAAGTTTATTGGAATGTTATTTCAAAAGAACGAAGAGGCGATTATCTTGGTGGTACGGTTCAGGTTATTCCTCATATTACTAATGAAATTAAAGAAAGTATTTTACGTGTTTCCGAAAGCATCGCTAATCCGGATGTTGTTATTACAGAAATTGGAGGAACCGTTGGCGATATTGAAAGTTTACCATATTTAGAAGCGATTCGTCAGTTTCAAAAAGATCTGGGTGAGGAAAATGTCCTTTATATCCATGTAACGTTACTTCCTTATTTAAGTAAAGCAGGTGAACTTAAGACAAAACCCACGCAACATTCGGTTAAAGAACTGAGGAGTATCGGTATTCAGCCTGATATTATTGTGTTGCGTTCAGAAAAAGAAGTGGACGAAAGCTTAAAGGGAAAGATTAGTTTATTCTGTAATGTGGACAAAGAAGCGGTGGTAACCAATACCGATGCATCCGAATTATATGAAGTACCCCTGTTGCTTGAAAAAGAAGGTCTTGCACGATTGGTGTGCAGTAAACTAAAAATGAACTGCAAACAACCGGATTTATCAGAGTGGAAAGAACTGGTTACCAAAGCTAAAAGTTTGGAAAATAAAGTGACGATTGCTCTAGTCGGCAAATATGTTGAACTACATGATGCTTATCTTTCTGTTGCGGAAGCGCTACGTCATGGAGGGATTGCTAATAATGCGGAAGTATCTATTAAATGGGTACATTCCGAAGACTTAAATGAACAGAATATTGACCGTATTATGAAAGATGTCGGTGGTATTATTGTTCCGGGTGGTTTTGGAAATCGTGGGATTGAAGGAAAAATCGAAGCCATCAAATATGCCCGTGAAAATAATATCCCATTTTTAGGTTTGTGTCTCGGTCTTCAATTAGCCGTGATCGAATATGCTAGAAATGTAGCGGGTTTAAAGAATGCAAACAGTATTGAGCTAGATGAGGAAACGCCTTATCCTGTCATTAGTTTAATGGAAGAACAGAAAAAAATTCAGAATATGGGTGGAACCATGCGATTGGGTTCATATCCTTGTGAACTTAAAGAAGGTTCCCATGCTTATAACGCATATGGTAAGAAAACAACTATTGAAGAACGTCATCGCCATCGTTATGAAGTGAATGATGTCTATGTTTCTGTATTGGAAGAAAACGGATTGGTTTTTTCAGGAATGTCACCGGATGGTGTTTTAGTTGAAATGGTTGAGATTAAAGAGCATCCGTTCTTTGTTGCGACTCAAGCGCATCCTGAATTTAAATCACGTCCAAACAAAGCGCATCCTTTATTCAACAGTTTTGTGAAAGAAGCGATTGATTACGATGAAAAATAGTTAAAATAAAAATGGAAAATGATGAAATCAAAGTACTTTTGATTTTCGGAATTTTCCATTTTCTATTTTTAAAGCACTGAAAAGGTTCTTCAAAAGATGTAAACGGATAAAGGTTCTTTTGACAAAACACAAGATATAGAATGACTAAAAAATGTGGATAACTTTTTAGCTGTGTACAAAATCCGGTGTAAAATGTGGAAAACTGTGGAAAACATCTGTTTTTTCTGTGGACAATGTGCATAAGTTTATAAAACAGGCTCTAAGCCCCATAAAACCGTTGTGTATAAGTTTGTAGATTGTGGATAAGTTTATGCACAAATACCGAGAGGTCATGTGGAAAGAATGGATGAACGATTTTTATGTGTTTATAAATTCAAATGAAAGGATAATGAAAAAAGATACAGAACTAGATATGGATTATAGAGATAAAAATTTGATCAAAAAAAGTTTATTAGTGTATATTCAATAGAAATGTTTCATTTAAAAAGAGATTAGTATTCTATACCTATTTATAAAGGACAGTATTAAACATTACTTGCGGTTTATAGCGTATTTTGAAATGTTGAATTAATTATTTAAGTTTTAGAATAAAAAAGCTTGAAACCAATTTCGCACTATTGTATAATAGCCAGAGTGATAGTCTATTGTAAATAAAATATTAAATGATAATCTTTAAGGAGATAACAAATGGGTAAAGCAAAATTTGAAAGAACCAAACCACATGTTAACATTGGTACC
>JAVXTS010000023.1:0-25493 GCA_036642535.1 Eubacterium sp. | reverse complement strand
TCTTTTTTTATAAAAATATCTTGACAAAAATTGTTAAAATGATTATGATAATCACAATACCTTGATGAGGAAAAGTAAGATTCTTCAAACATCCAGAAAGCTGTTGGTTGATGTGAAACAGTTGTGAGATGAATGTGAACTGGCCTCGGAGTAGCGTGCTGAACTGAAAATATTAGGCATAGCCGGAACCTGACCGTTATTCCAGGAGGATATTAATCAGCAATGATTTGTATCTGTAACGAGACAACGCAAGTTGAAAAATTAGAGTGGTACCACGTAAGATGTAATCTTCCGTCTCTATGTTCTATACAAATAGAATGTAGAGGCGGTTTTTTGACGTTTCGTCCAAATTTCTTTGAAATTTGGTAGCGAATGAAGAGCGTTAGCGGATGAGCGGCAACGAAACTAACCTATTTTTATACGTTATTTTTCTTTTTACTTTTTAGGTAAATTTCGTATGAAAATAGGATTCCCTTTTCCTCGTCCAAATTTCTTTGAAATTTGGTAGCGAACAGACAACAAAATTTCATATATAAAGGAGAAGCAAATCATGATGAATTATAAAAAATACGAACGCGGTTATTTTATGCCACCCATTGAATCAACAAAATGGGTTCATAAAGAATATATTACAGAAGCACCTATCTGGTGTTCTGTTGATTTAAGAGATGGCAATCAAGCCTTAATCATCCCTATGAGCCTTGACGAAAAAATTGAATATTTCAAAACTTTAGTCGCCGTTGGTTTCAAAGAAATTGAAGTCGGTTTTCCCGCAGCCTCTGAAACCGAATACGTTTTTTTAAGAACTCTCATTGAACAAAATCTTATCCCAGACGATGTCACTATCCAAGTACTCACCCAAGCACGAGAACACATTATAAGAAAAACTTTTGCCGCCCTTGAAGGTTGCAAAAAATCCGTTGTGCATCTCTACAATTCAACCTCCGTCGCACAACGCGAACAAGTTTTTAAAAAATCCAAAGATGATATCATTAAAATTGCCGTCGATGGTGCCATCATGCTAAGTACCCTCGCACAAGAAACCAAAGGTAATTTTCAATTTCAATATTCGCCCGAAAGTTTCACCGGAACCGAAATCGATTTTGCTCTTGAGATCTGCAATGCCGTTCTAGACGTCTGGAAGCCCGAAACCACTAACAAAGTCATCATTAATCTACCCGTTACCGTCTCCATGTCTATGCCCCATGTATACGCCAGCCAGATTGAATACATGTGCGAACACCTAAATTATCGTGATAACGTTATTGTCTCTCTGCACCCTCATAATGACCGTGGCTGTGCCATTGCCGATTCAGAACTCGGTCTTTTAGCCGGCGCCGATCGTATCGAAGGAACGCTTTTCGGAAATGGCGAACGCACCGGAAATGTTGATATTGTAACCTTAGCCCTTAATATGTATACCCACGGCGTTGATCCAAAACTTAATTTTGATAATTTACCAAAAATCACCGAAGTCTACGAACGCACAACACGGATGCACGTTTATGAACGCCTTCCATATAGTGGCGCCCTTGTTTTTGCCGCCTTCTCGGGTTCACATCAAGATGCCATTGCCAAGGGAATGAACTGGCGTGAAGAAAAACGTTGTGAACAATGGACCGTACCTTATCTTCCCATTGATCCCACCGATCTTGGCCGCCAATATGAAAAAGATGTTATTCGCATTAACAGCCAATCCGGTAAAGGTGGTATCGGATACGTACTCGAGCAAAAATATGGATACGATTTGCCAAAAGGAATGCGCGAAGATCTGGGCTATACCGTCAAAAATGTTTCTGACCATAAACACAAAGAACTTTCTGCTGAAGAAGTTTGTGCCATTTTTACAAAAACTTATGTCAATATTGCCACACCCATTACCTTGCCAACGTATCATTTTGAACAAATTAACCAAAATATCAAGGCAGATGTTACGGTACAGTGCAACAGCAAAACAACCTTCATTTCCGCTGAAGGAAATGGCCGTTTTGATGCCATCAGTAATGCTCTTAAAGACTATCTTGAAGTCCCTTACACCGACCTCATTTATAAAGAACATGCCCTTGGAGAAGGTTCTACCTCCCAAGCTGCTGCTTATGTCGGTATAACATTGCCAAATAAAAAAACAGTTTGGGGCGCAGGCATCCATAACGACATTATTGCCGCCTCTGTGATCGCCCTCGTTTCTGCCATTAACCGAGCCCAATAAAAAAGACAAAAGCATCTCGATGTTTATTTATTCGAGATGCTTTTTTATCTTTCAACTAATGCTTTTTTTTACTTTTAAATTTTTCCCAAAGCACAACGCCACCTTTGAGCACCCGTAAATTTTCAAATCCTTTTTTTTCTAAAAACTTCTGAGCTTTTTGCGCCCGCATACCTGAATGACACACTAAAACAATCGTTTTGTTTTTAAATGGTTCAAGCAGATCATACTGCGTGTCTAATGCTTTAAGAGGCAAATTAATCACATTATCCTGATCTTCAAATTCATTTTGAATTTCAATTTTATCACGAATATCCACTAAGATTGTTTCATCATCTTTTTTTGCCAATAATTCTTCTAATTCAATCGGCTCAATATTATTCAAATTTTGACGCATCTTTTTTCCTTCTTTCTACTATTTTTAACTTAACATACTGTCTATAAATTTCAATTTTACTATTAAATTAAGTATACACGTTTTGCATTAATTTTGTCTGAGAAAATAAAAAAATAGTCCGACATTTTACCGGACTATTTTTTATATTTATTTTAACTTGTCATTAGTTACGTCTTTCCTTTTTACGATCCAGTTCCGTTAACACTTTTTTACGAATCCGAATATCTGCCGGTGTAATTTCAACCAGTTCATCATCATTGATAAATTCTAACGCTTCTTCTAATGAAAAGACTTTAGGATTAACAATTTTTAAAGATTCATCCGATCCGGAAGCTCTTGTATTGGTTAATTTTTTATTTTTAATCGGATTAACGATCATATCATCACTACGATTATTAATCCCAATGATCATTCCTTCATACACAGGCGTACCTGCACTAACCATCATGATTCCGCGATCACTCAGATTAAATAATGAATACGCCATCGTTTCGCCATTTACACCTGAAATCAGCACACCATTCTGACGTTGTGGTATCTCACCAAAATAAGGTTCAAATGAATCAAAACGTCTAACGAGTGTTCCCTCGCCATGGGTATCATTGATAAATTCACTTTGATAGCCTAACAAGCCTCGAGTCGGTACTAGGTATTCAAGTTTTGTCCAACCCTCTTCTGCTGCCATACCTACCATACTGCCTTTACGTACATTCAATTTAGAAATAACAACACCGGAATATTCATCCGGAACGTTTATAATAACACTTTCTACTGGCTCTACTTTATGACCATTTTCATCTTTATGCATGATTACTTCCGGTTTAGAAACCGCAATTTCATAGCCTTCACGGCGCATATTTTCAAGTAAAATAGATAAATGTAATTCTCCACGACCCGAAACTTTATAACCTTCAGTCGTACCTTCCAATGGATCAACCGTCATTCCTACATTAACTTCCAGTTCTTTTTCAAGACGTGCTTTAATATGACGCGTGGTTACAAATTTTCCGCTTTTACCCGCAAATGGCGATGTATTAACCAAAAAGTTCATGGATAAGGTCGGTTCTTCAATTTCAATCAGTTCCATTGGTTGAACCTGATCAATTTCACCAATCGTTTCACCAATCATAATATCCGGAATCCCCGATACAACAACAATATCGCCAGCTTTTGCTTCTTTGCTCTCAACTCTTGAAAGACCGCGATATGCAAAAATCTGACCCAGTTTAACTTTTTTGAAACTGCCATCACGCTTACAAACTTCTAACTGCTCACCTGCATGAATCGTACCGCTAGATACACGACCAATCCCAAGACGACCAATATAATCATCATAACCTAAAGTTGATACTTGCATTTGAAGTGGTTCCAAACTCAAATCTTCCGGAATACCAACATGTTCAACAATGGTATCAAATAATGGGGTTAAATCAGTGCTATCATCATCCATTTCACGTTTTGCAATTCCTTGTTTTGCAATGCCGTATAAAATAGGAAATTCCAATTGTTCATCTGTCGCTTTTAATTCAACAAATAAATCAAAGACCATATCTACCACTTCTTCGGCACGTTGATCCTTTTTATCAATTTTATTAATAAATAGAATTGGTTTCAATCCCTGTTCAAGAGATTTATTGAGTACAAAACGGGTCTGAGGCATTGGTCCTTCACTGGAATCGACCAATAAAATAACCGTATCAACCGTTTTTAAAATACGTTCAACTTCCGATGAAAAATCGGCATGTCCCGGTGTATCCACAATATTAATCTTAATATTATTATGCATAATCGAACAGTTTTTTGAATAAATCGTGATTCCACGTTCCCGTTCAAGATCGTTACTGTCCATAACACAATCAATCACTTCTTGGTTTTCTCTGAAAACACCGCTTTGACCTAATAGTGCATCTACTAATGTAGATTTTCCTGCGTCAACATGGGCAATAACTGCTATATTTATAATCGGTTGTTCTTCTTTCATATTATTCCTGCTTTCTTAAAATCAATACGTCATTCGTATAGGAAAACCCTTAAATGAAAGACTTTCCTATACAAACGATGTAATTCCTTTACATTATTCTTTTAATCAGAAAAAGATATCCGGAGAAAACCGTCTCGCGGATATCTTTTGATAATCTGTTCTTTAAAATTCGTTGGAGAACAAAAAAACCTCTAAACAGCGGATTTCCAAATTCGGATCAAACCTTCACGTTTTACAAAAAGCGCAAAATGACCTGTTGTTTATTATACGTTAAATCGTCTCTGAACACAAGCTTTAAAAAAAATAAATTTTATTTCTTAATAAATACATTTCTTTATAGAGTGTTTATACTGTTTTATCTCTCCAGCGTCATAAGAAAAGCCCCGGAAATAAACCATTCCGGGGTTTTGTAATTTCGTTTGATTAACGTTTTGAGAACTGTGGTGCACGACGAGCTTTTTTAAGACCGTATTTCTTTCTTTCGACCATTCTAGAGTCACGCGTTAAGTAACCTGCTCTTTTAAGTTCTGGTCTTAAGTTTGCATCAGCTTCAAGTAACGCTCTTGCAATACCATGACGGATAGCACCGGCTTGACCTGTGAATCCTCCACCAAATACATTCACTAAAACATCAAAAGTATCTGTTGTACTTGTTAATGTAAGTGGTTGTTTTGCGATAACTTTTAAAGTTTCTAAACCAAAATATTCATTAATATCTCTGCCATTGATGATAAATTTACCATCACCCGGTAATAATCTTACTCTGGCAACAGATGTTTTTCTTCTACCGGTTCCTAAATATTGTACTTTCGCCATTCTATTTTTTCTCCCTTTTTAGCATTAAATTTCTAAAGCTTCTGGTTGCTGTGCAGCATGTGGATGTTCATTACCGGCATATACTTTTAGTTTAGTCATAACCTGACTGCCTAATTTATTATGCGG
Organism: Eubacterium sp.; assembly: GCA_036642535.1. Taxonomy (GTDB): domain Bacteria; phylum Bacillota; class Clostridia; order Eubacteriales; family Eubacteriaceae; genus Eubacterium. The sequence continues at coordinate 19,967 of JAVXTS010000023.1, read as the reverse complement.
AACCATTCCTTTAACTGCCTTGGTTACCAATAATTCTGGTTTATCTGCTAAGAGTTTTCTATAGGTTACTTCTTTTAATCCACCCGGATGACCGGAATATGTTTTATATAATTTTTGATCTAATTTATTACCTGTTAATACAATTTTATCAGCGTTAATAACAATGACAAAGTCACCGCAATCTACATGTGGTGAAAAAAATGGTTTGTTTTTTCCTCTTAAAATAGTAGCTATTTCTGTTGCTAACCGTCCTAACACTTTACCTTCGGCATCAACAACATACCATTTGCGGTCTATCTCATGAGACTTGGCCATTACTGTGGCGTTTGAATTCATCTCAAGCTCCTCCTTCAATCTTTTAATCTAAATTTTTTCTTAATCTATAAGTACTTAACCGGTAAAAGTGGGAGTTACCGATCTACGTTACTAATGTATCGGGGCTAGTGATACAAATACGTCCACGTTATATTCTATTACATCTACCCTGGTGTGTCAAGTTCTTTTCGCATTTTTTATTCATTTTTTAATAAATAACACGTTCTAAAAACAATCCTTTCGCAGGTGCTGTAATACCCGCCTGATTGCGCTCACAAGAGGCTATAATCATAGGAATACATACTCGGTCAATTTCTCCGACACCTACCTCATAAAGGGTACCCGTAATGATTCTCACCATATTGTAAAGAAATCCGGAGCCTTCATAGATAATTGTCAGTAAATTTTCTTTTCTTTCAAAACGAATATCATAGATCGTACGAACAGTATTTTTAACACTGCTTCCCGCAGACATAAAGCCACTAAAATCATGCTCACCCAAAAAAGGTTTTGCTGCTTTTTCCATAGCCGTTAAATCTATTTTGCGGGCAATATGCCAGCTTAAATCATTCGTAAACGGACTGGATGTCGGTCCTAAATAAAGACGATAACTATAAACCTTTCCTTTTGCGCAATATCGGCTATGAAAATCTTCCGGCTTTTCATAGCTTGCTCTCACCCGAATATCTTGGGGTAATTTTGTATTAAGAGCAAGGGCAAAACGTTCTGCCGGAATACGGCTGCTTGTATAAAAATTGGCACTTTGGGCAACGGCATGAACACCCGCATCCGTTCTGCCCGAACCATAAAGAATTGTCGGTTCTCCGGTAATTGCCTCAATAGCTTTTCGTAACGTTTTTTCAACGGTTCGTACATCCGGCTGTTCTTGCCAACCGGCATAATGTGTGCCTTTATAAGCAATAATTAATTGTATGTTTCTCATCTATTTTAAATTTCCTTTACCCTTGTTTTACCAATACACTTTAAACCGGAAAAATCAACGGTATCGTAATAAAGCGTGATCCTACAAACACACCAATCATCACAAACATCAAAACAAGCGCAACAACATCACCTCGTAAAAATTTAAGTTGATTCATCCGTGTACGGTTTTCTCCACCTCTGTAACAACGTGCTTCCATAGCTGTCGCCAGCTCATCCGCACGTCTAAAGGCGCTGATAAACAACGGTACTAAAATAGGAATCAATGCTTTAGCCCTTGAAATAAGATTGCCTGTTTCAAAATTAGCACCTCTTGCTTTTTGTGCTTTCATGATACGATCTGTTTCTTCCATTAAAGTCGGAATAAAGCGCAATGCAATAGACATCATCATCGCTAATTCATGGGCGTATTTACGCACAAAAGGGATCCCTTTCATGCAAAATTCCATCCCATCAGTTAAATCAATGGGTGAAGTTGTTAATGTCATAATACTGGTGCCCATAACAAGGAAAATTAAACGCATGGCCATAAAAACAGCAACTTTAAGACCTTCCATTGTAATGTGAAGAGGGCCAATGCTTGCAATCACCGTTCCGGGTGTCATAAATAAATTAAGAACAACGGTTAGTAAGATGATTAAAATCAAGCCTTTAACACCACGTACGATATAAGAAATCGGTATTTTTGAAATTAAAATAACGCCTAAAAGTAACACAAAAGCAGCCATATAACCCCAGAGATTATTAATCACAAACAGCATAATAATATAAGCAAACGTGAAAATAATCTTTGTCCGAGGATCCAAACGATGAATAGCAGAATTGGTCGGGTAAAACTGCCCAATAGTAATATCTTTAAACATTTTCTTGTCCCCTTACTACCCGTACGATTTCATCCTTTGCGGCTTTGACCGTTAAAACATCTTCGCGAATATCTGGATATTTCTTTTTAAGTTCTCGCATCAAATAAGTCACTTCGGGAACCGCTAAGCCAATAGATTCAAGTGTATCAATCTGAGTAAACACGCAGGCCGGTGCATCAAAAAATACAATTTCACCTTCGTGCATCACCAATACTTTATCAACCAATTTTCCTACATCTTCCATACTATGCGATACAAGAATCACTGTAATTTTTTTCTTTTCATGCAGTGTTTTAATCTGATTCAGAATTTCATCCCGTCCCCGTGGATCAAGCCCGGCCGTTGGTTCATCTAAAATCAAAACATCAGGCTCCATGGCAAGAACACCAGCAATCGCCACACGTCGCATCTGTCCCCCCGAAAGTTCGAAGGGCGATTTTTCTTTAACCTTATCGTAATTAAGACCCACCATTTTAATAGCATGCTTAACACGACGATTAATTTCATCTTCATCTAATCCTAAATTTTTCGGACCAAAGGCAACATCTTTAGCCACCGTTTCCTCAAAAAGCTGGTGCTCCGGATATTGAAAAACCAATCCTATTTTATGTCTAACCTGGATGAGATCTTCTTTTTTTCCATTGAAAATATCATCTCCATTAAATAAAACTGTTCCACCTGTTGGTACCAATAAACCATTTAAATGCTGAATAAGTGTTGATTTTCCAGAACCGGTATGTCCGATTAAACCGATAAACTCGCCATCATTAATGGTTATATTAATATCTTTAAGCGCTTTAAATTCAAAAGGAGATCCTTCAGAATAAATATGATCTAAATGTCTTATTTCTAGTGGCATAATGTATTCACCATTTCCTGAATATGCAAAATATCATCTGGAATATCAAATCCTACCAATCTTAAATCATGAGCCAATTCTGTCATTTGAGGCACATCAAGGCCGATCATTTTTAGCTTATCGACTTGTCTGAAAATTTCTTTTGGTTTACCTTGCATAACAATTTGACCTTTATCAAGAACGATGATCCGATCCGCATCAATCAATTCACTCATATAATGTGTGATATGCAGTACTGTCATTTTTTTTTCTTGATTTAACTGTTTAATAGTTTTCATCACTTCACGACGTCCCGATGGATCAAGCATCGCTGTGGGTTCGTCAAAAATAATACACTCCGGTTCCATTGCCAAAATCCCTGCAATCGCAATTCTTTGTTTCTGTCCACCGGATAATTGATGGGGTTTCTGTCTGCGATAGGCTTCCATTGCAACCGTTCCAAGTGCTTCATCAACACGACGTCTGATTTCCTCCGGAGCAATTCCGAGATTTTCAGGTCCAAAAGCGACATCTTCTTCTACGATTGTTGCAACAAGCTGATTATCCGGATTTTGAAAGACCATTCCAGCAGTTTGCCGTATATCCCAAAGATGTTCGATATCTTTTGTATTCATACCTTTGACAATTACATCTCCACTTGTCGGTTGAATGATGGCATTGAGAAGTTTTGATAATGTCGATTTACCAGAACCATTATGTCCAATAACACCCACAAACTCTCCTCGTTCTATATAAAAATCGACACCTTGAAGGGCGATAGTATTTTCATCTTTATTTTCACTATTTTTAGGATATTCATAGAACAGGTCATGAACCTCTATAATTTTTTCCATGGTTTCACTTTCTTTATGCAGATCATAATTTTAATAAAAGCATCAAAAGGGACTAAGCCAACTTGACTTAATCCCCATTTTTTTATACTAATTCAATTACTGCTATTTCTGCGCCGTCGCCTCTACGTGGTCCAACACGGTAGATACGTGTGTATCCGCCTTGTCTTTCTTCGTATTTTGGTGCAATTTCATCGAATAAGCTTTTAACGACTTCTTCTTTAGTAATATAAGCTAAAGCTTGTCTTCTGGCATGTAAGTCGCCTCTTTTACCCAATGTAACCATCTTATCTGTCATGCGCTTTACTTCTTTTGCACGAGTAACCGTTGTTTCGATTCTTCCATGTTCTAAAAGAAACGTTGTCAGGTTTCTAAGCATAGCTCTTCTCTGATCGGTTGGGCGGCCTAATTTTCTATATTGAGCCATTATTCATCACTCCTTTGTCTTTTCGTCTTCCTGACTCAGTGATAATCCGATTTCAGCCAATTTATGCTTAATTTCATTCAATGATTTTCGTCCGAGATTACGTACTTTAATCATATCCTCTTCGGTTTTTTGAGTCAGTTTTTCAACTGTATCTATATTTGCTCTTCTCAGGCAATTACTTGAACGTACCGATAATTCCAATTCTTCAATTGACATTTCACGAATACGTTCTTTTTCATTTTCTTCTTTTTCAACCATAATTTCAACACTGTTGGCATGGTCTGTTAAGTCAATAAAAAGATTTAAATGTTCATTCAGTACTTTTGCTGATAACGATAACGCTTCTTCAGGGGTTGTAGTCCCATCCGTCCAAACTTCCAGAGTTAATTTATCAAAGTCCGTTATCTGACCGACACGCGTATTTTCCACTAAAAAATTAACTTTCTTAATGGGTGAAAAAATAGAATCAACCGGTAAAGTACCAATTGGCATACCTTGATATTTATTTTTATCAGAAGCAACATAGCCACGGCCTTTTTCAAGACGCATTTCCATGTTTAATGTTGCTCCTTTTGCCAAGGTTGCAATATGCAGTTCAGGATTTAAAATCTCAACATCTGCATCGGCAATAATATCGCCGGCTGTTATTTCTCCTTCACCTTCCGCTTCAATGCGGACGGTTTTAGCTCCGTCGGTATAAATTTCAGCTGCCAGACCTTTTAAGTTTAGCAGAATCTCAATAACATCTTCTCTAACACCAGCAATGGTTGAAAATTCATGTAGCACCCCATCTATTTTAACGGAAGTAACGGCTACACCCGGGAGAGAAGATAACATGATTCTTCTTAAACTATTACCCAAGGTTGTACCATAGCCTCTTTCCAGAGGTTCCACTACAAATTTACCGTAGGTTTCATCTTCTGATTTTTCAACTATTTCGATAATTGGTTTTTCAAATTCGATCATTAAATCTTGACCCTCCTAAATTTAAATTCTTTTATTCCATAACTTGAGGGTTAAATGTCTCATTGTCATTTTATCCTATTTAGAATACAATTCAACAATTAGATGTTCAGCAATTTCAACATCAATATCTTCTCTTGTTGGTCTGCCAATGACTTTGCCACTTAAAGTATCTAAATCTGCTGATAACCATGGAGCAATTGTCCTGTTTTCAGTTGTTTCTACAATTTCTTTAAACTTTTGTGATTTTTTACTTTTAGCTTTAACTTCAATTGTATCGCCATCTTTAGTTAAGAAAGAAGGTACATTTACCTTTTTACCATTGACTAGGAAATGTTCATGTTGAACTAACTGACGCGCTTCTTTTCGAGAAGCCGCTAAACCTAGACGATAAACAACATTATCTAAACGAGTTTCCAGAATTTCTAATAAATTAGAACCGGTAATCCCTTTTTGTTTTTCTGCTAAATCAAAATAATGGGCAAATTGTTTTTCTAAGACGCCATAAATTCTTTTAACCTTTTGTTTTTCACGTAACTGTAATCCGTATTCGGAAACTTTAGTACGTCTTTTGCCATGTTGGCCCGGTGGTGTTGGTCTTCTTTCAAACGCACATTTGTTTGTAGAATAACATCTTTCACCTTTTAAGTATAATTTCATGCCTTCACGTCTGCACTGACGACATGATGCTTCTGTATATCTTGCCATACTATTCTTTACACCTCCTATTAGACTCTTCTGCGTTTAGGTGGACGACAACCATTATGTGGGATTGGTGTTACATCTCTAATAAGGGTAATTTCCAAACCTGCTGCTTGTAATGCACGAATCGCTGCTTCTCTACCAGAACCTGGTCCTTTAACCAAAACTTCTACACTTTTCAAACCATGTTCCATTGCTAATTTAGCAGCTTGTTCAGCTGCCATTTGAGCTGCAAAAGGTGTACTTTTTCTGGAACCTCTGAAACCTAATTCACCAGAACTTGCCCATGAAAGAGCATTTCCTGCGGTGTCAGTGATGGTAACAATCGTATTGTTAAATGAAGATTGAATATGCGCCTGACCGCGTTCAATATTCTTTTTGGTTTTTCTCTTTTTAGAACGGATAATTTTTTTCGCCATAATTCAACCTCCTATTTACTCTTTCTTCCGACTGTTCTCTTCGGACCTTTACGTGTTCTTGCATTCGTCTTCGTTTTCTGGCCTCTCACTGGCAAGCCTTTACGATGTCTGACGCCTCTGTAAGATCCAATTTCGATTAAGCGCTTAATATTCAAATTAACTTCACGACGTAAGTCACCTTCAACGGTATACTTAGCATCGAGAATATTTCTTAAATCGTTAACTTCCACTTCGGTTAAATCTTTAACACGTGTGTCAGGGTTAATGTTCAATTCTTTTAAAATTGAATTGGATGTTGGTCTTCCGATTCCATAAATGTAGGTTAAACCTACTTCTACCCTTTTATCTCTGGGTAAATCTACTCCGGCAATTCTTGCCATTTAAGTACCTCCTAAAATTTGTTGATCATGTGTATATGACCTAAGACCCCGGATTCAAACTCTTCCTAGTCTTATGTTCGACGAACCCCTATCAAAGCAATCAGGTTCGTGCCTCTTTATTATAAGTATAGATTAATTGCCGCAGCCATACTCTTATTTTAGTCCAAAGGCTACTCTCAGCCTTGTTTCTGTTTGTGTTTAGGATTTTCACAAATCACCATGACACGACCGTTTCTTTTAATTACTTTACATTTTTCACAGATCGGTTTTACTGATGGTCTTACTTTCATTGTTTATTCCTCCTTTATGATTTGCCTTTTCCCCGCCATACGATACGCCCACGGGTCAAATCATATGGGGACAATTCTAACATAACTTTATCTCCAGGTAAAATACGAATGTAATTCATTCTTAATTTTCCTGAAATATGCGCTGTTATTTGATGTCCATTATCTAATTCTACTAAAAAAATTGTATTTGGTAAAGCCTCAACGACTTTGCCTTCGACTTCAATCACGTCTTTTTTGCCCATTGATCAAACCTCCTCACTTATACCGGCTTCAGTATTATCATATTTTCTCAGATAATTTCTAATTTCGGCATTGTTAATTTTATCACCATTTATTATTTTCTCATGTAGTATTGTGACAATATGGTTTGTTTTAGCTAAATGCTTAACTTTTTTCTTCTTTGGGTTACTAATTTTACGTTGCTTTCCATCACAGATCGCCACATAATTCTGATCTAAAATATCACAGACAATCATAAACTGTCCTTTGTCTCTCCCCGCAGTTGAACGCACCACTTGTCCCACTTTAAAATTATTCATTTTCATTACCCTTAAAGCATCGTCAATATTTCAGGCTTATCTTTGCCCGTAATGTAAATCGTATTCTCGTAGTGGGCGGATAAAGAATCATCCGCTGTCACAACAGTCCAGTTATTATCTAAAAGTTCCACATCATAAGTTCCAACGTCTACCATTGGTTCAATGGCCAGGCACATACCCTGACGTAGTCTCGGTCCGTGATTAGGTTTTCCGTAATTTGGAATCGGTGGATCTTCATGCATTTCACGACCAATTCCATGACCAACATAGTCTCTTACAATAGAAAACCCATTAGCTTCTACATATTTCTGAACAGCATGGGAGATATCGGACAGGCGATAACCTTCTCTAGCGTATTCAATACCTCTAAAGAAAGATTCTTTGGTTACATCAATGAGCTTTTGTGCTTTTTCTGAAACGGAACCAACTGCATGGGTTCTGGCAGCATCGCCAACGTATCCGTTAAGCGTCGCACCAAGATCCACTGAGATAATATCTCCTTCACACAACTTACGATTATCAGGAATACCATGTACCACTTCTTCATTAATTGATGCGCAAATGGATTTTGGAAATCCCTCATAACCCAGGAAGGTTGGGTATGCGCCTTGATCACGAATAAACTTCTCAGCAATTCGATCTAGCTCAAGGGTTGTGATACCCGGTCTTATTTTTGTTTTAATTAATTCATGGCATTTTGCTACAATTTTTCCTGCTTCACGCATTAATTCAATTTCTTGCTGTGATTTAATGGTAATCATGGTTATTTTGTACCGCCAAGTAATTTCTTTATATCTTCAGCAACAAGCGCTGAATTTTTTGTGCCATCAACAGTAACCAGAATACCTTTTTGATCATAATAACCAATCAAAGGTTCTGATTCTTCAAAATATACATCGATACGAGTCTTTACTGTTTCCGGTTTGTCATCATCTCTTTGAATCAAATCTGTTTCGTCATTGTCACATTTACCATCCACTTTTGGTGGTTGATATTTCACATGGTACGTTGCACCACATGTTTTGCAAACACGACGTCCGGTAATACGATCAACTAAAACATCGCTCGGCACATCAATATTGACCGCATAATCCAAAGGATTTTTGGATTTTTCAGTAAGTACACTTAATGCTTCCGCCTGAGCTACCGTTCTTGGAAAACCGTCTAAAAGATAACCGTTTTTACAATCATCCCGTTCGATACGATCTTCAACTAAAGCAATAACAAGTTCATCCGGTACCAGTTTCCCAGCATCCATATAACCTTTTGCTTTTTGACCAAGTGGTGTATTGTTTTTTAGATTTTCTCTAAATAGATCTCCCGTTGAAATGTGAGGTATATTAAATGCTTCACAAATACCCTTAGATTGGGTACCTTTTCCAGCACCCGGAGGTCCTAATAAAATAACTCTCATTTTCATTATCTCCGTTTTTTATTTCAAGAATCCTTGGTAATTCCGCATTGTCATTTCTGATTCCATTTGTTTAACTGTTTCAAGTGCTACCCCTACGATAATTAACAAACTGGTTCCTCCAAATTGCATACTCATACCGCCCATAAACTTACCGACAATAATCGGAATAATAGCGATGAGAGCAAGGAAAATACCGCCAAATAATGTCAAACGATTCATAATGCGAGACAAATATTCAACCGTTGGTTTACCCGGTCTAATCCCCGGAACATAACCACCTTGTTTCTTAATATTATCAGCAATATCAAACGGATTGAATGTTACCGCTGTGTAGAAATAAGTAAAAGCAACAATTAAAATAACATATATTATTGTCGTTACAGGTGCGCCCCATGCAAAGTATTTAGCAATCCAGGTTGAAAATCCTGAACCCGGAAAAAACTGTGCTAAAGTTGCCGGAAAAAGAGTTAATGAACTGGCAAAAATGATCGGAATAACGCCGGCCATATTCACACGTAAAGGAATATGTGTGCTTTGTCCACCATACATTTTACGCCCAACAACTCTTTTTGCGTACTGTACCGGTATTTTACGTTGACCTTCGGTCACTGCAACAACTGCAACAGTTGCAACAACAATACCAATAATTAGTAAAATCACGCCTACAACAGACATGGTTCCTACTTGTATATATTGATACATTTCACCGATGCCAGATGGTATTCTTGATACAATACTAATAAAAATAATCAAAGATATACCATTGCCAATACCATTTTCTGTAATTTGTTCTCCCAAAAACATCAGGAAGGTAGTACCCGCCGTGATACAGAGAACAACAACAAAAATAGTAAAAGCATTTTTTTCGGTTAAAAGTCCGCCATAGGATAAACTCATTCCTAATGCTTGGATTACTGCTAATACAATGGTAAGATACCGTGTATATTGAGCAATTTTCTTTCGTCCTTCTTCGCCTTCTTTTTGTAATCTTTCTAATGCTGGTATGGCAAATGCTAGAAGATTCATAATGATGGATGCATTAATATAAGGCGTTATACTCATAGCAAAAATGGTAAATTTACCAAAGTTACCGCCGGAAATGATATTAAATAATCCGAAAATCCCGCCATCGTTCACAAGATTTGCTAATTGTGCGGTATCAATGTATGGGACCGGTATAAACGAACCCAGCCGATAAACAAACAACAAAGCTAATGTATATATAATTTTGCGTCGTAAATCCGGGATTTTCCATGCATCCTTCAAGGTAGAAATCATCTATATCACCTCTACCTTTCCCCCTAGGGCAAGGATCTTTTCTTCAGCAGATTTGCTTATTTTGTTCACTTTAACAGTGATCGCTTTTTCCAAATCTCCTTCGCCTAAAATTTTTACACCAGCTTTTAATTTTCTAATGAAACCATATTCTAATAGTAAATCAGGTGTTATAACCGTATTCGCTTCAAATGCGTTTAATTCACCCACATTAACAATTGCATATTCTTTTGTAAAACGTGCGTTTGTAAAGCCGCGTTTAGGTAATCTTCTCGCCAGTGGCATCTGACCACCTTCGAAGCCTACTCTTACACCGCCGCCTGAACGGGAATTTTGCCCATCCTGACCTCTACCGGCAGTTTTTCCTTGACCGGTTGCAGTACCACGACCTTTACGTTTCGTTTTCTTCTTAGAGCCTTCCGCAGGTCTTAAGGTATGTAATCTCATCTCTACACCTCCTTATACTTCTTCTACATCGAGCATAAAATCCGTTTTGTGGATCATGCCCCTGATCTGAGGTGTATCATCATGAACAATAACTTGTCCGATTTTTCTAAGGCCTAATGCCTGAATTGTCGCACGTTGTCTCTTGTTACGGCCGATGATGCTCTTTTTCAGTGTTACTTTAATTTGTTTAGCCACGATGAACGCCTCCTATCCTAAGATTTCTTCTGGGGTTTTACCACGTTTGGCTGCTACTTCTTCAACAGTTGTTAAACGAGCTAAGCCTTCAATTGTAGCGTTAACCACATTACGCGCATTGTTAGACCCCAAAGATTTTGTTCTGATATCTTTAATGCCTGCCAGTTCACATACGGCACGAACCGGACCACCGGCAATAACGCCAGTCCCTTTTCCAGCTGGTTTTAATAATACTTTACCAGCGCCGTCTTCACCCTGTACTAAATGAGGGATCGTTGTTCCAACAAGTGGCACTTTAATTAATGATTTCTTTGCTGACTCGATGCCTTTACGGATAGCATCCGGAATTTCCATTGCTTTTCCCTTACCGACACCAACGTAACCATTTCCATCTCCAACAATTACCAAACAACTGAATCTAAAGTTACGTCCACCTTTAACTACTTTCGTTACACGATTGATGGCGACAACTCTTTCCTGTAAATCCAATGTATTCGGATCAATTTTATTACTTTGCATTAAATGACCTCCTTTACTTAGAATTTTAATCCGGCTTCTCTTGCGCCATCTGCTAATTCTTTAATACGTCCGGTGTAAACATAGCCGCCTCTATCAAAAACGACATTATCAATACCGGCTGCTAATGCTTTTTTAGCAATTGCACCGCCTACAGTTTTCGCTGCAGTTTTATCTCCTCCATTTTTGATCTGATCTTTCAGGTCAGTATCAATAGAAGAAGCAGAAACTAAAGTAACACCTTTTGTGTCATCAATAATTTGTGCATAGATGTTTTTATTACTTCTGAATACGTTCAAACGAGGTCTTTCAATTGTTCCTTCGATTTTATTACGAACTCTTAAATGTCTTTTTAAACGTATTGCGTTTTTATTTACTTTTTTGATCATTCAGATTTACTCCTTTCTCTTACCTGTTGGACATAGTTGTTAAACTATTAACCTGTTTTACCAACTTTACGTCTGATTGTTTCATCAGAGTATCTAACACCATGACCTTTGTAAGGTTCAGGTAATCTTTTTGCACGGATGTTAGCCGCATGTGCGCCAACAGCTTCCTTGCTGATTCCCTTAACAGTAACTTTTGTGGGTCCATCAATAACTGTTTCAACACCATCCGGATCTTCCATTTCAACCGGATGAGAATAGCCCAGATTCATGACTAATTTATTTCCTTTTTTTTCAGCTCTATAACCAACACCGCTGATTTCTAAAGTTTTTTCGAAGCCCTGACTTACGCCAGTAACCATATTTGCAATTAACGCACGTGTTAAACCATGCAATGCTTTATGTTCTTTATCTTCAGATGGTCTTTTCACAACCACCTGATCCGCTTCAACTTCAATAATCATATCATGATGGAATTCTCTGACCAGTTGACCTTTCGGTCCTTTAACGGTGAGTGTGTGTCCATCAAGTTTGATGTCTACACCAGCGGGAATGGCAACTGGAGCTTTACCTATTCTTGACATTTTGTATACCTCCTGTTAACTGTTACCAAACGTAACAGATTACTTCGCCGCCAGCGCCGGCTCTTCTTGCTTCTTTATCGGTTAAAACGCCTTTAGATGTTGAAATAATAGCAATTCCCAGTCCGTTTAAAACTTTAGGGATTTCATCTTTTCCAACATAAACACGCAGACCCGGTTTTGAAATTCTTTTCAAACCAGCGATAACTCTGCTTTTGTCTTCACCGTACTTTAAGGTTACTTTGATGATTCCTTGTTTGTCATCTTCAATGTAATCAACTTTATTAATATAGCCTTCGCCCATAAGAATTTCAGCAATTGCTTTCTTTTCTTTAGAAGCCGGCATTTCTACTGCTTTATGACCTGCATTGTTTGCATTTCTGATTCTTGTCAGCATATCCGCGATTGGATCAGTCATTGTCATGCTTAAGTACCTCCTTTTTGTTCGATAATTTCTATCTTACCAACTGGCTTTACGTACGCCCGGAATTTCTCCCTTGTAAGCCATTTCTCTAAAACAAATTCTGCAGATACCAAATTTTCTTAAATAAGCATGTGGTCTACCGCAAATCCGACAACGATTATATTCACGTGTCGAATATTTTTGTTTTTTCTGTTGTTTTTCTTTCATTGCTTTTTTAGCCATTGTAACGAGCCTCCTTATTTGCTGAATGGAATGCCAAGTAGTCTTAACAGTTCGTGTGCTTCTTCATCCGTTTTAGCGGTTGTAACGAACATAATGTCCATTCCTCTGATTTGCTCTACTTTATCGTAGTCAATTTCAGGAAAAATTAACTGCTCTTTAATACCAAACGCATAGTTGCCTCTGCCGTCAAAAGATTTATTGGATAAACCTCTAAAGTCTCTTACACGTGGGAGTGCAATGTTAAATAGCTTATCGCTAAATTCGTACATTCTATCACTTCTTAAAGTAACTTTCGCACCAACATTTTGGCCTTCTCTTACTTTAAAGTTAGCAACGGATTTTTTTGCTTTTGTTACTACCGGTCTTTGACCGGCAATAATGCCTAAATCAATAACCGCTGCTTCTAAAGCTTTTGAGTTATCTTTGCAGTCACCTAAACCCATGTTGATCACAACTTTTTCCAGCTTAGGCACTTCCATTATATTTTTATATTGAAATTTCTCTTTTAAAGCCGGTACGACTTCGTTCTGATACTTTTCATACATTCTTGTCATAATGTACCTCCTTCCCCAGATTAGTTATCGAATACCTGTCCGCATTTTTTGCAGACTCTCGTTTTTTTGCCATCTTCTGCAATTTGGATACCGGTGCGAACACCTTTACCGCATTTATCACATTTAAGCAAAACATTTGAAGCATGAATGCTTCCTTCTTCACGAATAATGCCACCCTGTTGCATTGCTTGGGATGGTTTTTTGTGTTTTGTAACGATGTTTACGCCCTCAACACGAACTTTATTTTCAGTTAGAAAAACCTTTAATACCTTACCTGTTTTTCCTTTATCTTTACCAGAAATTATCTGCACAATATCGTCTTTTTTGACATGCATCTTATTAGCCATATGGTCACCTCCTAGTTAAAGTACTTCAGGAGCCAAAGATACAATTTTCATATACTTCTTGTCTCTTAACTCTCTCGCAACAGGTCCGAAAATACGGGTACCCCTTGGATTTCTATCATCTTTAATAAGAACAGCTGCGTTCTGATCAAATTTAATATAACTTCCATCATCGCGTCTGACGCCACTTTTTGATCTTACAATAACTGCTTTTACTACGTCGCCCTTTTTTACATCTCCGCCAGGTGCCGCGCTTTTAACAGCACATACAATAACGTCGCCAATATTTGCGTAACGTCTTCCTGAACCCCCGAGAACTCGGATGCATAACAATTCCTTTGCACCGGTATTATCAGCAACTTTCAATCTACTTTCTTGTTGAATCATCCGAAATACCTCCTTTCAAGCACTAAATCTTATAATGCTTTTTCTACTATTTCAACTAATCTCCAATGTTTATCTTTACTTAATGGTCTTGTTTCCATAATTTTTACTGTATCTCCAACACCACATTGATTTAATTCATCATGTGCTTTAAAGCGAACAGTATTTTTAACTCTTTTTTTGTAAATAGGATGTTTTACAAAACTTTCAACAGCAACCACAATGGTTTTATCCATTTTGTCACTGACTACACGACCAATACGAGTTTTTCTTTCATTACGTTGTTCCATCAGCTAAACCTCCTATATCGTCTACGCTTCAGTCGATTTTGCTTCACGTTCTTGCATGATCGTCTTAATACGTGCGTATGTTTTTTTTACTTCTCTAATCCGTAAAGGATTCTCTAATTGTCCGGTAGCATGTTGAAAACGTAGGTTGAATAATTCTTCCTTTAAGTCTCCAAGCTTCCCTTGCAATTCTACATTTGATAATTCTCTTAATTCATTTGTTTTCATTCTTATTCACCCACTTCTTCCTGTGCTGCACGAGTGATAAATTTCGTTTTGATCGGCAGTTTATGCTGAGCAAGACGCATTGCTTCTCTTGCTACATCTTCAGGAATACCTGAGATTTCAAATAAAACTCTACCTGGCTTAACCACTGCAACCCAGTATTCCGGAGATCCTTTACCGGAACCCATACGGGTTTCAGCTGGTTTAGCAGTAACCGGTTTATCTGGGAAAATCTTAATCCAGACTTTACCACCTCTTTTAATATATCTGGTCATAGCGACACGGGCAGCTTCAATTTGATTTGCTGTAATCCATGCTGGTTCCATAGCCTGGATCGCGTAATCACCATAAGTGATCTTATTACCGCGAGTGGCTTTGCCCTTCATACGACCTCTATGTACTCTTCTACGTTTTACACGTTTCGGCATTAACATATTGTATTTCCTCCTCTCTTAGTTTGCTTCTTTTCTAGGAGCTCTACGTCTGTTATTGTTTCTTTTGCCCTTAGCGTCTTCTTCAGTTTCGCTTACGGCTAAGATATCTTCACGACCTGTTAAAATCTCACCTTTATTGACCCAAACTTTGATCCCTAATTTTCCGTAGGTTGTATCGGCTTCTGCGAAACCGTAACTAATATCCGCTCTTAATGTTTGTAACGGAACATTTCCTTGTGCGTAATGTTCAGAACGTGCCATTTCCGCACCATTCAAACGACCAGCTACAAGGGTTTTGATTCCTTTAGCGCCAGCACGCATTGTGCGTTGCATACATTGTTTCATTGCACGTCTGAAAGAAATTCTTCTTTCTAACTGACCAGCGATATTTTCAGCAATCAACTGAGCGTCCAAATCGATATTTTTAACTTCTACAATATTGATAAAGACTGTTTTGCCAGTCATTTTTTCAAGTTCTAATCTTAAGGCTTCAATTCCTGCACCACCACGACCAATAATCATGCCCGGTTTTGCTGTATGAATATGAATCTTCACTTTGTTTCCAAAACGTTCGATAACAATTTTAGAAATGCCTGCCTGGAATTGGCTGGCCTTGATATATTTACGAATATCGTGGTCTTCAATCAAACAATCAGCAAAATCTTTATCACTTGCATACCATTTTGCATTCCAGTCTTTAATGACACCAACACGTAAACCGTGTGCGTTAACTTTTTGACCCAAACCTAATCCCCCCTATTCCTGTTCTTTTAATACGGCCGTAATATGAGAAGTTCTTTTCTTAATTGGAAAAGCACGCCCCTGCGGACCCGGTCTAAACCGCTTTAATGTCGGTCCCTGATTTGCAAAAATCTGGTCAACATATAAGTTTTCAGGATTCATGTTATGATTATTTTCTGCGTTTGCTAATGCAGATTTTACGACTTTTTCAGTGATTCTTGCGGCTTTATTTGGTAATAAGGCTAAGATACTTAAGGCTTCGCCAATTCTTTTCCCTCTGATCAAATCCGCCACTAATTTAGCCTTTCTGGATGAAACCCGTACATATTTAGCTGTAGCTCTTGCTTCCACTTTGCACCCTCCTTATGGCTATTTTAATTTTGTTTTCTTTTCGCCTGCATGGCCTCTGAAGGTTCTGGTTGGTGCAAACTCGCCGAGTTTGTGACCGACCATATCTTCTGTGACATATACTGGCACATGTTTTCTACCATCATGAACAGCAATGGTATGACCTACCATCTGTGGGAACAAAGTAGAGCTTCTTGACCAAGTCTTCAGCACTTTTTTTTCGTCCTTTGCGTTCATATCTTCTATTCTTTTAAGCAGCTTTTCGCTGACATAAGGTCCCTTTTTTAAAGATCGACTCATTAATTTAACCTCCTATCCTTACTTAGCATTTCTACGTCTTACGATATATTTATCTGAAGGTTTATTCTTCTTACGTGTCTTATAACCAAGCGCCGGTTTACCCCAAGGAGTAACAGGGCCTGAACGACCAATAGGAGCACGACCTTCACCACCACCATGTGGATGATCATTTGGATTCATTACAGAACCTCTGACAGTCGGACGAATACCCATATGACGTTTTCTACCAGCTTTACCGATACGAACATGTTGGTGATCGAGATTACCAACCGTACCGACCGTTGCACGACATTCTATTCTTACAACACGCATTTCACCTGATGGCAAACGCAATGTAGCATAGTTGCCTTCTTTAGCCATTAACTGAGCAGAAGTACCCGCAGAACGTACCATTTGTCCGCCCTTGCCTGCTTTTAACTCAATATTATGGATTAATGTACCTACCGGAATATTTTTCAGCGGTAAACAATTACCAATTGTGATATCTGCATCCGGACCTGAAACAATCATATCTCCTACCTTTAATTTCAAAGGAGCGATAATATATTTTTTTTCACCATCAACATAGTGAATTAAAGCGATATTTGAAGAGCGGTTAGGATCGTATTCGATACTAGCTACTTTTCCGGGAACACCATCTTTATTCCGTTTAAAGTCAATGATTCTATATTTTCTTTTCACTCCGCCACCCTGATGTCTTACGGTAATTCTACCATAAGAGTTACGGCCGGCTTTTGATTTCAAAGGAGCTAATAAGGATTTCTCTGGTTCTGATTTAGTTACTTCTTCGAATGTGTTAACACTCATATTTCTACGTCCAGGGGACGTTGGTTTATACTTTTTAATACCCATTATTCGCAAACCTCCTTTTATGTTATGTGCTTATCGGGTCTGGGGGGCTTATACGCCTTCGAAGAATGCGATTGATTGGCTGTCTTCTGTCAATTTAACAATTGCCTTTTTCCAGTTTGATCTTCTGCCTTCGAACTTACCCATTCTTTTTAACTTGCCATTCATATTCATTGTTGTCACTTTTTCTACTTTTACATCGAATATTTTTTCAACAGCATTTTTGATTTCAATTTTATTAGCGGATCTAGCGACTTCAAAGGTGTATTTTTTGGCTTCGCTATCGTCCATAGAACGTTCTGTAACGATCGGACGAATAATAATATCTTGAGCAACTTTTATCATGCGTACACCTCCTCAATTTTTTCGAGCGATTCCTTGGTCATAACCAAGATATCGTATTTCAACATATCGTAAACATTCAATTCGCTTACCGTTGTGGTTGCTACTTTAGGAATATTATTTGCAGAGCGAACAATATTTTCTGTTTTTTCCGGTAATACAATCAACGCTTTTTTTGCATCAATCGCTTCCAGAATAGCAATCATTTCTTTTGTTTTTGGCGCTTCAATCGTTAACTGATCAAGTACTCTTAATTCTTTATCCTGTGCTTTTGCAGAAAAGACAGAACGCATTGCTAAGTTACGTACTTTTTTGTTAACTTTCTTGCTGAAGTCTCTTGCTTTAGGAGCAAAGACAACACCACCGCCAATCCACAATGGAGAACGACTTGTACCGGCACGTGCACGGCCTGTTCCTTTTTGTCTCCATGGTTTTCTACCGCCGCCTCTAACTTCAGCGCGGGTTAAGGTACCTTTTGTACCTTGACGTCTATTTGCAAGCAGTGCTACGACTACTTCATGTACAACTGGTTCGTTAGGTTCGATACCGAATACTGCTTCACTCAGTTCAACATCGCCAACGACATTTCCTTTTACATCTAAGATGTCCATTTTTGGCATTTAAATTCCTCCTTTCAAGCTAAATTATTCTATGCTTTAACGCTACTTTTGATGGAAACTAAAGAGCCTTTTGGTCCCGGAACAGCGCCTTTAATTAAAAGAACGTTGTTTTCGACATCCACTTTAACAATTTCCAAGTTTAATGCAGTAACGTTTTTGTTACCCATCTGGCCTGGTAATTTTTTGCCCTTTGGTACTCTACCGGGATATGCAGAAGCTCCCATTGAACCTGGGCTTCTATGGTATTTAGAACCATGAGCCATTGGCCCTCTGCTCTGTCCGTGACGTTTGATAACCCCCTGAAAACCCTTACCTTTGGATTTACCTGAAATATCAACTTTGTCGCCTGCTTCGAACATATCTGCTTTAATAACTTGTCCCGTTTCAAAAGCATCATAATCGTCTAATTTAAATTCACGGATTACTTTTCTGTATTCTACACCGTGTTTGTCATAATGACCTTTAAGTGGTTTGGTGACTTTCTTTTCTTTAACGTCTCCAAAACCAAGTTGAAGTGCTTCATAGCCATCAACTTCCACATTTTTCTTTTGAACAACTGTACATGGACCAGCTTCAACAACTGTTACCGGAATCACTGTACCGTTTTCTGTAAAAATCTGTGTCATACCAATTTTTTTACCAATAATTGCTTTTTTCAATGTTTTCCTCCTATATCATTGGATCGCAGCGCGATCATAATACTGTGCGGCTGACTCATTAATTATAATTTAATTTCGATGTCAACGCCTGCCGGCAGGTTCAAACGCATTAATGCGTCTACCGTTTTTGGTGTTGGATTCAAGATATCGATTAAACGTTTATGTGTACGCATTTCGAATTGTTCTCTGGAATCTTTGTACTTGTGAACCGCTCTCAAAATCGTAATGATTTCTTTGTCAGTCGGCAGTGGTATCGGACCCGATACACTCGCTCCTGTTCTTTTCGCAGTTTCAACAATTCTTTCAGCTGATTGATCAAGTAACTTGTGATCAAAAGCTTTAAGTCTGATTCTAATTTTTTGTTTTGCCATACCTAAATTTACCTCCTTGTGATTTTTTTGTTTAGCATTTAGGTACTCCAATCACTTGTCAACTCATCCGGGTGTTTCCTCATTAAACTTTTAAAAAAAGCCGAGTAACAGCCCACTTCTAAGTGATTGTCGTCCGATTCAATGATCGTGACATACTCCGTAAGAATTACCTGAATTAGTAACAGCAACTTCTTACTTCCTCGCAAATAGCCAACCTTAGCTAGTATACATTAAAAGAAGATCCACCGCAAGTTTTTTTTTACATTCAAAACTTTTTTGTACTCCTCTCGATTTAGTATTAAGAAACTTTTAAGAATCAAACAACATAATACCCCCTTCCCACAACCCACAACCCTAAAAAAACCGACCTCCCAATCGTTAGATTTGTGGTCTAACTTTTGGGGGTCGGTTCAAAGTCTGATCTTTTTTTATATGGATCGGATAATTAATTAGTCCGTAATAATTTTAGCAACAACTCCGGATCCTACTGTACGTCCGCCTTCACGGATAGCGAAACGTA
>JAVXTS010000022.1:24522-26280 GCA_036642535.1 Eubacterium sp. | reverse complement strand
TAAAAGAAATGATTTATATAAGTAATGATAAAAAAAACACCTGCAATTTTATAGTGTAACTGTTTTGCTGAAATTAACTTTTTTATCTAAACATATCTTTTTCATTTTAACTGTAATTTTTATGCTATAATCTTAATATCAATCTCACTTTAAAGACAGGAACTGAAAATGAAAAATTTATCTAAAAAAAATACGGTACTGATTGGTTTAACTTTATTCTCGATGTTTTTTGGGGCGGGCAATTTAATTTTCCCGCCTTTTCTAGGTGCTCAAGCGGGTAATATGGCTTGGATTTCCTTTGTGGGCTTTGCGATCAGTGCTATTGGTCTCCCTATTCTTGGGGTAACGGCGGTGGCTAAATCCGGCGGATTAAAAACGCTGGCCGGTCGTGTTCATCCTATGTTTGCGGCGATTTTTACCCTTTTGATTTATCTGTCGATTGGACCGTGTCTGGCGATTCCAAGAACGGCTAGCACTTCTTTTGAAATGGCTGTAACGCCTTTTCTTCATGCGGGTGCGCCCCTCGCTATGATCCAACTATTTTATTCGATCGTCTTTTTTTGCGTTGCTCTTTATCTTGCGCTATCACCGGATAAACTAACGGATCGACTTGGAAAAAAACTAACACCTTGTTTGCTCCTTCTTATTGCTATCATTTTTATTGCTTGTATTTTCATTCCTGTCGGCAGTTATCCGATGCCTTCCGGAAGCTATACCACAAAACCTTTTATCCAGGGATTTCTTGACGGATACCTCACCATGGATACCATTGCTGCCCTTAATTTTGGTATCATTATTGCGCTTAATATCCGTGCAAAAGGCATTGATGAAGAGCGTTTTATCGTGAAAGAAACCATAAAGGCCGGATGGATTGCAGGGGCATTACTCTTGATGGTTTATGCGGCGCTCACCCATATCGGAGCGCTTTCGGGTGGTGCTTTCGGTGTCTCAGAGAATGGTGCCCAATCATTGACACAAATTGTCTTACACCTCTTTGGTAAGGGCGGTTTGGTTATTCTGGCACTGATTTTTCTCATCGCTTGCCTCAATACCTGTGTTGGCTTGATCAGTTGTTGCAGTGAATATTTTAATAGTATTTTACCAAAATTCAGTTATAAGCAATGGGCGGTTTTTTTTGCTTTTATCAGTATGCTGATCTCTAATGCCGGCTTGAACAAAATCCTTGAGATTTCAGTTCCGGTATTAAATGCCATTTATCCAGTGGCGATTGTTTTGATTGTACTGTCCTTTCTTCAAAAATGGATTGGTTCGTTTCCCAAAGTTTATCCAACTGCTATTTTACTGACGGGTCTTGTTAGTGTGACCTATGCTTTAGCACAAAAGGAGATCATTATTCCGTTTTTTACACCGCTAATGTCTAAAATTCCGTTTTTTAATCTTGGCCTTGGGTTTATTATTCCGGCTATTATCGGGGTTTTTGTGGGGATCCTCCTTTCCTTATGGGCGAACAAAAAAAGAGTTACGCACTGATCGTTCAGTGCGGTAACCCTTTTTTGTGTTTAGTACAAAAGCTTTAGGATGGATCTCTTAATGTGCTTCATTCTTTTTTTTCGTTCTCATAACCACTGTTCCGGCCAGTCCGATGAGGACTAATAAACCAACGGCTGTCATGGCTGAGGTTTGTTCGTCTTCGATAATCCCTGTTTTACTGTTATCGCCAACGGCATTAACGGTATTTTTAGGTTTAACTGAATCCGGTGTTTTTTCTGTTTCTGGTTTAGTTATTTCCGGTGTTGG
>JAVXTS010000022.1:0-24422 GCA_036642535.1 Eubacterium sp. | reverse complement strand
TAGTTATTTCCGGTGTTGGATTTGGTGTTGGGTTTGGACTCGGGTTTGGACTCGGGTTTGGACTCGGTTCCGGTTTTATTTCCGGTGTGAGTTCTTTAATTCTAGCTTCGGCATCGGTGAGTATTTTTAAAGTATCAGCCGTAACCCATGTTTTTTGTTTATCACTTAAGGCATCGTATGCGACTCTTGCGGCTTCAACAGCACTTTTTTTAGCGTAAGTAATCTCGCCTAGTGCTCTTATCTGATCGGTAACCACCTGTGCGGCTTCCTGATCTGGATCGACTTTTCCAAAGTTGGCAACGGCATCATTGAGTGCTTTTGCTGTTTCGTCGGTTGTTGCTTGATCGGCGGTCATATTGGTGGCGATTTCTTTTGCCTGCGCATAAGCGATTTGTACTGTTTCATCGGCTAACAAGGCTTCTTTATTGATGGCGCTGTTAACTTCTGCCAATGCTTTTGTGAGCGTATCTTTATTGGCAATGGCTACTTTAGGTTCACTATCACCATAAACTAATCCGGTTAAATCCGCGCCCCATCCCCAATAGGAGAATTGGACACGCATGACATCGTCTTGTTTTGGCTGATAAGCGTCCATTCCAACAGATGGCGATGTATTATTGGTAAAGTATAACCACCCGGATTGATCGGTATAGGATCCTTGCCCTAATGTTGTCTTATTTTCATATTTGGCATTATCCTCTAATTTTGCGGCGTCTGTATCTGGTCCGCCCAATGCCTGAACAATATAATCGGGGATTTGTACCTGATCGGTTCCTAGATTTGCTCCTTTAATGGCTGAGAAATAGCCATTACTGTATTCAACATTTTCTTCTCCCACAATGCGTTTAAAAATATCCATTCCGGATTCGCCTTCGTGGAATGCTACTTTTATCGGTTCTTTAAAGTAGCCCTGACCAATGGTAAAGCGTTCAACGGAAACGGTAATCGTTCTTGTTTCCGGTGTGAGTTCTTTAATTTTTGCTTCGGCATCGGCGAGTACTTTTAAGGTATCGGCGGTGACCCATGTTTTTTGCTTGTCATTTAAAGCATCGTATGCGGCTCTTGCAGCTTCGACGGCTTCTTTTTTAGCATAGGTAATTTCACCTAGTGCATTGATCTGATCGATCACTACTTGTGCGGCTTTTTGATCTGGATTTTCAACCGGTGGTGGTGTGACACTGCCGACATCGGTTAAGTCATACAGTTTATTTGTGCCATCCATCAAACGTTGATACGATTCTAAGGCGTAGAGGGCTTGTTGGGTAGACATCTCATTAACTTTTGTGTTTGGATCGGTCATTTTGAATTTAAACCCGCCGGTGGCTACTTTATAGCTGTCTAAATTGGTGATGATGTTCTTATAACCTCTTGTAAAACCATTTTCTTCTTTGATTGGATCGATTTTCAAACTGGTCAATGCGGTTAATACTTGTGCGCTTGAGTTACTATTTTCAGAATTATTTGTCATAAATCCGCACTCATCGGTCATATTATTCTTTAGATACGTCAGTCCTTTTTCAATAGCGGCTTGCACCTTTGGATGAGCATCGTCATTATATGTGGATAAACTTTGAAGGATCATGGCTGTCATATCAACCGTGGCTATTGTTCCTTCTTTACTCAGACCGAATCCACCACTTTCTTTTTGGAATAACAACAATTCCTCAATTATTTTTTCTCTTGTGTATAGAGCATCATTTGGAAGGGTGTAATTTTTTGTATCAATTGAAATCAATGCAAAACATATAGCATTGGAAGTTTCATTCAAAAGATTTGGGGCATTATAAAGTTTTTCAATCAGGTTGATGCCGCCAATATTGGTGGCATCTCTGCCGGATGCATTCACAGCGAGAACCACACGTGCAATGTCGATTGGATTGTTTAGGTAGGTTCCGGCTTGTGTTTTAGAAACAACATCATCGTACCATGATTCAATATTACCTTCACCGATATCTCCGCCTGAACGTGCCATTGCAAAAATATTCCATTCGGCTTCATAGGCATTATTACCAAGTGTATTAATAAACTGCTGTCCCGAGGTAATACCTTCTTTGGTCATTTTTTTAACATCGACCACTTCACCACTACCTTTAGAAACCGTCACTTTAAAGGTCACTTTTTGTGCGCTACCACTGGTATCCCAAGGGGTTCCTGTAACGGTAACGGTGCCTTCTTTAATGGCACGTAGGGTGTGTTCGGTTGTTTTTCCGAAAAAGTCACTTACAATTTTATCTTTAACTTCTACAATACCATCTTGATCATAGGTCCAGTTAAAACGTTGTTCGGTGGCATTGTCTGGTTCAAACGTCAGTTTTAACGGCACTGAAGCGTTGGCTTCTACCGTTATTTCATTCGGGTCAGCTGAAACGGTTTTAGCTGGATTTTTATATTTAAAATTGATACTGACGGTATGGTTTATAGCGCTATTATCGACACTGGTAACTATAAAATCAGCTTGTCCATTTTTCTTAGGTACTAATCCTTTAGAGAATGTACCATCAATCTTTGTGGCAACCTCCGGTGTTTTATCGATCCAAGTTACTTCTTTATTACTCGCATTTTCAGGTAAAACGGTGTATGTTTTATCGGCTGCTAATCCTCTGTAACACTCTTCTGAATTGTTCCAACCATCAATATCAAATGTTTTTATGTCGGTTGATTCAATTCGTTCAACTTTTACATAATTGGATGTTACTTTTAGATCTTTTGTTTTTCCATTGTCTTTTGATACAACAGAGATCGTTGCTGTTCCGGGTTTCTTAAAGTAAAAACGTCCGGCGGATGATCCTGTTCCCATGCTTACATCATCATTATCTTTTGTGATTGTGACCGCTCGACTTGGCAGCGTTACAAAATCAGTCTGACCTTTCAGTTGTCCTTTAACGGTGAGCATTTGTACTTCGCTTCCCTGTATTGTAAGATCATCACCCACTTCTTTATCGTTCACAAACAATTTTAAGTTTTCAATTTCCGCCGGGACGGCTTTAATTTTAAAGCGTGCCAAAATGGTTGGCTTTTCGTCATATGCGGTTGCGTCATCAATCACCACAGCGTCCATTGTTTTATTCACACTGTAGGGATTATAGATTCCACTGTATGCGGCAATCCAGATATCTTTACTGTCACCATGGTCATCGATGCATTTCCAATAAGGCGTTGCTTCACTGTTTTTTAAAACAAATTTACCGACATCACTCATCGTAAGTGTGAAGCTTTGATCTTTATCCATTTCTTGGATACGACCATCCTCATATTCAAAATAAACACTTGGGGCTTTTCCAAATCCAGAAACGGCATCATTAAGTGCTTTTGCTGTTTCATCGGTTGTTGCTTGATCGGCGGTCATATTGGATGCGGTTTCTTTCGCTAGTGTGTAGGCGGCCTGTACCTTTGCATCGGCTAATAAGGCATCTTTATTATCGGCGCTGTTCACTGCTGCCAATGCTTTTGTAATGCTGTCTTTATTGGCAATTTTAACGGTTTGTTCACTGTCCCCATAGAGGGTTCCGCTTAAATCTGAACCCAGTCCCCAATAGGTAAACTGAACACGCATAACATCGTCTTGTTTGGGTTCATAATTATCCATGCCATAGTTCATGGCTTCATTGTTAACGAAGTAATACCAACCCGACTGAGGGCTGTATGAGAATTCGCCCAAGGTGGTTTGATCGCCATATTTTTGGTTATTATCTTCTTTTGCGGCGGCTGTATCCGGTCCTTCAAGAACGCTTACAATATAATCGGGAATTTTGACCTGATCGGTTCCCAAATTAGCGCCTTTAATGGCGGATAAATAACCTTGGCTACCCATAAAGTTTTCTTCTCCAATGACACGTTTTAGGATATCCATCCCCGTTTCACCATCGTAGAAAGTCACATTGACGGGTTCTTTAAAGTAGCCTTGACTAATGGTAAAGCGTTCAACATCAATGGTGATGGTTCCCATTGCCGGACGGAGTTCTTTAATTTTTGCTTCGGCATCAGTGAGTATTTTTAGAGTGTCTTCGGTGACATATGCTTTTTGGCTTTTTGTTAAGCGCTTATAGGCGGTTCGTGCTGCTTGAACCTCGGATTTTTTAGCATAGGTAATTTCACCCAGTGCATTGATCTGATCAGTCACTACTTGAGCGGCTTTTTGATCTGGATTTTCAACCGGTGGTGGTGTTACACTGCCGACATCGGTTAAGTCATACAGTTTATTTGTGCCATCCATCAAACGTTGATACGATTCTAAAGCGTAGAGGACTTGCTGCGTTGCCATTCCGTTTGCTTTTGTGTTTGGATCGGTCGATTTATATTTAAAACCACCGGTGGTTACTTTATAGCTGTCTAAATTGGTAATGATGTTTTTATTACTTCTGGTAAAGCCATTTTCTTCTTTTGTTGGATCGATCTTCAAACTGGTTAATGCGGTTAAAACCTGTGCGGTTGAGTTACTATTTTCAGAGCCGCTATCGATGAAACCACATTCACCGGTCATATTATTTTTTAAATACGTCAATCCTTTTTCGGCGGCTGCTTTCACCTTTGGATGGGTATCGTCATTGTACGTTGATAAACTCTGAAGGATCATGGCAGTCATATCGATACTAACGGTTTGACCTTCTTTATTGAGTCCAAATCCGCCATTATCTTTTTGATACAATAACAGCTCGTCAATCATTTTTTCTCGACTGCAAGCAGCATCACTCGGTAATGTATAATTTTTACTATCCATTGTGATCAATGCAAATGCCATTGCATTGGAGGTTGCATTCGAAAGATTGGGATAATTATAAAGTTTTTCAATCAGGTTAATACCCCCAACATTCATCGCATCTCTGCCGGAAGCGTTAATGGCAAGTGCTACACGTGCAATATCTGTTGGATTACTGAAATAAGTGCCTGCCTGTGTTTTGGAAACAACATCGTCATACCATGCTTCAACATTGCCTTTTCCAACATCTCCACCTGAACGTGCCATTGCAAAAATATTCCATTCTGCACCATAAGCATTATTATCGACGGTGTTTACAAACTGCTGTCCGGAGGCAATGCCGTCTTTAGTCATTTTTTTAACATCGGCTATCTGACCACTGCCACCTTTACTCACGTTTACTTTAAAGCTAATCGCTTGTGCACCACTGCTTGTATCCCAAGGGGTTCCCGTAACGGTAACGGTGCCTTCTTTAAGGGTACGCATGGTATGAACGGTTTCTCTTCCAACACTGTCTGACGGTTTTGTGACCACTTGGTCTTTAATTTCAACAATTCCGTTTTGATCATAGGTCCAGTCGAAACGTTGTTCGGTGGCATTCGTCGGTGAAAAATTCAGACTTAAATTGACCGTATCATTAAATGGTGCATTGATTTCTTTTTGATCGATCGAAACGCTTTTAACTGGATTTTTATAGCGATAATCAATTTCAAAGGTATGATTGATGGTTTTATCATCATTGCTCGTCACAGTGAAACGGGCTAATCCATTTTTCTTGGGTACCAATCCATTGGCAAACATATCCACCATATTGATGGCAATATCCGGTGTATGTTCTGTCCAAGTAACGGATTTATCACTGGCATTTTCTGGTAAAACTGTAAATGCCGGTTCAGTCATTCCCACATAATAGCCACCTAAAGCATTCCAACTATCAATTTCAAATATTCTTGCCGGTTCCGGCGATATAATTTTTTCAACTTTAACATATTCTGAGGTTACTTTTAAGTTTTTACTCATGCCATTATCTTTTGAAACAACTGAAAGATCAACGGTTCCCGGTTTTGTAAAGGAGAAACGCCCAACGGCAGAACCTGTTCCCATGGTTACATCCCCATTATTCTTAGTGATGTAAATCGCACGATTTGGAATAAATTCAAAGTTTGTTTGACCTTTCAGACGGGCTTTGACGGTTAACATTTGTACTTCACTGCCCTGTACAGTTAGTGTATCTTCAACGGCTTTATCATTGACAAACAGTTGAAGTGCTTCAATCTCGGCGTGAACGGTTTTAATCTTAAAATTGGCAAGGACAGAAGGATTATTATTTTCACAAGTAGCTTCATCCACCACCGTTGCATCCATTGTTTTTGCACTGTATGGATTATAAGCGCCACTTCCTGCGGCGATCCAAATATCGCGCTTGGTCACAGTTTCGCCGTCTTTATATTCTTCAATACATTGCCACCAAGGTGTTTTGTCGCTACCTTCCAGTACAAAATTACCACCATCACTCATGGTGAGTGTGAAGGTTTTATCGGCATCCATATCTTGAATACGGCCATCATCATATTTAAAATAAACCGTAGCTTCTTCTTTTTGTGGGCGAGGTGTAACGGTAACCTGACAGGTCGCTGTTTTATTATCGGCTGTAGCCGTAATCGTTGTTACTCCTTCTTTTTGAGCAATCACACGTCCAGTTTCGCTGTTTACCGTGGCGATTTCAGCATTGCTACTAGTCCAGGTAGCCGCTTTGATGACGGCATTTGATGGTTTGATGGTTGCGGTTAATGTCACGTCATGACCAACTTTAAGCGTCGCTTCTGTTTGATTTATGTTTACCGATTCTACCGGTGCTAAATCACCGATTACGCTAACAATACAGGTTGCTTTTTTTCCGTTTTCGGTTTGTGCCGTGATGGTTGTCGTTCCATTTTCAATTCCGGTGACGAGTCCCTTATCACTGACCGTGGCAATGGCCGAATTTTCACTACTCCAGATCACGGTTTTATCTGTTGTTTTTTCCGGCAAAACAGTGGCTGTTAGCTGGGTTGTTTCTGTCTTTCTAAAACCGATTTCTGTTTTATCAAGTACAACACTATCCGCATGAACGGTGGCTTTAATGGCTTCGATTTTTGCAATACCGTCCTTCATATTTTTAACGGCATCAACATCAACCTTGCTTCGATAATCATCGGACGTTAACGCATTGTAAGCGACTTTTGCTGTCAAAAATTGTTCTTCATGTGCCACATCAGCGGTATCGACTGATGGTAATGTTTTTAGGATGGCACTCACGATGGCAACACTGTCACCTTGAATGGCATCTTTTGCTGTTTCAAGCTCTGTTTGATTCATCGTGTCGCCGGTTGTTTGTGTCTTATAATCGGCAATTTTTGTTTGGAGTGCATTTAACTGTGTTTTAATCGCTTCCGGATAAATGGCTACCGTTTGGGCTATTTTTTCAACCCCTTGCTCCGCTCTTAAAAAACCATCAATGCCATCGTAAGGGTTAATCATATTGGCTAAAGCTAAGCAATAATCCGATCGCTGATCTTTAATAAAATCCGGAAGATTCAAACTTTTTACTTCGTTTGATTTAAAAGACATATACCAACCCAAAAATTCCCTGTAAGTGGCAATATCTTTTACTTTAAAATCCTTTGAATCTTGGGGTAAGGTGGCTGCCAATGCTTGTACTTTTGCGCTTACCTCTGCTTTAGGCTGTACATTAACATTAATGCTTCCTTCTGACCCTTCGTAAGTGGCGGTAAGCACTGCTGTTCCTTGTGCACCCTGTTTACCATACACAGCATTTCCCTGAACAGAAGCAATATTCTCATCGGAGGATGACCACTGAAAATCTTCTCCTGCCGGTAATTCCGGACTTACAGAAATTTGCTGATTCACAAAGAGGTTCGAACCTGTTCCTCTATCCTGAATATATATTTCTGTTAAATAGCGATAAGGTTTTTTCTTTTGAGCAAGAACCTTATTTCCGGTGATAAAAATATCCCGTTTTCCGGATTCCGCCATCGGATCAAATGTCTTTTTTTCGGCCTCCTTCGACTGCGTCGCCGATGCCATTTTTTCATTTTCCGGTGCCTCCAATGTCCTTGTGATTTCTGTCGTATTTTCTTCCTGTGCAAACACCGCACTAAAGGGTGTGCAGAGCGAAAGAACCATGGCAACAATAATCATAATGCTTAAAAAGCGCTTAACGGCGCTATTCTTATAATTTTCCATTTTTTCTTTTCCTTTCTTTTTCGTTTTTCTTTTTGATGCTTAAAATAATATTAACTTTTGGTGATTGTCTTTACTTCCAAATCTTCCTCCTTTACACATTTCTTTACTTTATCCATTTCAAAGGGATTAAATGACATTAAAAAAAGACCTCTTTTCAGCATGCCGAAAAAAGGTCTTTTTATCATAACGAGACAGATCCTCCCTGACGGCATCCATAGAACTCTCATAAATTTAAGTTCTATTTTACAAATCAGGTGGCTGACTGCCGGATTAATCCGGATCACAGCAGAGGTGTTCTGTTGGGGATTCTTACCCCATTACCCTATCTTATTTAATTCATTAAAAAAGCTTTCCACAACGTCTGTGGAAAGCCTGACTTCACTTCGCAAAGCGTTTCCACACGAAACTGTTAAAACAAGTTCCTGACTTTCACAGTAGCGGTGGAGCTGTCGATCTTTAAGATCTTCTTCCTTTATGTTTTAACCGATATCATTTAATTGACCCTTTTATTATAGCGTGCTCAAGAGTATATTGCAAGGGGTATTTTAAAATTTTAAAAACCCTTATTTTTTGATAAATCTTCTTAAAAAAAAGATTTGATTTTTTTTGATTCACACGTTATGATGTATAGCATATTCTAATTTTAGATAAGGAGCACCTCTATGAAAAACATATTACACACTAAAAAAAAATCCTCTTTGAAAACCCGAAAAAAATTGGTTTTATGGTGGCTGTTTTTAGTGATCAGCCTTTTGAGTTCTGCTGTAGCGGGTCTGTCTTTTATAACAACCGAAGGTAATTATAAAAAGCTTTCCCTTTATTTTGAAATTGCTTTTATTTCAATTATACTTTTAACTTTACTCGTAACAGTGATCAATCGCAAGTCCATTCACACATGGATTTTTAATTTAATTCCTATTATTCCTATTGGCGTTTGTAGTACCATCATGATCCTAAAACCTGGTTTATCTGAAGATATTTTTGCTTTTTATGTTGGTTTTTCTATTCTTTTTAGCGGTTTTATTACTATTAGTTATTCTTTTACGCTCAAATCTTTAAAAAATAAACTATGGAGCATTGTTTTATCCTTTAGTCTCATTTCCATTCTTCTATCAACTGCCTTACTCTTATTTCCGATACACGAACAATATACACTTATGCTATGGACAGGGATTGCTTTGATCGGGCTTTCTGTTGATTTTTTTATTTTAGCATTTGTCTCACTCTATTCAAATATTAATCAAAAAAAGAAAGCAACATCTGTCGTTTCCCCAGTTGATTTATAACATTAAAAAGCACCGTGTTTACCTCGTTAACAAAGTAAACACGGTTTCTTTTTTTTTAGTCAATATACTCAAAATGATAACCAAATTTTTTACAATAAGCTTCCATATCAGATCCCTTTTTTAGGTGAAAAGTAGTACTGCGATTGGTCAGCCATTCTCCTAAATATTCGAGATCATGTCTGATTTCGATGGTTTCAAGGCGATTACAGCCATGAAATACCCAATCGTCAACCGAGGTAACCGTCTCTGGAATGGTGATCTCTTTTAAATGACGACACCTAAAAAACGCCTTAATGCCTAAAGATCGGATATTTGGGGGAATTTCAAGATGCTCAATGGCGAGATCTAAAAAAGTTTCATCTTTAATCTCTTTTAATCCCTTTGGCAGATATAATTTTTTAATGCTTTTACACCGATAAAATGCCCCTTCTCCCAGCTCAACCACCGTATCCGGAAGATTAATACTTTTTAAAGAAATGCAACTAAAAAAGGCTTTATCGCCGACGGTAACAAGATTTGGTGGCAAAATAACGTTCACCATCTTTTTACAATCTTTAAATGTTTTTTCTTCAATACGTGTAATTTTTTTTGGTATTTTAATGGTTTGTAAACTGGCGCATCCATTAAAAGCGCCTATTCCAATCACTTCAAGAGACTTTGGTAATACCACTGTTCTAAGGGCCGTACACCCCATAAAGGCCTCATCTCCAAGATAGCTTACTCCTTCCGGTATAACAACATCTGTTATACTGGTTTTATTTTTAAAGCATCCTGATCCTAGGCTTGTATAGCCCTCTCTTCCGGATATCTCTATTTTTTTATCACAATACCGACTACTTTCTTTTCTTGTAAACTCTTTTGGAACATATTCTTGACGTTTTCGATTACTCTCGATTCTGTTTTCCGTTTCTTTTTGACGGTTTAAAACTTCTGTTTCCAATCGATTTGTAAAAACAACGGTCGGCAGTTTGCGTTTATTTTGATCAATCATTTTCATTATTTCTCCATTTAATTTTTACTGACCACCTTTACTTGGAAATTCGGTAATCTTTCCAACAGAATATTGTAAAATTAAAAGCGCATCAAATGAGGTGATCTCTTTATCCCCATCTACATCTGCTATAGCAATCTGATCGCCTAATAATTCAATTTTTCCAACAGAAGCCTGAAGCGTCATAAGCGCATCAAACGAGGTGATCTCTTTATCCTCATCCACATCGCCCATCATCATGGAAACGCTAGTTCCTGTAAGGGCTATTAAATGACCGTTATCATTGTGATAGTAAAGAGTGCCTTCCGCATCGCTGACAAGACTTCCGGTACAGTTATTATTGGGCGATTTATCCGGTAATTCCGGTGTATAAACAATCTGCGTTTTAGGCGTTGTATTGGTTTCATTATCTTCAATTCTTACAATTTGCCCTTTTTCATTATTGAGGGTCAGGTATAAATAGACGGTCTGATTATTTTCCGGAGTGGCATAAGCGGTGGTTAATAATGGCGATGATTTTGAACATCCCGGCATTTCAACATCATAAAGCTTCGATAAATCCGTGGCGTTAAAAATAGAAACATCACTTAAATCTGTCGCATTAAAGGTTTTTCCCATGGGCACATAAACCCGTCCATTGTAAACCATCGGATTACAGGTTGACGGCATTTCAAGCATGGCTTCAGCCGGTTCCGTAAAATGACCACTTTCATCCATCCCAACTTTATAGATAAAGCCATCGTTGGATGCGCCTTCAAAATCACCTTCACCGGCTGTGAAGTAGAAATTGCCTTCTGCACTTTGGGTGATACAACTTCTGATTTTGCCCTTTGTTTGATAGGTATCAATCGCTTCTCCGGTTT
Organism: Eubacterium sp.; assembly: GCA_036642535.1. Lineage (GTDB taxonomy): Bacteria > Bacillota > Clostridia > Eubacteriales > Eubacteriaceae > Eubacterium. Next base: position 13,340 of record JAVXTS010000022.1, on the reverse strand, counting down.
CTCGATTAACGGCGTAAAGCGTCCCTGAATCACCGCCAAATACAACGATATTACCCGTGACTGTGGCACCACTCCAGTAAAATCCACCATTATCGGCTGATTCCCATTTCTTTGGCATGATTGGTTGATCCAATTTAGGATCGGTTGATGTTACTGTTTGTGCATTTGTATCGACCGCAAAAAACTTGCCTGTATTTGAACCGCCCTGCCAATAGCCGGTATATAAATAACCGTTATCGTAGGTTACCTGACAGAGTGTTTGTGCATTTTTAACCCGTTCGGTGCACCATAAAGATTCCAGGGTGGTGGCATCAAACGCTTGAATGATCCCGGCATTTACCGGTACAAAAATCTTACCGTCACCATAAGTTGCTCTGGAAAAGAAACCGACGGATGAAACCAATGTCCCTTGGTTTAAAATTTCACCAGTTGCTTTATCCATGCGATTAATATTTTTTCCTGCCACCACATATAGATTTTCACCTAATACAATAGGCTCCGACACGGTACCTTGGACTCCCGGTTTATAAAAACTCTGATTCCATTTTTCTTTTAGTGGTTCGTTTGTAATGGGAAGTGTTGTGTCTACAATGGCCATATTACTATTATCTTTTCTAAACGTTGGCCAATAGGCGCCCTCTTGCCCGGCTGCAAATACCGACGCACTACTTCCTAAACACAGTGCCGTGACTAGCAGTCCACTCAGAATTTGTTTTCCTTTTAACTTCATTTCTCTCTCCTTATTGACTTTGATAATCCTATTTATTTTTCAAAAATCACAATTTTTTAATGATTCCCGGTTGTAACAATCCGGCGATCATGGTATAAATAATCGACATCCCGACTGCGCTCAGCGATAAAACAACGGCTGCTTTTTTAAGTTTATTTTCTTGGGGTTGTTTAGAGATCGTCTGATTTGGTGGCACATAAGTACCTTCAAACTTCCAGGGTTCAAATGCTTCTTCTACCGGATTGGCGACCGCTTTGATGGTTCTTTGATTTCCGTTACTGCCATCATTTCGCATCCCCATAAAAGCATTGCTCCTCCCCTGTCTGCGGCCATCTACCGCACCAAGGCTTGCTCTGACCGGTTCTGTTGTACCGGTTAACGCCATCAAACGCCCTCTGTCATTTCGATAATAAATTGTTCCATTTTCATCACAATTTAGACTGGTGGTTAAATGTTCTCTTTCGGCATCGGATGGTCTGTAAATGACTTCGACTTGGGATGTCGTGTTACCTGCCCAGTCTTTCATCCGTACAATGGCACCATCCATATTGTTGATGGTCATATACAGATAAACGGTTTGTTGCCCGTCATTGCTGAAAGCCGTAGTGAGTAGCGGTGATGATTTAGAACTGCCTCCAATTTCCGCATTGTAGATAATGCCCATACTATTTGCATCAATAACGGATAACGTTCCGTTCCAACTAAAAGCTTTTCCCGTGGGCACATAAACCCGACCATTGTAAACAACCGGTGTTGTGGTTGCCGGTGCCGGCAGATCAACATTTTGAGCGCCTTTAAAATGCCCATTAGAATCAACGCTAACTTTATAACATTTGCCATTCTCCGAACCATTTGTAAAATCACCTTCACCGGCGGTAAAGTACAATGCTTTTAATTTTTCATCGTAAGCAATACAGCTTCGAATCATCCCAGCACATTGATAGCTATCAATGATTGTACCCGTTTTTCTGTTTCTTGATTGTAACTGTCCGGATTCACCGCCAAAGATCACCGCATCACCGACAATCGTAGCACCACTCCAGTAGTATCCTTTTTGATCTTCTGAAATCCAGTGGGGCATTTTGATATCTCCCACTTTATCCTTATTTTTACTGGTATCAAAGCAGGCATATTTACCGGTGCTTCCGGCACTGCTACCACGCCATGTTCCGGTATAAATATAGCCATCCGCATAGGTTAACTGGCTGTTACTTTGCCCACCCATAGCCTGAGTTTTCCATAAAGAATCCATTGTATCCGCATTAAACGCTTCAACAATTCCACCGTAAATCGGAACAAAAATCATGCCGTCACCATAGGTTGCAAATGAGAAGTAGCCTACTTTTCCACAGAGTTCTACTTTTTTCTCAATAGCACCTGTCTCTTTATTGAGACGATAGAGATATTTATCGGCGGATACATATACCTTATCTTCAATAATAAGTGGTGTTCCAACGGTACCCAATTTTGATGCGATCAGATCACCTTGAATCCATTTTTCTTTCAAATTAACTCCCGTATTCGGCAGTGGTGTGTTCACAATAGCCATATTGCTATTGTCTTTCCTAAAGGTTGGCCAGAAACTTTTAAATTCCGGTAAAACATTCATTTTAACGGTCACTTGACACTCCCGTTTTACGCCATTAATTGTTGCGGTAATGGTTGTTTTGCCTTTTTTAATCCCGGTTACTTTTCCGGTATCATCAACGCCGGCAACGGCTGAATCGGAGGATTCCCATTTGATCCGTGTTTTATCGGTGGTGTCATAAGGTTCGTACTTTTTAACACTGAGCATAAAAGACAGATCGGTTTCATCGAGCATGATATTTTTTGTGGTATCACTTAATTCAAAATTTTCAAGCGGAATACGATGATCGCAAACAAATATCATTTTCTGATGAACCTTTTCTATCTCAAAGGACAACGTCTGCCGTATTTCATTATAGTTTCGTACCGGATCTAAGACCATTTTCATTTCACCGTTAATCAGCGTTAGATTTTGCTTGACTAACGGGTTCTTTTTAAAGGTTCCTGCAGGCATTGTTACTTTAAGCATCTTACCTTCTGTGTTCCACTCTGGAATGTCTTGTGGCGTTTGTGCTGCCGCAAAATCTCTTAATAAAATACTATAAGCACTGCATATTTCAGGATCCTGAAACGTTAAATCTGATTTTATTTTATTTTGTTCATCTGTTGAAAGCTGTTCTGCGGTCGCTTTAACTTGTACGGTCCATGGGATTCCTGCGCTTTCGGTCACACTCACACCACTTGAACTGCGATTATTCTTTTTTATCTCCGCCTGTTTTTGTAGCACGGTTGGCTCTTGGGTCATGATCAATTTTAAAGCATTCTCAGGCAGTCCCTGAAGCATTCTCAACGTTTCATAATCACTATAAAGTTTTATAAAATTAAATAGTGTTTGATCGGTCAACAGGCCATTTTTTAATTCATCGTCAACAGCACATGTTGTCGTCTGCATTTCTATTGCCCATTTTTCGGTGACCCGATCCATACTTTGTCTTAGAATAACCGGTAAGCCCGCAGCCTCAAGAGGACTTAATAATCCAAGTTGCGCTTCGGTCAATGCCGAAAAATCACGCTGTGCTTTAACAACTTCTGCCAAGGTTGAGGTCTCGTTTAATGCTTTTATTTCTTTTGCAACCGCATCGACAACATCACGGGCATTTTCAACAACCGTCACTTTACAGAAATCTTCAAAGGCACCAACTCGGACGGTGACCACGGTTTCTCCCACAGCATGGGCTTCAAGCGTTCCGTTTTGCCAAACGCTCACAATGCTTTCATCGGCACTGAACCATTCTGCATTTCGGTCATCGGTTGTATCACCCGGTTGATAGTTAACGCCTAAAGTTAGGGTTTCCGTTTTCATTAAACTGGCAGTATTTCTGGATAACGCAATACCGGTCATCGGAATAATCGGTTTCACAGTGACTTCACAACTTGCCCTATAATTGCCAATGGTCGCCGTAATTACGGCAGATCCTTCCGACTGTGCGGTAATCCTTCCATCCGCCTCAATATAGACTACATCTGTATCGTTTGATGACCACTTGATCCCTTCTGGCACTGAGCATGTTTCAGGCAAAAATTGAACCTCTAGCGTTTGAGTATTTCCGATGCCAAGGGCTATTTTTTGATCACTCAATGCGATCCCGGTTAGATTTTCTGCTGCTACCGCATGGTTTAGCCACTGCGTTGCCGCATCACACTCCGCCTGATTTTTTTCAAGGTTGGTTATAACTGCTTCTGCATGCTCATAAGCTTCGTTGATCCAAGGCTTTAAAAGCAAAGCGTCTTTATCGGCACGGTTATTCAGTTTTGCAAGTGCTTTGGTTAGCGGCTCACGTTTTGCCAATACTGCATGTTCTTCATTATAATCATCGCCAATATCGGCGCCAAGCCCCCAGACTGTAAACTGCAGACGCATGACATCACCATCTGTAGGATGATAAGCCGATAAACCTACTTTTGGAAAATTGCCATTGACACTGTACATCCAACCTGCTTGACTGCTGTACGCAAATTCGCCCAAATTCGGTACCTCAGGATTACCGCTGTTGTCTTCTGTTGATGGTGCCATCATCGGATCCATTTGTGTAATATATCTAGGAATTGTCGCTACTCCGGTTGTATCTGCCCCATAAATAGAGGATAGATAAAACCCTTTATCCTCTGAATATGTGCCTTTATAACCCGACGACCCGCCCAGCATGCGGTCTGCAATGCTGGCGCCGGTATCGCCTTCGTAAAAGGGAAGTTCTGTGGGTTTATAATAATAACCCTGACCGATGCTAAATTTCTCAACGGATACAATGATGGTTCCTAACTGCTTTGAAGTGTCCGGAGCTGCATTTACGGGTACGATTACCCCAAATAAAACAATCAGCATTAACAACATTCCAAAGATAGGTACGCTGGTGTTTTTCATCCATTTTTTTATTATTTCCATTGTTTCGCTCCTTCCTTTTCATTGCAGAGACCTTTATAAATCACTTATCCTCTTTGTTTTCTGCGATAAGACACAACACCGATTGCTCCTAAAGCACAAATGACTAAGCTAACATAGATTCCTCTGTTATTCTGAACGTGTTCAAAAATTGCTGTTCCCGGATTTTTGCCACTATTTCCAGTTGTTTCATTTGGTTTCGTTTGGTAGTCGGGTTTAATTTGATCGCCCGGTTTAGTTGGCTCACTTGGTTTGTGATCATTATCCGATGCTACCGCATTAATCATGATTGAAAAAGTTGCTTCTTTTTTATTATATGTTACCGTCACCTCTTGTGGCCCGACTTTTTTCATATCAACAGCTGAACACATTTCCGGCGTTAAATCGATAATCTCTGTGGTGTTATTATTGTAAATTAAATCGACTTTACCGCCTGTTACATCAAATTTTTCACCAACAACATAAATAACTTTTGCTGGTTTTGTTTTAATTTTAATATCGGTTAATGCTTTTTTAATCACTCTAAGATCAAAAGTTGTCGTTTTTCCTTCGTAAGTCACCGTTACTGTTTTTGCGCCAACCGTTTCTAAATCAACGGCTGAACACATTGCATCCGTTAAATCAATGGTTTCGCTTCGTCCATTATCATAGATTAATTTAACTTTACCACCTGTTACGTCAAGTGTTTTCTGTTCGCCAAGGGTATATTCAACTTGAGCAGGATTTTTTTCCATGGCAATACCGGTTAAACTTTTCTGTGTCATTTGAATATTAAAGTGCGTTTGCTGTCCACCATAACTAACGGTAACCATCTGTTCACCGGTTTTATTCATATCAACCGTACACATTTCAGGTTTTAAGTCGACCTCTGATACCGTTTCATCACTCATGGTAACATCAAGTTTACCACCTGTTATATCTAATGTTTCGCCTTCGATATAATTAAGTTTAGTCGGTAATGTTTTCATCGCAATTGAGGTGGCGACTACTTTATTCACCGTCACCGCACAGGTTGCCGTTTTATCCAAAACGGTTGCTGTAATAGTTGCCGTGCCTGCCGATACGCCGGTGACTAACCCTGCTTTTACCGATGCCACGGCCTCATTGCTTGATGTCCATGTGACTGTTTTATCGACACTTGTTTCTTCCGGATGATACGTCACTGCCAACTGATCACTGGTGCCTTCATTTAAAGTGAGTACATCTGGTGTAACTGTAACGCTCTCTAAAGGCATGCTGACATTAACGGATGGATTTGTGCTTTCATTTGGAATAATCGTTCCGTCTGCTGCTTTAAAGGTCGTGCTTCTTAAGGTAATCGGTAATTGTCCGGTGGCAGTCTCTTTCACTTTAAAGGTTGCATAAAATAATTCACCACCTGTTTTACGGCCTGTAGTGGCATTGATATAGCCATACTTCGCTTTTCCTTTTGATAGATTATTGGCATATTGAGCCATTCCCCCATCGGCTGATCCATCGACCCCCACATCACCTTCAACATATTCGACAACTTCTGTATCGTAGTTTAACTCAACATTCATTGCCGAAACGTTTGAATTTGCACTGATCCCAACCGAAATTTTTACGGTATCTCCTCTTTGCACCACCATTTTATCTGAGGTTGCCGTTAACTGAACCGTTTCTGCCGCTAAAGCAACCGGTACGAAAGATAAAATCATCACAAAAGTGACCAACATTGCCATTAGACGTTTAAAATTTGTTTTCTTATTCATTTTTTTACCTCTTTCTTTTTTTTGTGTGTTAATAATTTTAAATAGTTTCAATCCGATAATCGTATTGACGACAATATCGGTCAATTTGTGATTCTTTTTTACAATGCACGGTGACATTATTTCGATTAAAAATCCAATCACCGATTATTTCGGGATCGCCTTCAAATATCACTTTTTTGAGCTGTGTACATCCATGAAAGGCCCATTTATCAATACATTTTACATTTTGGGGGATAATAATCTCACGTAATTTCTTACATTTGAGAAAAGCGCTATCCCCGATACACTCAACCGTTTTAGGTAAAATGATTTCCTCAAAAGCACAATTGACAAAAACTTCCCGTCCAATCCTTTTTAAATGTGACGGCAACCGAATCTTCGATAGATTTTTGCACCCGTAAAAAGTTCGAAATTCAAGTTTCTCAATTGCATCTGGCATGACGATGCTTTCCAGATTTTCACATTGAAAAAAAGCATTCTCACCAATCACCGTCACCACCGGACTCAGTGTCACTTTTTTTAACCCTTTGCACAATTTAAACGTGCGCTCCTCGATGCGATGAACCCCTTCAGGCAAACTAATTTCCTGTAATCTAAGACATTCATAAAAAGCACCCGGTCCAATTATTTCTGTTGCTTTGGGCAAATTGATTTCTCTGAGCATTGTGCAGCCCCTAAACGCAAAACTACCAATGCTCCTCACCGTTTCAGGTAAGGTGATCGCCCTTACTTTTGTCATATTTTTAAACGCATTGGTGCCAATATCATAATACTCATCACTGACCACTATTTTTTTATCCATCATTTTTTTTGCATTTCCGGTGGTGAACGTCGGACTGTCCGTAAAACCTTCCATTCGCCAAACTTGGATATGACTTTTATGTTTACTTAATTCTTCCATTTTTCTCCCCCCTCAACTTGGAATCGAAACTTTTTATCGCTGAATTAATCCATATTTTAATTTAATCCGTTCCAATTTTTCAATCATTGGTTTTGCGATCACAAATAGAAAAAACGCCGTTGAAACAGCATGGATCAAATCCATGGGTGCCCCGGTAATAAAAAAGGGCAGGATATATTTAAAACTAAAATTGCTCGATGAAATCATGACCGCCGAGGCAGAATTCATAATAAAGCCATAGATAAAAAACGTTGCCAGAAAGCCATATAAACACAAGGATTTCCGGGTCGTTTTTAGAAGCCCCTTTTGAAAAAGTATCCCGCCTAAAAAACCGATAATGCCAAAAGAAAGCATCTGCCACGGCGTCCATGGCCCTTGTCCGAAGAAGAAATTCGACACTACAGCGGATACAACGCCCACTAGAAAACCAGATTCTGCCCCAAAGCATACCCCGGCAATAATGACAATCGCTGCCACCGGTTTAAACTGAGGGAGCATAAAAAATGCCGCCCGCCCAATAACCGCCAGTGCCATAATAACCGCCAGCACCACAATTTCTCTGGCTTGGGGCTTTCTGCCTTCAAAAACCATGAGAAATGGTACAATAGTTAACGCAATAATCACCGTACTGACAAAATAATATTTACGATCCCCCATAAACGTAATGCCAAACCAAATGGCCAGTGGAATTGCAAAGAGAATCATCAGTAATGACGCTTTGGTGCGCATGGTTAGTTTATGGCTTTCAGGTTCTGAAAAAGCCCCTTCCGGATGCTCTGTTTCAATGAAGTCTTCCTTCTTTTTTTCTTTTTTCTTTTTGATCGGCGGTAAAATAGCGGCACCTTCCATGGCACTGCCGTTAAGAAAGTGTTCTAGAAAAACATCTAACGATTCATTTGACAGCATGAGATCACATCCTTTACCGTAATAGCATTATTAAAGAGATGGCGTGACATTCTGTTGGCTGAAGTGGTATAAAAACTATTGCCTGCAAAAAACGCCCTCGGGGTATTGGCAGTAACAATATTTCCCTCAAAAAACAACCCACAAGTATCACCGTATTGTGCACAAAACTCAACATCATGAGACACCATAATAATCGTTACCCCATGGGCTTGAAGTTTTTTAAGAATGCCACCAAGTTCCCGTTTAAAATGATTATCAAGTCCTTTAGTCGGTTCGTCCAACAGTAAAATTCGAGGTCTTAACAACATGATTTTTGCCAGTGCCAACCGTTGCTGTTCACCGCCACTGAGATCATAGGGGTGTTGTGCCATCAGGTGTTCAATATGAACCAGTTGTGCCATTCCCTCAACGGCTGTCCGTTTTTCCATATCACTGTCGTATTGGGCGCTTTTCTTTTCTTTTTTACCGCCGATCATTTCAAAAAGATCCAGTTCAACGGTTTTGCGGACAAATAAACTCTGTGGATTTTGCGGAAGCACCCCTAAAAATCCTCTAAATAATTCTTTATCGGCATATTTTCGCACTTCTTTGCCTTCTAAAAAAACTTTCCCCCGATAAGGTCGATTTACTCCGGATATCAATGATAAAGTCGTTGTTTTTCCGGTTCCATTTCCGCCCACGAGACAATAAAACTGACCTTTTTTAATTTTTAATGTGAGATCTTTTACGACATCTGCGCTGTTCTTTTCATAGCGAAACCACGCTTCTTTTAATTCAACCACCGTTTCTTTCTGTTGAAAACGATCGGCTTCGATGGGGATTGTTTTTTCTTCAATTGGTTGATCCATAAAGAGTTCACTCAACCATTGCCGTCCCTCTCTGACGGTTAGTGGACAAGGTAGCTTGGTGTCAATTTCCGCATAAATCTGCATCGGTGCCGGCATCGACAAAAACATATCGTGCCCCATACCCTTGAGTTTCTCACCGATTTCTCGCGGTTTTCCTTCGGCAATTACCTTGCCGTCATCCATCACAATTACCTTATCCGCCGCTGGAAAAACATCCTCTAATCGGTGTTCAGTCATGATGATCGTGGTGCCTAAATCCCGATTAATCTTCTTCACCGTTTCCAGGAAATCAGACGCCGCAATAGGGTCAAGTTGCGATGTGGGTTCATCTAAAATCAGTAGTGAAGGGTGCATCGCCATAATCGACGCCAAATTTAGGAGCTGTTTTTGACCACCGGACAACTCAACAACGCTGCGTTTAAACCACGCCTGAATGCCAAAATACGAGGCCATTTCTGCCACACGTAGCCGAATCGTGGGGGTATCGAACCCCAAACTTTCAAGGCCGAACGCTAATTCGTGCCACACTTTATCCGTCACAATCTGATTATCTGGATTTTGCAGCACATACCCGATTTCACTGCTTTGTTCTCTCAGATCGACTTCTGCCAATATTTTTTCGTGAAATAAAATCTCACCGGTCACTGTCCCATGAGGCGTTAATACCGTTTTTAAATGTCTGAGCAGTGTACTTTTCCCACAGCCACTTTTTCCACACAAGACGATGAAATCACCCTCTTCGATGTTAAAATTAATATTTTCAAGTGCCGGATTTTCCATTTCCGGATAGGTAAACGTTAAATTACTGATCTTAAGCGTTGCCATTTTAATGCCTCCAATCCGTCAATGATGACCGGTAATGCGCAAAAGATAAAAAACATCAAATACGTCATCATACCGGTTAATGTAACAGGGGCTATTCCACCAATAATGATAACCGGGTTGTACTGTACAAATGTGTTGCCTAAAAGGGAACCTACCGCCCATAGCGCAAGCACGGTCATCATGCTGATCATTAAAAATAAGTCTCGATGATCAAAACGATAAAGCGAAAACGCACTGCGGCCTTTTAAACCGTAACCCCTTGCTTTCATGCTGTCCGCCGTTTCAATGGCATTTTCAAGTGCCCACGTAATCAGAATGGACAAGATGGTAATGCCATGCATTGCCCGGGAAATAATATTGCCATTACTCACATCACGGCCAATGCATTTCTGCCCATTGCTAATCACTTTTAACTGGGCTTTAAATTTAGGAACAAAGCGCAACACCATCGATAAAATTAATGAGAGCGCCGGAATAATCCGACCGAACAGATAAATGAATTTATCGGAAGTCATCACTTTGTTGTAACAGGAAAACCAGATGATGACCGTAACCAGCATGACCGCCATCACCACGCCGTAAATAATCGATTCGTAGGTGATGGGATTGCCGTTGTTTAAATAAAATAGAATGGTAACCCCGGAATGATTAAACAGAGGATTAATCAACATCGCAATAATCATCAGAGGAAGCATATATAAAACATTAAATTTCATGGACTGTTTCCACCCCAATAATACCACCGAGTAGGTCATCCCCGTCACAAGCGATATACCAAGCATCACCGGATGATTAAAAAACATCGTGATCAAAAATACGGCGGTGAAATACGTAAAGTTAATGATCGGATGATAAGTTGAAAAGGTATCTTCCATAAGTATCCCCCTACCATGTACTGTTGTCGCCAACATCACGACCTAGATCACAGGTGTAAACCCAATTAATCACATCACCATTTTTAAGGTTATATAAGCTACATCCATAGTTTGGAAACCAACCATTCACATTGTACATCCAACCGGAAAGCTCGCCACCGTCAAATTCATAAAGTTGATTGATCCCTTCGACATAGGCTGAATTATAGGCTGGTGTAAAACTTGATTCCATATGAATCCCTTTATCACGGCACACACGCTGTAAAACATCATGAACGCTTTCACCTTCTTGAAAACTAACCGTTATCGGGGCTAAAATTGTTCCGTCCGAGGGTACAAAGCTTTCTTTTCCTTTGGTTAAATTGCCCATATTGTTGAGAAGTGTTGCGCACGAAATCGAAAGTGTACAAATATTTTCGCCGGTATTTCCCGTTGTACTTCCACCGCCTGCACCCCCTTCGGTAATCGTTCCATCGGCACCCGGTTGTCCGGACGGCATCGATGCGTTTGTTTTTCCGCCCACAATGTAATACTCCCCGCCAGTTTCGACAATATTAACCGTCATTTTTGTCTGATCGGTGCTGTTATCAAAAATGGCATTACTCATTTTGACAATATTACTGCCATTCTGCTTACATAAAGCCGCCGTATCCACATCCCATTTTTCAGGCATGGTTAGGGTTAGTTGTGGCACCGTAACCAGACCTTTGTTCCCCCCAAGTTTGATCCCTACACCGGCAGAAGCACCTCCGGCACCGGTCTTAATCGCTTCGAGTTCATTCCCTTTGGTAATGAATTCAATCTTCAGATTTTGATCCACCGGATTTTTAATGTTTTTTCCATTAAACGTCCAAGTATACTGAATACCACTAACATCTTTCCCCGTAAACGTAACCGTACGGTCTTTTCCCGCAATTGATCGAAACTGATTGGCTGTAATCATGCCATTTTCTGTAATGGAAGTGTCATCTGCCAGTTCAACCGCATTTTCTGATGTTGTTTCACCGGTCAACTCACTGATCGGGTCGTTACATCCTGTAAACACTGATATTGCAAATAAAGCCATCAGTAAAATAATCCCTAATTTTTTTAAACCCTTCATTTCTTTCTCCTCGTTTTTGCATAAATTTCACTTTTATTTTTATTTATATTTTTGAACAAAAAAAGAACTCCTATCAAAACCAATACATCTTGTATGGTTTTAGACAGAAGTTCTAGAATTTGCTGTAGAACTGTATTTTAGATAATGCCCTATGTGCGAGGGTTTATTATCTCCGTCAATAAAGAACAGGTCTCCGACTTTTATCACGGCAGCGCATCTGTTTGGGATTCTCACCCTTATTCCCTTCGGTAATTTGAAATTACCTTAGCCTTTGGACCTTAAATAAGTCCGGCATTCTTTATTTAAAAATATCAATTATCAATGAACATATTAAATAGGACTGCTTGTCGTTGACAATTTTCATCACAACGACTGAATTGATTTTATCACCGATTCTGACAAAATGCAAGCAGTATTTATTTTCATTGATTCAATATTTTTGACGATTTTTAACTTTTAGCACACACTTCTGTCCTTTTTTTAAAACTTATAAAAACCAATTTGGATGATCTTTTATCGGTAAAGCCCAAATTTTAGTTTAACCCGCTCCAGTTTTTCAATCATGACCGGTCCCAAGAGAGCACCAAAAAAAGCGGTTGCCAAGGCATGCACCGCATCGTAAGGAACCCCCGAAATATACAGCAGTTTCATAGAACTCCAATCAAGACCCACACCCGAACCGGACACACCCACCGCCATGACCAGTGCGGCAATATTCATCACGCCACCATAAATAATAAACGTGGCTAAAAAACCAAATACAGCAATCGTTAATCGATCTGCGGGCAAACGCTTATGTTGGATAAGCACCCCCAAAAGTAACCCGATCGCACCAAATCCATAAAGCCACCATCCTGTAAAAGAACCCTTTGCCCCCGTAAAAAAATAGACGGCAAAGCCAATGACAAGTGCACCAAAAACCGCGACGATCGGCCCTGCGATCACTTTAAAGTTGACTTCTTTTTTATTAAATAAGAGCTCTTTGTTAAAACAAATTCCTCCTAAAAAACCGAGTAATCCCCAACAGAACATCTGCCACGGTGTCCATGGCCCTTGTCCGGCAAATAAATTAATCACCAGCCTTGCCATGGCGCCGGTTAAAAAACCTTCTTCCGGCCCCAGACAAATACCGGCGATAATAACCAGTGCCGTTCCGGCCTGAAATGGCCCAAGCATAAAACAAAATAAGGTACCGCAAGCCGTAATCGCCGACATCACCGCAATTACAATCAGTTCTCTTGCCTCAGGTTTACGCCCTTCAAAAGAAAGGATAAAAGGGATAAAGGTGTAGGCGATCATAAGCAAACTAATGAGCAAATACTTCCGATCATCTAAAAATCGAATGCCCGCCCAAATGGTGATCGGCATAAGCACAAAGATAATGAACACCGTAATAAATCGCCGTTTTTTTCTTGCCTGATTTTTAAGAACTGCTTCCATTGTTGTTTTTCCT
>JAVXTS010000021.1:9681-28410 GCA_036642535.1 Eubacterium sp. | reverse complement strand
TCGTGCTCTTTTTCGTGCTCTTTTTCGTGTTCCTTATAAGGAAGGAAATAATTTTCATTTAAAGATTTCTGCCATGCGTTATTGGGTTCTTTGATATAAGCGGTGATGCTTTCGTTGCAGGCTGCTTATTGATTAAGTTCTGGTGCTTTTTTCAATTGGAGATAATCGGCGTTGTCTGAAACCACTGCGTTCGTGGCAACGGTATATTCTTTATTTTTAAATTTACAAATTGCTACGATAAAGCTGCACTTTATCCAAACCCCAAATGCTTTCGGAGAATCGTCCTTTTTCTAAGCTATTTTCGACTTTTTCCATGGTGTTCATCCGGGCGTCAATCATATCAATATGATGGAGTAATTCGGCTTCGGGGAACATGGGTTTTTTCGGACTGCCATATTCAGCTTCATAATGATGGGACAGAATCATATGCTTAAGCATCAGCAAAACTTCTGGGTTGGTTCCCAATTTTTTACCGTAATTGTCAATTTCAACTATTTCTGTAATGATATGTCCTAAAAGTTTTCCTTCTGGGCTATAATCGCTGACGACACCGTTTTCGTCTGAAACCATCTCGGTGATTTTACCGATATCATGGAGAATGATGCCGGCGTAAAGGAGGTCTGCATTAAGAAACGGGTATAGGGGTGTCAAACTCTTTCCGATTAATAACATGGAATAAGTATGGTAGAGTAGACCTGCTTTAATGGCGTGGTGATGTTTTTTTGCGGCTGGAAAATAGGTCAAATCTTTTGTTTTATCGGCAAATATTTCCTGGGTAATTCTTTGAATATCTTCATTGCTAAAAGCGTCGATGGTTGCTCTTATTTCTGCAATCATATGTTCTGCTTTGATGGGTGCACTTTGTACATAATCGTCAATATCTACATCATCTCCCGCATTTGCCACTCGAAGACGGCTTGCGATCAACTGAAGATGGCCGTTATATTCCTGGACAACTCCTTTTACTTTAACTAATTTTCCGGTGGTAAATTCTTCTTCATCCGCTTCTTTAACATCCCACATTTTTCCGTCAATTTCATCAAATGCGGTGTCTGTTAGCGTCATATTAAAATAGCGGCTGCCATTGGCGGCAGTTTTTGTGATTTGTGATTTAATAAAAAAATAGCCTAAAACACTTTGGCCTTTTGTTAAATTTTTGATTTCCATGATTTTCTCCTATTTACAACGTTCCGGAAATGTTTCACGATACGTCTTTAATCCTTGTTTCAATATCTTCATAGCCACTTTCATATCCGATTCTTTGAGTACATAAGCAATGCGTACTTCGTCTGCTCCATCTTCTGGATGAATGTAAAAATCATTGGCTGGGGACAGTAATACTGTTTTGCCGTCATCATCAAAATCGGTGATCATCCACTCGATAAAATGACAGGTGTCCAGAATAGGCAGTTTAACAACATAGTAAAAAGCACCGGTGGGTTTCTTGGCGATGACACCGTCCATTGTTTTCAAATAATCAAAAACGATATCTCGACGATGCGTGTATTCTTTAAGCGCCTCGTCAAAAAAAACGGTATCTAATTTAAAAAGTTCTGCCGCTCCTAATTGATCGACGCTTGAAACGGCTAGACGCATCTGGCATAATTTGCGAATTTCATGCATCAGATTTTTGTTTTTTGAAAGAATAAACCCGATCCGTGCGCCACAAGCACTGTAACGTTTAGAAATACTGTCAATAATAATGCCATTTTCTGAAAGCTCTTTATAGTGACCGGGACTGACGTATTCACCACCGTCGTAAATGAATTCACGATAAACTTCATCTGAAATCACATACAAGCCGTATTTTAACGCAATATCTCGAATCCGTTCGATTTCTTCCAGACTAAAAACTTTTCCGGTTGGATTACCGGGACTGGTGATCAAAATAGCTTTTGTTTTTGGTGTGATTGCTGCTTCTATGGTGGCTGCATCGGGGAGGGCAAAGCCTTCTTCCGCATAGGTCATAATCCCCTTTAAACGGATACTGGTTGCCGATGCCATCTCTTTATAAATACTATAAAGTGGCTCCGGTGTCAGAATTTCATCTCCGGGATTACAAATGCTCAAAAAAGTAAAGAGTAGTGCTTCACTTCCGCCGTTAGTGATCAATAGATCCTCGGTATTGTAATCAAGCTTATATTTAGCATAATATTTGCAGGCTTCCTCACGCAAAGCTTTTTCGCCTTCGGGGGCAGCATACGCTAATACCTTCTGTTTCATTTCATTGACTTTTTTCATAAAACTCGGTGGTGTGCTGATATCCGGCTGACCGATATTGAGATAATAAACTTTTTTCCCGGCGGCTTCTGCTTTGTCTACCAACGGGTAATATTTTAAAAGGGCCGGTTCTCCCATTTCCATAACACGTTTTGATATTTGCATGGTCTTTTGCTCCTTTTTTCAATTGTATATCTTTTAATTATAAGCATTAAAACTTGAAAGTGCAAATGAAAATAATGGGGACTTCCCATAAAAGATCTCATTCATTGGCGTTTATTCCAAATATTATCGTTTAATTGTCTTCCGAAGAATCTTCTGTTTATCGTCTCCTGTATAATTTTGGGGAGCATTTACGATCATCTTGTCATTTTCTATTTTCAAATTTGTTTTTTAAACAAAACAAGGGATACCACCTGATTCGGTCGTATCCCTTGTCTTTTCCTCTAAACGTATTACTCTTCTTCGCCGAAACCTGCGTCGATTAGTTCGATCAGGGTGTCGACGGCAAGTTGTTCATCTTCGCCTTCGGCGCTAACCCCAACACGGGTGCCTTTTGACAAACACATTGCCATAACAGCAATGATCGATTTTGCGTTGCCTTCTTTATCATCATCGATATTAATGACATTGATGGCCGATTTAAACTGACTTGCTTTCTTTGTAAAATCTGATGCGGGTCTTGCGTGAAGACCGGTTTTGTTTACAATAACACTTTCTTTAGAATACATTTTAACCTCTCCATTTTTCTACGTGTGAATAATCTCAATGGTACAGCCAAGGGTAATTTCCGGCATACTTTCTCCGAGAAGTTCGATCTGTCCCGGGATTTTAGCCGTATCGCCTCCGTTAAAACAGAAGGTACAATGTCCCATCATTTTTAATGTTTCATTGGCTTCGCTGCCAACAGCGGTGACCAAATATTCCTTGTCGCCGATAACGATAATATCATCGACTTTGATGTCGTGCTCCATTTCTTCAATGGTATGCAGTACTGCCATTTCTCTCAAAGCCGCAGGTGCATTATCATTAAAAACAATGATCATTTTTTCATCGATAAATTCCTGAACCATTGGACCGATTTCAGTTACGGTTGTTTGATATCCCATAATTTTTTCTCCTCAAAACATTCTAAAGCATGGTTGCTACAAAGTAAGCAATTAAAACAGCGATCGGACCGGTAAATAAACGTGACAACAATACCGAAGGTACTCCGATTTCTACTGTATCACTGGCGGCATCACCCATGGATAAACCAACGGGGATAAAATCGCAACCAACTTGCGCATCCACTGCGAAGAATGCAGGTAAAGCTAAAATAACCGGGAATGCTCCAATCATAATACCATATCCCACCAGTACAGACAAGACCTGTCCGATTAAAGCACCGGAACCCACTAATGGTGAAATCATTGGAATCGCACAGATAATAACAAGAATTAAAAGTCCGGGTAATGTTCCAAGGTAAGGATAAACATAGGTTCCCATCAACTCACCAAGCCCTGTAAAGGCGATAATTCCAATGAGCAGCGAATAAAACGCCATAAACGGGAGGATGTCTTTGATCGAAATATCAATGGCTTCTTTACCACCCTGAACACATTTTGTTGCGAATCCGGCAAGTGCTTTTCCGCCACGAGCGACCCAGTTTTCTTTAGGTGCTTCTGTCTCTTCGATCACAGGGGCTTCTTCTATAACAGAAGTATCTCTTTCAACCGGTACTGCTGAAGCGTCTGCTGGTATAATGCTAGTTTCAACAACACCTGAAACATAGATATCTTCTTTAATAAATTCTGCCAATGGTCCTGATTGTCCCACTGGGGTAATATTAACGGTCATGACGCCTTTTTTAGGATAAACACCGCAACGTAATGTACCGCCACAGTTAATAACAACACAGGCCATTTCATCATCGGCTACACCGTTACTAAAACCATCAATGGCTTGCGCTCCGGTAATTTTAGCAATTTTACGTGTAAGTGGATCGATCCCACCGCCGGTGATCGAAACAATTTTATTTCTTTTTTCTGTGGGTTGAATCACGAGTGGACCGCCCCAGCCGCCGTGGCCTTTTTCGATTTTTACTGCATTATACATGGTCTTAAGCCTCCGTTTCTTCTGTGGTACTACCTTGTGCATGGCCGTATTTTGCTTTGTACTTGGCATTGTAAATCAGCTGTGTGACACACCCTCTAATAAAGATCATCACGATCCCAACTAGAAAATACTGAACCGCTAATCCACCGATACTGCCGATGCCTTCGCCCGTCATCATTCCCTGATAATAAACGCCACTGGCGATACCGAGAAATACGAAAAGTTCGCCCGGATTCGCATGCGGAAATAAGCCGGTAACCGGATGACAATAAGAAATAGCGGCGTCGAAAAATGCTACTTTATGTTTTTCCGGTAAAAAACGCGCATAGGGATAGGTCATCGGATTACCCGAGAACATCATTCCCAGTACAGGCATGAGTGTCCAACGGGTGATAAAATTCTTTCCGAATAGATTCCCTAATTTTTCGATTCTTTCAAGACCGATCAGTTTGAATAAAATTTTCATAAAGGCAATCATAATAATGATCCAGGGTAACAACCCCAATACATAAAGATTTAAAAAGTAGACCGCTCCTGTCTGAAACAGGTTGTAAAATCCCTGACCAAAAACATTTAAAGCTTCCATAAAATCACTCCTTTTTTAAAATTATAATTTTTCAATTCTTTTAACTTTCTCAATGACTGAGATGACCAAACGTTTACAGCGATAGCATTTTTACAATTCACTTTTTTCGGTAATCCCTCCTTAAACCACACCATTTTTAGTGGTCTTGATGTAGCTGTTTTTTCCTAATTTCACGTTTTCGCGCTTCAATCCGCTCACGTTCTTCCTGTTTTGTTTCGGCGGAATCACACCCTTTTTCTGCTTGTGTCATTTCCCTTGCCAGTCGTTTGTCAATGGCTTCTACTGCCTGTATGAGAGCGCCTTTTTTTCGGCGTTTATCCACTAATAAAGGGCTGTACGCTTCTTTTTCACGACGCTTTTGATTGATTTTTAGATCTTCCACAATGCCTTGTTGTCTCACTTCATCAAGGGTCATGCCATTATAAGTGTCTACGCTTTCAAACCGTTTCCACAGAGCAATTCCTTGAAGCCTTTTACATGTACAGACCGTATTTCTTGCCTGATCCCAAGCTAAGATGATAATGGCACCGCCGTTCAGATTGAATCCGCCTTTGCGCATGCCAATGCCCAATACCCAGCCGTTTCCTCTTAAAGAATCGACGGCTTTTTGATAATTTTTATATTGAAGATAGGAAAGGAGACTTTGAAGTATCATCATCCCAAAAGCAAAAAACGCTAAAACCATTAAACCATTCGGATTTTTCATCAAAATTCTCCTTTCTACTTTTTATAAATATTTTGCCATTTTTTATAAATATTTCGCCATTTCAAATAACGATTCATATATACAATCTGCTTCAACATCCGATTCAGCCACGGTTTGCATATCGGCTTCACCGGTGAGTACTAAGAATCCTTTTGCGCCATTTTTAACGCCGGTGGCGACATCCGTATAAAGACGATCGCCGACAAAAGCGACTTCTTCTCGTTTAAAGCCTGTGATTTCAAGAACCATATCCACCGTTTCTTTACATGGCTTGCCTAGGTAGCGTGGTTTAATGCCGGTGGAGGCCGTAATTAGTTCACACATAGCGCCACAGTCTGGCATAAAGCCATCTTCTGTGGGGCAGTTAATATCGAGATGTGTTGCTAAAAAAGGTACGCCACTTCTGATAAAACCGCAGATCTTATCCAATTTATCATAGGTCAATGTGGTATCAAAACTTTGAACCACCACATCCGGTTCATCTGCCACCAGTTGAATCCCTTTTTCTTTAAAACTTTCCTCTAAAAGAGGTGTTCCGTTTAAGTAGATCCGTTTACCACCATAGTACGTTTTTAAAAATTCAGCGGTGACATCGCCGGCGGTCATAATATCACTTTCTTCCACTTCAAGTCCCATTTTAGCTAGTTTTTCTTTGTAAAAAGAAGGTACTCTTGAAGCGTTATTGGTAAAGAATACAAAATCACGTCCGGTTTCCCTGACTTTATGAATAAAGTCAAGGGAACCTTCGATCAGGTTGTTTCCTAAATAGACCGTGCCGTCCATATCCAACACAAATAATTTGACATCCTGTAATGCCTTATTTTTTTCTAAACTCATTCTTATGCTTCTCCGTAAATTCGATTGGTAATTTTATGTGCAATTTCTTCAAGACGTCCGTGTTCTTTTGCAAAACGCATAACGGAATATCGGGGTCTAACTTCATAGCCTTCCAGCAAACTGTTTAAGAAAAGTTCACGGTCAATGCCGATTTCGATGGGTGAAATCGGGCATCCCGCTGATTTTAAAAGTGCTTCAATTTCGGTCCTCGGTGGACAAAGCGCTCCTGTTCCTTCCGGTAAAATATCAGCCAGTTCTTCAAAGAATTCCGCAATAATCGGTGTTGCAACACCGACTTTAATCCCGTGGAGTTCCGGAAAACGATCCTTTGCGATAAAATCCATTTCCCAGTAATGCGACAGCATATGTTCCGCACCGGAGGCCGGTCTAGAAACATTTACAAGCCCCATGGCTACTCCGGTAAGCGTGAGTGCTTCAATAAGATATAATGTGGCCTCATCATTTCTTTCTTTCAATTGTTCCGCATTGCTGAAACACTTTTCAAGGGCACGTTTTACCAGTTCGACACAGGTATCACAGCGATATTCATTGATTTCCTTAACTGCCAGATCCCAATCAGAAAGTGCGGTGATCTTGCCTACAACATCACCAAATCCTGCATGGATCATGTGCATCGGTGCTTCTTTCATGATATCCGTATCCCCTACAACGCCATAAGCGAGGCAGGCCGGATAAGAAATTTTGCGTCCGTCACAGATAAGCGGTGCTCCATCCGCTACATATCCATCCATCGACGGGGCTGTACACACAATAATATAAGGAATTTTTGTCCGGGACGAAACATATTTTGCCGTATCGTTCAGCGTCCCGGAACCTACAGAAACCATCAGCGTAATATCAAGATCCAATTCTTCAAGAACACGTCCAATCACCGATTCATCCGGAATAAGGATCCCTTCACCTCTGTCAAAACAAAGTTGTTTCACTGAAAATCCCGCGTCCTTCATCAATTTAAGGGCTTGCGCACCAGCAGCGTCGAAAGTTTTATTATCCGAAATCATCAAAATTTTTCCGTCTTTAAAAGGCGCCGCAATGCGTGTTAATTCCTTCATCGCACCTTTACCGATGGCGATATCATGTATCGAAAAATTGTGATGCCGTCCGCAGGAACAATCAAATTCTGTATTGCTCATATCATTTATTGCAAGATTTAAAATTTCATTCATTATTGTGTGCTCTCTTTCATTTGGGTTAATCCTCAACCAGTGCTTGACCGCACCGAATATCCGTCACCAAGGTATTAATATATTTTCCGTTGATTGCGCCTTTAATTGCATCAATTTTTTCAATGCCACAAGCGATGCCAATGGCATGCGGCACTCGCCGAAGTTTTTTAATCTCAATACCAACCACGTTATTGTCAATTTTAAAAGGGGTCGTACTACCGTTAATATCATAAAATTGCATGCAGATATCGCCTGCTACGTTTTTCTCTCGCATCTTATCCATTTCGATACGGTTGTAATAACCGGTTGCCATAATGGCTGAAGTGCTACTTGGCACGCCGATTCCCACAATGGCTATATCAAGCTGATCCCCCATTTTAATAATTTTACTGATTCCGTCTTCCTTCAGTAATTCCTCTTTAATCTGACGTCCCGATACTCTGGCGGGTGCATGCATAAGCATAAAATGACCCTCAAAAACTTTAGCCAGATCTTCAACCAGATAATTCGAATGTAATTCCATCCGAAGGTGTCCCATGCCACCAATTAACGGTACAAAGGTAACATTTTTTGCTGACTTTTCCGTAATATAACGTGCAATATACCCTAGGGTTGTTCCCATGGAAACGCCCACCACGTGATTATCTTTCACAACACGTTCGAGATATTGAGCCGCCGCTTTGCCGATTTCATTTTTCTGATCCTCGACATCTTTTCTTTCTCCTACCACGATCACTTCACGTAGGCCGTAACGCTTTTCGATTTCCCGTTCGAGTTCAACATAATCCGTACCTTCCAGATTGTCGATAATAATTTTAACAATGCCCCGCTCTTTTCCGTTACTGATAATTCTTGAGACTGTCGGTCGTGATAAACCAAGTTGAGCCGAGATTACTTTCTGATTTAAATCCTGATTGTAGTACATATCACAAATTTTCACCATTAACCGTTCATCATCAATGACTTTTTTCAAATCGCATCCCCCCGGACCTCAATTATTTTTACTTTTTGTTCTGATGAGAAATCTTGTTCATTACATTAATGTCATTATATAACTTTCAAATTGAAAGTCAATATTTTATGCTATGATTTTTACAAAATTTTAGCCATTTTACAAAAAAATCCCTTTAATTTTCTGTAAAATGGCTTTCATTCGTTTTCATTTTTAATTATGTAAAAATAGAATCTTTTTTTAACCTTCCTGATTTTCAATGAATTTTTTCTTTTTATCACCGATCAATAAAACATAACAGAACAATCCCGTCACCAAAATCAGTAAAGCTCCCAACGTGCCATAGACCCAGTGCATACCCACTACAAAAACATCGTTTCGTCCCGGTACGTAGCCAAAAACAGGATAACCGATCATGGCGCTCATGCGGTTATACAGCAATGAGGTTCCAAGCATGACACCGGTCGTAATCCCGATGTTGCGCATCAACCCCGCAAGACTGCCCGCAAAACCAAGATTCTCATTGGAAACCCCGGACATCAGTAAGGTATTTCCCGGTGGTTGTACTGCCGCATTTCCAATACCGCCAAGGCCTAACAACCCTGCAATAAGCCAAAGGGGTGTATCGGTATTTAAAATCAGTGCTAACAAAATAGCAAAAGCATACCACCCAAAACTGATTGGCAACAGATACCGATAACCAAAACGATCCGTAAGTACACCACTGATCGGACCAACCACCGCAATTACAAGTGGTGTCACCGTTAGCATGAGCCCTGTCATTTCAGGGGAAAGATTCATCACATCTTGGAGATAAAAGGGTAAAATAATATTAAGCGCACCAATCACTACAAAAGAAATAAAACTGCCGAATAAATTGATGGAGAATAATTTATTTTTAAAGACTCCCAATTGAATCAGTGGATTTTCAGCTTGACGTTCCTCCAGAATAAAAAAGATAAAGAGTAAAATCCCCAGTAGCAGCATTCCGATTGTCCAAAAATTTTGATTTTTATTCAGCAGTGGTATCGCCGAAAAAATAAAGACAATTGACACGATCATAAAGAGCGAACCTTTGGCGTCTAATTTCTCTTTGACATGAACCGTCCGATAAGGCAGGTTTTTTAATCCCAATAGAAAAGCGATGGTGCCAACGGGTACATTGATTAGAAAAATAAAGGGCCAGCTCAACATTGAAACAATGACTCCGCCAATCACCGGTCCACTCATCAGTCCCAATGCGACTGCCGCACTCATCGAGCTGAGTGCACGCCCCCGTTCGGTGAGCGAAAACGTTTCTGTAATGATCCCCTGATTATTTGCCAGTGCCGCCGCACCGCCAAGTCCCTGAAAGGCACGAAAAATAATCAGCCACAGTAAAGTGCCCGACAAGCTACATAAAAGTGATCCCACTGTAAAGATAACCACGCCGATCTGAAAAATACGTGCCTTGCCATACATATCTCCCAATTTACCAAAAAGCATGACCGTCGCACTGACCACAAGCAGATAACCGGTGGCAACCCATTCAATACCGCCCATGTCCACTCCCAGATTTTTTGCCATTTCGGGTAGTGCCACATTAACAATACTGCTGTCAAGCGTTACCATAAAGGTAATGATTAATACCGTCACTAACGCACGTCCTTTTTTACTCTTTTCCAAATGATGTCCCCCCTTTTTTATGATGCATTGTAAAGAAAATATTCAACTTTTAAAATTATTTAACGATTACAATAATAATAACAATGGTATACTCATCCCTATTATATCTCATTTGTTCTTTATTTCAAAGTCAAAAAATCCCTCTTGAACGATCAAGAGGGATTCAGATTGTAGGCAAATGCTTTGATTCATCAATCTTTTTTAAGTGGCAGCTTGTACCGTCACTTCGGTTTCCACAGGTTTACCACCACGCAAATAGGTGATGGTTACTTTTTCGCCGGGTTTTATGCTATACAAAATTTCTTTGAGTTTGAGCATGGTGTTCACTTCTTTACTATCCATCGTTAAAAGAATATCATCTTTTTTTAGCCCGGCGGCTTCCGCTCCGCTTCCGGGTTGTACGGAATAGATATAGATTCCCTTATCAAAATTAGCGGTACCTTCGATGTATGCCGCTTGCTGTTTGTCATAACCGGTAACGCCGATAATAGTGGGTGTAAATTTTCCGGAGGTGACAATTTCATTGAGAATGGGTTTAACAATATTGACAGGAATGGCGAAACCCATGCCTTCACCTTCTGCGTTTTTATAGGTATTAATCCCGATCACTTCACCTGCACCATTCACCAATGGTCCACCACTATTGCCTTTATTAATGGTGGCGTCGGTCTGGATTAAATCTTCAGCCACCAGATTACTATCAATCATCAAACTCCGGTTGAGTGCCGAGATGATCCCAGCGGTAACGCTGCGTTCAAATTGAAGCCCCAGTGGATTTCCAATGGCGATTGCCACTTGACCAACTTTTAAATTATCGGAATCGCCCAAGGTTACTTTGGGCAGATCCTTAGCGTTTATCTTCACAATTGCTAAATCAAGGGTTGAGTCGGACCACATGGTTTTACCGGTATAGGTGTTGCCATCGTCCAGCGATACTTCAATTTCCTTTGGATTATCGGTGACTACATGATGGTTTGTGATAATGTAACCATCGGTAGTGACAATAAAACCGGAGCCGACTCCCACCGCATCGCTACTGCCTAAAAGCGTATTTTCTGTCACAAGGGTTTGTATACCCACCACCGATTCGGGTACCACCTGGGCAACGGCTTCTACTTCGGATGTGACATTTACATCGTTAACAACGACTTTCTGTCCAGCCACTGTTTCTGTTCTTGTTTTTGTACCGATTGTACCGGTCGCAAATAACGCAATCAAAATAACGGCTGCCACAATAGCGCCTCCAATGACTGCGCCCAAAAGTCCGATTGTAAGCCCACTTTTACCCGATTTTTTCTTCTCTTGAATCATTTTACCTTCACCTCGTTTGTTCTCCGGTGAAAACTCTTTCTACAATTCGTAAATGTCGCTGCTGCTACTGCGTTTGGCAACGGCTAACGAGAGATCTTCTCCGGCTATAATCCCGGCTTCTTTCAGTACACATTCTGTTGTTTGATAAGCGAGTAACGGGTAATTATTTTCCTGACTAAGATGTGCCAATACTACTTTATCCACGCCACCCCGGACAAGAGTTTCTACTGTTTTTGCACAAATCGCATTCGACAAATGCCCATAATCACTTTTAATTCTCTGTTTAAGGGGAAACGGATACCATCCGGCATCGAGCATAGATGGATCATGATTAGATTCTAGTACAACCAGATCACGATTTTCAAGGGCTTCCACAATGCGTGGTGTAATCATTCCGGTATCCGTGGCAATGCCAATACTGGCACTGCCGTTATTTATGGTAAAACCGACCGATGCAGCGGCGTCATGGGACGTGCTAAAGGCTTCAATTTCAAGATCTCCGATACAAAACGGCCTATCGGTTTCAAAGATAAACCGATTGTGTTCTTTAATCCTTCCAAGGCTTTCTTCCATACGTTTCCATGTGCCTTCATTGGCATAAATTGGCAGATTATACCGTCTAGATAAAACACCGACGCCGTGGATATGATCTTTATGTTCGTGGGTGACGAGTATTCCCCGGATTTCCCCAGGCAATTCGTCGATTGAAACCAGCGCTTGTTCGATCCGTTTTCCACTTAATCCCGCATCAATCAATAGCTTTGTTTCACACTGTGAGACAAACAAACTGTTACCTGAACTTCCACTGTATAAACTACAAAACTTCATACGCTTCTCCTAATTGTCGAAGAATTCGATACTGCATTTATCTATATGCTATCGAATCTTACTTAAACTTAACTTAACCATTTAAAAAATGGAAAGTCTTAACTTTCCATTTTTTAAGAATGCCTTGGATAAATATCCATAGTGGCATCCATGGTCATAAATGTGTATCCTTCCGCTTGAAGGGTTTCGATGATTTTTGGGAGTGCTTCCCGTGTGACGCTTTTTTGTTCCGCATGACAAAGAATCGTTGAAACATGATGTTCATGAACGCCACCGATCACTCTATTGATCACATCTGTCGCCGATTTTGGATTTGCGCCACCGTCACCGGCTGTCACATTCCAATCGACGTAATTATAGCCCCGTTCAAGAATCCCTTTTCGACACGTGGCATTGGCATTGAGCGAACCACCCGGGAAGCGAAACATTTTCGACGGTTTTTCGCCACCGGTTGCCCGTGACTGAAGATCCTCTAAGGCTTTAACATCGTTGTAAAACGCCTGGGGATTATTATAAAGATCGTAATTATGATGATAGGTATGATTGCCTAGAACATGACCATCTTTTACAATACGCTGATAACTTTGCATGGCAACATCGCTTTCACGTCCATTGGTAAAAAAAGTCGCTTTAATATTATAATGAGCAAGCATATCAAGCACCTCTGCCGTATGTTCGCTTGGTCCATCATCAAAGGTTAAAAATACCACTTTAAGATCATTGGTATTTCCACTTTTAATTTTTTCTTCAACCGCTTTTATTTTTTTATCGGCCTCTGATTGAAATTTTTCTTCACCTAGCTGACTGGTCTGTATTGCTATTTCTTTAAATGCTTCTGCCGCTAATTGAACTTCTTGTATTTGTTTGCCAACTTGCATATTGGGTTTATAACCCATAAAAAAAACAATTGAGGTCACCACGACACAAAGACTAACAAACCACACGTAAAAACGTGGCTTAAAGTAAAATTTATGTCGCTTTTTGATTTTCATTTTTATTCTTCTACTTTCTGCGCAACTTCTTCTCGTCTTATAATACCACCAAGATTTTTAATATTTGATTCGAGTTTTTCATATCCTCGATCAATGTATTGGATATCGCTGATGCGGGTTTCGCCATCAGCCACCAAAGCTGCAATCACCATCGCTGCACCGGCTCTCAGATCGGTCGCTTTAATTTTTGTACCAGACAAAGTCGGCACACCTATAATGTTGGCGACACGTCCGTTAATATTGATGTCTGCACCCATTTTACGTAGTTCATCCACATATTTAAAACGATTTTCAAAGATACTTTCCATAATCGCACTATTGCCCGTTGCTAAGGTCATCATGACCGCCATCGGTTGTTGCAAATCGGTTGGAAAGCCCGGATAAGGAAGTGTCTTAACCGTTACCGCTTTAAAGGGTCGCTTACCAATGACACGAATCCCTTCATCTTCTTCGATGATTTCAACACCCATTTCACGTAGTTTCGCTGTAACAGCTTCCATATGTTTTGGAATAATATTTTTAACCAGTACATTACCACAGGTCGCCGCAGCTGCCATCATATAGGTTCCTGCTGTAATCTGATCGGGTACCACCGAGTATTCACAGCCGTGCATTTCTTCCACGCCTTTGATCTTAATGGTATCGGTTCCGGCGCCCTTGATATTGGCGCCCATTAAATTCAAAAAATTCGCAACATCTACAATATGTGGCTCTTTGGCGGCATTTTCAATGACCGTTAAACCTTCCGCACGGGTTGCCGCAAGCATAATATTGATGGTCGCTCCTACGCTAACCACATCCAAATAGATATCGGTTCCGATCAAGCGGTCGGCTTCCATTTTTACCTGTCCGTGTTCAATTTTAACCTCTGCTCCCAGTGCCTTAAACCCTTTAATATGTTGATCAATTGGTCGATCGCCAATATTACAACCTCCCGGAAGCGGCACAATAGCCTTATGATAACGTCCAAGAAGTGCTCCCAATAAATAATAAGAGGCACGCATTTTACCCGTTTCTTCTTCATATTCCGAACAATCATAGGAAATCGGTTTTACGGTATCAATCACAAGTGTATCATTTTCTCTGTATATTTCTGCACCCATTTTTTCAAGAATATTGACGATTTTATTCACATCCTTGATATCAGGTACGTTATCGATCTTGCTTGAGCACGAACAAAGTATTGCTGCAGGAATAATGCCTAAAACTGCATTTTTCGCTCCGGAGATTGTCACCTCACCTCTAAGGGGATGGCCTCCTTCAATGATAAATGTATCCATATATAGTTATCCTTTCGCACACGCATTTAACAACTCCATATTATATCACAGATATAATGTTTATCAAGAAAATCTGTCTCTTTTTATTGATAAAAATGAAATTTTTACATCTTAGACACAAGTCTTAGGTTTTTTCAATTAAAATTTGACTAAACTAATTGAAAAATTCTTAAACTTCTTATGTTATAATAAACATACTCTTATATTAAAGGATGAACAATCATGAATCGATTTAAATTTACGGTTGCTAATGATGATATGGCTGTTACACCGGTCGAAAATCTATTTATCAACCATTATATGCCCAGAGCCCGGGGCGATTATGTTAAAGTTTACTTGTTTGGGTTGAAACATTCATTTAACCATTCTCTGGACGCCATTGACAATCAGATGCTCAGTAAACTTTTTGACTTGACCGAGGGCGATATCATCAAAGCTTGGGAATATTGGCGAGATCAAGGCATCATTACCCTCGAATATGTGGGGACGAAAGATGTGATCATCACCTATTGTAATATATCGGCCATGTTGATGGAACAAAATAGGGTTCATGTAAAAGATACAGCGCCATCAAAAACCAATGATGAAGAGAGTGGTGATGCTCGGATAAAAGATATGTATACCCGAATCGAACAAATGTACGGAAGCCGTACCATCACCCAAAAAGAAGTCCTTCTCTTTAAAAATATGATCACCGATTATCATTTTACACCGGAAACAGTGGTTCTTTTAGTTGAATATTCACTGAACCTGATCAACAAAAAAAATGAAGTTTTCACTGCCAAACAAACCATCAGCTATTTTGAAACAGTGGCCGAATCTTGGCATCATGCCAATATTCGTGATTATTCTGATGCAGATGCTTATATCCGTCAGACTAAAGACCAACAAAAACGCTATTATGACATTTTTAAATATCTCGGTTTAAGACGAAACCCCATCGCCTGGGAAAAGGAAATGATGGATAAATGGTCGGGGAATTACGGTTATACCATGGAAATTATTACCTGCGCCATGGCACGTTCCGGTAAACCCGATATCCGTTATATTGATGCCATTCTTAAACGCTGGTATGAAAAAGGCTATACCACTGTGGCTGAAATTGAAGCCGAGCCTAAAAATAGTCACTATACGGCCAAACAACCCCATGAAACCCCGGCAGATTCTGACCGGGATAAAGCTTACGAAGATCTGGAAAATCAACAGGTCGAATGGTTAAGGAGCCTCTATGACGATGAACAATAATCAAATAATCGAAGACTTTGGAAACCGTCTTGCTAAAAAGAAGATGGCACTCAAACTTAAAAAAGAAAAACTGTACGCAGAAATTACAGAGTTTAGCGCCATTGACACCGAGATTAATCTCCAAGGAATTGCCCTGACAAAAGAACGGGCTAAAGGAAACCTTGATGCCCTTGAACGTTTTAAATCAGCTGTTTCCGAATTGGAAAATCGCCGCCTTGAATTGCTTAAAACAAATGGGTATCCGGCAGATTACCTTGCTCTACAATACGACTGTCCACTTTGCAAAGATACCGGTTATCAGGGAAATACCATGTGCAACTGCTTGAAACAATGCCTTGCGGATGCGGCCTTTTCAAATTTTGACTTAAAACCACTGGCACGACATGAAAATTTTGACACCTTTAATCTGGCTTATTACGCCGATACGCCCATGGGTAATTCCCAGTTGATTCCCCGTAAAAACAGTGCGGCGCTAAAGAAATTGATGGTGGATTATTGTGCTCATTTTGACACCGTAACAGAAAATTATTTGTTTTACGGTGCCCCCGGTGTGGGTAAAACGTTTATGACCAATTGTGTCGCCAATGCCCTCATCGATGGTGGTCACACCATTATTTACACTACCGCCGCTCACCTTATTCGGCTGGTGCAGCAGGGAATGTTTGATGCAAACAGCAGTACAGAACCCCTTTATGCCTCTCTTTTAGAATGTGAACTTTTAATCATCGATGACCTCGGTGCAGAGTATACAACGAAGTTTAGTGGCAGTCAGCTTTATGAAATTATCAATACACGCCTACTCAGCACAAAAAAAATGATCATCTCCACAAATCTAAATATGAAGATGATCAAAGATCAATATGATGAACGCCTTTCTTCAAGAATCAGCGGGCACTTCACAGCACTCCCTTTCATCGGAAATGATATCCGAATCCTTAAGAAAAGTAAACACTGAGAGGTGTAGAGGGTAATGTCCCAATGATTCATGATCCTTGGGCGTTTAGCGATCCATCAATTTTTCATCGCTTTTTTCACCACTCGATTACTGGGTCTTGGTGTGCCGTAAATAGTATTAATCATCTGAGTATATTCTCCATCACGATGATATACAATGACTGGGGGATCGGTGATTAAGTAAGGTTTACCGGCTTTTGTCGCTTCGACTAATACCAGATTGGCAGGTTTATCAATATAAGGATGCACAAAACAAATCCGTTTTGTCTCAATATTATGCTTTTTTAGCGTACTTATAATATCCGTTAGACGATCCGCCCGATGAACAAGAAAAAGTTTGCCTTTATTTTTAAGCATGCGTTTAGCAAAGACTGCGATATCCTCAATATCACACAGAATTTCATGCCGTGCGATTGCCTTGGTTTCCGTTGGATTTTCAAAACCATGCCCCACCTTCATATAGGGCGGATTACTGATCACCACATCGTAAGTGGCCGGCGCCACCCGTTCTCCGGGGGTTCTTAAATCCCCGTGAATCACCTCGATTCTGTCCTCAAGACCATTGTAAACCATCGTTCTCGATGCCATCTCCGCCATATTTTCCTGAATTTCCAGCGCTTGAATCTTTTCTACCGCCGTATGCCCGTAAAGTAACAACGGTATAATCCCCGTTCCCGTCCCCAGATCAATCACTTTTGATTTTCGTTTCACCGAACCGGATGCAAACCACGCAACCAATACCGCATCAATACCAAAACAAAAATACTCTGGATTCTGAATAATCCTTAAATTCTTAATTCCTAGATTTTCTAAGCGTTCTTCATTTTTTACTAAGTTATCCACAATATATGCTCCTATTCCTCATTTCGGACACAAGTTTCCCATTTTACCCTAAAGTTATCCACATTATGCCCGATTTTATCCACTTACTGTGGATAACTTTATGTCAACCTCACCAAACATCCTTAAAAACCCCTGAACTACGGGATTTTAACTTTTGTTGTGTTTTTCATCCAATGTGTATTGTTTTTTCCTAATCTATCCACATATCCACAGGAGTTATCCACTTTTAGAAAAGAACCCTTGAAATCAAGGCTTTTTTACCACTAATCTTTCCACAAAAACGTCAGTGCACTGAACATTTTTTTATACTATACCATAAGTTATGCACAGAAAAAACAACTCAAATGAATCAAATATAAGTTTTTATTGAAATTTCTTTATTAATTCTCTTCTTTTTGCTATAATAGATCTATCTTATTAATTTTAAACTTTTTGCACATAAATCTCTTTTTCTACAATTCTTTTCAACATACCCTAAAGAGATGGTGCAATTTATAAGGAAAGATGGTGCACAACATGGATAAACAAAATCCTGATCAAAAGCCTCTTGATGAACTACTCAATCGAAAAAAAGATTTACTTTCTCTTTTTTCAGCATTTGAAGATCGTATTGATCATAAAATTTCCAATTTATCCCATCAGAAGACTGATGATAAATCCAAAAACGTAGCGTCTACATCTATCGATACTATAGATCATGACGCAGTCGACGCTATTATTCCGATCCCTTCGGAAGATGAAGAGGATCGCTTTGCTGATGATCTTTTTACACAGGCACTTTCAAAAGTTACAGACACAAAAGAACGACCGAAAGATGTCATGCCCGGCTATCATACCGAGGAAATTCTCAATATTGAGGAGGCTCTCGCTGCCGACAAAAATGAAAAATCCCTTGAAATACCTCATTTTATCAATCAGCAACCCATTGAAATGATCCCCAAAGAAACGAGCGAACCTCTAACGGTAAACCTTAAAGAAGAAGCCACACCGATTCAAGAGGATATCTGTATTGAAAAGGATGTCTGT
>JAVXTS010000021.1:0-9581 GCA_036642535.1 Eubacterium sp. | reverse complement strand
ATGTCTGTGCTGAAGAAGATGTCTGTATTAAAGAAGATGTCTGTGTTGAAGAAGAGCATTATGATTTTGACGTTCCTGCTACACCTCGTGTGGACAATCCTACTCTCTCTGCCGCTGAAAAACTTCCGGATGAAGCAGAGGAAATTGTAGATGATTCCGATTACGACCGTTGGGCACCCACTCGAAATGCTTTCAAATCATCTCCAATAGGTACCGCTCTAAAAAGAAAATCTAAAAAAAATGCTGAACCGAAAGCCGATTGCGACCCCATCAAAAATACAATCGCTCCTTCTGAAACAACCGAAATAGAGAGTGAAGATCTACCCGCCACACAAGCATCCACCCAAAATCCGGTAGATGAAACACTTCAAGAAGACCTCCTTCAAGACGATTCCACCCAAGAATCGCTCTTTGAAGAAGATGAAAACGAAGAAAATATTGACGTTGTTGAAGAATCTACCCTTGAACCGGCTGAAATAAAAATGCCAAAATCAACGATCGTTCCAAAAGCGGCTCGCGAAAATTTTAATAATGATCCTCTTTTCGGTGTCCCTTCAACGGAACATGATGAAAAACGCTTTAAATCCTTTTTTGATGAATTTGACCATCATAAAGATGATGATTTTCTAAAAGATTTCGATCTTGAAGATGATGAAACCGCAAATGCGGACCCCGCACCTTCATTTTATAATCCCGTTGATACAAGCGAATCCTCCGAAACGGAAACAAATCTTTCAGATAAAAAATATGATGCTATTTTTCAAGATGATGATGATTTAGATGATTCCGATCTTTTGGACGACGAAGAGTTTTATTTTGACGATGAGGATGCTTTTCCGGATGAAGATGATGATCAGGAAACCTTTCAGGAAATTATTACAAACACTGATCTAAACGAAGACTCAAAAGAAATATACAGTGACAATAATCTAGATGATGTGACTTACGAAAATGTAGAAGCAGTGGATCTGGGCGCCTATAAATTCTCAGCTGTCGCTGTACGTTTATCCCTATTTATATTCACAATGCTTGCCCTCGGTGTCTTTACCTCACTCTCCGGTGGCACTTTTATCAATCTGGATTATTTAGTGCTTTTTATACTCTGTATCGGCATTGCATTAACTATAGATATGTCTTTTAATGCCACTTTAATTTCATCAGTCGTGCTGATGCTCGTCTTTTTTATCGGAACGCTCTTTACGTATTTTACCAGTAAGGAACCCCTTAGCCTTTATCATATGCTCTGGCTCATTATTATTCCGCTTTCCATGTGCTCTGCCTCTGCGCTTGTCCAGAAAGTGAAAGAAATTATTTTAGCCAACCAACTTCTAAACGAAGAACTGGATCAACTTTATTCTGATGATGATCCTGAAGAGGCTCCCATTGAAAAAAGCAGCGATCTCCCCATTGAGGAAGATGCCGCTACTGAAATCAAAGACCAACAAGAATCTCTTTAAGCCTTGAAAAAAAGCCGTTTACAATTTTCCATGGTCATAAGTCCTACCGCTTCTGCGGTTAACCCTTTGAGCTCGCCTACTTTTTCGGCTACAAACCGAACGTAGGCGGGCTCATTTCGTTTTCCACGGTAAGGAACCGGCGTTAAATAAGGACTGTCCGTTTCTATTAAAAGCCGTTCAATCGGCATATATTTTACAACATCCGGTGCTTTTCTAGAATTTTTAAAGGTCAGTGGCCCACCAATCGAAAGATAGAAACCACGATCTAACAACACCTTTGCCATTTCCACACTACCGCTATAACTATGAAATACCCCACCGGTTTCTGGATCGAGACAACTTTTTACCATTTCAAGACAATCACCGTGAGCATCTCTGTCATGAACGATAATTGGCTTTTTTAACGCATTCGCCAAAGCCATTTGTTCCTCAAAAACTTTTTTTTGAAGTTCCCGGGGTGCTCCGTCCTCATAAAAATAATCTAGACCGATCTCACCAATGGCCAACGTTTTATCAAGGGCACACCATTCTCGAATCATCTGAGGATGCACCTCCCGATCAAACGCCGCACAATCCGAAGGATGAAACCCGACCCCTGCATAAATAAGATCATAGTTTTCGCTCAATTCCACTGCCCGACGACTGGTTTTTTCATCACATCCCGGATTCAAGATAAAATCGATTCCTTGCTTTCTGGCATTATTCACAATTTCATCTACTTCATTTTCAAAACGCTCATCATCCAGATGAGCATGACTATCTGATAATATCATAAAATTTTCCTTTCAATCAACATTTTCTATTCTGTCTATTCTCTTTATTATACGCATTTCTTCTGCCTTTAACAATCTTAATTTTATCGCTTCTATCACTTCTTTATCTTTTGCAGATTAGAACTCTTATAATTTATAGTTACTTGGCTGATTCTTCTCTTTACCTAATATCCAAAAAGAGTTACTATGAATATCAATCTATTGATTTTTAAATTAAGGAGGATTATTATGTATAGTTTTAAAGAAATGCGTGCTCAATTAATCGAACAGGCAAAAACAAAGAAAGCTGTCGTTGCTGTTGCCGCCGCCCACGATCTAGCAGTACTCGAAACCATCAAAATGATGAATGACCACGGCTTTGGTACAGCAATTCTTGTGGGTGATGAAGACAAAATTAAACGCTATGCTGATCAGGTTGGTTGTAATCTGAATGAAAATACAGTGATTGACGTCAAGGATGAGGTGCAATCGGCTACGATTGCTGTTGCTTCCGCTAAGAACGGCGCCGCCGATATCGTTATGAAAGGATTGCTCCAGACAAAAACGTATCTGCGTGCCATTCTCGATAAAGAATTCGGTCTACGTACCGGTAAAATGCTGAATGCCGTCACTGCTTTCGAATGTGATGCCCTCGGCCGTACCTTCCTTGCCACCGATTGTGGCATGGTTGTTTCTCCAACTCTCAAAGATAAAATTGAAATGATCGGCAATGCGACAAAACTCGCCAACGCACTTGGTTGCGAACTGCCGAAAGTCGCTTGTCTCAGTGCCGTTGAAACCCTCAATGAAAATATGCCTGATGGCTACGATGCCGCGGTTCTTTCAAAAATGAACGCCCGTGGTCAAATAAAAGGGTGTATTATCGACGGTCCGCTTTCAATGGATCTCTCCATCTCCGAACGTTCTGTGGAACATAAAGGAATCACAAGCCCTGTTGCCGGAAAAGCCGATATTTTGTTGATGCCTAATCTTCAGGCTGGTAATATTTTCTGGAAAACCATGACTTATCTGGCCGGCTCTAAAAGTGGTGCCATTGTCATGGGTACTGCTAAACCTGCCGTTCTAACCTCAAGATCTGATACAGCAGAAGCGAAACTTAATTCAGTAACCATGGCATTGCTACTGGCGAATCAGTAACCCTAAGGAACGTTGGGACGGTGAAAACCGTCCTTTTTTTATTGGAGTGGGGGAGTTCGAGATGAAAATGGTATTCATGCTTAAATCATCGCTATTAGCGGATCACCCATGAACTGCCGAAATCCTCCCATCATAGACCCATAGTGACTCCCTTATAATGATTGAATTAGGCAGCGTCAACCGTTACTTCAAAAAATAAAAGAACCCTCGCAAACGCTTAAGGGGGGGACGTTTGATCCGAGGGTTCTCAGGGGAGAGGGGAGGGTAATATATGATTTTATCCACTGTAAATCTCACTTTTTACAGTGTCAATAAACAAATGATGCACTCTGAAATTTTCGTTCTTTCAAAAGGTGCTTTGTTTATTTGTCCTTAGTATACGCCCATTTGAAAATAAGTCAATAGTGAAAAGCGTTGCACTTTTTTTGTAACAGTTTTCATCCTCATGCTGTACGTTTTCTTCGCATTTTTACATTATTACATTTCAGATTTCTTTAAGTTTTTATTTTGTCGATCGACTTCCATTGTAATTCTTTTTTTGCGAACATCCTGTAAAACTTTAATTAAATCAGCGTTTTCTTCAGCTTTAACCATGGTTTTCATCCGATTGAGACTTTTTTCAAACTTCTCAATTTGCGTTACTAGTGCTGTTTTGTTACAGATAAACAACTCTGTCCACATCTCCGCATTAATCATCGCAATTCTTGTAAGATCCGAAAAACTGCCTCCCTCATAGTCGGTAATATGAAGATCATCTTCACTATCGATGAGTGCGGCGGCAATCACATGGCAGAGTTGGGAAGTAAAGGCAATTTTTTGATCGTGTATTTCAGGGGTTGTCTCCACAATATTGGTAAACCCTAACCCATGAATCATCTCACGGATCAATGCCACATTTTCAGGGCGATTTTCAGGGCGAGGAATTAAGATATAATTCCGTTTTTTGAAAATACGATCATCCGCATTTCCGAACCCCTCTTTTTCACTCCCTGCCATAGGGTGTCCGGAGATAAAATCCAGATCATCACGAAGTGCCCCTTGTAGCCCTTCAAAGAGCATCATTTTTACACCGATAATATCGGTAAGGATTGCGTTCTTTTTAAAGTCATCCATATATTTTACTATAAAATCAAGGGCTATTCTAGGATAAAGACAAAATATTACCAGATCCGATGCCTTTAGAATTTCTCGAATCCCGGCGGGTTCACTTACACCCCAGTCAATAACATCCTGCTCTAATGCCCGTTCCAATACTTCTTCATCTTTATCAAAAGCACAAATTTTTTCTGGTGACTGTTTTCGAATCCCCATGGCCATGGCACCACCCATGAGCCCCAGACCAATGAAGCTCACGGTTTTTCCTTTTAGTACTTTCATTTAAAATACCTTGCCCTCAAATGCGGCATACTTTTTAAGGGTATTCATAATTCCTTTAAACTGATCCGGTGTAATGGCCTGATCCCCATCACACAACGCTTCTTCCGGTTTGTTGTGCACTTCGATCATGACCCCGTCCGCTCCTGCCGCAATGGCTGCTTTCGACATGGATTCTACCATCCAATTAAGACCGGTCGCATGGCTTGGATCAACAATCACCGGTAAATGACTTTGTTTTTTAAGAATCGGAATGCAACTGATATCTAAGGTATTGCGTGTTGCATTTTCAAAGGTACGGATTCCTCGTTCACAGAGGATCACGTTATCATTTCCCCCTGCCATAATGTACTCTGCTGACATTAAAAATTCTTTCATTGTGGCTGAAAGTCCACGTTTCAGCAAAATGGGTTTATGGACTTTTCCCAATTCTTTAAGCATGGTAAAATTCTGCATATTCCGTGCGCCCACCTGGATCACATCCACATCATCGAAAAGAGATAACTGAGATAAATCCATAATTTCGGTAACAATCGGAAGTCCGGTTTCCTTTTTTGCGATAAGAAGCAGTTCAAGTCCATCGGCTCCCATTCCTTGAAAAGAGTAGGGTGATGTTCTCGGTTTAAAGGCTCCTCCACGAAGAAATTTTGCTCCGGAGGCTTTTACAGATTGGGCAATTTCTACAATTTGTTCTTCACTTTCTACTGAACAAGGCCCTGCAATCACGCTAACATGCCCTTCACCGATAAGATTCCCCCCAATATTGACAATGGTATCCTCAGGATGAAATGCACGATTCGCTTTTTTATAAGGTTCTTGAACCCGCAGTACTTT
This sequence comes from Eubacterium sp., assembly GCA_036642535.1. Classification (GTDB taxonomy): domain Bacteria; phylum Bacillota; class Clostridia; order Eubacteriales; family Eubacteriaceae; genus Eubacterium. The sequence goes on along the minus strand of JAVXTS010000021.1, from coordinate 4,006 downwards.
ATCGACAATATGGTTCGACCGTAACTTATGTAAATCGATACATTGGGTTTCACCCACAAGACCCAAAATTGTATTTTGAACGCCTTTTGAGTAGTGTATTTTAACACCTTGTTTTTCAATTAAAGCAATAAGTTGTTGAACGTCTTCTTCTGCTGTATTTTGTTTAATGACTACAATCATTTAGTATCTCCTTATTTTTTAATTTTGACCATAAAAAAGGGAGACTCAACGAGTCTCCCTTCTAATAATCGATTATAACAATCGGTATCGGAAAATGTGACGTTCCTAAGACCGCCCCATGAGATTCTCGTTCGAACTGCATACAAAATAACCAACGCTAAAATAATAGCCTTGGCTCACGTAATCATATACATTTAAGTTCATTCTTAAATCTTTCATGGAATTTTCCTTTATCTTTCATGTTTCTATCTTTTATTTTAAATCAATCTTACTGTTTGAATTATATAACTTATTCCTAATAATGTCAAATAAAATTTAAAATAAACTTTTCTAAAACCGTATCAATTCCTGATAAATCCGTTCGATAAACTGATCCGTCATCCCTGAAATATAATCAATCACAGCTCTGTAAAAGTCGAGTGGATCGGTTTTTATATGATAGATTACTTTATTGTTCAGACATGAATTACTCCGGTCAAAAAGATCCCAATAGTCGTTGATCCATTCCATAAAACTTTTTGTTAACAAGGGAAACTGTTGTTCAAAATAGGACATCTTTTTTGACATATCACCATTGTTATAGAGTTCCTTTAATGCATCGTATACCCGGTGAATAATAAGCTCGCCATAGTCTTTATAGCCATTAAGCCGTTCATGATGATAGATATTCTTGACATTAAAATCTTGGATGGCTTTGAGCGCTTCAAAACCACTCTCCGAAAATCGCAAACCGGCATCGGGGTTGCTGTTTTGACATAAATCTAAAATCAACAGATGAATAACAGTCGTATTGTTCACATTTCCCTCTGTACCACCTCTTTTTTTCAGATAATCACCCATGATACCATCAAGCTCATTCATCTGAATATCACTGAGTAGTTCCAATTTTTGCGCATCTTCAATATCACGTCCCAAATAAGAAATCTTATCCGCCAATTTCACCACACAGCCTTCCCATGTGAAAGGCGCAAAGGCGTTAACCTGCTTAAAATCAGCCAGATCAATGGCCTCATCCCTTGGAAAAAGATAAGGATCATGCACTTCACCACAATGAGAAATAATGCCGTCACGAACACCATAAGTCAGATCTAAATTATAGCGTCTGCGATCGGGTCCTTCTAACAGTTCGATGTTATCCACAAAATGTAAACCGTTTTTTTCATGCCAGTAATACTGATTATTCCATCCACTCCAAAGACCTTCATCCCTAACAATCTCATTCAGCACAAACTCCCCATGATGACCAAAAGGAGGATGTCCCAGATCGTGCCCAATGGAAATGGCTCTGGACAGTTCCATGTTCAATCCCAAAAATTCACTGATGGTTGAAGCGATGGATTCCACATAATTAACGTGTTCAATCCGGGTACTAATATGATCATTCCCCGGTGAAAAAAATACCTGGGTTTTATGTTTTAACCGACGGTACGCAGTACTGTGCAGAATTCTTGTAAAATCCCGTCCAAAGGGCGTCCGAATATCGCCTTCTTTTGTATATAACGCACTTTCCCTTGTTATTGCCATTGCCCATTTTTCGGATGTTTTAAAGGTTCCTATCGCTGAAAAACGTCCTTTATCTTTTTCACTTAACATCACCATCACTCCTTTTTTAATGATTTTTAGGCATTTGTTAAATGCCTAAAACCCACCTAATTTAGTGGATTTCTTGCTTTTTATATATAAATTTTCATTATCATCAGCTATCACTCACTGAAACCTTTAAAGCGTGTCAGGACCTACTATACGATCGTTATTTACCCATTTGATAATTAAAGCAGGATTATTTATTCCTACTTTTAAAGCTAAATCCTGATACGATATTTCTGTTGTTAAATATAATTCTACCACAGATATCTTCATTTCAAAAGAATAGCTTTTCTTTATTCTTACCTCTTTAACCCTTCATCTCCAAATTCTTCATATGCCTTTACTGCTTCTTTTTTTATTTCATAGCTGTCTTTTGCCATTAAAATACCGACCTCCATTAGTTAGTTTTTTAGGTCTAACTTCTGGGGGTCGGTACAATTATAACTATGTTCAAACGTTCCTATTTGTACATTTAATTTACGCATAGATTTATAAAACTCTGATAATTTCTCTATCTTACCGCCATATGAATACCTCCTTATATTTGTTGAAACATGGTCTGAGTATATGCTTTGATGTCATTGGGATTAATCATGCTGTATTTTTCTTTAACACTATCGAAGTAATTTCCTATATCTTCTTTCATTATTGCTCTATCAGATGGTTCTGTCTCTAGAAGTTCACCTCTGGCCGACAACCATGGTGCCTCGGAGTGTGTGAATTTTTCTAACACTTTTCCACTATAACAGCAGATGTTTTTAGCCACGCTTTCAAAAATTGCTTTTTCCGATGATGACAATACTGTACCATCAACTTCATCATTGCAATCAATAGGGTCGAACTTATAATCTCGATATCTAAAATAAATATCTCGATAAACAGGTCCATGCACCCAAGCCTGACATTCTTCTGGAAATAGAAATTTTTTGTAAAATGCATAATAAAATCCCTGAATGTAGTATAATGCTTTTTGAAGTGCTAAAGGTGTGATATCTTCACACTGATTTAATAAATATTCTATTGCCAAGTCAATTTTGGCATCTTCATGCTTCTCACTGCCAAGAAGATCATCAACTGCTTTTCTGCTTTTCTTATAGGATGCTTCCGTTTTGAGGTTTCCTTTGTTTTCCTCTAGAATTTGTTCATAATATTTAGGTTCATCATAGATTTTTTGGAGTATTTCAGAGTACTGTTTGGTTGGAACATCACCATCACAATAACGTGAAAAGGTTTGTTCTCCCCATCCCAATAACAATGATAAAGGTCGTTTTCCTATTGCATACTTTTCTGATATTTTCAGAATCACATCCAAAGGAATAATACCCTGTTTTTCCCTATACTTATCATACAATACCTTCAAGTTATAATCATTTATCTCTTCCACATAAATTTCAGAATTGCAGTCAATACAATGTGCAACTTTCCCTAAATAAGTATACGTTTCTCCTTTTATGGTTCCATCCATCTGCTTATTTATGACCGTAAAAGTCACATCATTTCTACATTCTTCACAAAATACTTTTCTTTCCCTCATAACAATGCCTCCTTTCAAATTTTCACTTATCTAAACAGATAGTCTATTGGCTTGTTTCGTTTATGAAAAGAAATGACTACAGTTCTACTTCCGCCTGGCATATCAATAACATTAAACTTTGTATACACATCAACCATTTCTTCTTCGCCATCAGCATTAAATAATTTTATCTGTGGAACAAAAACACACAAAACTTCATACTCATATCCTATTTTTGTGTTCTGTAGCGTATGGCAGAAATCTTCGGTTCTAAGTTGCAATAAGATACTTTTTTGCTTATTGCTACGAATATTGTACTCATTTATAAAATCTATATTTTCCTGCCTGTTTTCATTTAAGGCTATTGTATACTTATTGTTGCCAACACAACTTTTAATTTTCTCCAAAACTACATCTATTTCTTCTTCCGTGTAATTCTGATTGTAGTGTGGATTCATTGCATCACCTCTCTGTAATACAATGATACTTTATTATATTCCGTTTGTCAATTTTTATGCATCAATTAGTGCATTATCAAAGCAACGACCCGTGCAGGTGGCAGATGCCATGATAATGCCCGCTGTGAAAGCATGTGGGCAAGACTTAAAGAGGAACTTCTCTATAATCGCTATGATGCCTCAAAAATGAAAGTCGAAACAGCGAGAACCCTCATAATCCTTTTCCACGCTGTGATTTCACACGATAACCAACAGAAATGATTACATC
>JAVXTS010000020.1:2043-28518 GCA_036642535.1 Eubacterium sp. | reverse complement strand
GTGCCTTTTGTCACCCCCTAATTCTTGTTTTATGATTATCGTAAATGAATAGAATCACCGTGAATCGTACCATAAATGGGGACGATTTTTTTATTTGTGGCGGGGTTTATGCGTCGATTGCGTGAATCAGGTTCACCATTTCAATGGCGCTTACGGCACAGTCAAACCCTTTGTTACCGGCTTTTGTGCCGGCACGCTCGATGGCTTGTTCGATATTTTCAGTGGTCAGTACCCCAAAAAGTACTGGAATCGCACTATTAAGTGACACATTTGCAATGCCTTTTGATACTTCGCTGCACACATAATCGTAATGGCTAGTGCTCCCCCTGATCACGGCGCCTAAGCAAATGACGGCATCAAACCGACCGGTTTTAACCATTTTTGAGGCAATAAGCGGAATCTCAAATGCTCCGGGTACCCATGCAACGCTGATATCGTCGTCTTTAACATCGTGTCGTTTTAACCCGTCGATGGCACCTTCTAAAAGTTTAGAGGTGATAAAATCATTGAACCGTGCGGCTACAATGCCAATTTTCATTTCTTTTGATACTAAACTACCTTCATACATTTTCATTTTGTTTTCTCCTTTTTTTACTTAGTAATTTAAATAATGTCCCATCTTTTCTTGTTTTGTTTTGAGATAAAATAAATCCTCTGCGGTGGCATTCATCTGAATGGGAACACGCTCTGTAATTTCAATGCCAAAATCGGAAAGTTGATAGACTTTATCCGGATTATTGGTGAGCAGGCGCATGGTTTTAACCCCAAGATCACTGAGAATCTGGGCGCCGATAAAATATTCTCGCAAATCGCCTGCAAAGCCAAGGGCAATATTCGCTTCTAAGGTATCCATGCCTTCATCTTGGAGTGCGTAGGCTTTTAGTTTATTAATTAGACCGATACCCCGACCTTCTTGACGCATATAAAGTAAAATACCCCGGCCTTCTTTTTCGATCTGTGTCATGGCGGCACTAAACTGCTGACCGCAATCACAACGTACCGATCCAAAGGCATCTCCGGTTAAACATTCCGAATGTACACGGCAAAGCAGGTCTTTTCCATCACCGACTTCTCCTTTGACAAGGGCGATATGATGCTCACCATTGAGTTGATTCACATAACCATAAGCGGTAAAATCGCCGTATTTTGTTGGCATTTTTGTAATCGCTACTTGTTCAACGACTTTGTCATGCTGTTTACGATAGGCTTGCAAATCTTTTATGGTGACCATTTTTAATCCCCACTTTTCACTGAGGGTCTTAAGCTCCGGTGTCCGCATCATGGTGCCGTCTTCACGCATAATTTCACAGCACAAACCACATTCTTTAAGGCCTGCAAGACGCATCAGATCCACGGTTGCTTCGGTGTGCCCATTACGTTCAAGAACGCCGTTCACTTTTGAAAGCAAAGGAAACATATGTCCGGGACGTCTGAAATCTTTAGGTTTTGCGGTATCGTCCACACATTTCATAGCGGTAATACTCCGCTCCGCCGCCGATATTCCGGTTGTGGTGGTAACATGGTCAATCGAAACGGTAAAGGCTGTTTCGTGATTATCAGTGTTTTCCGTCACCATTTGTGGAATCTGCAATTTGCGTACAAGGGCTTCACCCATCGGCATACAAATCAACCCTTTGCCGTGAATGGCCATAAAATTAACATTTTCTGTTGTGGCAAACTCAGCGGCACAGATAAAATCACCTTCATTTTCACGATTATCATCATCTGTTACTAAAATAATTTCGCCGTTTTGTAAGGCTTTTAATGCCTCTTCAATAGTGCTATAGTTAAACATTTTTTCCTCCTAATAACCGGATTTCATCAGAAATTCCGATGTTATTTTACTTTCATTTTGACTTTTTTCAGATGAATACATTAATTTTTCAACATACTTTCCGATCATATCATTCTCTAGGTTAACCGTATCGCCGACACCCTTTTTAGAAAATGCGGTTGATTTAATGGTGTGGGGGATAATGGACACACTCAAACTTTTCTGTGTGACCGATGCCACGGTTAAGCTAATACCATCAATGGCGATTGACCCCTTGGGAACACTATATTTTAAAAGTTTATCCTCTGCCGTTACCGTATACCAGACTGCGTTACTGTCCTTTTTAATGGCTGTTATTTGTCCGATACCGTCAATGTGCCCGGATACAATATGACCGCCAAAACGCCCATTTACAGGCATGGCACGTTCTAAATTTACCGCACTTCCGATTTTTAAGCTTCCCAGTGAAGAACAGTTTAAGGTTTCATGCATCACATCCGCCGTAAAGCGATTGTTTGAAAATCCGGTGACGGTCAAGCATACGCCGTTAACCGCCACACTGTCGCCTAAATGGAGATCTGAGAAAATAACCTGACCGCTGATGGTTAATATCGCCGAATCCACGCCCTTTTTAATATGATAAAGGGTACCCACTTCTTCAATGATTCCTGTAAACATGACTGATCACCTCACTTTCCAATAAAAAATCGTCACCATAGGGGGTGATAACCGTATTTTTTAAAAAATACGCCCCCTTCGGATGATCGACACCACCCCCTCCGATGGGGCTTAACGCTTGTTTTCCACCAAATATTTTGGGGGCGATATAGGCCTGAACTTTATTCACGATACCAGTGTTTAATGCTGAAGCATTGAGGGTAGCACCCCCTTCCAGTAAGATACTGTCTATTTTTTCATGTCCCAGTTGAATCATGAGCGCCTTCAAATCGAGATGTCCCGCCATTTCCGGAAGGACTATCACATAGCATCCGGATTGTGTATAAGCCTGATGTTTCTTTTTATCGTCACAACAGGTTGCTAAAATAGTGGGGGCTTCTTGGGTTGTTCTCACTACTTGGGCAGATAGAGGGGTTCTCAACTGTGTATCACAGATCACACGTATCGGATTTTTACCCCCTTCTAAACGACAGGTCAAGAGGGGGTCATCCGAAATAACCGTCCCAACCCCAACCATAATCGCTGTATAACGGTGTCGATCTTCTTGAACCCTTTGCCTTGACGCCTCGCCTGTAATCCATTTTGATTCACCGGTATGGGTTGCGATTTTACCATCCATGGTCATGGCATACTTCATCACAACAAAAGGGAGTCCTGTTTTAATATAGTGGAAAAATATGCTATTTAACAGATCACATTCCTCTTTTAAGACACCTTCAACCACCATAATACCCTTATTTCTAAGTTGTTTTACCCCCATACCGCCAACCATCGGATTAGGATCGGAAGATCCAATGACCACTTTTGAAATGCCACTGTTTATGATCGCATCGGTACAGGGTGGTGTTTTACCAAAGTGACAGCATGGCTCTAAGGTAACATAAAGCGTAGCCCCTTCTTCCGATTCTGTACAATCTGCCAAAGCATTGCGTTCGGCATGGGGTAGGCCATACCCCTCATGAAATCCTTGTCCGATAATCTGATCATTTTTAACAATAACCGCTCCGACCATCGGATTGGGTGCTACAAAACCGCATCCTTTTTGAGCTAAAATTAAGGCTTGTTTCATATAGTGTTCATCCGTCATTTGATCCCTCCGTTTTTTAACCGTTTTTAACCGCTATACACCAAAAAAAATACCTTGAACAAAGAAGTTCAAGGTAAAGGTAAACGCATAAATTGACACAGCCATCTCTTTTTTGACATTAAAAAACTCTGAAATGATTAAATCATTCCAGAGCAATAAATCAAAAAGTAGCGTACATCACGCAAAATTTGTTTTATCTTCTTTCATCCAGACTATACTGTCGGCTTCGGAATTACACCGAATCATACCTTGCGGCTCGTGGGCTATACCACCGGTAGGGATTTACACCCTGCCCTGAAGATTGTTATTCAATTGGTTTTTAGTATACCACCGCAAAAACCTGCTGTCAAATACAAATTTTAGTAATCCGTTCTAAAATGACGAGAGCGGTTTTCTCACGTCGGCCGATTTCGTGACTTTTGACAATTTTAAAGCCGTTTTCTTCGGCCATTTCTTGGATATAATTTTTATTGTGCGTGTATAAAATCATTTTTGCATCGGGTTTTAAAAGTCTGCCGACCATGGCAAAAAAATCAAGGTAGAGGGCATAAATGGATTCTTCCGATTTCTGTCCCAGTTCAAAAGGCATATCAGTAATGACTTCATCAAAAAGATAATCATGTTTAAAATCGAAAAAATCCCGATTAATATAGTGAATCGTTTGATCGGCTAACGCTGTATTGGCACGGGCTTTTTCAATGGTTTCCGCCATGACATCAATGCCATAAGCCGTTTTTGCTGCCACTGCTTTTTGTCGTTCGATGAGCATTGTACCCACCCCGCAAAAAGGATCGATAATCTGGGCATCTTTTTTCAGATAAGCTTTCGCAAGTTCCACCACAACAGCGGCATTGACTGGTTTAATACTCTGGGGGATCACCCCTTCACGGTAAGCAAAACGATTATCTCGCAAGGTATGACATTTAATCAAACCGTTGCACTTTCCGTCTCTGGTTTCGATTAAACGAATTTCAAATTCATAGTGTGAGGTGGTGTTAATGAACTTACGTCCGGATTTCTTTTCGATCAATGTCGAAAGCTTTTTGACAAAAGCGCTCCGTTTATCCAGAGGCATTCCACTTCGTAATTCAACCCTAAAATAAAAGGGTGCTTCCCCTTGATGAGCCTTTTTAAGGAAGGGGAGAAGCTGTGAATGGACAATCGTTTCAGCCGCTTGTTCTACATCCATGGTACAGGTTTGCATGCCGCCGACCACAAAAAGAATTTCCTGATACGTGCGAATAGACTGAACCCAACGAAGATGGTTCACTTGTGCCATTACCCCTGCATTAAAAACGCTCAATTTAGCACTGGCGTCCGCCTTTTTTAAGGCCTCTTTTGTCATCTCGGGATAATTACGGTTAGTGGTTAGAATAAGTGTATAAGGCGCATCAAAACTCTCAAATTGATGGCGCCAAACGCCTTCTGCTTCAATGACAAGCGCCGATAATTCACGTATTTCTTCAGTGATATGTTTCTCATTTTCAGGTTCCGTTTTTTGTTTCGTTAATTCTGTGAGACGTGTTTTTAAAGCAGTGGTATAGGGACTGTAATCAAAATTTTTCATTGCCGTCAGGTAAGCACTTTTTACAAAAAGCTTTTCTTCTTTGATGTAGGTATCGTAGAGTGGCGCTAAAAATTCAGGTTGCCCCAATGCGCCTAAAAGGAGTGCTGTATTTTTACGTGTCTTTGGATCGTCGTGAGCCAGTAATCCGATCAGTTTTTCACTCTCTCCAAAAAGGGTGTTCTTCACCACCGGTGCGTTTATTTCATCCCGCAACGCTAACCGCAAGATGCTTAAATTTTGCCTTACATTTTGTCCCTGTTTTATCGCTTCCCATTGTTCATTGATTGTCATTTTTATTGCCTCGTCTTCTGGTTTTATCATTTTGTGAAATAATATTTTACAACCGCTACTTCAACGAATCATTTCAAGCATCTGATCTGTTAAAATTTTCGGTGTTTCGATTTCATAGGCACCCATTCGGAAATTTATTGCTTATTTTTTCAAAATACTAACCAGTGTTTCAGTTGTTTTAGCAAGGTTTATACCGGTTAGAAAAGAGCGACCATTCATAACAGGGATCTCAAGATTGCCCTCGATTTGGCAGGTGCAGACAATGATATCGGGTTTAATTTCTCTGGCTTTTTCGATGACTTCGGATGCTTTTGCTTGAATGGTTCGACATTCGATGCCATTTTCGTTGGCAATTTTTTCAATTTTTTTCGCAACGACAGTGGAAGTTGCCACGGCTGCTCCACAGGCGACTAAAACAGTTTTCACTTTTTAATACCTCCTATAATGGTATGAAAACGACCGATGTTTTCTTTCATATTTCCGTTAAATAAACAAGAACCGGAAACAATGACATTGGCACCGGCTTCGACCACAGTGCTCAGTGTTTCAAAATTAATGCCACCATCAATTTCAAGATCAATGTCACGATCTCCGATCATATGACGAACCGCTCTTAACTTTTCAGTGGTGCTTTCAATGTATTTCTGACCACCAAATCCCGGATAAACACCCATGAGTAAAACCATGGAAATATCATCCATAAAAGGTTCGAGTACACGACTATCGGTATCGGGAGAAAGGACTAAACCGGCTTTGCAACCGCATTTTTTAATAAGTGAAATGCAGTCATTTGTATCCTCTTCGACTTCAACGTGAACGGTGATCAAATCTGCTCCTGCTGCGGCAAAAGCCTCGATATATTTAAGAGGTTCACTGATCATCAGGTGAACATCAAAGGGGAGTGTGATCGTTTTTCTAAGGCATTTAATCTGATCTGGACCAATGGTAATATTCGGCACAAAATGCCCATCCATTACATCCACATGAAGCCAATCTGCTCCGGAGGCTTCAACCATTTTGAGATCACGCTCGAGGTTTGCAAAATCCGCGCTGAGCATGGATGGTGAAATTTTTAGGTTTTTCATAAGTCTTCCTTTCGTGTGATTTATCTTTTTTCACGATTCACTAATCGTATCCTGGTTATTCTGTCTGATTTATAATTAGATTGTATATCGTTTCTTCATTTTTTGCACCTATTATTTTATGTAAAACCATTTCATCTTGTATCATCATGACAATTTTTTGAAGCCACTCAATCTGTTTTTCGCCGTCTTTAATGGCTAACAGAAAAAGAATAGCCGCTTCAATCTTTTCTTCGGGTGCTCCCATCCCATGAAAAATAACGGGTTTTTCAAGAACTGCGATGCTGATCGCTTCTTCAATGACGTGTTCGGGTTCGGCATGGGGGATCGCAACCCCGATCTTTGTCGGTAACCCTGTGGGAAACTCACGTTCTCTTTGACAGACGGCTTTTACAAAATCATCCTTTACAAAATGATTTAAGATAAAAGGAAAGGCCGCTGCTTCGATAGCCTCGAAGCGATTAGCAGCCTTTACATGGAGTTGAATTTTAATGTTCATTTTACTGTTTTATTTGGGGTCAAGAAGTGACAACTGTCCATCTTCTTCAACGTCAATCGCATCTTCTTTATAAACTTTTGAAATGGTCGCAATCTGTTCACCATCTTTTAGTTTCATGAGGCGGACACCCTGGGTATTTCTGCCAACACTTGAAATATCATTCCCTTGGAGCTTAATAACCACACCTTGATTGTTAATCATCATGATTTCACCGTCACGATCAATCACGCAGAAACCGACAAGTTCACCGGTTTTCTTGGTGACTTTATAGGTTTGAACGCCTTTACCGCCACGTTTTTGGAGACGATATTGATCGCCTGTTGTTAGCTTACCATAGCCATTATCTGAGACACAAAGGACAAATAAATCATCGGAAATAATGTCCATTCCTACCACAACATCGCCTTCACGCAGGTCAATCCCACGAACACCAATGGAGGTTCTCTTAAGAGGGCGGACTTCTTCCGAAGTGAAACGGATGGCATAGCCTTTTTCGGTTCCCATCACAATTTCTTCTTTATCTTCAACCAAACGAACGTTAATCAGTTCATCGCCTTCTCTTAAATTGATGGCGATAATCCCATTTTTACGGGAGGAATCGTACTCGGTTAAGTCGGTCTTTTTGATGATCCCTTGCTTGGTTGCCATAATTAAACATTTATCGGCGGTAAATTCTTTAACCGGAATCATGGTGGTGATTTTTTCGTCCGGATCAAGCTGAAGAATATTCACAATGGCGGTTCCTTTGGCGGTTCGTCCACCTTCCGGAATTTCAAAGGCTTTAAGGCGATAGACTTTACCTTTATTACTGAAGAACATCAGGAAGTGATGGGTTGTGGTGGTAAAGAGGTGTTCCACAAAGTCATTTTCACGGGTGCTGAGGGCTGTAATGCCCTTACCGCCACGTTTCTGAGAACGATAAGTATCGCCCGGAATACGCTTAACATACCCGACATGCGTCATTGTGATGACAACTTCTTCTTCTTCAATCAAGTCTTCAATATCGAAATCTTCCACATCAATATCAAAATGAGTCCGTCGTTTATCGTTAAATTTATTTTTAACTTCTAAAAGTTCTTCTTTGATAATGTTAAGCACCAATTGTTCATCGGCCAAAATAGCACGAAGTTCACTGATGAGTATCATCAATTCGTTATATTCTTCTTCAATCTTTGCACGTTCAAGACCGGTTAAGCGTTGGAGACGCATATCCAAAATGGCTTGGGCTTGAATGTCACTGAGACCAAATCGATCGACTAACTGAATTTTAGCTTCTTTACCGTCACTGGAGGCACGGATTAAGGCAATGACTTCATCAATATGATCAAGAGCAATGCGAAGTCCTTCTAAAATATGCGCTCTGGCTTCGGCTTTTTTAAGTTCAAAGATAGTCCGACGGGTAATGATTTCTTTTTGATGCTCAATATAATAATAAAGCACTTCTTTGAGATTCAAAACCTTCGGTTCCATTTTACCTTTTGGACTTTTAACAAGGGCTAACATGATCACGCCAAAGGTATCTTGAAGTTGTGTGTGTTTATAAAGCTGATTTAAAATAATGGTTTCGTTGGCATCCCTTTTCAGGTCAATGACAATGTTAACGCCTTTATTCAGATCGGTTTCATCTCTTAAATCAGTGATGCCTTCTACTTGTTTCTGTTTCACTAAATCGGCAATTTTTTCAACCAATTTCGATTTATTGACCATGTAAGGCACTTCAGAAATAACAATCTGTTTTTTGCCTTTTTTAGTCGTATGAATATCAACTTTTGAACGGACTTTAATACGGCCACGTCCGGTTCTGTAAGCCGAACGAATGCCTGATTTTCCAAGAACGATCCCACCAGTTGGGAAATCTGGCCCTTTGATGTGTTCCATCAGTTCATCTACGGTAATATCCGGATTATCGATAAAAGCGACGGTTCCGTCAATCACTTCACCCAAATTGTGAGGGGGAATATTGGTGGCCATCCCAACGGCAATCCCTGAGGATCCGTTGACTAAAAGATGGGGGAAACGTGCCGGTAATACGGCCGGTTCTGTTTCCGATTCGTCAAAGTTTGGGATGAAATCCACGGTATCTTTATTGATATCCCGTAACATTTCCATGGCAATTTTGCCAAGTTTTGCTTCGGTATAACGCATGGCCGCTGCCCCGTCACCATCCATGGAACCAAAGTTCCCTTGACCGTTAATGGTCATATAACGGGTTGAAAAATCCTGAGCCATCCGCACCATGGCGTCATAAACAGCGGTGTCACCATGTGGGTGATATTTCCCCAGTACATCCCCGACGATACGGGCTGATTTACGAAATGCCTTATCCGGCGTCATGCCGAGTTCACTCATTGAATATAAGATACGGCGGTGTACCGGTTTAAGACCGTCACGGACATCTGGTAGCGCACGGCCGACGATAACGCTCATGGCATAATCAATGTAACACCCTTTCATCTCATCTTCAATATTAACATCTTTTATAAAATTATGTTCGATTAGTTCATCCATCGTTTAGAAAAATCCTCCGAATTATTTAGTTTAAAATCAAAATGGGGAATATTAACCCATATGACGGTTCAAATGGTTTCTGAACGGAAAACCCGTTCCATACAAGCTTAAAATTTAGATGTCTAAATTTTTAACTTTTGCGGCGTTGCGTTCAATAAATTCTTTACGGGGCTGTACTTTATCGCCCATCAGAATAGTGAACACTTCATCTGCGTAAGAGGCATCTTCAACAGTGACTCGGAGTAGATTTCTAGTGGTGGGATCCATGGTCGTTTCCCATAATTGACGGGCATCCATTTCACCTAGCCCTTTGTAACGCTGGAGACTCACACGGCTACGATCGCTTTCTTCTGCCATCCGTTCTTCAAGGTGTTTTTCATTAAAGACATACTCGATCTGTTTGCCTTTCGTCACTTTAAAAAGTGGGGGTTGGGCAATATAAACATACCCTTCATCCACAAGACCACGCATATAACGATAGAAAAACGTGAGTAAAAGTGTCCGAATATGGGCGCCATCGACATCGGCATCGGTCATGATAATAATTTTATGGTAACGGGCTTTTTCAACATTGAAATCTTCGCCAACGCCGGTTCCAAACGCCGTAATCATGGATTTAAGTGAATCCGTGGTTAAAATACGGTCGAGACGGGCTTTTTCAACATTTAAAATTTTACCTCTGAGGGGAAGAATGGCCTGAATTTTAGAATCTCGGCCGGATTTCGCTGAACCACCGGCGGAATCCCCTTCGACAATAAAGATCTCGGATAACGCAGGGTCTTTTTCACGGCAATCTGCCAGTTTACCGGGGAGTGCGGTGCTATCAAGGGCACTTTTACGTCTGGTGAGTTCTCTGGCACGTTTAGCGGCTTCTCGTGCTCTAGAGGCACTGAGGGTTTTTTCGATGACCAATTTAGCAGTGGTTGGATTTTCTTCCAAAAAGGCTGACAGTTCATCACCGACAATCGTTTCAACAATCCCTTTCACTTCAGGATTCCCTAGTTTTGTTTTAGTCTGACCTTCAAACTGCGGATCAAGCATTTTAATACTGATGATCGCTGTTAAACCTTCTCTGACATCTTCGCCGGAAAGGTTTTTATCATTTCCTTTAATATAATTATTTTTACGGGCATAGGTATTAATCGTACGGGTAAGTGCGCTTTTAAAGCCATTTAAATGACTACCACCTTCAGGCGTATAAATATTATTCGCATAAGAATAAATATTTTCAGAATAACTGGTGGTGTACTGAAATGAAATTTCAACACTGTAATCATCAATATTTTTTTCATAATATGACACTTGTTCATAAAGGACATCTTTATTGCGGTTCATAAATTCAATATAAGAACGTAGACCGCCTTCATACATATAGTTTTCTTTACGTTTTGGATCTTCACGTTCATCAACCAGTGTGATTGAAATCCCTTTATTGAGGAAAGCCAGTTCTCTAAGACGATGTTCAAGTACATCAAAATCATAGATGGTTTCATCAAAAATATCGGCATCCGGCATAAAATAAATAGTCGTTCCCGTGCGATTGGTACTACCGGTGACTTCAAGTTCAGTCACTTTTTTACCTTTTGCGAAAGTTTGTTTAAAAATTTGTTTATCTTGCTTAACTTCAACACGCAGTTCAGACGAAAGGGCATTAACAACCGAAACCCCAACACCGTGGAGCCCACCGGATACTTTGTAACCTCCACCGCCGAATTTACCGCCGGCATGAAGCACCGTCAATGCCAATTCAACTCCGGTTTTCTGCATTTTATGGTTCATTCCGGTCGGAATCCCACGGCCATCATCCACAACGGTAATCCCATTATTTTTATCGATTGTGACCAGAATATTTTTACAAAATCCAGCTAAAGCTTCATCGATCGAATTATCGACAACTTCATAAACCAGATGATGAAGCCCTTGTTTTCCGGTACTTCCGATATACATTCCCGGTCTTTTCTGAACCGCTTCAAGTCCTTCCAAAACCTGTATTTGATCAGCACCATAAACGGTGTCTTCATTTTTTAAATTATTTGGCATAAAGATCCTCCCTTATTTAAGCCTTACTTTAATTGTTTTCCATTTTCAATTAAAATAACCGTATTCTTATTTCCACCGGTACTTTCAATAAATGTACTGTCCGTACAGGTGATAAAAGCCTGTGTTTTACCTAAAATAGATAAAATATTACGTTGTCGTTTATCGTCAAGTTCCGAAAGAATATCATCAAGAAGCACGACAGGATAATCGCCGGTACTTTCTTTATAGATTTCAATTTGTGATAGTTTCAGTGATATAGCAACACTGCGCTGCTGTCCCTGAGAACCATATTTTTTAGCATCTTTCCCGTTGAGATGAATGAGAATATCATCTACATGGGGGCCAAACATTGTTTTTCCTCTCAGGATATCTTCCTCCCTTGAGGCTTTTAGTTTCTCCTTAAAAATGCCCTCCATATCCTTAAACTCACGGATATTTTCGAGGACATTATTCTGATAAAACAGAACCATTTCTTCTTTATGTGAACTCAATTCCCATTGAAGTGCCCGCGCTTTCACGTTGAGTCTTCTCAGATAGTCGATGCGGTACCCCATCAAAGAAACACCCTGTTTTACCAGTTGTTCATCCCATGAATCAAGGGTTTCTCTGAGGCTTCCGTTATAGCGGATTTCCTTGAGCAACGCATTACGTTGATTCAAAATCTTCATATAATTTTTTAAAACATACTCATAATGTGGTCTGAAACCGGTAATTTCATTATTCATAAACCGCCGTCTTTTTTCGGGGCCTTCTTTGACAATTTTAAGATCGTCCGGTTCAAAAAGAATCGTATTTAACACTTTTAAAACCGATTCACGTTTGGTTTCTTTTTTATGATTAAGACTCAAAATCTTCTTTTTATCCTGCATTTTAACAGACAATGTATTGGAGATACCGTCTCTTAAAATTTCACACTCGGCAAAAAATCCCTCAGTATCAAATCCTTGTATATCTGAAAGTGATCCTGAACGATGCGAATAGCCTCTGGATAAAAGTGTAATACTTTCGAGAAGATTTGTCTTTCCCTGGGCATTCTGACCGCAAATGACATTGATTCCTTCAGAAAAAAAGAAAGTCTCATCCGCATAATTGCGGTAATTGACCAAATGCAGTTTTGTAAGATTCATGAAGCGCTGACGACCTCAAACGTTTCGCCGTCAATAATGGTTACTTGATCTCCCGGACGAATTTTTTTCCCCCGCATGGTACAGACTTCACCATTAACACATACGATGCCGTCTTTTATCATAAATTTCGCATCACTTCCATTACCGACCATTCCGGTAAATTTAAGAAGTTGATCTAATTTTATGAATTCTGTCTTAATTTCGATATTTTCCATCTTTAATCCTCTTTTTAAAATAAAGCTTAAAAAAACTTTATTTTTAATATTATCCGCCAAAAATCGGATTTATGCTTGAAATAATATGATAAAACAAGCATACATAAGATATTATAACACAAAAAAGGATTTGCACACAAATCCTTTTTAATTTAAAAAATGATAACGTCAATTAAAGTTTGATTAATCTTCAGATAAACGAACCGGCAAAATCAAATATAAAAAGGTGTCCTTGCCATCGGGAGGAACAATCACCGCAGGTCCCACAGAGGTTGTTAACTCAATACTCATTTCTTCGGTATCGATCACTTTTAAAGCCTCAATAAAGAATTTAGAATTGAAGGCGATCTTAATAGGATCTCCTTGATTTTCAATCGGAATGACTTCAAAAACATCACCGACTTCGGCATTGGAGGTAATAATGAGCTGATCAAGATTAAAATCCATTTTGATGAGATTATTTTTACCTGCCCGTGCGAGTAGTGCGGCACGATCGCTGCTTTCCAAAAGAAGTTTTTTAGAAACTTTAACCTGTGTTGCTTTTTCAGTGGGAATGATGTGCTTATAATTGATAAACTCGCCTTCAAGTAGTCTTGAGGTAAACTGGGTATTCCCCATTTCAAAAAAGATCTGCGTTTTTGAGAATTTTACAATCACTTGATCATTATAAGAAGAGAGTAACTTGTAGAATTCAGCACAACTTTTACCAGGGATAATCACTGAAATCATCTCATTTAAACCTTTTTCAAGTTTTCCTTTTCTGAGAGCAAGGCGATAACCATCAAGGGCAATGAGATCAATCACATCATGATCAATTTCCATTTTAAGACCGGTGAGTACCGGAATATTTTCACTGACAGCAACCGCAAAAAGAGTACCACGGATCATTTCTTTAAAATGTGCAGCGCTGATTACAAAGCTATAATCTTCGTTGATTTCAGGAAAATCCGGAAATTCATCAGTCGGAAAACCCTTAATCATAAAATTTGAGAGTAAGCATTCAATTTTAACCTGATTCAAATCATCTTTTTTGAAAAATACTTCATCACCGGATAGTTTACGAATAACATCGCTGATTAAAATAGAGGATAAAACCACTTCACCATCGGTGTCAACCGTGGCAGGAATACTCGTTTGTACACCAATCTCCATATCGGTGGCCGTTAAGAATAATTGATTATTGTATACTTGAAACAAAATCCCTTCAAGAATAGGCATTGTTGTTTTATTGGATACGCCTTTTTGGGCAATAAAGAGGGCGTCAACTAATGCATCACGAGAGCAGCTAAATTTCATAATGTACCTTTCTGTTGGGAAGGCATCTTCCCTGAATAATATATAATATATAGTTCTTTTTTAGTAATAATAGTAGTAGGGGGTGTTGAAACTGTTGATAACTCTGATAAGCACCGATAACTCTGAAAAAGTTGAAGGGGTCAACAGGATAAAAACTGTGGATAAGTAAAGGGATAAGGTGTGCATGAATTTGGTGTTATCCACAGAGGGGAAAAAGGTGATATCCGATTCAAAAGATATTGAGGTTACAACTTTGTTTTGAAGGGATGCTTAATTTCCGTTGATTTCTCGTTGAATTCTTAAGATTAAATTTTTAAAATCGGTGTTAACTTCCATTTCTTCAGCTATTTTTTGGCAGGCGTGGATGACGGTGGAGTGATCTCGACCGCCAAATTCTTCTCCTATTTTAGGTAGGGACATGTCTGTTAAATCACGTGTGATATACATGGCTACTTGTCTGGGAAGGGAAATGGCTTTTGTTCTTTTTTTGGAGTTAATATCGTCAATGGTGACATTAAAATATTTTGCGGTCATTTCTTTAATATAAGTGCTGTCGATAACAATATTATCTTTTGCTTTAAAAATATCTTTTAGAGCGTCATGGGCGCTTTGAAGAGATATTTCTTCACCATGGAGTTTAGAATAGGCACAAACAGTGGTGAGGGCGCCTTCTAGCTCACGAATATTGGAATGAATACTGTCGGCAATGAAGCTGAGAACGTCATTTGGAATATCTTCTTTATAAGATTCGGCTTTTTTTCTTAAAATGGCGATCCGAGTTTCAAAATTTGGGGCTGAAATATCAGTGATCAAGCCCATTTCAAAACGGGAGCGCAGACGATCTTCAAGTTTTGGAATTTCTTTTGGAGGGCGGTCTGAACTGATGACAATTTGTTTATTTTCTTCGTGGAGTGAGTTAAAGGTATGGAAAAATTCTTCTTGTGTTCCATCTTTTCCGGCGAGAAATTGAATATCATCAATCAGAAGAATATCGACATTTCTATATTTATTTCGGAAATCCAAATTATTTTTATTTTGGATGGCATCGATAAATTCATTGGTGAATTTTTCACAAGAGACATAAACAACTTTTTTGGTGGGGGCGTAAGATAGAATATAATTACCGATGGCTTGCATAAGATGGGTCTTACCAAGACCGACACCACCATAGATAAACAGTGGATTGTAGCGTTCTGAAGGTGATTCGGATACGGCGACACAAGCAGCATGGGCAAAACGATTATTTTCACCGATAACAAATTTTTCAAAGGTGTATTTTGGATTCATATTGACACCACTGCGGTCATCGAACCGAACGGAGGTATTCACTTGATTATTGTTGACTGTTTCTGGTAGTTCATCTGCCGAAAGGACGATTTGAACCATACATTTTTGATCCATCATTTGTGAGATAGCATTGGTAAGAAGCCCTTTATAACGGGTTTCAAGCATCCCACGTTCAAAATCGTTATCTGAAATGATATAAAAGGTTCCGTTGATAAATTTTAAGGGTTTGGTATGAGAAAACCATGTTTTATAACTTAGTTCAGGGATTTCTTCCTTAATAATACTTAAGGTATTTTCCCAGATTTTTGCAATTGAATCGTCCACAGCGTAACCTCCGAAGTTAATTTAATTGAAAATTTAAAATTGAAACAGAAAAATAATAGAATAAAAAAGTCCTTTACTTTTTGATATTGAGTGAAAATAGTGTGGTTTAATCACATCATATTAAGCTTAAGACAATTTATAAAATCATTTCAGTTTTTAATTTTTAAGATTCAACTGTTTTAAAAATGTGCATAGTTTTAAAAAATTGTGCACAATAAAAATATTAAAAAACGCTGTAAACAGCGGTGTTGATAGAATATAATAAAGTTATCCGCAAGCGTAATGGCTTATTTAAAGGGTTTAGACTAGATTCTTTAATAGATCAACAGGTTATCCATAGGATAAGAACAATTGTGTGTTACCTGTGGAAAATGTGGATACTTTTACTAACAGTACATTAAAGTATAACAAAGTCCTGTGGATAATTCAATACGATAAAAGTCAAAAACGAAAAAAAAGTTGTCTTTTTAATAAAAAATCTTGACATTAGAAGTGCGAAATTATATAATTTTAAAGTAAAAGTCTAATATGCTTAGGAATCTTAATGATTATAAAATAGAAAGTCAGGGGGTGCTGTATATGAAAAGAACATATCAACCGAAAGTTAGACAGCGTAAAAGAGAACATGGTTTTAGAAAAAGAATGTCTGCAAGAAGTGGTCGTTTAATCTTAAAGAAAAGAAGACAAAAAGGTAGAACTAAATTATCTGCATAGACTTGTACGGGCCGTTTGAATGTTTGAACGGTCTTTTGTTTATCATTGCCCTTTTACAGTAAAAGGGATCGATAAGGAGAAATCTTTTTGGAAAAAATGTGTACGTTAAAAAAGCAGAAAGACTTTAAACTTGTGTACCAAAGAGGATCGGTCTTTGGCAATCGTAATCTTGTGATGCATTATTTAAAAAATGGAGAAGATACTAATCGTCTGGGTATCGTTGTAAGTAAGAAGGTGTCGAACCGTGCGGTGGTGCGTAATAAAATTAGACGCCGTTTGAAAGAGGCTTACAGAAGAAATGAAAATCAATTCGTCAAAGGATACGATTTGGTCATTATCGCCAAAGCGAGTTGTAAAGATGAAGATTATCGTATTTTAGAGAAATCGCTCAAACATTTATTTTATAAACAACATCTTATGAGGCAGAAAAATGATTAAACATTTTTTTATGATATTAATCAGAGGATATCAACGGTTTATTTCGCCGTGTTTACCTCATTCATGCCGTTTTACACCGACATGTTCGGAGTATTGCTATCAAGCCATCGAAAAATATGGCATTTTTAAAGGACTCTTCCTTGGTACTAAAAGAATTTTAAAATGCCATCCGTTTCATTCCGGAGGCTATGATCCGCTACCCTGATACATTCGGGGTAGAAAATTAAAGGAGCTTATTGCATGAGTATTTTATATCAGGCGTTTGGATTTGTATTATTTCAAATATACAATATTGTACAGAATTACGGTTTATCCGTTATTTTGTTTACTATTTTAGTTAAAACATGTATTTTACCGCTGAATATCAAGCAGACAAAATCCATGAGAGAAACGCAGGCATTACAACCTGAACTTCAGAAACTTCAGAAAAAGTATAAAAATAATCAGGAAAAATTAAGTGCGGAAACCATGAAATTGTACAAATTGTATAATGTCAGCCCAATGGCGGGTTGTTTACCGCTTTTGATTCAACTTCCGATTATTTATGCACTCTTCGGCGCACTTCGTGAACCTTTGAAATGGGTTTTCACGAATGGTGATGCTACGGCTGTAACCCAACAGTTTTTATGGATTCCATCTCTTCAAAATCCGGATCCATGGTATATTTTACCAATTCTTTGTATTGTTTTCACCTTTATTACACAAAAATTTATGATGTCTGCTCAACAGGGAACCATGGCAGAAAGTGCTGAAAAATCACAGAAAATGATGCTTTATATCATGCCAATTATGATCGGTTTTGCGGCTATTAATATGCCTGCCGGTGTGGCACTGTACTGGGTTGTTCAGAATATTTATACCTTTATCCAGCAGTTTATCATGATGCGTAAACCCCTTGAAAAGGTTGATCCAAAAGAAGCGGAACGTCGTGTTGAAGAAGCAAAACGTGAAGCCATTAAAACGAAAAAACAAGAACGTAAACAGCAAAATGAAGCCCGTGCAGAAGCGACAGCAGCCCAAAGTGGCAAGGCACCAAAGAAGAAAAAACAAGAACCGGCGAATAAAAAGCCTTTGACCCGTCCGGCTTCGAATAAAAAAGTTCAACCGAAGAAGCAAACAATTACTAAAATTCCCCAAAGAGATCCATCCGTTGAGGAATCAAAACACGATTAATGAGGGTTTAATCCCGGGACGAATTTAGAAAGTTCGTTCGGTGTTCATTTCCATTTTGCATTGATGCAGAGTAAAAATAGGGAGAGAGTCATGAATAAAGTGGTAACAGGTAAAGGAAAAACCGTTGAAGATGCCATTAATAATGGTTTGATACAATTAGGTGTAACACTTGAAGAAGTGGAAACAAAGGTTATTCAAGTACCGGAAACAGGTGTTTTTGGTATTTTCGGAAGAAAAGAAGCAATCGTAGAGGTTATGCTTGCCAATAATACAGGTAAAAAAGCAGAAGCTTTTTTATCTGAAATGTTTGAAGCAATGGAAATTTCTTGTGCGGTAAGCACAAGAGAAGAAGAGGGCGTACTTTATATTGAACTTAAAGGGAAGGATATGGGTATTCTCATTGGCCGTCGTGGTCAGACCCTTGATTCGCTTCAATATTTAGTGAGTTTAGTCGTTAATCGTTCGGGCGGAAACTATGTCAGAGTGGTGCTTGATACAGAAAACTACCGTAGTAAACGTCAGAAAACATTGGAAGCTTTAGCTGAAAAAATGGCAGGTAAAGCGATTCGTTATGGTAAAAAAATGTCGCTTGAACCGATGAATCCTTCTGAAAGACGGATTATTCACGCTAAACTTCAGAACAGCGATCGTGTGTTTACATTTAGCGAGGGTGATGATCCTTATCGTCATGTTGTCATCCAATTAAAAGATAAATAAAAAGGGTGGCATTATCGACTGCCATATTGTGGTGGATGATAACGGTTCGCCTGAAAATTTTCAACTGAAAAATCAAACGCTTTGATCCTTGGGTTGAAGCGTTTTTTGTTCATTAAAGTGGCGGAATGGAGATAAAATGAAGGATTATTTACTGAATGAAGATACGATTGCTGCAATTGCTACGGGAATTGGCGGTGCGGGAATTGGGATTATACGAGTGAGCGGACCGGAAGCAACTTCTGTGGTGAACGGTCTTTTTAAAAATAGAGTAGGTAAAACCATCGCAGAAGCGGAAACGCATCAGTTACTTTACGGCAATATTTTTGATCCAATAACGGGACATGATATTGATGAAGTACTGGTTTCTAAAATGAAAGGGCCTTTTTCATATACAGCTGAAGATGTGGTAGAAATTAATTGTCACGGGGGCATTGTTTCCCTGAAAAAAATTCTTGATGTAGTCCTGAGAGCGGGTGCACGTTTGGCGGAACCCGGTGAATTTACAAAACGTGCTTTTTTAAACGGACGTCTTGATTTAACCCAAGCTGAGGCAGTCATGGATATTATATCGGCTAAAACAGAGAAAAGTCTTGAATATTCAGTGAATCAATTGGAAGGAAAATTATCTCAGAAATTAAATGTGATTGATGCGGATCTCATTGATGTGATGGCAAATATCGAGGCTAATATTGATTATCCCGAATATGAAATTGAAGAAGCAAGTACCGCTTATCTGGTCACTAATATTAAAAAAGCACTGGGCGGAATTGGTGTTTTGCTCGATGCTTCGGAAACCGGAAAAATTTATCGCGAGGGAATCACGACTGCAATTTTAGGTGAACCAAACGTTGGAAAATCATCATTACTGAACACCTTATTAATGGAAAATAAAGCAATTGTAACAGAAATTCCGGGAACAACCCGAGATGTCATAGAGGAATATATTAATATATCCGGTATTCCTTTTAAAATTATTGATACAGCAGGCATTCGGGAAACAGAAAATCTTGTGGAACAAATTGGTGTTGAAAAATCACGGCAACTTCTTAAAAACACAAATTTAGTTTTGTTTATGACGGATCTTTCAAGACCACTTTCAAAGGCAGAAGAAACGCTTATTGAAGAATTAAAGCATCGGAAAACTATTTTTATAGCCAATAAAACGGATTCAATTACCCGGGAAATACCCGAAGGGTGGCTCCCAATGTCTCTTAAAAGTGACGAAGGTATTACCGAATTACGCACTAAAATGGTAGAACTGGTTATGGGGGGAACAGTAGATCAAGAGGCAGATTATATTGTCAGTAACACCCGTCATATTCATTTACTCGAAGAAGCTCAGGGTGCCTTAAACAATGCGCTTGAGACCATAAAGATGGATTTACCCTTAGAGTTAATTTCGATTGATATAAAAGAAGCACTAGAACACCTCAGAGAAATTACAGGACGTTCGGTAGGGATTGACATTATCGATCGAATTTTTCAAAAATTCTGTATCGGAAAATAACTGAAATACCATCAACACGATTAAAAAGGAGATTTTAATGAATTATTCAGGAGGAGATTTTGATATCATTGTCATTGGAGCAGGTCATGCCGGATCGGAAGCGGCACTTGCGGCCGCAAGGCTTGGGCATAAAACCTTGCTTTTAACCATCAATTTGGATTCGGTGGCAATGATGCCCTGTAATCCATCTATTGGTGGCACCGGAAAAGGACATTTAGTCTGTGAAATAGATGCACTAGGCGGTGAAATGGCCAAAAATATTGACGCTACCATGATACAAAGTCGGATGCTCAATACGGCGAAAGGACCGGCCGTACATTCTTTACGTGCCCAAGCGGACAAAAAAGCCTATCAGTTCAGGATGAAAGAAGTGATCGAAAATCAGCCTAATCTTTTGCTTAAACAACAGGAGGCCACTCGAATTATAGTAAAAGATGGTAAAATCACGGGTGTTGAAGTTCAAACCGGAGCGATTTATACCTGTAAAGCCTGTATTATTTGTAGTGGAACTTACCTTAAAGGACGTATTTTTATTGGAGAAGTTCAGTATGATGGTGGTCCAAATGGTCTTTTTCCAGCGATGCAACTTTCGGATAGTTTAGTATCTGAGGGAATTGCACTCCAACGTTTTAAAACAGGGACACCAGCACGTGTCGATGGTAAAACGGTGGATTATTCTAAAATGGTTATTCAGGAGGGGGATGAAAAAATTGTACCCTTTTCCTTTGAAACGGATCAGATTGAAATTGATCAAGTTCCGTGTTACCTCACGTATACCAATGAAAAAACCCACGATATCATCAACGCTAATATGGAACGTTCACCACTTTATACCGGTGATGTTACCGGTGTTGGCCCTCGTTATTGCCCTTCTATTGAAACAAAAGTGCTGCGTTTTGCGGATAAACCCAGACATCAAATTTTTATGGAACCCGAAGGTTTGAATACCAATGAGGTCTATGTTCAGGGAATGTCTTCATGTTTGCCGGAAGAGGTTCAAATTGATGTTTATCGGTCTGTTAAGGGAATGGAAAACGTAGAATTTATGCGTTCTGCCTACGCCATCGAGTACGATTGTATTTATCCGACCCGTCTAAAAGCAAGTTTAGAATCGAAGGATATAAGCGGTCTTTTCTTTGGAGGTCAGATCAACGGAACATCCGGTTATGAAGAGGCCGCCGCCCAGGGACTTGTGGCCGGGATCAATGCTGTGCGTCAAATTACCGGAAAAGAACCGATGATTCTTGATCGTTCCGAAGCTTATATTGGCGTGTTGATTGACGATATTATTACCAAAGGAACCGATGAACCTTACCGTATGATGACCTCTCGTTCTGAATATCGATTGCTTTTACGTCAGGATAATGCAGATCTTCGTTTAACGGAAATTGGGCATGAAGTCGGACTGATTTCGGACGACCGTTATGATCGCTTTTTACAGAAAAAAGCCCAAATTGAAGCTGAAAAAGAACGTTTAACAAAAGTAATGATCCGACCGACAGAAAAAACAAATGAAATGCTTGCATCTTTAGGAAGCTCTGCTATCCGTAATAGTTTACCTTTAGCGGAATTCTTGAGACGTCCTGAAATTACGTATGCCAATACCGAAAAACTTGATCCTGAACGTCCAAAATTATCGGATCGTGTTGGCACTCAAGTGGAAATTCAAATTAAATATGATGGGTATATTAAAAAACAAATTATTCAGGTAAAACAATTTAAAAAGCTTGAAAAGAAATGGATACCCCAGTCCGTTAATTATAAAAACATTAATGGTTTGCGACTTGAAGCAGTTGAAAAGCTTGAGGATATCCGCCCTAATTCTATTGGACAAGCTTCTCGTATTTCCGGCGTATCACCGGCAGATCTTTCGGTGTTGCTTATTTATCTGGAACAAAATAGACAGACAAAAAAAGAAGGAGAACAAAGTGAATAATATCGAAAAGATAATAGGGGACGGTGCTCAATGCGGTATCGCCATTAATGAAAATCAAGCAACTCTTTTATCACTTTATATGGAACGAATACTGGAAGCTAATCAAAAAATAAATGTGACACGCATTACCGACATAGATGAATTTATAGAAAATCATATTCTCGATTCATTAACGTGTTTGAAATTTATTGATAAAAAAGAAGGTCGAATTTTAGATGTGGGGACCGGCGGTGGATTTCCAGGTGTCCCCTTGGCCATTATGCTCAAAGACGCAGAAATTACAATGATGGATTCAACCGGCAAAAAACTTAAAGTTATTGAGACTATTTGCAAAGAACTTGAGATTAATAATGTTGTTTTTTTACATGGTCGAGCCGAAGAATTTGGCAAAGATTTTGAATTTCGTGAAACATATGATTGTGTTATTTCAAGGGCGGTTGCGAACTTATGTTTACTTTCTGAACTCTGTTTACCGCTTGTGAAAACAGGTGGTCTTTTTATCGCCCTTAAAGGAAAAAATTATAAGGATGAAATGGTTGATGGTAAAAAAGCAATCAAAGGGTTAGGGGGAAAAATAATTACTACAGAAACATGTTTGCTACTGCAAAGTGATTGGGTTCATGTTATAATATTGGTAGAAAA
The DNA here is from genome assembly GCA_036642535.1 of Eubacterium sp. GTDB lineage: Bacteria > Bacillota > Clostridia > Eubacteriales > Eubacteriaceae > Eubacterium. The sequence goes on along the minus strand of JAVXTS010000020.1, from coordinate 5,616 downwards.
AGTAAATAGCACACCTGATGAATTTCCTAGAGTTTTTGGAAGAATGAAAAAAGAAGGTTTTCCAGAGGGAGAATGTTTCACGTGAAACAGGGTGTAGGAGTGAATATAGATGAAAAGTATTATAGAATCGAATATTGAATTCATAGAGGTTGATAAAATCTTACCAAATCCTAATCAACCGAGAAAACATTTTGAGGATGCCGCTATTAATGAATTAGCAGAATCCATTAAATCTTATGGGGTCATTCAGCCTATTCAAGTGCGGAGGATTAGTGACGAATTTTATGAATTGGTCTCCGGCGAACGTCGCCTTCGGGCAGTTAAAGTTGCCGGTGAAAAAACAATTCCCGCAATTCAAGTGAGTATGTCGGATCAAGATTCTGCCATTATTGCTATTATGGAAAATGTTCAGCGGGAAGACCTGACTTATTTTGAAGAAGCTGAAAGTTATGTTCAGTTAATGGAATATTACGATTTAACTCAGGATAAAATTGCGGAACTTTTAGGAAAATCCCAATCTTTTGTTGCTAATAAAATTCGTCTCCTTAAGCTGGATAAAACCATCATTGATCAGCTAATTGATCATCATTTAACAGAGCGTCATGCCAGAGCTCTTCTGCGTATTCCCGATACGGAATTACAAAATGAAGTTTTAAAGCAAGTGATTAAAAAAGATATGACAGTAAAAAAGACAGAAGAATTAGTCGATAAAATACGTAAAGATGTTTTGACAAATAATTATGATGAAAAATTAACGCCTGAAAAAAAAGCGCGTGTTAAATCTTTTATTAATGCCCAAATTTATATCAATACGATTAAGACAGCTTTTAAAGCCGTTAAAGAAAGTCGAAACACAGCGATCTATAAAGAAATCGAAAAAGATGATTGTGTAGAAATTAAAATTATTATACCAAAATAGAAATACAAGTGAACAGTTGATAAAAAATGAAACACAGATGAAAAACGCAACAAGTTTCACGTGAAACATTATAGAAGGGGCTCATATTATGGCAAAAACAATTGCAATTTTTAATCAAAAGGGAGGCGTTGGTAAAACAACAACGACCATGAATTTGACCACCGCTTTGAGTATGATGAACTATCGGGTATTGACTATCGATATTGATCCTCAGGGCAATACCAGCAGCGGTTTTGGTATTGATAAGAATGAGCTTGAAAAAAGTATTTATGACGCTGTGATTAATGGCGATAATTTACGGGATATTATTTTGACGACGTCTTATAAAAATCTACATATTTTACCGTCTAATTTGGAACTTGCGGGATCAGAAATAGAACTAGCGGGGATGAATCAGCGTGAGTTACGTCTAAAACAATGCTTGAAAGAAATTGAGGGTTATTATGATTTTATTTTTATCGATTGCCCTCCGTCATTAGGACTTTTGACGATCAATGCATTGGCGGCTTCCCATTCCGTTTTGATTCCAATTCAATGTGAATTTTATGCACTTGAAGGGGTTGGACAGCTTATGAATACGATTGGACTTGTTAAAAAGGGATTAAATCCCTCTCTTGAAATCGAAGGTGTTTTAATGACGATGTATGATGGCCGAACGAATCTTTCTACCCAGGTGGTGGAAGAAGTAAAGGATTATTTTAAGGATAAAGTGTATAATACCCTTATTCCAAGAAATGTGCGTTTGGCTGAGGCACCGAGTTATGGTCAAACTATTTTTGAATATGCCATTTCTTCCAAAGGATCTTTGGCATATTCTGATTTTTCCCAAGAGTTCATCAAAAGACAGGAGTAGATCATGGCAAAAAGCAGAGGACTAGGAAAAGGCTTAAAAGCACTGATCCCGAATGAATCCACCTATAATATGGAAGATTCGGATGTTGAGAATGGTGAAAAACTTGTTTTTTTCCTACAAATTAATAAAATAAGACCTAATGCGGACCAGCCGCGAAAATCCTTTAATCGGGAAAAACTGGAAGAATTAGCCGCTTCAATCAGTGAACATGGTGTACTTCAACCTTTAGTAGTAAGGCCTTGCAATAATGGCTATACAATTATTGCGGGGGAAAGACGTTGGAGAGCGGCAACGATGGCCGGGCTTAAAGAAATTCCGGTTATTGTAAAAGATTTGCCACCGAAAGATGTGATGGAAATTGCACTCATCGAAAATGTTCAACGTGAAGATTTAAACCCAATCGAAGAAGCGGAAGCCTATGGTGCGTTAATTGAACATTTCAATTTAACCCAGGGTGAAATTGGTATTCGAATTGGTAAAAGTCGTGCGGCGGTGACCAATACCATGCGGTTATTGAATTTACCCGATGGCGTGAGAAAAGAAGTATTAGAAGATCATATCAGTTCGGGACATGCTAGAGCACTTTTATCGCTTGAAGAAACGGCGCAAATGGAACAGCTTTGCTCTGAAATTATTGCAAAAAAAATGAGTGTGCGTGAGACAGAAGCGGCAGTTAAAGCGATTAAAAATCCACCGAAAGAAATAAAAAAGAAGGAAAAAAATCCTTATATCATAGAAGTTGAAGATCGTCTCAAGGAACGATACGCCACGAATGTTAAAATTTCAGGTAGAGAAAATAAAGGAAAGATTGAATTGACGTATTGTTCTATCGATGATCTAAACCGTATTTTAGATATTTTGGGATATGAAAAGGACAGGAGTAGAAATGAATCAGAATAATTATCATATTAAAAAAAGAATCGGTCATCTTGAAGCCGCCCTTTTGGGGAACTTAATTTACATTATGCTCGTTCTCCTTTTTAAAACCGTATTGAATTTTACCAGTGATACAGGGCATTATAATATTATTTTTGGCATATTATTCTTTGTGTTTATTTCCGTTTATTGGATAGGTTTTAACTGGTTAGCCTTTAGAAAAACATTGAGTCAAGGAAAAAAAGGTTATTATTATAAATACATGATGTGTTCAATGTTACCGATTTTTGTATTAACCGTTATTTCAAGTTGCATCATCACAGTTGTACCACAAATTAGTTTTGGAACGTCATGGAGTGGATTTGCGTTTTTCGTGGCACCGACCATTTTTTGGTTTTTACCCTATGGCTTGATTTTTCATTTTATTGGAAATTTTGTTCCGATAATTCCGTACTTTGTTATTTGCTTTGTGTACATTGTTATACTGCAAATTATCGGTATTGCACTAGGATCCGGAAATCGAAAAATATTACGTGAACGTCAGATGGATAAAATGGAACAGAAAGAAGCAATAAATCCAATTCAGAATAAAAAACCTTTAGGCGTAGAACAATCGGTAGCACTTAAAAATCAGAAAGCTAAAAAGAAGACACCGGCTAAGAAAAAACATGATTCAAAAGATCCTTTTGGGGATGAAGATCAAACCCAGATTATTTATACAGAAGCATTTTCTGTGATTACCGATGAAATGATTGCAGAAGCGGATGCTCAAAAAAATCAAAAGACAAAATCGGATAAACCTGAAACAGAAGCCGTTAAAACTCAGGCTAAAGATCAATTGACAAATGAAATTGACATTGATATTGTTAAGCGTACGATTCGTGAAAGTCAACAAGGACTCAATCAACAAATCGAAAAGCAAGAA
>JAVXTS010000020.1:0-1943 GCA_036642535.1 Eubacterium sp. | reverse complement strand
CCTCTTCACCTTTAGCGGAGAAAAAATCTGAAACTCAAAGTATTTCTGCTGAACTGGAACATATTCGCTCATTGATAGATCAGGAAGATAAATCGAAAAGGAAATAAAAAAATGAATCTAACACTACTGGATATCATCGGATTGCTGATGATTTTCGGGTGTGGAATAATTGGTTATGCAAAAGGTGCAATCAACACGCTCATTGGTTTAGCGGGGTTTATTGCATCTTTTCTCATAGCCAAACTTTTTACACCGGCAATGACAGATTATATACTCCATATTGAAGTTGTTAAAAATTTCATCACAAACACAATCACTCAGAATGTTGTGGGAACAATCAGTGCTCAGAGTAATGAAGTACTGACGAGTATTCAGGGCATGGCGGGAACGAATTTGTTAAATAACGCCATTGAAGCGGTGACGGCATCTCAAAGTCTTGCTACAGCCGATGCTGTGGTGAAAGCCTTGGAACCTATTATTTATCAGATAACAAGCTTTTTTGTATTTGTGATCATCTTGTTGGGGTGTAATATTTTAATCAGTATGATCAAACGGATAGGAAGAGGTATTAACCGTGTTCCCGTCATTGGGACACTTAATCGTGTATCCGGCATGGCTATCGGTTTGACAATCGGCGGTATTTTATTGTGTCTGATGATTAGCATTGTTTTATATTATGCTGTTTTTACCGGAGATTTGTCCATGGTTCAAATGGTTAAGGGTGGTGTGATCACAGGCCCTGTTTCCATATATTTGCATTAGGAGGATTTTATGGTATATGATAATATAGGAGAATTAGGCGAGCGGATGTTCGCCGCTCTTGAACAAATTAACTTTTTAGAAAAAGCAATTTCAGTGTGTGTGACGATTGTAATTTTTCTGATTTGCTTGAAAGTGTGCAATGTAATTATTGGGCGTCTTTTTAATGAAAACAAGAAAAATCTCACCATTGAAGAGAGTAAAAGAGTAATCACCCTCAAAAAAGCCTCAAAAACCTTTATACGGACGTTTTTATTAATTGCTGAGATATTAGTCCTATTATCTTTTTTTGTGGATATAGGAGCCCTTCTTGCGGTTGCCGGTGTTGGAACTTTAGCCATCGGTTTTGGGGCACAAGGTCTTGTTGAAGATGTGATGAGTGGATTTGTGATTATTTTTGAAAATCAGTTTTCCGTCGGCGATTATGTGACCATTGATAATCATTACGGAATTGTGGAAACGATCGGTGTAAGAACCACCGCCGTCAGGGAACTGGATGGAGGATTATATATTATCCATAACGGTAAAATTGACCGGCTGATCAATCATTCAAAAGGAACCATAAAAGCCATGGTAGAAGTTCATGTTGCCTACGAAGAAAATATTGATTATGTACTCTCGGTTCTTGAAAAAATTTGTGAAGAAGTGTATAACGCCAATACAGATCTTTTTATTGGCAGACCCGAAGTACTCGGTGTGACTAAAATGGATGCTTCATCCATGAATATTAAAATTATTGCGGATGAAGATGCCGCCAGAAAAGTTAATGCTGAAACCGCACTTAGAAAACGCATCAAAGAAGTATTCGATGAAAAGGGGATCGAAATCCCATATGAAAAATATGTTTTAAAAGATGAACGTAGGATTAAAAAAATAATCGAAGGGTAAAAACAATTTAACAAAAAATAAGGGGATTAAAATGGAAAACAAGGAATACAAACTAGGGGATATCGTTGAGATGAAAAAAAAACACCCCTGTGGTAGTCATCATTGGAAGATCATTCGGATGGGTGCCGATATTAAACTGAAATGTCAGGGATGTGACCATATTGTAATGATGCCACGTTCTAAATTCAGTAAAATGATGAAAAAAATTGTAGATATACAGTCAGAAGAATGACCCGGAAATAGTTTTTTAGATTTAGCAAAAAAGGCTTGCGTTTCAAAGAAATCTGAGATATAAT
>JAVXTS010000019.1:0-29391 GCA_036642535.1 Eubacterium sp. | reverse complement strand
ATAATATTATAGAACCCTTTTTTTCGGAATTACAAAAGCCATCAATCGTTTTTCTTTGGATTGATGGCTTTTGTCTTCGTTCTGAAACGTCCGACTTTTGTCGGGCGTTTCAGAACATTATTTTATTTTTTTTAAGTTATGCTTGTTCTGACATGCGTTTGTAACCCATATAACGTTCTTCAGCTTCTTCTTGAGCTTTTGCAAATAATTCATCTGCAACACCCGGGAAGCTTAAGCGTAATGAAGTATAACGTACTTCGCTGTTAATGAAATCCTGGAATTTCCCAAAATCAGGTTCTTTAGAATCCAATGTGAATGGGTTCTTGCCTTCTTTTTTAAGCATTGGGTTATAACGATATAAGTGCCAATAACCTGCCGCAACAGCATCTGCTTCATGTGTCTGAGTACGGCTCATTCCACCTTTAATACCGTGGTTAATACATGGTGCATAAGCAATGATCAATGATGGACCATTATAAGCTTCTGCTTCTTGTAATACCTTCATATATTGATTTTTATCTGCACCCATGGCAACCTGAGCAACATATACGTAACCGTAAGTTGTAGCAATCATACCAAGGTCTTTTTTCTTGATTCTTTCACCGGCTGCAGCAAATTGAGCAACAGCACCGGTTGGTGTCGATTTAGAAGCCTGTCCACCTGTATTAGAATAAACTTCGGTATCCAGTACAAACACATTAATATTTTCTCTGGAAGCCAGAACATGGTCTAATCCACCGAACCCGATATCATAAGCCCAACCGTCACCGCCAAATACCCATACGGATTTCTTGATATAATGATCTTTGTTATCTTTAACGAATTTCAGTTTATAAGCCAATTCATCATCTGAAACGGTATAATCTGTTAAAGCAACCGTTAATGCTTTACCGGCAACTTTAGAAGCATCTGCATCATCTTTATCTGCAATCCACTGTTCGGCAGCTACTTTAACATTTGCAGGAGCTGTTTCAATAATTGCTTTTAAATAATTTACAATTGTATTTCTAATTTTATTGGTCGCCTGTAACATCCCAAAACCATATTCTGCATTATCTTCAAACAAAGAATTAGCCCACGCCGGTCCTTTGCCTTCTGCATTTTTACAATATGGCGTGGATGGTGAAGAAGCACCCCAGATTGAAGAACAACCGGTTGCGTTAGAAATTAACATACGATCGCCGTATAATTGTGTCACTGCCTTAATATAAGGTGTTTCGCCACAACCTGCACATGCGCCTGAGAATTCAAGAAGTGGCTGACAGAATTGGCTACCCTTGACAGTATTTTTATTCATCAAATCATCTTTAATGCTGACGGTTGTTGCGTAATTCCAGTTTGCAACTTCATCTTCTTGTGTTTCTAAAGGTTTCATATCAAGAGCTTTAATTTTAGCTGGACATTCATCAGCACAGTTACCGCAACCGGTACAGTCTAAAGCACTCACTTGCATTCTATATTGTAAACCTTCGAGTTGTTTACCATTCGCTTTAATTGTTTTAAAGCTTTCCGGAGCAGCTGCTTGTTCTTCTTCATTAAGTAAAACCGGACGAATGGCAGCATGAGGACAGACAAACGCACAGCGGTTACACTGAATACAATTTTCAGCAACCCATGAAGGAATATTAACGGCAATCCCACGTTTTTCATAAGCGGAAGAACCAGCCATGAAAGTACCATCTTCGTTATCAACGAAAGCAGAAACAGGAATATCATTGCCTTCAAAACGGTTAACCGGACGTAAGATTTCTTTTATGAATTTTGGTTCATCCGTTGTTTTTGTAACTTTGATTTCTGCTTTTGCCCAATCAGCAGGGATTGTAACATGTGTTAAGATTTTTGGATCAATACCAGCATCAACAGCCTTATAGTTCATTTCAACGATTTTATCGCCCTTTTTACCATAAGTTTTCTTGATACCTTCTTTAGAATATCTAACGGCATCTTCAATCGGAATAATATCAGCTAGTTTAAAGAAAGCAGCTTGCATAATCATGTTTGTTCTTCTGCCAAGACCAATTTCTTCGGCAACTTTAGTCGCATTGATGATATAGAATTGAATATCATTTTCAGCAATAAAACGTTTCATATTTGCTGGGATTTTTTCACTTAATTCTTCTTCTGTCCAAACGGTGTTCATTAAGAATGTACCACCTTTTTTGAGGCCTCTCAGTAAATCGTATTGATTAACATAAGCCTGTGTTGAACATGAAATAAAGTCAGAATTTACAATTAAGTAAGGTGATTTAATCGGCTGTTTTCCGAATCTTAAATGCGAAACAGTAATCCCACCTGATTTTTTACTATCATAGTCAAAATAACCTTGAGCATATAAATTAGTATGGTCACCGATGATTTTAATAGCATTTTTATTGGCACCAACGGTACCGTCAGAACCAAGACCCCAGAATTTACATCCTTTTGTACCTTCAGGAACAGTATGAATATTATCGGTCACGGTTAAGCTTGTGTAAGTGACATCATCATTGATCCCAATCGTAAATTTATCTTTAGGTTGTTCTAATTTTAAATTATCATAAACTGCTTTGATTTGTCCAGGAGTAGTATCTTTAGAACTTAAACCATAGCGACCTCCGATAATCTTAGGTGCATTTTCTTTGCCAAAGAATACAGTACAAATATCCTGGTAAAGTGGTTCGCCCACAGCCCCCGGTTCTTTTGTTCTGTCCAAGACAGCGATTCTTTTTGTCGTTTTTGGTAAAACTTTAAATAAATATTCAGGTGCAAAAGGTCTGAATAAATGTACTTTAATTACGCCAACTTTTTCACCTTTTTTTGCTAAATAGTCAATAGTTTCTTCGATACAATCTGTTACTGAACCCATAGCAACGATGATATTTTCAGCTTCTGGATCACCGTAGTAATCAAACAGATGGTAAGATCTGCCAGTTTCTTCTGAAATTTTTTCCATATAATCTGCTACAATTGCAGGAACTGCATCATAAAATTTATTACATGCTTCACGCGCCTGGAAATAAATGTCCCCATTCTGGGCAGTCCCTCTAGTAACAGGATGTTCAGGATTTAAGGCATGGTCTCTAAATGCCTGAATGGCATCCCAGTCCACTAATTTTTTATAAACATCGTAATCCATGACTTCAACTTTTTGAATTTCATGAGATGTTCTAAAACCGTCAAAAAAATGTAAGAAAGGAATTTTAGATTTGATTGCAGCTAAGTGCGCAACACCTGCTAAATCCATAACTTCTTGTACACTACCCGTTGCAAGCAACGCAAAACCGGTCTGGCGACAAGCCATAACATCACCATGATCACCAAAAATTGATAAAGCATGTGCTGCTAAAGTACGTGCGGTTACATGGAATACACCCGGTAATAGTTCACCGGCGATTTTATACATATTTGGGATCATTAATAAAAGACCCTGAGATGCTGTAAAAGTTGTTGTCAGCGCCCCTGCCGCTAAAGCACCGTGTACGGTACCGGCAGCGCCACCTTCAGATTGCATTTCTGTGACCTGTGCAGTTTCACCGAAGATATTTTTTCTTCCCTGTGCTGACCAAGCATCAACGTGTTCGGCCATCGGAGAAGAAGGTGTGATTGGAAAAATACCAGCTACTTCGGTAAAAGCATAAGCCACGTGAGCGGCTGCGGTATTTCCATCCATTGTCATCATCGTTTTGGACATGATTTTCCTCCTTAAAAATAAACATTTAATAATAAATGTATTAGCGTGTATAGCAAATTTTTACCTATAGCGATTATAGCACAATTCATTTATCATGTATACACTTCTTCTAGGGTAACTTTTTGTCATACAGTATTTATTTAACATGTTTTTGAAAAATAAAAAGTATGAAAAATTGCTATCAGATACTTTTTTATACACATTTTTACAAATCATTCATCCATCAAACCACTTTGATCGACAAAAACTCACTTTACTCTGTTTTTCTGCTTAATCTCAACATCAAAGCTTTAATTAGGTTGTATTCTTCCATAATCATTTTTCTATAATTTAAATCTATTTTTGCAACTTTCTTAAACGGATAATTTATTTTTTTGCAATAGCTTCTTCAATAGCTGCAATAACGGTCTTTAACACTTTAATCCGCGCATAGTATTTATCATCTCCCTCAACAATCACCCAGGGCGCTTTATCTGTTGAAGTCTTAAATAACATCCGATCTATGGCAACCGTATAAGCATCCCATTTCTCACGGTTACGCCAATCTTCATCGGTTATTTTCCACTGCTTATCCGGATTGCCCTCACGTTCTTTAAACCGTTTTTCCTGTTCATCTTTACTGATATCCATAAAAAATTTAATCACTACTGTACCAAAATCAGTCAGCTGTTTTTCAAAAGCATTGATTTCTGCAAAAGCTCGTTGGTATTCTTCAGACGTACAAAAACCCTCAATGGGTTCAACCATAACTCTGCCGTACCACGTTCTGTCATAAATCCCAAAATGACCACGTTTAGGAATAGTTTTTGAAAATCTCCACAACCAATTATGGGCTAATTCTTCGGCCGTCGGTGCAGCCGTCGGATGAACACGGTACCCCCTTGGATCTAAGTTTTCACATAAACGTTTAATGGAACCGCCTTTACCGCCGGCATCCCAACCTTCAAAACCAAGTACCACCGGAATTCGTTTACGATAAATCTCATATTCTAAATTTCTGAGTTTTTCCTGGCAAGCTTTCAGTTCATTTTTATAATCCACCTTTGTCAATTTTAGCTCAAGGTTCACTCCTTCAAGCACTGGTGTCCGATACGGATCATCTCCGGCAACAATTAACGGTTTTAGAATCAATTTTGGCCTTGATTCAACTTCACTCACAATATCCTCTAATTTCGTCACCAGGGTATTATAGATTTTAAGACTCGCATATTCACGATCGTGTCCTTCGATCACCGTCCATGGTGCCACATCGGTATCCGTCATTTCCAACGCATTATTCAATTTTTCTAAAATCGAATCATAATTTCTATTCTCTTGCCAATCTGATTTTGTAACACGCCATTCTGTTGTTTTACTGGATTCCAGCACCTTAAAACGTCTTTTTTGCTCTCGCTTGCTAATATGAATAAAAAATTTAATAATCACCGTACCACTGTCTGTTATCAATTTTTCAAATTCATTGATTTGACGTAGCATTTGTTTAAAGCTCATTTTATTTAATTTTTTCCGATGCACTAAATCTCTATAATAACTCTGATCAAATAAAACCATACGCCCCTTTCCCGGCGTTTTTGTAAAATATTGCCATAAAAACGGACGATTCACAATCTCATGATTTTGCCGTGCCTCATCATAAACCAAAAAACTTCGGGGATCTAGAGGAATCATTAAATCATTAATTAATGTTCCTTTTCCAGCGGCATCCCAACCTTCAAAAATAATTAAAACCGGAATCGACAATTCTTTGATTTTCCGTTGCAACGCTGAAAGTTTCAACGAAAGCTCATCCTTTTTTTCCTTATAAATCTTCTTATTCACCTTTACATCAAGATTGACTTTCTCTAACATCTCACTATACTCCTACATAAAGAAATTTTTAGGCATTTGTTAAATGCCCCCAACCCACCTAATTTAGTGGATTTCTATCGGCACTGATTCTCTACATATCCTCCAAACAGCTTGCTTTTGCAAATCTTTTTGTGGTGCATAAAAAATACAGTAACTATTCAAAAACTTTTTCTGCTTATCTATTGACTTTTGATAGTTGGTCTTCTAAAATAGTATTATTTTTATCTTCCTTATATTATACACTAAAAAAAGTGCTTCACAAAGAGGAAACACTTTATTTATTCATAAAATATGCATTAAGAATTGCGAGGGGTGTCTCTGTACACCTTTCACAATTTTTAATATTGTTTTCATTAGTTATTTCTGATAACTGTTGTAAATTGTTTCTAATTCGTCTTTTTCTAATGTTTCCATTAAATATTCAGCATATTCAGCTCCGGTTGCGCCGGTACTGCGTCCGGTTAAAACTAATTTCTTTTCATAAAGACCACAAATATCTAATGCCATCTGAAGTTTAGTGGCCTCGTTTTGATAACCGATATGTTCTAAAAGCATTCCAGCCGCACGTATAATACTGCACGGATCGGCATATTGTCCACGTCCTTCTTCCACCATTCTGGGAGCCGAACCATGGATTGCTTCAAACATGGAGTAACGTTTTCCCATATTCGCAGAACCGGCTGTCCCGACACCACCTTGGAATTCCGCTGCTTCGTCAGTGAGGATATCCCCATATAAATTAGGAAGAACCATGACTTTAAACTGTGTACGACGTTTTTCATCCACCAATTTAGCTGTCATAATATCAATATACCAATCATCCATTTCTACTTCCGGATATTCTTTGGCAATAGCCTTCGCCGTGTCTAAAAACTTACCATCCGTTGTTTTAATAACATTTGCTTTAGTTACCACGGTTACTTTATTTTTGCCCGATTTCTTGGCATAATCAAAAGCCGCACGGATTATCCGTTCCGAACCTTCTTGAGTAGTCACTGTGAAATCAATGGCTAAATCATCATTAATATGAATTCCCTTGCTACCAACTGCATAACTACCTTCGGTATTTTCACGATAAAATGTCCAGTCAATGCCTTTTTCGGGCACTGATACCGGCCGTACATTAGCAAATAAATCGAGTTCACGGCGCATTGCAACATTGGCACTTTCAATATTAGGCCACTTATCCCCTTCACGTGGTGTTGTTGTCGGTCCCTTTAAGATAACATCACAGGTTTTAAGTTCAACCAAAACGTCATCCGGAATCGCCTGACCGCAAGCCGCTCTGTTTTCAATAGTTAATCCATTGATTTCTTTAAAAATAATCCGACCCTTTTTAACATCTTCTTTCAGTAGAAATGATAATACTTTTTCAGCTTCAGCTGTTATAAAAGGCCCGATACCGTCACCACCGACAATGCCGATGATAATTTGATCTTTTTTATTGTAATCCACAAAACTACTTTCAGTTTTCATGCGCTCAATCCGAGTAAATTGTTCTTCAATAATCGTACTAAAATGTGCTTTTGCTCTTTCAATTTCTTCTATATGCTTTAAACCCATTTTTCCCCTCCCAATTAATATTTTATTTTATTAATTTTGAACACGTAATTTATGATACATCTTTCTAGGTGTGTGTTCACAGACCATTTCTTTAATGGCAACACCTTTGTCAACTGCCGTTACCACCCAACTTTCAAAATGTTTTGGAGGTACAATCGTTAACGGAAACATATGCTTCACAATCATATCCGCTTCTTTTTCATTGATATCGAAATACGCACGGGCATTCACAAGAGCATCTTTTGGATGTTTAAAACCGTGCATTTCTTTAATACGTTTAAGCCCTTTGCCTGTTTTCTCTTTACCTTGCCAGGTTTCAAAGAAAAAGTCGTGCAGAAGTGCCCCTCTCGCAACAGATACATAATCTAAACCTATTTTTTTTGCTAAGCGATAAGAATTATAGCCTACAGCAAAAGAATGGGCATACAGACCATTTCCATGATGCTCAATATCTTTCAGCGCTTCAAATTTAGGATGTTCAAGAATATCGCCGACAATCAACTCAAATTCTTTATGATATTTTCTTTCTTTCATATGGTTTTGTGCTTCTCACAATCTATTTTTATTTTTAATTTTATTTATTATATTATCTATTATAGCATAATTCTTTAAAATTAGATTAAAATTATTATGAATTGCGCTCAACATCGTTTTCAGCTTGACTACTTTAAGAAATGGTTTTAACATATTCATTTTCTTTTCAAATCATGATATGATAACATTATCAAATTTTAACACGAAGGAGTTCCTCATATGAAAGCAAAAACAATTCTTTTAGGAAGTGCCATTATCATTGCTACTGCAACAACCGCTTTTTGTGGTTATATTGCAAAACGTGCTGCCCAATTTGAAAACAGCCTCGATCAAACAGACGGTTCCCTTGATGAATGCGCCATTTGTAGTGGTAGAAACAAAATCATCAACGATGTCAATATGCGCGATATGAAACTTGGCGCTTTTTGTGGTTCCATTAATGCCGATTTATCCAATATCAAAACCGATCGTAAACAATATGATCTGGATATCGAAGTCCAAAGCGGTTTTATTGGAGTCACCATACCCGAAATTTTCCAAGTTGATTTCACAAACCACAACTGTTATGGTGCCGTTATTGACCGCACCATTCATCTGAATGATGCTGATAAAATTTTACTTTCAGTTAATGCAAAAGTTAACTGTGGAGTCATTGTCTTTAAAAATTCTCTACTCAATAACGTTCTTGAATAATTGATAATGATGCGGATTGTATGATATGCAATCACAATCACCGATAAACGTCCAAGATTAACACTTTGTGCATCTGTTCGTTCGGTATAAACTCGTAAACACACCGCCACTAGTTTCCAGTTTAACACTGTCCCAATAAATAAACCGATTCCAATCCAAACTTCCGGCATTCTCCCAAGGTAAATCGCACCGGGAAGCCCCATTAGAAACCAACCGCTCATATCTACTCGCTTGAGCCGAAAAAGCTGTTACCCAGCTACCAAGCAAGGAATCCCTCGATACTCGATGTCTGCTTGTAAAAATACAGTTCGATACCAATGAGAATAACCAAATAAATAACAAAAATAATAAATTCAGGATTTAATAAAACACTCGTCCCCTCTTTCCAAAATAGAATTGTCTCTTATTTTATAATGAAACTGCACTAAAGTAAAGTACTTTTCGCCAAACACATAAAAATAACCACCCAAGTCATTTAAACTCAGGCGATTATGATAATATATTTAATATTCAACACTTTATTTCTGTGGCAATCTCTTTTCAAGTCTTTCGGTTAATGCTTCAAAACCCGGTTTATGCAATAGGGCAAACATATTTTTCTTATATGCTTCAACTCCCGGTTGATTAAAAGGATTCACACCCATCAAGTAACCACCCAGACCGCAGGCTTTTTCAAAGAAATAAACCAATTTACCAATGTGAAAAGCATCCAATTTAGATACATGAATGATTCCATTTGGCACATCTCCGTCCACATGGGCTAGTAAGGTACCCAAAAATGCTTTCTCATTAATATCCTGCATCGTGCGATTTTCAAGGTAATTAAGCCCATCCAAATCCACATCTTCATGGGTTATTGTCATATCCATTTCAAGATCATCTACCACCATAATCGTTTCAAAAATATTCTTATGCCCATCTTGAATAATCTGTCCAACTGAATGTAAATCGGTTGAAAAATGAACCGAAGCCGGAAATAATCCCTTACCATCTTTGCCATCACTTTCTCCAAAAAGCTGTTTCCACCATTCCGAAAAATAACGAAGAGACGGTTCATAATCTACCATAATTTCCGTTGCCTTTCCTCGATTATAAAGGCTATTGCGATAAAGTGTATATTGGTAACACGGATTGTCTTCAAGCAAATCTACACCATAATCGGTGTAACCTTCTTCTGCACCCGCCATAAATGCGTCTGTATCAATTCCGGCCACAGCAATCGGCAATAAACCAACTGCTGTATAGACCGAGTAACGACCGCCGACATCATCCGGAATTACAAATGTTTCATACCCTTCCTGATCTGCTAAAAATTTTAGAGCACCTCTTTCCTTATCGGTAGTTGCAAAAATACGATCCTTCGCTCCATCTTTTCCATATTTTTCTTCAATCATATCTTTGAAAAAGCGGAAAGCAATCGCCGGTTCGGTAGTTGTTCCCGATTTGGAAATAATATTGACACAAATATCCTGATCTTTCACCAGCTCGATAAGATCTTTCATATACTTACCACTGATATTTTCACCGGCAAAATAAATTTTCGGATTTTTCCGATTATTCTCTTCATTATAGAAGGTACTCGTAAGTGCTGTAATAACCGCTTTGGATCCAAGATAAGATCCTCCGATACCGATGACAATAAACGCATCGCAAGAATTTTTAATCTTTTCAGCCGCTACTTTAATACAGGCATATTCTTTTTTATCATAGCTGATTGGATAATCATACCAGCCCAAAAAATCGTTTCCAGTTCCTGTTTTTTCCACCAGTTGTTTGTTTGCAAGGCTAATCTGAGTCGCCTTATTTTGCATTTCTTCCGAGGTTAAACCCGCATAGGAATAATCAAATCGAATACTCATTATTTCGTCCTCCTAAAATGATAGTACATATTTTATAGATTTATTGTATCATATTCTTAAACGATAATCTATCTCTTTAAATTCAAATCAAAGATTCCACAAGAGTCCTGACTTTCAAATTTTGGAAATCGGAATATTAGTTTCAGATTGGGGAATGTTACAGATTTGGGACGGATCTCCAATTCCATCAAAAAAGCACCCTTTCGAGTGCTTTTTTTCTTATCATTTTGCTATAAATCGGTCGCCATCGTAATCAATTATAACTACTTGACCCTCGTCTAAATTTCCTTTTAAAATTTCTTTTCCAATCATAGTTTCCACATGTTTTTGTAAGAATCGTTTCAACGGGCGGGCGCCGTAACTGGCGTCATAGCCTTGTTCAATTATCGCAATTTTTGCGGCTTCACTGAGGCTAACTACAATACGTTTGTCATCAAGGCGTTTCTGAAGTTCTTTCATCATCAAATCAACAATCTGACCAATAGATTCTCTACTAAGTGGTTTATATAGCACAATTTCATCGATACGATTGAGAAATTCAGGTCTAAAATAATTCTTTAACGAACCCATAACAGCATCTTCTGTTTCAATCGTAATATTACCGTCAGCATCAATACCTTCAAGAAGATATTCCGAACCGATATTACTGGTCATAATAATAATGGTATTTTTGAAATCGACGGTTCTGCCTTGGGAATCGGTCACACGGCCATCATCCAAAATTTGAAGCAAAACGTTGAATACATCTTTGTGCGCTTTTTCAATTTCATCTAACAGAATAACACTGTATGGTTTACGTCTGACGGCTTCGGTGAGTTGTCCACCTTCTTCATAACCAACGTACCCCGGAGGAGCACCGATCAAGCGACTGGTGGAGAATTTTTCCATATATTCACTCATATCAATTCTTATCATATTGTCTTCGGAATCAAAAAGATTGGCGGCAACTGCTTTTGCAAGTTCTGTTTTACCAACACCGGTCGGTCCTAAAAATAGAAAAGAACCAATAGGACTATTGGGATTTTTAATACCCGCTCGAGATCTTATAATGGCGTCCACTACCTTCTCAATAGGCTCTTCTTGTCCAATAACTCGTTCTTTCAAAATATCTTCAAGATGAAGCAATTTTTCCCGTTCGCCTGAAACCAAACGACTAAGAGGAATCCCCGTCCATGCTGAAATAATTTCCGCAATTTCTTCATCAGATACCCGTTCACGGATAAGAGCATCATCACTTCCTTTTTCTTCTGCGACGGTTTCCATTGCTTCCATTTTTTTCTTGAGTTCCGGCAATTTTCCGTATTTCAATTCAGCGGCCTTATTAAGGTCATATTCCCGTTCTGCTTTTTCAATTTGATGGTTGACACCATCAATTTCTTCCTTAATTTTTTGAACAGCTTCAACGGCATTTTTTTCATTATCCCATTGTATTTTCATTTCGCTGAAACGGTCTTTATACTCAGCTAATTCTTTTCTAAGTCGTTCTAGCCGTTCTTTACTCAGTTTATCATCTTCCTTATTAAGAGCAGCTTCTTCAATTTCCAGTTGGATCATTTTACGGTTAACTTCATCCATTTCTTCAGGCATCGAGTCAATTTCCGTACGGATCATTGCACAAGCTTCATCAATTAAATCGATGGCTTTATCGGGCAAAAACCGATCCGAAATATAACGATTTGAAAGCACTGCGGCAGATACCAAAGCATTATCCATAATTTTAACACCATGAAAAATTTCATACCGTTCTTTAAGTCCTCTCAAAATTGAAATAGTATCTTCAACGGTTGGTTCATCCACAACAACAGGCTGAAAACGTCTTTCAAGTGCCGGATCTTTTTCGATATATTTGCGATATTCGTCTAGGGTAGTGGCACCAATACAATGGAGTTCACCCCTTGCCAGCATTGGTTTTAACATATTTCCGGCATCCATTGCACCTTCGGTTTTACCGGCGCCCACAATAGTATGGAGTTCATCGATAAAGAGAATAATTTTGCCATCGCTATCTTTCACTTCTTTAAGAACCGCTTTTAAACGTTCTTCAAATTCACCTCGGTACTTTGCTCCGGCAACTAATGCCCCTAAATCGAGCGAAATAATACGTTTATCCTTAAGTCCTTCAGGCACATCACCTTGGACAATTCGTGCTGCTAAACCTTCAACAATGGCAGTTTTACCAACACCGGGTTCTCCGATAAGCACCGGATTATTTTTCGTTTTACGTGATAATATACGAACCGTATGTCTAATTTCACTATCTCTGCCAATGACAGGATCCAGTTTATTATCCATCGAATCTTGAACCAGATCGTGTCCATACTGGGATAAAGCTTCATAAGTCGTTTCTGGATGATCACTGGTTACTCGCTGACCACCGCGAACATCTTTCAGTACATTCAAAATGGCTTCTTTTGTGATCCCGTAACGGTTTAATATTACGACTGCATCATTCTTTTTACCTAAACTAAAAAAACCTAATAGTAAATGTTCCACGGAAATATATTGATCTTCCATAGCCTTTGCTTCTTTATAAGCTTCATTTAAAACTTGCTCGGTTCCTCTGTTAATATAAACTTTTCCGGGTTCTCTGCCCGGTCCGGTAACACTTGGTTTTCCATCTAAATCACCCTTTAGCGATTCGATAACAGAATAGGTATTGGTACCCATCCGTTCAAATAATTTTGAAACCACACCATTTTCCTGGGTTAAAAGTGCCAATAGTAAATGTTCCGGCTCAATTTCCATATGATCGTGATCAATTGCTATTTTTTCGGCATCTTTCACGGCTTCAATTGATTTTTGTGTTAATAAATTCATATCCATAAAAAATTCACCTCTTCTTTAATTTTTGTTTGAAAAATTATTTTGTTTGAAAAAACTGATTATAAATATCCTCAAGTTCTTGATCTAAATTCTGATCTTCCATATTTGCAAAATAAGTATTCATGGCGGAATCGATCATTTTAAGATAATCGGTGAGATAGTTGCTCACTTCTCCTACATCGTCCATAACAGATCCTTTTTTTTCAAAAGCTTTGACAAACTTATGATTGGTTATCTTCTCAGTTGTTTCTTCCTCACCGTCCTGATTTCGTTCTTCAATTTCGCCGATTTTTTTAAAAAAGTGATCAAAATGATCATTCAAATCATCAGATTTTGTCCGTGAGCTTACTTTTAAAACAGCGTATTTCTCACCATTATTACTGGTAAATTCATAACTATAACGAATTTTAGGACGGTATTTATATTTCAGACTTTTTCCAAATTGAATGCTCGAATTCTTATTAATCTGACTAACTGATAAAGTATCGCTAAAATTTTCATTCAATTGTTCCAGTATTTTTTGTATTTTCTGTTCCGGTGTCTCAAGACCAATACGCTCTGCTAAAAGATCGTTAATCAGCTGAGACCGGTTTGTATTATTAACGTAGGCTAATTGATCGATTTTTTCAACAATCTCATCAAAAAGCATTAAACTATAAACACTTTTTTTCATGCATTCCACCTCATATCTTAAATAAATGATACTTCAATAAAATCATTTTGTCAATCACATTAATTAAATTAGTATACATTTTAAAGAATCTTTTAATCTTTTTCTTTTTTTAAAAATCTATCTAAAATATCTTTTACCCAAAAGGAAATAAAAAAACACGTTAAAAAAGGAATACTATTATTTGTATTCCTTTTTTAACATTTTTTTATTTTAATCGTTTCTTACGTTAGACTAAGACCTCAATTGTATCGCCGGCTTTTACTTCACCGCCTTTGATGACTACTGTAAAAATACCTTCTCTAGGCATAACACAATCGCCGACTTTTTTAGCGATTTCACAGCCCTTATGACATTGTTTTCCGATCTGACTCACCTCTTGGATTGTATCTCCAATCTTCAAACGTGTTCCAACGGGAATTTCATAAAGAACAATGCCTTCTGTTGTAATATTTTCGGCAAAATTACCACTGCACAGTCCTTTTATGCCGGTTGCTGTCATCTTATCAATGCTTTCTTGCCCTAAAAGGCTTACTTGACGGTGCCATTTCCCGGCATGAGCATCACCTTCTAACCCAAAATCTTCAATAAACACACCGATATCAATCGGTGTTTTCATAACACCTTTTTTCACACTTCGATTTATTGCTGTTACTTTACCTATCATTTTAATGCTCCTCATTTCTTATAAATGTTCCTGAATGTCCTCCAGTTTTTTCCATTAAACAAATCTTCTCAATCACCATTTCTCGATCCACAGCCTTACACATATCATAAATGGTTAATGCTGCCACGGATACCGCCGTCAAGGCTTCCATCTCGATCCCTGTTTTTCCCGTTGTTTTTAACACGGCTTCAATATGAATGCAGTTATTTTCAGCATCGGTTTCAAAATGAAGATCACTACCGGTAATTAAAATATTATGGCACATCGGAATAAGTTCCCAGGTATGCTTACATCCCATAATACCACCGATTTGAGCCACCGAAAGTACATCTCCTTTTTTCATCTGATGATTTATGATTTTATCCAAAGTTTCTTTTTTCATTCGAATCGTTCCTCTGGCAACGGCCATACGATCGGTTTCTTTCTTTTTTGTTACATCCACCATACGGCTTCGTCCTTCTTGGTTAAAATGTGTAAAATTTTCTGATATTGCCATTCTTTAACCTCCAATTTCATTCATATTTCTATTTTTGATCGTTTGATTTTCGTCAATATGATGCCGCTCAGGCTTGGCTTCGATAGCTTGTTTTAAAATTTCAACATCACTCAAACCTTCTTTTTTTAACTGAAGAATATCAATTTCTCGATCTGAATGCAAACAAGGTTTAATCTTACCATCAGTTGTCACACGAATCCGATTACAATCACTACAAAAAAGATGGCTAATGGGATTAATTAACCCAACCGTTCCCTTCGCTCCCGGTAGTTGATACCGCTTTGCAGGACCGCTTTGAACCTTGTCTTCAACCTGTTTTAACATCGATATCCGCTCCAAGACCACATCATTTGATAAATATTGTGAAGCAGCATAATCCGTTGAATCTCCAAGGGGCATCAATTCAATAAACCGAATTTCAATGGGTTCTTCCCGGGTCATATCAACAAAACTTTCAATTTCATCATCATTAAAGCCTTTAATCAGAACAACGTTTATTTTAAGTGGTGTAAATCCTGCATTTTTCGCTGCTTTTATCCCCCCCAGAGCATCTTCAAGTTTTCCCCATCGTGTTACTTTTTTATACTTTTCTGCATTCAAGGTGTCTAAGCTGATATTTAGACGTTTAAGACCTGCGGCCTTTAAATCATCTGCCATTTGAGGCAATAAAATTCCATTAGTCGTCATAGCAAAGTCACGAACACCTGGAATTGCTCCAATTTTTTTAACCAAATCAAGAACACCGCGCCGAACCAACGGCTCACCACCAGTCAGACGAATTTTGTCAATCCCTAAGGAAATCCCTGCTCGTACCAGTGCTTCTATATTTTCAAAAGAGAGATTATGCGTATGCTTATACTTCGAAATTCCGGCTTCAGGCATACAATAAACACACCGTAAATTGCACAAATCGGTAATAGATATCCGCATATAATTGATTTTACGACCAAAATGATCTTTCAAATCAGTACCACTTTTCCTGGTTCATCAAAACAATATCCCCCTAAATCTTCTAGGGTTTTTCGCAGTTCATCCGAGCGTAGCACTTCAAGAAAAACCTGAACACGTTCATCTGATAGATTTTTCTGAGCTACGATAAAATCATATTCCTCTTCACCGACCGGAATAAAATCAAGCCCCATCATATTGGCCGCCGATAGCACTCCCATCCCCACATCGCAAGAACCTGATAACACTGCAGAAGCTACCATCATATGGGTATTCATTTCACGATTGTATCCAACAATCTCGGCGGGATCAATTTTTGCTTTATCCAGCAAATAATCAAAAAGTACTCTCGTTCCAGCTCCCCGTTGGCGATTGACAAAGGTAATCCCTTCTCGTGTCAGATCTTCTATTCCTTTAATATTTTTAGGATTTCCTTTGGGGATCATAAATCCCTGAATTCTTTTGACACCTTTAATTAGTGCGACTTCTTGATCGCTCAGATATTTTTTAATCACAGTAATATTATAAACGCCAGTTGCTTCATCCAGAAGATGGGTAGGTGCCAAATGACACTCCCCTTTTTTAAAGGCCATAATTCCACCAAGACTACCGACATGAGCCGATGAAAGATTAATGCGTTTTTTATTTTTATGAATGCTGTTTGCCATCAAATCAATGAGCACATCATGACTCCCGATAGATACCAGCGTATTTTCAATTTCTTCTACTGGACGCATGAGTTCAATCTCAACTTCTTCTCCGGCTTCAATGCCTTCAACGTTTTTCGGTATCCGCAAAATGCCATCCGCATTCACAAGTGACATGGTCACGCCTGCACCGCGATCAAGGGCAGTGGCCACAAAACGACCATTTACTTTTCCACATTTCATCCGAACAAACTCCAAATATTTTAAAGTTGACATCAACCGTTTTGAAAGAATCGCCTTAATTTTTGGCCGTCCTACGTTCATTTGTCCGGTACAGTTTAAAATAACCGGCTTTACAAAATTTTCAAAAACGAAATAAGCCGATACCGGATATCCCGGAATTCCCATCACAGCTTTATGATCAATCATGCCTAAAACAGCCGGTTTTCCGGGTTTAATTGCCACTCCATGAACGATGACCTCACCCAATTCTTCGACCAGTGCTCTGGTATAATCTTCGGTTCCAGCGGAAGATCCCGCAGAAATCAGCACCATGTCATTTTCTGAAACAGCCTTCAAAATCGCTTTTTTAAGCATTCCATAATCATCCGGCACCGGTGCATAACGTGTTGAAACCGCACCATATTCAGTCACCAGAGCTTCAAACATGCGTGTATTGGAATCAATAATCCGTCCGGGTGCCATCGGTTCTCCAGCTTCAATAATTTCTGTTCCTGTTGGGATAATACCAACTTTTGGTTGTGGTAAAACAACAAGATCAAGAATACCACCAGCCAAAAGTGCCCCGATATCCATCGGTCTTACTGTGTGATACGCCGGAACCACCAGTTCACCGGCCACGATATCCTCACCAATAGGACGAACATGCTGCCATAATGCTACCGGATTTGCAATCCGAACATGATCGTCATCCACAATGATCACATCCTCAACCATCACGACCCCATTATAAGGCTCAGTGATCACATCTCCGGTATCGACCCATTCAAAATCTTCATGTAACGTCAATGTTTTAGGATTTCGTCCATCAATTCCTGTAATTTCAAGCGCATTAACGCAAATACCATCCATAGCCGATGCATTATAAAACGGCGATGAAATTTTGGCAAAAACCGGTTCCGCAGTCACCCGATGAAGACTTTTAATGACCGGTAAAATCTCTGCCTGATCACTATCATTCAAAAATCCAATCTGTGATAAATACAAATGAACAGCTTCATCCAAATCTTTATTTTTCAAATAAATATTACGCTCACTCATCTCTATTTTTTTAACCATTTTACCCTCCTGTTAATTAAAATAAAATCACTTTTACGCTATCGCCAGCATTTATACCTTCTTCATTTTCAGTCATTTCAATATAGCCATCCGAATAAGATAATAAGGTGATCATCCCAGATTTACCAAATGTTGGTTTCACCAGTACTTCACCATTCGTCGTTTCCACCGCAACGGTTTGAAACGTTCTCCGCCCCGGCGCTGCATGAACATTCTCGGTCATCTTTCCCGTTAAATAATGATGAGCATAGAGGTCTTTTTTGTAAAAAATCGTCATGAGTTTTCGCATCACAAGTAGATAAACCATAATTGCAGATGCCGGTTGTCCCGGAAGTCCAACTACCGCTTTTCCATTTACCGTTGCCATAATCGTCGGTTTTCCGGGTTTAACCGAAAGCCCATGTAGAAAAACCTCACCCAGTTTATCAAGTACGGTCAATGTATAATCCCGATCGCCCACAGAACTTCCCCCGGATAAAACCACCGCATCGCTGCTTTCAAGTCCTTTACAAATCGCATCTTCAATCTCTTTAGGATCGTCTTTGGCGTAAATACACTGATCAACAACAGCACCTAAACGCTTTGTCATCGCACCGATAGCCGGTGTATTAATATCCACAATTTCGCCCGGTTTCGGTATTTCTCCTGGCTTTATAATCTCATCTCCAGTTGAAATTATCGAAATTCGTGGACGTTTGAAAACAATGGCACTTGTATAGCCAATCGCTGATATTGCTCCTATATCTTGGGGACGCAAGCGGTGTCCCATTTCAAAAAGAACATCTCCACAAGTAACATCATCACCAGTCATCATCATATTATCTTGAGATCCGGCGCTCTTATAAATTGCAAGTTCCCAATCACTGAATTTTTCGGTATACTCAATCATCACCATCGCTTCGGTTCCTTTTGGCACCATGCCCCCGGTGGGCACATAAACCGTCTGGCCATTTTCAAGCGTTAAATGAGTTTCCTTTCCCATCTTAACCGATCCCATAATTTTTAAAAAGGCGGGAATTGATTCGGTGGCACCACTCACATCTTTTAATTTTACTGCATAGCCATCCACCACAGAGCGATCGAAATGAGGGACGTTTACACGTGATACTAAAGACGCCGCCAGAACCCGATCAAGAGCATCATAAAGCGGTACTGTCTCGGTTTCGAGACGATATCCGGAAAAGTACGTTTCCATTAATACAGCCATTTCATCCGTTGTTTTCACTTTAAATAAATCCATTTCATAGTCCCTTAACTTTCAAAAATTTCTTTCCCCTTTATTCTACATGAATGCCACAAAAATAACAAGGTAAATCCTTTAAATTATCCGTTCAAGCGAAACAAACTGTGGATCAGATAAAAAATACCGAGCCGCAGTTTGGCCTCTTTAAATTAATTTTTCAAATCAAGATAGTCATTTCTTCTAAATGAAATTGAAAACTTGCCGCTTCCAAATTTTGTAACGCATTGATGCAAATATCCTCGGCTGCCTGTCGACTATTTATAATAACCACATTATCCAAATTTGCATGAAAAAGTGAATTTCGATAATCACTGAAATTTTCAAAAACAGATTGTAAAATGTTTCCTCTCAGCGAATCGTTAATAATTTCAAGTGATTGCTGTTTGTCTCGAGAGCTTCCCTTAAACATTTTACCAACCGATTTGTTCGCCAAATCAATTCCACTCAAGTCAGCCAAATATTTGAGATATAATTCAACCCCACGGTAAACCGAAAAAACCATTGGGCTATAATCTGAAAGTTCAATTTCCGGATCATTAAGAAGTACAAATGAAGGTGATACTAAATTAATAAATTGATCTGCCTGATCTTTAAGAGCCCTTATTGTATAGGGTATTTTTTTCCGGATCACCTCATTAATCGATTCTTTTTCTACTTTTCGGTCACCCACATTATTTTTAAAAATTTTATCTAGCCGTGTCACACAGTTATAAAAAAGATCTGTATCTTGTCCGTACATTTCACAAACACCGGTCGCATTATTATGGGAGAAACTAATTTCATCATTATCATTTTTTAGAATAAATCCTTCATCCAAAGATTCGGTTTTCACACTGTCAAGCCAATTATTATTACTGATAAAATCCCAAATATGGGTTTTTACCGGAAATCGGATCTGCATTGAAATTGGATCTGCCGTTTCTTCTTTCATACAATTGATGGCCTCAACCATAAAGCTATTTACATTACTAGTTAAGGTAATCGCCTTCTTTTTTTTACCCGGCCCCCGATCATCAATTTTAACACTCACACTGTTGCTACTTTTATCCGTGATATTTTTAATCGTTTTAACGGCATTTAAACTTAATTTTTCACCCGTTACTACAATCCGGTTTATTCGAAACCCAATATCCTGGACCGTCCAGTTTGGATGTGCATTGGATACTTTCTCAGCTTCTCTTGTTTTTTCGGATAAGGGTAACGTCGTGGTTAATTCAACCATTGGTAATTTATTTTTTTTCAATGGTTTGGCTGTTTTTATTGTTTTTTCAGACTTTGCTATTTTCATCGGTTTCGCTGTTTTTGAAGTAACCGAAATTTTCTCTTTTTTACGATCCGGATCCGGACGTTCACCCCACTGACGATCAAAAAGATCTGTCAGATAATTATCAAATAAATCGTTGCTGGCATAAAGCATCGCAACTCCTTTTTTCTTAAAATAAGAAATGGTGAATTTTCGTTTATTAATATAAAAAACGTGATGTTCCGGTTGATTACGTTTTTCATTTACTGTAAAATCCGGATGTTCCATCAACGTTTTAATTAAATCTTCATAGCCATTTTCAT
This sequence comes from Eubacterium sp., assembly GCA_036642535.1. Lineage (GTDB taxonomy): Bacteria > Bacillota > Clostridia > Eubacteriales > Eubacteriaceae > Eubacterium. The sequence goes on along the minus strand of JAVXTS010000019.1, from coordinate 8,865 downwards.
CCATTCCAAAAGAATAAGTACAGGAAATGCGATGTGCCGAAACCGCCAACACCTCCAAATCTCTGTCGATGGAAGCCACCGGTGACCCCGATATAAAACAGTTATTTTTACCTGCTGCTTTTGTATATTTTACCTTCGATGCTAAAATTAAATTGTCAGGAATATCATAAGCCGCAATGGTTATATTTTCAAGCGCTTTTAAATCACATAATTTCACTTTCATATCAAACCTCCTTTATAGTCAATGTTTCGTCATCTAGTATCTTTATACCACTAATCATAGCATAAAATCGTTAAAAAAGAAAAAACAAATGAAAGAATCATCCGTTTTTATTTACTTTTTTTCATTTGAGGTTGAGTTGTTAGACATTTTGCGTTAAGATCAAATCAAGATAACAATAACTGTCTTTTCTTATCGTTACTCCCAAAAACACACACCGGAGGTCACTTTCATGTCCAAATTAAAAGATAAAACAAACGTCATCCGTATTCTTGACAGAACAAAACTTTCCTATATTCCTCACAAATATGAGCACAATGACGGCGCTATTGATGGCATCTCCGTTGCTCATAAAATGAATCAGAATATTGACCAAGTCTTTAAAACGCTGGTCTGCCAAGGTCATTCCGGTGATTACTGCGTTTTTGTTATTCCCGTTGCCCATGAACTGGATCTCAAAAAAGCTGCTAAATCCGTCAAAGAAAAATCGGTTTCCATGATTCCTGTGGCCGAAATCAACCGTGTAACCGGCTATATCCGCGGAGGATGTTCTCCTATCGGGATGAAAAAACACTATCAAACTGTTTTCGATTCCCAGTGCAAAAAGAACCACCGCATCATCGTTTCAGCCGGAAAAATTGGCTATCAAATTGAAATGTCACCCGATGATCTCGTTGCATTTACAGGGGCTACTATTTCAGATATCATAAAATACCCTTAAACTATATAGGAGAAAGACCCCATACGCTCCAAACATTAATTGTCACTTTTTATGATCTTTCCCAATTAGAAGCTAATGAATATCCTCTGACAAAACACCGGTCTTGGTCTTGCTCTTTGTCGAAACCCAAGGTCATACCCTGAACGCACATCTTGACAGACATTTTTGACCATTATAATTCTCTGGAAAACCCTTTAACGTCTATTCTTACCTCAACGCAAAAAAGATCGCCACTTTTGAGTCACTCTCAAATGTGGCGATCTTCTTTTCTAAAATTTTTATAAAAATCTTACCTTCGAACCATCTCTCTGTTTTGCCACTGGCATTTCATCTTTATAACCGATGGCTAGACCGATTATAAATTCGTATCCTTCCGGTGCACCGATCTTTTTCATAATTACTTCACCTTCAGGGCTTGTCATATAATCAAGAATCATCCCAATAATACAGGTTCCAATACCCATTGATTCTGCTGCGATCGCCATATTTTCTACGATAATTCCGCCATCAACATGACGCCATTTGTTCGCTTTATCGCCCACAATAAAAGCAAAAGCCGGTGCGTGATAGTCCACCGAAAAACCTTTTTTTATATTGTAAAGACTGCCATTTTTTTGTGCAAAAGCGACAAAACCTTCTTCCATTTCTTTTATCAAATCTCGATCTAAAACCATAATGACATCACAGGACTGGGCATTTCTACCGGTAGGCGCTTGTAATGCCGCCTCAAGAATAGTTGCTAACTCACCTTTTTTCACCGGTTCCGGTTTAAATTTTCGTATACTTCTCCGATTCAAAAGACTGGTCATCGTTGGATTAGTGATCATTTTTAATGTTTCCATAAGCTTACCTCCAAATTTAAAATCTGAATTGATTATAACACTTCTAAACAAACTGCGTAATGGTTAAATTTTCGATCTATAAAAAAATTAAGGAAATAACAAATAGGCTCTGCCCATCACAATACAAAATGAATAAACTGCGATGAGGCTATTCACAAATATAATACCCAAACCTAATGGATATTTAATATTTTTTCGAGTCAACCATTTTTCAATCCATCCTATTCCGCGTGTGAGACAATATATTAATGGTATTAATAGTGGCATAACATACCGCCCTTGGGGTTGATAATCTGACGTGTAAGAATAATAAATACTTAGTATCACCGGAATAATCATTGCTAAAATGAGAACACTACACCATAGATAACCTCTTTTACTTATTTTTTTTCGGATTTCTTTGCAAAATTCAACGATAAAACCAATACTACCAATACCAAAAACTGATCCTATTAAAATGTAAGCTTTAATCCCCATTGGTATATTCACGGAGCCAAAGCAACCTATAAAACTCATTCCTGTTTGAAAAATCCATTGCGTATCTTGAAAAGAGCCAAAAATCATTCCTAACACTGAGTATCCTGAACCTTGTGGTGTAACATGTAATGACGGTTTATATTTAGGTTTCGCTAATTTTTCTGCTAGTTCCGCGCTCGTTTTCATCCCGATAATATCCCCATCATGAATGATCCCGTTACGGATAAACCACCAACCTGCCAGAACGGCGCAAATAGCAACGATTAGCAGACCAAATTTTATGAATTTTTGAAACGACCATTCTTTTCGGTTAATGAGATAATCACCAACATATAAAATGACACTACATAAAATAAAGCCATAGGCATTGTAGTAGGATAAAAAACAAAAGGATAATCCTACCGAAAGCAAGAGAACGGATTTTAAATTCCAATGTTTCTCAAGCCCTAAAATCCAAGCATAGAAGATAATTGCTGTTGAAAACATAGCTAGCGTATCGTTATTAACATAAGATGAAATAAAGACAAACTGGGGCAAAAAACAAACCAGTGTCGCAAACACAAAACGATTAATTCCTACAAAACATTTGTGACTGATTAAAATAACAAAAACCGCTGTACCTGTTGCAATACACACATTTGCCACCCGCGCCGCCAAAAATAAAGACCCTTCTGGCGTGCCAAATAAAGCTGCTATTTCCATGAAAACTGCTGAAATCTGATAAGCAAAAATAGGCGTATGCGCATAAGAAATTCCCCATATTGGATTAACAATTTCCGGCTCATCTCCAAATGGCAGCCTATTGTATTTATAAATAAAGTGTGCTACATCATACCTCATATCCTCATCCGGTCCTTGCCCATAGGGAATAAACAACGCCCAGGCCAAGTAAAAACAAAAGCAAAAGGCAACAAAAAATATTTCTGTCTTGTAATTATTATAAAACTGTCTTAATTTCTGTTCCAAAATTGTCTCCTTTATCCATCCCACAAAATTATCTATTTATCATCTTTTATCTTGATCAATGACGCACCAAAAAAACTCAACACTATTCCGCAAAAAATTAACACTATATTTAAAATCGTATTTCCCGATAATGTGATAAATTCAGCAATTATAACGATAATCAGTAAAATAAAAAGTATCAATCCTATTTTTTTAATCATGACACACCTCCTATAACCATGCAAAGACCATGATGCCCACAATAATCAAAGCGTTACCAATTATTTTACGCCTACTCATTTTTTCTTTCAAAATCAATGTCCCTAAAATAGCAATGTAAATATAGCCAGTTGATTCGAGCACTGGACCCAGTGATAATGGCACTGCTTTATAAGCAAAAGTGGTTAAAAAAGTAGAAATCAAAAAAATGGTGTACGCACCAATGACCATCGGATTCAAATACTCTTTGATCACGCTACCATAATCATGACGAGCACTCTTTTTTAAAATGATCTGAGAAACTGATGAGATGAAAACCGATCCTAAAAATACAATTGTATAAATCGTCATACTACTCATCATCGGTCACCACAAGCATTATTCCGGCCACAATAATAACCGATCCCAATAACATTGCCGGTCTTACTGTTTCGCCAAAGAAAAAAACGCCCCATACAATGCCCCAGATAATGACCACGGCTTTATTGGCAAACGCCACTGTTAAAGGCATCCGCTTTAGAATCTGTTGCCATAAAATCGCATAAACAAAAAGAATGACTAACACCAGTCCATAATAAATAATAAAATGAAACGATAAAAAATCTTGTGCAGCAGCCTGTTTTGAGCACACCGATGAAAAGGAATAAAACATTAAAAGAACATGCAGAAAAAAATAATCTTTAATTCTTAATTTTTCATTCATCATGGGTCTTATCCACATTTAACGTATTTCGAACCACATATTGGGGGGCATTATTCTGGCTAATATAAATACGGCCGATATACTCGCCAACAAACCCGAGCATCACCATGATCATTCCACCGATAAAAACCGTGGCTGCCATTAATGACGCCCACCCTGTTTCTTCAATGGGTTCAACAATTCGGCGAATAATGGTGACAACACCATAAAGAAAACCAATCATCGCCACGATAAATCCCATCACCGTTGCAATTCTTAAAGGTTTTAATGAAAAAGCGGTGAAGCCATCTAACCAAAGCGATAATAATTTACCGAACGTGTACCCCGATTCGCCCTCTTCTCTATTTCTATGCTGAATTTCAACGGCACAAACACGGTTTGTTACCCGGAGTAATAACCCATCAATATAAGGAAAGGGTTTGTCATAACGCAATACTTCGTCAACCACAAAACGCTTGGTACAAAAATAACTGGTAAAAACAAGATCCCGTGGCTTCCCTATAAAATGATCTGCCATCACATCATTGACCTTAGTTCCAAAATTTCTAAACAAGCTATGTTTTTTCTCAGGATAACGGGCATAAACCACATCAAATCCTTCATGTATTTTATCTACAAGTTTGAACAATTCCTTCGGATTCGTCTGACCATCATCATCCAAATTGATGATCAAATCACCAGTAATATAGTGGTAACCTGCCATAATTGCTGATGCCTGACCAAAGTTCTTTGCAAGATTGACAATTTTAACTGATTTATTTTCTTTCGCTATTTTTTGTAAAACGTCATACGTATTATCCGGTGATCCATCATTAACCAGAATAATTTCATGGTCATAATCCGGACGAGTTTTAACCGTCTTCTCAATGTCGCAGACCACAGATTCAATCACCGTTTCCGAACGATAACAAGGGATGACAAAAGATATTTTTTCGTTGATCATTGGTCCTCCTTTTGTTTCTTAGATTTTTGGGAAAAGATATAAAAACCGTAGCGCACAGAACTATCCGTTATAATTCTTTCATCTATTGCATCAATCGGACTTTCAAAAACAATCCTTTCCGGTTCGTTTTGTCGCATTGTTTCTAAGCAATCCAAATCTTTCTGATTTAAAATAAAACGAATTTCCGTGGGCTTTGGATCATAAATAAGATTAAAATCTGGTATTTTTCCGCAAGCAATATCAATCACCATTCCCACAAAATCATATCCTGTTGAGCGAGGTACTAAGTCCGATCCAATGCAATCTCCACCCATTCGTCCACCGATTTCTATAATTTTAACCTGTTCTTTAGCATCAACAATAACTTCAGAATGCGATGCACCATTTTTAATTTTAAGCGTAGTCAGTGCTTTTTTTACTATGTTGATAATCTTATTTTTTAAAGCCGGTGTCACCTCTGCCGGCTGAAAATGGCCGGTTTCAATAAAATGCGGTGCACCTGTTGTTGTTTTTTCTGTCAGCGCTAAAAAAACGTGCATATCACGATAAGAAATAAATTCAACACTGTACTCTTTACCCGTCACAAATTCTTCAATCATGACTTTTTTCTCAAAGGAATCCACCAATGCGTTTGCAATGGCCGGTTTAAGTTCCTTTTCTTTTTTAATTTTTGTCACGCCTCTGCTACCGGAACGATCAGTTGGTTTCACAATCAATGGATAGTTTATTCCAACATCTACCACTTTCGTCATCGAATCACCTTCCATAAACTGAGGAATAGGATCACCGGCTTTATAAAAAGCCTGACGCATTGCGTATTTATTGGTTGACAATAAAATTGATTCATCACTATTTGCCACAAGTCCTAAACGACTTGCCACATAATTAACGGTCACCGATGCCAAATCTGATCCAATAGAACAGACACCAACCGGATTTATGCTTCGACAAATTTCCAAAATTTTATCTTTTTCAACAATACTCACCGGATAAAAAAAATCGGCACTTTTTTCACCAATGGCATTTTCTTTCCAGGCGAAAACATGTGTCTCATACCCCTTCTCCTTCGCTTTTAAGATCAGCGGGTTTTGAAAATCATTAGCGCCGATAATCACTATTTTTTCTTTCAATATTGACTCCTCATCTTTTCAATATTTTTGATAAAACGATTTAACAGCTTCAACCACTTGAATCTGATCATCTTCCGAAAGACCATAATACAACGGGAGTCGCATAATTCGTTCACTTTCTTTTGTCGTATAGCGATCTTCTCCATTAAAACGTCCTACTTTTTTACCATAAGGAGATGTATGAAGTGGAACATAATGAAAAATCGCCTGTACACCAGAGTCTTTCATGTGAGACATCAATCGGGTTCTTTCTTCTAAATCTTTTGCTTTAATATAAAACATATGCGCATTGTGGGTACACATTTCCGGCACAAAAGGTAATTTAATAAACCCTTTTTCGGCAAGAGGCGTTAACGCCTTTTTATAATAATTATAACTCGCCAAACGATTTTGATTAATGATCTCTGCCTGCTCTAATTGTGCCCAAAGATAAGCCGCATTAAGGTCACTGGGTAAATACGATGAACCACAATTAACCCAAGTATATTTATCAATTTCACCTCTAAAAAAACGACTTCGGTTTGTTCCTTTTTCTCGAATAACTTCAGCCTCCTGAAAATAACATTCATCATTTAAAACGATGGCACCACCTTCGCCCATGCTATAATTTTTAGTCTCATGAAAACTAAAACATCCAAGATCTCCCAGTGTCCCAAGGGCTTTCCCTTTATAATAAGCCATAACACCTTGTGCTGCATCCTCCACCACTTTTAAGCCATGTGCTTTGGCAATGGCGCTAATTATATCCATTTCACAGGCGACGCCGGCATAATGAACTGGCACAATCGCTTTTGTTTTGGCTGTAATTGCCGCTTCGATTAATGTTTCATCCATATTCATCGTCTTCGGAGAAATATCGACAAACACAATTTTAGCGCCTCTAAGCACAAAAGCATTTGCTGTCGATACAAACGTATAGGATGGCATAATCACTTCATCACCCGGTTTAATATTGATTAACAATGCCGCCATTTCGAGTGCATGGGTACACGACGTGGTCAGTAAAACTTCCGGTGCATCGCACATTTTTTCGAGCCAAGCTTTGCAGCGCGCTGTAAACGCACCATCACCACTTATTTTTTTATTATCAATTGCCTCTTTAATATAGTCACATTCTTTTCCCATAAAAGGCGGTTTGTTAAAAGTAATCATCTTTGTTTTATCTCCTTGCTTTAATCTTTATAAAGCATCAAGCCAATATAAGTTACTGTATCGGCACCATTATTATATTTAAGTCCCACATCCATCGTCAATCTTACAACATCAATGCCGGAAGCCTCTAATGATGGAATCGTATCATTGGGAAAACGACAGGGTTCTTCTGTCAAAATAGCGCATTTTTTACAAATACTACAAGTCCCTGCCGAAAAAAACAAACAGTCCAAATTCATTTCACGTATTTCTCTTTGTACGGTTTGTGAATCTTTTCTAAAATTCGCCCCATAAAGCACCATATTATTATAATCCATTCTATTTTTTAACGGATACACTTTTGAAAAAAGAAGTCCTTTTTCATAAGATCCAATCACTTCTCGATAATGCTCTAAATTTCCTACTGAGGGTGGACACATATAATTTTTTCCGTAATGACCACAAAGATTATCTTCACAAGCCTTTCGCACATCTTCCGTTATTTTTATTTGTTCAGTTCTGATGGGCATAACTTCAAAATAATCATGTTTTTTCAAATATTCAATTAATTTTTCTTCCATTTTTTCCCCATTTCTCCAGAATTAAGTAATTTACTCAATTTATCAGTCCCTTCATTATACGTCATTTTAAATTCAAGGTCAATTTTCCACACAAAAAAAGGGGCTTTCTTCAGATCTTTTTAATGTTTTTTTATCTGTTTTTCAATTCTCTTTAATTTAGAACTATTACTTATTTAAAGCACCCCTTAAAAAGGTCCCAAGTTTAATGAAACAAGAAATATATTATGGAGAAATTTATTATAGTTATGACGCATTGAACGAAATAATCGATCAATACATAGCGTATTCTAACAAGCAACAAATAAAAAAATACGAAGTGGCTTTTCCACTTCGCAATAAAGTCTAACTTTTAGGAGTCACCTCATTAATAATTCTTTGGTTTTTTTGACAGATTAATATTTTTCGTAATGCACACGGGTTTCATCATAACGCAATTCAATTTCATAATGACTCTTAGGATAACCAAAAGGAATCAGACAATAGGGTTTAATATTTTCCGGCAATTCAAAAAGAGTCGTAATATATTGCATTCGTTCTTCCAAAGGCGCAACTCCCAACCAAACCGCAGCCAGTTCCTGGCTCACCGCTTCAAGTAGAATATTTTCGGATGCCGCTCCTAAATCCTGCTGCCAGTGTTCCGGAAAACGCATCTCATCTGTATTACCTAGTACAACAATAGCTGCTGGTACTCTTGAAACAAATTTAGCATAGGTATCTGTTCCGGATAATTTTTCAAGAGTTTCTTTATCTTGCACCACAATAAATTCCCATGGCTGTTGATTTCCTGCCGAAGGCGCTTGCATTGCTGCTTGTAATAATTTTTCTATTTTTTCTTTTTCAACCGGTTTATCTTTAAAAACTCTGACACTGCTTCTATTAAAAATTTCATTCATTTTGTAGTACCTCCTTTGTACTTGATTCTTTTTTTATTATACATCAAAATACTAATCAAA
>JAVXTS010000018.1:6357-36849 GCA_036642535.1 Eubacterium sp. | reverse complement strand
TTTTCACCATTCGATCTTTCTTATTCCTGATTCCCCGTTATTATAAAAATCGGATTTGATGCTTTTAGCATGGTCATATTTGCAATAAATTCACCTCTGCTCACACCGACCTGAATCATTTCAACCTCTTTAAAATACTTACGCATTAACGTTGTGGCGAGTGATGCATTTTCCATGGTCACAAAATTTGCGACCAAACGTCCACCGGGGTTTAAGTTTTCTTTGCACCAGATAAATATTTTTTCAAGTTGTCCGCCGGTTCCGCCGATGATTACTTTATCGATACCACCTTTGATTTCTGAAAGTACCTCGGGTGCTTTTCCGGCTATGATGGTTACATTATCGGCACCAAATTTTTCGATATTCTGTTTTTCAAGTTCTAATGCGGTCTCTTTTGCTTCAACCGCATAAACCTTTCCTTTTGATGCGGCATAAGCGGCTTCCATGGTTAAGCCACCGGTTCCGGCTCCAATATCGACCACGGTATCTTCTTCTTCGATTCCAAGAAGTGAAATTGTCAAAATCCGCACTTCCCGTTTGGTCATCGGTGCTTTGCCTCTAATATAATCTTCGTCTTTATATCCTGCTACTTTACTCATCTGCTATCACCACCACTGCCATGCCTTTTTCTTTAAAATTTAGGGCTTCCTCTACATTTAATCGTGTTATTCGCTCATTGTCATAAGAAAGATCTTCTCCGACATAAAGCCATTTATCTTCATAACCAAAAATTTTCAATTGTTTTGCAATGAATGCCGTGTTATGCTCACCATCGGTTAAAATCCCTACTCGGTTTCCCGTTGCCACACGTTCAATCAAGTTTTGATCTCTGCCGTGAAGGCTCATCATTTCTGCATCTTGCCACGTTTTTCCAATTTTTGCAAAGAGATATTGGAGTGACGATATTCCCGGGATGGCTTCAATATCCTCTTCCGGAATAAACCGTTGCGTATAGCTTAATAAACTATAAAAGCCACAATCACCGGAAACGACAATGACTGTTTTTTTATGTTTGTACATCGCTTTCACTTGTTTCATCAAATCAGATAAAGAGGTTCCTCTTCCAATGACCAAGAGTTCTTTTCCATCGGTATTAAAACTTTCCAGATGTCTTTCACCGCAGAGAATGACCTCTGCTTCTGCAATTTCTCGCTTAACAATCGGTAAAATATAATCGGGATGTCCCGGTCCTAAACTTGCTACTTTTAATGAATACATAATGCGTTTATCATCTCCTTTGCACCTGAGCTTTCACCAAGATGCCCATGGGTTTTTGAGAAAAGAACAACTTCTACCTCAATATTTTGATACACTTTCGCCATACAACGTTTTTTCACGGCTTCGGCAAGATGATCAAAATATCCTGGAAGATTTTCCGCTTGCAAATAATCGGTGGCTTCATCGGTTGTTGTACTGTTCATAATTTTACGGACACATTCTCTACTTCCACCCAAAAGTGCGCAGTGAGCGGCTAATATCTCCATCCGTCCATCGGCCACAGCACTATGGGTATTAAATAATCCACCGGCTACCTTGACTAGTTTCCCTAAATGTCCAATCAGCAAAATCTTTTTAAATCCCATGCGTTCGGCTTCTTCAAACATAAAACCAATAAAGTTACTGGTTTTAATGAGTACATCCAACCGTAAATCCATGCTTTCGGCAAAATCTTTTCCATAATTGCCCGGCACAAAAATAATGGTCTCGGCGCCTTTTGTTTTAAGCATGGCAAGCTCCAATTTCATGGATGCTTTAAGGGCTTCTTCACTCATGGGTTCTACAATTCCAGAGGTGCCAACAACGGATAAACCACCTTCTATCCCAAGTTTAGGATTAAAGGTACGCTTCGCCAGTTCAACCCCATCGGGGATTGAGATTTCGACTTCATAACCGCCTTCAGCATCATATTCTTTGATTACTTTCATCATTTCACGGGTGATCATTTCCCGAGGAACTGGATTAATGGCCGGTTCCCCAACGGGGATACTGAGCCCTTTAAGGGTTACTGTACCCACACCAATTCCACCTTTAAAGATGATCCCGACTTCCGGTTTCTGGATTATTTTCACAAACACCTTAACCCCATCGGTAATATCCGGATCATCGCCTGCATCTTTAATGACTGAGCAAGAGGCTGAATGTTCATCAAAATAACCATCAAATACTTCGATTTCCAGAGGCCATCCTTTAGGGGTATCAATCCCGACAATGTCTATTTTTTCACGGGACAGCAACATGATCAAAGCTCCTTTTGCCGCTGCTGTGGCGCAGGAACCGGTTGTGTAACCGTACCGAAGGCGTTTCCCGCCTTTTTCGATATATTTATCTAACATATGCGTTTAAACCGTCGTCAGATCGTAGTCTTTTTTGATCAACAGCGTTGACAAATAAGGGATTTCACCTTTTAAAATTTCAATATCTCGTACAACAACTTGATTTTCCATTCCAATATTTGATACTAATACAAACGCTTTTTCTAAGCCTCTTTTTTCTAATTCTTCTGCTAAAAGTGCATTATTAGCACTGACTTTCATAATAACAATATTACGGTGTGCATCAAGAATCTGTCTGATTTCTTCAACCGGTTGGGTCATTGCCACAACTCCAAGCGATTCTTCTCCTTGGGTAAGCGGTATATTAATCTGCGCAGCTAAGTTACAGAAAGAGGGTACACCAGATAAGGTAATCACTTCAATTCCGCGTTTCAGTAAAAACTCCATCACGTAGGAATAGGTACTAAAAACCATTGGATCACCTAAGGTTAAAAAGACGACATTTTTGCCATCGTTTAACAATTTTTCAATTTCATCCGCGTTTTCTTTCCATTGTATTTCTAATGCTTCCCGTTCTTTACTTAAAGAAATCATAGGAAAAGACATTTCAAGTACTTTTGTATGATCGGTAATATGGCTTTCGACAATGCGATAAGCAATGCTTGGCTTACCCATTTTTTTAGTCGGTGTAATAATAACATCTGCCGACTGTAAAATTTTATACGCTTTAACCGTTAATAAATCCGGATCTCCCGGGCCTACCCCTAGTCCATAAAAAATTCCTTTCATTCTTTTACCACTCTCTTCCTAATTTATAAAGCATTGCATTTAAAATAGCTGCAACCACAGGGCTTCCACCTTTTCGACCATTAATACGGATATATGGAATCGCCAGTTCGTCTAAAGCATCCAATGCCGCTTTCGATTCTGCTGCACCGACAAATCCAATGGGTGCTCCGATAATTAATTGGGGTTTTGCTTTGCCTTCTTTAATAAATTCAATCAACTTATAGAGTGCAGTCGGGGCATTTCCGACTGCGAAAATACCGACGGTTTCGTCTTTGAGTGCTTTTTCCATGCCAACGGTTGAACGTGTTACACCTCGTTCTTTAGCTTCTTTAACCACATCGTCATCGTGGACATAATTAACAATTTCAACGTTTTGTAGCATTGCTGCTTTACGATTAACGGCTACTTTAATCATACTGGTATCAGCATAAATTTTCTTACCTTCACTCAGCGCTTTGAGTCCACTTGCTACGGCTCCATTTTTAAATTCAATTAAATCGGCATATTCAAAATCAGCGGTTGTGTGAATCACACGTTTAACAATGGAATCAATTTCCGGTGCAAAAACTTTATCGCCCAGTTCCTCGGTAATAATTTCAAAACTTCTTTTTTCAATTTCTTTTGGATCGTTAATATAAGTCATAATTTTTCCTTTCAATGATCAACGGATACTTGTAATCCGCCGGGAATAATGTTTTTTAAAAATAATGCGTCATAATCTTCTTTGGGTACACTATTTAAGAACTGCTGCATAAATGCTTTGTAATCGAAAGAATCTTCCGAATATAAAACACCGATAACCGTTCCGCTATGTCCCGTTAAAACACCATGTCCGCCAAAGTTTTGTGATAATTTAGCCATGGTTTCTAAATGTGGTTTATAGAGAATCTTCTGATTAAGCCGTGCACTTTCTGTACATGCTTTACCAATTACATCTAAATCTTTTGACTGAAGTCCGAATTTGAAAAGTTGTACCGCTTTTTCAAATCGATTAACTTCATCGGTTGTATACCCTTCTTGCTGTCCGTGAAAATTAACGGTATTGACACGTCCCTTAAAGGCAACAATCAAAATTGATGCTTCAAGCTGCGTTTCAAAATTCATGATAACGTCTCCCCGCATATGATTAAACAGGTTGAGCCGTTCAAACATGATATTATCCGTTGGTTCGATGCAAATACAAAGATTTGCAATGGTCTGGTTATCGAATCCCAAATTATAATATTCGCTAATACCTCGTGCAATACCCGCAATATCAGCGGTACTGCTAGCCATTCCTTTTTCGACCGGAATATCCGATGCCAAATGAATATTGATTCGATGCTTTTCATCTCGGGGCAAATCATATTCCCGAAAAATAAGATCTAGCATCTGAACTGCTTTTTCATCAAGCATGCGTGTTGGTTGTCCTTCACTGATTCGAATACTCGAATAAAGATCAATGGGGCAAGACACCAAACAAGGTTGACTTTCATAAATACCCTGAATAAACTCGCCACAAGAGCCCGGTGCTTTTACTGTTACCGTTCTCACTAATTTTAGTTCCTTTCTCTCTTTATTTCTTTTGCCTTACTGAGCAATGTCAATAAAAATTGAGGATTACTGTAAAAATGAATATGAGGATAGCCGGCCAGTGTATTGTTTTTTGTATAGCCACACATCCATTTACGTTTACTTTTTGTAATCTCATAAATTTTATAAAGTGGCGTTTCTTCCTCCACCACACTATGATGAAATTCATGCCCTCTGATATGAATATTTTCATAATTAATGCACATATCAATCTCAATATAACCAAACCGTTGAAGTCGCTTGGTCATCTGAGTTGCCGCATCAAAGAAACCTACGGCTTCGGTACACACTCCATCTAATTGTTTAATTTTTTTTGTGAGATACATAAGTCCCCCACATTCTGCAAAACAAGGCAGTCCACCTTCAAGTGCATTCTTAAGGCTCACTCTGAATGTCTGATTCGCCTCAAGCTCTTTTGCAAATATTTCCGGAAAACCACCACCCATATATAATCCGTCAATTTTGGAATTGATACTACTATCTTCCATCGGACTGATGGGTACAAGTTTAACACCCAATTTTCGCAGAGCATTAAAATTATCTTCATAATAAAAATTAAAAGCTTTATCATTCGCATAACCAAGGGTTATATCCGAATAACGATCGGCATATACTTCAAAAGGATCTTCTTTAATAGGCGGTATAGTCTTCACTTCACTCAGCGCCAACATCTGATCTAAGTCAATATGTGCTTCTGCCAATGCTGCCGCCTTATCAACTTGTTCTTTAAGCCCTTGTAATTCATCAACAGGAATAAGCCCCAAATGTCGACTATTCATAACAATATCCGGACAATTTGGAAAATAACCTACACAAGGCACTCCGGCGAAACGTTCAATCATTTCTTTCAGCAAAAGGTAATGTGATTCTGAAGATACTTTATTAATGATCACACCGGCAATTCGTGTCTCCGAATCAAATTCAGCGTATCCTTTAACCATTGCTGCTGCACTTTTTGACATTCCACGTCCATCAATAATTAAAAAGACTGGTGCTTTCACAATTTTTGATAAATAAGCACTGCTGCCCACATCGCTATCTGCACCATGACCGTCATAAAGCCCCATAACTCCCTCCATAATACCGAGAGAATTATTTTTTAATTTATTAAAAAATAAAGTTCTGATGCTCTCTGCATCAATCATCCAAGTATCCAAATTTGTCGATTTTTTACCCGTTACAAAAGTATGAAACATCGGATCAATATAGTCCGGTCCGGTTTTAAATGGTACCACGTCCACACCACGTTTACAAAACGCAGATAATATGCCCATGGTAACCGTCGTTTTGCCAACGTTACTGCTAACACCTGCCAGCATAAAGGTATTCATGTGCTTTTACTCCTCGCCATTCACGCCGTAGCGTTCTTTATGATTAACACAAAAAAATCCGACCTCGAAAGACCGGATAGTGACAATTGTGCAATCCTTACTTCCCTCCGAAGCGACTGTATCATCATCTTGCATCAAGTGTCCTGACTCTTGCTTCGTTCGCCATCCTCCCTTCCCATCAGTTATAATAACCAATAGTGGTCTATGAGGATTTTGTCTGCAATTACAGTAGCGGGGGCTGTAGCGGAATTGAACCGCTTTTCTCTTTGCAAAATAATTTTATTTTTATTATGTCATAAAGTTTATCACAAATTGTTTTAATGCGCAATTAAAAATTATTCGTTTTAACATCTAAACTACGTCTTACCGCACGACAGAATTCAATCGGTTCTTGTTTTTTCCAATCTTCATTTGCCGAAACTTCATATGAAATAAAATCAAGTCCAATTTTAAGGATCTCAGGCATTACTTCATTAAATGGAATCTGTCCTTCGCCGGGAATCCAGTGTCGATCAATATGAAGATCATTATCAGACAAATGAAGTGCTTTAATGCGGTTACCATATTTTTTTAAAATCTGACCTCGTCCACAATGAAGCATGTAATCATGAGATGTATCATAGCACATCCCAAAATGTTCAGTTTGAATATTATCAAGAAGATAGGTTAATAAATATTGCCTAGATACATTTTCAACAGCAATATCAACACCGTATTTTTCACCTACATCGGCAAGTTCTGAAAAAAAGGATAAGCCATTTTCCCATTGATGCTCGTTTAAGTCAATGTCACAAGTATGAACCACCATTGCTGGAATTTCAAAAGTAGAACAATCCCGTACAAATCCTTTAAATTCATCTAATAAAGGTTTTGCAAAAGTAGGATTTTTTCCCCAAATCGTATTATAGCCGGCAAAAGGGGCATGAATATTAGTAATGCCTAAACCGGCATTTCTGACAATATCCGGAAAATTCTCTTTTTTCACGGCATAAGGTTCCAGCTCATCTTCCCAAGAAATCATCACCTCGTCAAAGCCGGCTTCTTTAATAATACGAATCCGTTCTTCAAACGGCATAAAATAACCAAACCATGAAAACATACTGTACTTCATCCAACTACTCCTTTAATTGTGGTATATTCAAATCATACGGCGGATAAACGATCCCTTTTTCCGTAATAATCGCTGTTACATTCTGATGAGGTGTCACATCAAAAGCGGGGTTTTCCATCCGCACCCCATCCGGCGCAATCTGCTGACCTTTAATATGACTGATTTCTTTTGTATCCCGTTCTTCAATGACTATCTCATCTCCCGACCACATATCAAAATCAATCGTCGATGTAGGTGCTGCTACATAAAAAGGAATTCCATGAGCTTTTGCTAAAATCGAAACACTATACGTTCCTATTTTATTGGCTACATCACCATTTCTGGCAATACGATCGGCTCCAACAACCACACAATCGATTTTACCTTGTTTCATCATCCATCCAGCCATATTATCGGTAATTAATGTAACTGGAATACCATCTTTTTGAAGTTCATAAGCCGTCAGACGTGCTCCTTGTAAAAAAGGCCGTGTTTCATCAGCGTATACGGAAATTTCTTTTCCTGCATCCCAAGCCGCGCGTACCACACCAAGAGCCGTTCCATAATCAGCCGTTGCCAATGCACCTGCATTGCAATGGGTTAAAATCGTATCTTTTCGATGAATCAATGTTGCACCATATGCCCCCATGTCCTTACACATTTTTATGTCTTCAACACAAATCGCATCTGCTTCCTGTTTCAACAATGCAGTAATTTCACCCGGTGTCTTTGATTTATTCGTTTCAATGACTTTTGCCATTCGATCCACCGCCCAAAATAAATTGACAGCCGTTGGTCGTGTCGCTTTTAACACATTACAAACCGTTTTCATTTCTTTTAAAAATGTCTCGGATGATCGATTTTCAAATTCAAGAGCGCCAAAATAAACACCGTATCCGGCAGTCACACCAATGGCCGGTGCACCACGAACGATCATATCAACAATTGCTGTTGCAATTTCACGGTAATCTGTATAACTGCGGATCACTTCTTCTGTTGGAAGCAAGGTCTGATCTAGCATTTTAAGTGCACCATTTTCATAGTAAATTGGTTTCATTTTAATCTCCATTTCAATATAATAAAACTGTCCGTAGACTGAATTTACATCCGAGGATGTTTTCAGTCTACGGACAGTTTTAATTCTTAATACTTGTTAGTGCCTATATTATCTTAAATGCAATCAATCAATTTGAAAATTAATTGTTTAACCCGTTCATTATTATCTTCAAGTACTTTTACAACATCTTCTGCCTGAACTGGTTTAATATCCGGACGACCTTCAAGACCTGCATCATAATCTGTAATAAGTGCGATATTAACGACCGGTATCCCTTTTTCGAGACACAAATACCCTTCGGGATATTGGGTCATATTAACCACATCTGCCCCCATCATCGCAAACATTTTACTTTCTGCTTTAGTCGAAAACCGAGGACCATTAATAATAACAACCGTACCGCCATCATGTACTTTAATCCCTAACTTTTGTGCTTCTTCAATGGCAATTTTCCTTAATGACGGATCATAAGGATTGGCCGAACTAAGGTGTATAACATTTGGACTTTCATTAAACGTATCTTTTCTACCGGATGTCATATTGATAAACTGATCTGTTACCACAAAATCCCCCGGTTCAATTTCAGGTCTCAATGATCCTACACAACAGGGTGAAATTAAAGCTTTAACGCCCAATTGTGCAAAAGCATCAATATTGGCACGATAATTAATTTCAGAAGGATTTAACGTATGATCTTTTCCGTGTCTTGGCAAAAATGCTACCTTTTTATCACCAACTGTTACTAAACTAATAGCATCTGATGGTTTCCCGTAAGGTGTATCAATCTCAATTTTTTTTACATCCTTATAAAGTTCATATAAACCTGATCCACCAATAACACCAATATCCGCTGTATAATACATTTTTATTTCTCCTTTACTGTAAACCCTAAGGCCGTCTTAAAATGCATCAATGCCCACGCATGACCATCCGCATTAAAACTCGCTACCTGAGATGCATCAATTGTTACTGCATAACCCAAATTATAAGCACTGATAGCCGTGTGTAGAATACAAATATCCGTACACACACCCGCCAATTCAATTTCTTTGATGTTTTTTTGACGTAATAAAATATCAAGCGCCGTTCCTACAAATGCCGAATATCGAAATTTATCCATTACAAAAATCTGTTTATCTAAACGATTTTCATATTTTTTAAGCATCTGACCTGTTTTTCCGTAAACATCCCGTCCGGGAGTTCCTTTTACATTATGAGCAGGAAAAAGTTTTGTCTCCGGATGTTCTGTGTCCGATTCTAAATGCAAATCATTGATGACAAATACACAATCTCCGGCTGTCAATCTCTTCTCAATCGCCGTCGCTATTGCTCCATCAATCATCTGTGCCGATTTACCGGCTGTCAATTTTCCATCTGATTCTACAAAGTCCTTGGTATAATCAACTAGTACAAATGCTTTCATTCGTTCTTTTTCCATTTTGGTTTTGAAAGATCATCCTCTTCTTCCAAATTTGAAGCTTTAAAACCGAGCCATTTATACTTAGAATCATCTTCATCATCAGATCCTGTTGTTTCTTCTTTTGGACTTTCAGACGTTTCAAAAATAGGTCGATCATCTCTTATAAAATCATCTCCGACAACATCCTTTGCGATCTCGATTGCTGCGCTCAGAACATTGGCTACACTTGAAGCATTCGGTAATTCAATTTCTTCCTCTATCGGTTCAGGTTCAGGGATCGGTTCTTCTTTTATCGGTTCAGGCTCAGGCTCAGACTGTATTTCCGTTTCAGGGATGATTTCAGCAACACTATTACTTTCTGCTTCTTGGGTAACTTCAGATCTTTCTTCCGTTACTGTTTCTTCGGCACTTTCTTCTTCCTCCGGAAGGTTGAATTTTGGTATCGGACGTTTTTTAAGATCTTCTTCAGCTTCTTCAACCGAACGCTTAAAGCCAAGCCACTGATATTTTTTTTCTTCTTCTGTTTCTTGCGTTGACAGCTCATTAACTGCGTCTATGGATTCCTCTGTTGTTTTTATTTCTCCAACCGATGCCATTTCAACTTTATCTTCAACAATCTTAGATGCTTCTTTATCTTCTTCTATCTCATCTTGTCGCCAAGGACATTCTTTTATGTAATCTCCACTATCCAAAACATTGCTTTTAAAACCTACCCAACTTTGGGAGGTTCTATAATTTGGATCGCTCGTCATTTCACGTTTTGCTTTTGCTTGATTATCAATCCAGCTCTCCTGACGTTTAACACTTTGATGCACTTCATTTCGTGATTCCAGTGCACCGTCAGAAAATCTTAACCAACTCTTTTTTGCATCCGGAAAATGTGACTTAATCACATCCATCGGAATTTTTTCATTGCTCATCAGCGCCATTACACCGCTAAGTTTTTCCGGTAGATGCCCTTCTTTCGGCCATAACAATAGCAACCCTATTTCATACTTACAAATTGCATCAACATCAAAACCTAAAGATTCCAATGAAAATCGCATCAATTCAGGATGTCGGCATTTCTGACCGGAGGGTCGTGTACATCCTTCTCCTGAAATATCGCAAATATGACAATTTCCGGGCATAAGTGACAACGTTCCCGGCACTTCATTTTCAAGTTCTAAAAGATCTTTCCATGACTGCACTTTAAGGGTCTGCATCGCTTGTTTACAGTATTCAGAAACAGCCTGTATACCAATGACCTTCTGACGATCTTCCCTCGGAATTTCATATTCACGTGCAATTAAATACATATACTTGAATTCTTTTAAAAAGATAACCTCATCAAAACCGTATTCCGGACAGGACCAATATTTTTGATAGTTTGGACATACTGCACAGTAACGACGCGTTTTCCTCAGCTGATGGTACTCTTCAAGCATCTTATCCATCTCAACAGGACCAATGCTAAATTTATGAATAAATTCCATCTTTATACCTCTTTCTTATATCAATCTGAAAATTTACTTATAATACACTAGATTATATTTTACTCCACCTTTAAACGAACATCAACTAAACTTTTTGTCCACTAAAGATAACTTTTCACAAAAAATTTTTCCAATCTCAAGAATGGCTAAATATTCCCCTTTTATCGTTTTCAAATCGGTCATTTTTGCTCCCACTGGGACAAAATCATGGAAATGACAAAAAATTATCATATTTTTTTTGTCTCACTCAGCTTATAATAAGGATAGAAACAATTTGAAGGGAGTTTAACGAATGGAATATTCTCATGAAGTTAATAACATGTGTTGCGTTGCCAGCAATGCAAATCACGGCTGTGCCCCAATCCCAGAAGAAGGTAAATGGGTACAATCAAAAGAAGTAACCGATATTTCCGGTTTAACACACGGTATTGGCTGGTGTGCGCCACAGCAAGGTGCGTGTAAATTAACCTTAAACGTCAAAGAAGGCATTATTCAGGAAGCACTTATTGAAACCATCGGTTGCTCCGGTATGACACATTCTGCTGCAATGGCATCAGAAATTTTACCGGGCAAAACAATTCTTGAAGCGCTAAACACTGATCTCGTCTGCGATGCAATCAACACGGCTATGCGTGAATTATTTTTACAAATCGCTTATGGCAGAACACAGACAGCTTTCTCCGAAGGTGGATTACCTGTTGGTGCCGGCCTTGAAGATTTAGGTAAAGGCTTAAGAAGTCAGATTGGTACCATGTACGGAACACTCGCAAAAGGACCACGTTACCTTGAAATGGCTGAGGGCTATATCACCAAAGTTGCTTTAAATGAAAAAGACGAAATCATCGGATATTCTTTCGTCCAGCTTGGTAAAATGATGGAAAACATCAAAAAAGGCATGGAGCCTAAAGAAGCAATGGACGCTGCTGCCGGTCAGTACGGACGATTTGACGGCGCTGCCAAATATATCGATCCAAGAAATGAATAGGAGGGTCTAAAATGCCATTATTTGAAAGTTATGAAAGAAGAATTGACAAAATAAATGAAGTCTTAAAAGCAAACGGCATTGCCTCTTTAGAAGAAGCAAAAGCAATTTGTGATCAAAAGGGTCTGGATGTTGCCAATATTGTCAGAGAAATTCAACCGATCTGTTTTGAAAACGCCTGTTGGGCATATACCCTTGGTGCAGCTCTTGCTATCAAACGCGGTGCTACCAATGCGGCTGATGCAGCTGAAATTGTGGGCGAAGGTTTACAGGCTTTCTGTATTCCCGGCTCCGTTGCCGAACAACGCAAAGTTGGCCTTGGTCATGGGAATTTAGGCGCAATGCTTCTACGGGAAGAAACCGATTGTTTCGCTTTTCTTGCCGGTCATGAATCTTTTGCTGCTGCCGAAGGCGCGATTGGAATTGCCCGAAATGCGAATAAAGTTCGTCAAAAACCTTTACGTGTTATCTTAAACGGTTTAGGTAAAGATGCTGCTCTAATCATTTCCAGAATTAACGGTTTTACCTATGTAAAAACAGATTATGATTATGCTAGCGGTACTTTAAACATCGTTTCAAAAACCGCTTATTCCGATGGTGAACGTGCTGCTGTTAATTGCTACGGCTGTAATGATGTTCAAGAAGGCGTTGCCATCATGCATCACGAAGGCGTAAATGTTTCGATCACTGGTAACTCTACCAATCCAACCCGTTTTCAACATCCGGTTGCAGGTACTTATAAAAAAGAAGCCCTTGAACAGGGTAAAAAATACTTCTCCGTTGCTTCCGGCGGTGGTACAGGTCGTACACTTCATCCGGACAACATGGCAGCCGGTCCGGCTTCTTACGGCATGACTGACACCATGGGACGTATGCACTCCGACGCACAGTTCGCCGGTTCATCTTCTGTTCCTGCACACGTGGAAATGATGGGTCTCATCGGCATGGGTAATAACCCAATGGTTGGTGCTACGGTTTCTGTCGCTGTTGCTATTGAACAGGCAATGAATTAAAAGTTTATTCTTAAATAATAAAATGCGGATAAGCTAATATACGTTCAGCTTATCCGCATTTTTATATTCTTGAAAAGTATTCAATCACTTTTGATAAGTCCTTTAATGTTTCATCTGCATTTCCATTTTCTATTCCATCTTTTACACAATGGTGTAGATGTCCCTCAAGAACCATTTGCCCAACTTTATGTAACGCTGATTTTGCAGCATTAATTTGAATTAATATCTCATTACAAGGAACGTCCTTTTCAATCATATCCGATATTCCTCTAATCTGGCCTTCCACACGCTTTAACCTTGCCTGTACTTTTGGTAAATCTTCTATACACTGTCTCATACGCAACCCTTTCTGTTTCATCTAATTCCATTAAATTTCCTACTATAATATCATATCTTTTATTAAAACAAGTTTAATCGAACTGTATTATACTAAAAAATACGACAAAGTACGATAAAAGCACAACAAATATAGCTATAAAAATTTTTTAAAAAGCAATTAAATTCAATTTTAGTTTCCTCTAAAGAATTAAAAAAACCGCATAAAATAGCGGTTTTTGGCTTTTATTTTATGGTGGAGACGAGGGGACTTGAACCCCTGACCTTCTGACTGCCAGTCAGACGCGCTCCCAACTGCGCCACGCCCCCAAATGATGACTTTAAAATGATACAATATCTTATACTATTTGTCAAATATTTTTAAAAAAATTTTTTTCTTTACATAAACTATTTTTTACACTTAACAAATCATCTTCTATAGATTAAAATAGAACTATACTTATTTCAGAATGGAGGATTATTATGACTAAAATAGAAATTTTTGAACCGGAAATGACCTGTGTTGATGGTGTTTGTCAATTAGGTGATAATGCTGATTTAGCTAGAATCAATGAAATGGTAGCCGCTTTTGCGGATGATGGATGGAATATTATGCGTCATAATTTAACCATGGATCCAAATGCTTTTGTTGAAAACCAAACCATTGGTACCCTACTTGTTAAAAAAGGAAACAGCGTTCTTCCCATTACACTGGTTGATGGTAAAGTTGTAAAAATGCGAGAATATCCTTCTGCTTTTGAATTTTCAAAATGGTTTGCCGGCAGTGAGATTTAATGATTGGACAGAATTACATTCAAGTACTCAATCATTTTGTACCTGCATGCGAACAAGAATTAGATGATCACAAAATCATTATGGATCTTATCACCCAGTATCCGGAC
Source organism: Eubacterium sp. (assembly GCA_036642535.1). GTDB lineage: Bacteria > Bacillota > Clostridia > Eubacteriales > Eubacteriaceae > Eubacterium. Next base: position 22,630 of record JAVXTS010000018.1, on the reverse strand, counting down.
ACGATTTTAACGAGAAAAAATCCGGTAGCTCATTTAACCGCTTCCGCTTTCATTTTAAATTCACAACGTGACAAATGCCTGATGGTTTATCATAACCTGTATCATTCATGGTCTTGGAGTGGTGGACATGCCGATGGTGATCCTGATCTTTTTGCGGTAGCGTGCCGTGAAGCACATGAAGAAACTGGTATTATACATTTAAATCCATTATCAAGCGATATCATCAGTCTTGATATTTTACCAGTATTCGCCCATATAAAGCATCAAAACCACATCAGTACACATTTACATCTCTCCGTTGCATATGCTTTCGTTGCCAATGATTCGGATCCTTTAAAAATCAAGCCGGATGAAAATAGTGCTGTTTCCTGGATACCAATCAAAGCCCTTGACAAGCAATGCAGTGAAGATCATATGTTACAAATCTATCATAAAATTTTAAAAAAAGTGGAAAATCTCTAAATTTTCCACTTTTTATTCTAATATTTTCAAACGTGCACGTTTCAACTCAATCGGATCACCTTCATCTACTTCTACAAATAATTCACGCATCATGAAAAGAAGCGGACTATCTTCATCAACCGACAAAATCTCATCACCTTCTACATAAAAATGCAATGACCGATTGCTTTCACGATAAGTAATAAATGATGTATCTGTGATTGTCATTCCATATTCTACAACTTCTCCCGTCGATGTTTCCATATTAACATCTCTACATAAATTTAAGGTTCCTACAATATCTAAAAACAATGTCTTGATTTCTGATTCGTTCATTTTACCCTCCGTATTTTTTACTTTTATTATTATATCATAATTTCTTTCCAATAGAAAACCCCCAGACATAATTGTCTAGGGGGTAAAAGTAGCCTTTATTACATTTAAGCTAAATAATTATTCTTAATAATTTTCAGATAAAATCTGGAAATTAGCTTCATCTGCTCTACAAACCGGACACATCTTAAGTGCTTTTGTACCTTCATAAACATAACCGCACTTCATACACTGCCAAAATACTTTGTCTGTTTTTTCAAAAACAGCTGCTTCTTCAACATTACTTAATAATTTTAAATAACGTTGTTCATGACGGTTTTCAATTTTTGCAACAGCATCAAATAAAAAGGCAATTTTATCAAAACCTTCTTCTTTTGCATCTTTTGCAAAATTTGCATACATATCGGTCCATTCATAATTTTCGCCAGCTGCTGCATCTTTTAAATTTGTTGCTGTTCCCGGAATTTCATCACCATGAACAATTTTGAACCATAGTTTTGAATGTTCCATTTCATTTCTTGCTGTTTCTTCAAATAATTCTGAAATCTGATTATATCCGTCTTCTTTTGCTTTTTCTGCATAAAAAGTATATTTATTACGTGCTTGGGATTCCCCCGCAAATGCTGCTAATAAATTTGCTTCTGTTTTTGAACCTTTTAATTCCATATTAAGTTACCTCACTTTTAAATTTTATGATTACATCGCTGTAATCCGTTCTTTAATTTAGAACGATTATAATATAACAATTATTATACCCACTGTCAAGAGTATTTTTTCAGCAATTAGTCAACAATAGGTACAAAATTCGGATTTTGTAAAGCTTTATAAGCAATGTGAATCAAACGTTCAGTAGTACGACCTAATGATAACGGTGGTAATTTATCTATTGAGAAATAATGTGCATCTTCTGTTTCAATATTTTTTTTGAAGGAACCTTCTACAACATCGCACAACATCATTACTTTATAAATAGCAAAAGGATTCAGAATTTCAACGGCACGAACCCAATCAAAAATACCCACCAGACGTCTAGCCTTAACCAATAAACCAGCCTCTTCTTTTGCTTCTTTTTCAATATTTTCTTTAACCGACAACCCAACATCCGCCCATCCACCAGGCATAGACCAATGACCATCAATACTTTCCTTAACCAATAAAATCTGATCTTCTTTAAAAATAGCCCCTCTAACATCTACTTTGGGCGTTTGATATCCCGTTTCAAAGCAGAAAAGATCTTTCACTTTTTCCTCTCCTGCATCGGTATACTCCATCATAATTTCCACAGACAAATCTCGTATCTGCTCAAAACGCTCCAAATCATATTTATTATCCGAATACGTTAATCCCGCTTGAGCAATAGATTGAAGCTTTTTTGCCCAAGTAAGCCATTTCTTTTCCATAATTATTCCTTTCTGCGTTTAGTTCTATTTTGTAACAAAATTTTATATTTACTTTTCGTTTAAACTAATAAAAATGTGGTATAATAACTATAGTAAGCGGTAAATGGGTTATTGATATCAACTGCTTAATCTTATCTTAAAGACTTTAGGAGGTCTCAATTATGTGTAGTAAAAAACCGAAATTTTATATCTGTAGACATTGTGGCAATATTTTCGGCGTTATTGAAGATAGTAACGTTGTCCCTGTATGCTGTGGCGACAATATGGAAGTATTAACTCCTAACACTGTTGATGCAGCTCAAGAAAAACACGTTCCTGTGATTACAATGGACGGTAATACTGTAACCATAAAAATCGGAAGTGTTCCCCACCCAATGTTACCGGAACATCACATTTCATGGATTTATCTTCAGACAAAAGAAGGTGGTCAACGTAAGTGTTTAGCCACTGATGGCGAACCAAAAGCTGTTTTTGCTTTAACACCTGGCGACGAAGTGGTTGCGGCTTATGAATATTGTAACCTACATGGATTATGGATGGCAACCATCTAATCAAATTTAACTTAAAAGATCCCACACAAATGATAAACATTGTGTGGGATCTTTTTGGATCACGTAAAAAAGAATGTTGCCCTGTTCCTTACCTTTTTATAGCCAAGTATCCAAAATCTTTTTCTTGAAATAGCGATAAACAATATATTCAAAAAGAATACATGCAATTTCTGATACGATAAATCCATACCAAACCATATTGATTCCGCCAATAACGGAAAATAGATATGAAAATGGCAATAAAAAAATCATTTGTCTTAAGAATGAAGCAATCATACTTAAGTAAGATTTTCCCATCGCTTGAAATGCAGTACTGATCATAATTGAAATACCGGCAAACGGAAAAGCAATACTAATGGCTCTAAAACATTGAACGCCCATTGTAATCATTGAATCCGATGCATTAAAAAATGCAAATATCTGTTTTGGAAATGCTTGAAACAATATTACACCAATCACCATAATAATCAATGAAACAAGAACCGAAACTTTAAGCGTCTCATTAAAACGCCGTGCGTTTTTTGCACCATAATTATAACCAAAAATAGGCATTGCACCTTGACCTAATCCAAAAATAGGCATAAATACAAAGGACTGTACTTTAAAATACACGCCAAAAACGGCAATAGCCGTCATTCCATAACCAGTAAGAATTAAATTATATCCGGTAACCATAAATGAGCCGATTCCCTGCATAATGGCCGAAGGTAAACCAACAACCGCAATATCCTTTATAACATTTCCGTTATATTTAAATGCTTTAAAATTTAATTTAAGAAGATTGTTTTTTCGAAAAATAACAATAAACAAAATATAAATCATTGCTACAATTTGACCTGTTACCGTTGCAATCGCTGCACCGGCGACACCCATTGCCGGAACACCAAATAATCCAAAAATCATAATCGGATCTAAAATAATATTTAAAATAGCACCAATCAGTTGACCGATCATGGGTTGAATCATATTGCCTGATCCTTGAAGCGTACTAAAACCTGCTTGTGTTACAACACTTCCAAAACAAAAAACCGTTACAATCAAAAGATATATCTTACAATCGGCAATAATTCCAGCATTATCCGTAAATATTCGAGCAAATGACTCTGAAAACAATACACCTAAAAGCGCAATTGCAAGTGACAAAATCACAGCAACGAGAAATCCGTGTTCTGCAACGAGTTCCGCATCACGATGACGTCGTTCGCCAAGTTTTCTTGAAATTCCGGAGTTAATCCCAACACCCATACCAACGAAACAAGATACAATGAGCATCTGCACCGGAAAAGCTAAAGATACAGCGGTTAGTGCATTTTCACCGATTTGAGCGACAAAAACACTGTCAACTACGTTGTACATCGCCTGCACAAACATTGAAATAATCGCCGGCAATGCCATTGAAAAAAGTAATTTAGGAATAGGCATTGAGCCCATTTTATTTTCGTGTTGATTTTGTTTTTCTTCCATCCGCTGTCTCCTCTCTTAATAATTTTAAAAAATAAACTTTATTTTTTCTTCTTTGATATTTCTACTTTTATTTTTCTTTCTTTAATAAACTTACCGTTCAATTTTTTCTCTACTTTTTTGGCAACTTCTTCATCAATATCAACAAATGTAAATTTATTATACATATCAATGTTACCCACTGCTGAAGACGGAATACCACACTCACCACAAATCGCACCTAAAACATCACGTTTTTGAGCTTTGTCTTTTTCACCAATGCTGATGAATAAACGTTTGGTTTTTTCCGGACCGAAGTTCGCTTTTTTATCCTTGCCACCTTTTCGATCATCTCGATGATGTCTGCTGCCATCTCGGCTTTCACGACTATCACGACCATCTCTGCCATCACGTCTGCCTTCACGACCGTCACGTCCTTCGCGCCGACCACGTTTTTTGAAATCCATATTTAAATCTTGGGCATCGGTTAAGGGTAACTGTGCTTGAAGTAATACCGCTGCAATTAATTCAGGTTCATATCCTTTTTCAACAAGTTCACGTACGATTGAATAATAACGTTCAAAATTACCGCCGGCTTCAGCTTTAATATTAAAACGTTCTTTAAAATGAGCAATTTTAATATCATTGATCACTTCGCTCGTTGGAATCAAACCTTTTTCAATGCTTTTTTTGGTATAATCTGTAATTTTTCGTAATTTAAACTGATCTCTCGAACGTGCCAATGTTAACGATAAACCGCTTTTTCCCGCACGACCGGTACGACCGATACGATGAACATAATATTCTTCATTATCCGGCACATCATAGTTAAAGACAATATCGACATCATCGACATCAATTCCACGTGCAGCCACATCAGTCGCAACAAGAATTTTAAGTTGTCCACGACTAAAACGTTTTAACACAGCCATACGTGCAACCTGACGCATATCACCATGAATTTTATCGACCGAATATCCACGTTTCTGTAGATCTTCTGTGATTTCATCAACAAAATGTTTGGTATTACAGAAAATCAATGAGCGCTGTGGTTTATAAACTTCTAACAAACGTGTTAACGCTTCAAATTTATCCTGATCGGAAATATTAAAATATTTTTGCTGAATGCCCGGTGCTACCATTGTTTTTGGTGAAATTTCAATCATTGTCGGATCCTTTTGATAGGTTTCCGCAATTTTTAAAATTGGTTTTGGCATCGTTGCCGAAAAAAGAACCGTTTGAACATCATGGTCAACTGCTTCTAAAATTAACTCAATATCTTCTCTGAAACCCATGTTCAGCATTTCATCTGCCTCATCCAGAACAACTAAAGTCAGTTCTCCGAATTTAAGGGTTTTACGACGCATATGATCCATTACACGTCCTGGTGTTCCTACAATAATTTGTGCACCTGATTTTATATCACGAATCTGCGTTTCAATGGATGCACCACCAAAAACAGGGACTACTTTTACATTACGACTGTATTTTAATACTTTTTTAAATTCTTCTGATACTTGCAAAGCAAGTTCTCGTGTTGGCAATAAAACCAATACTTGAGGTTTTTTAATCTCCGGATTGATTTTTTCAATAGCAGGAATAGCAAATGCCATTGTTTTGCCTGTTCCTGTTTGGGATTTTCCAATGAGGTCGCCGCCGTCCATCAACTTCGGTATTCCTCTCTCTTGGATCTCTGTCATTTCGACAAATCCCATATCGTCAATTGCCTTAAGCAACTGTTCGTTTACTTCTAGTTCTCTAAATTTCATATAACTTCCTTTCTAACATATAACAACTCATTATAGCTCAGTTAATACTATAACACAAGGTTTAAAATAAAAAATATTTTTCTATTTCAAAAAATCACGTGCAACTTTTAAGCCATAAGCATGATCAGCTGACAATACTGCCCTTTTGATTGCTTCAGACATTACGCGAGCTGAAAGTGTACCTACCACATCAATATCAGCATCAACATCACCCACTGACATTGCATATACACTGTCACCATCTGCCGTTGTATGAACCGGGCGAATTGATCTGGCATAACCATTTTGTGCCATGGCTGCAATTTTTTTAGCCTGTACTTTATTAAAACAGCCATTTGTAACAATCACTCCAAGCGTTGTATTCGCCGTAAATAAATTATTTTTAGCGACAGTTTTTACGTAGAGTGCACTTTCTGAATCCTCAAATGCTTCACCATCTGGCGTTAACATTCCTGCCAATTTCTGACCGCTTTCTGAATTAAAAATATCGCCCAATGCATTAACCACAACAATAGCACCAACTTTTAATGTATCAATTTGAACTGCATAAGTCCCAATTCCCGATTTCATCATCGTTAACGGCCCTTTTAACTTCCCTACTGTCGCACCGGTTCCAGCACCAATATTTCCTTGCTGTATGGTGTCTTTTTCTGCATCTACACAAGCTTCATAGCCCATTTTGGCATCAGGATAAGCATCTGCTTTTCCAACACCCAAATCAAAGATGCACGATTGGCATACAAGGGGCACTTTGGCAACACCGGTATCAAACCCAATATTATGTTCGCTTAAATACCGCATAACTCCGCCAGCTGCATCTAATCCAAAAGCACTGCCACCACTAAGTAACACGGCATGAATCTCCCCGGATGCCGCCACCGGATTAAGGAGTTCAGTTTCCCTAGATGCTGGTCCACCCCCTCTGACATCCACACCGGTAGGTGCTCCTTTTTCGCAGATAATAACCGTGCAACCCGTTCCGCTTTCAAAATCTTGTGCATGGCCCATTTTTATATTTTCAATTCTATTGAATGCTATTTCTTTCATTATATTTTCTCCTTTTCATCAAACTTATCTGTTTATTTTATCACATCAATTTTTCTTTATACAACTTTTTCTTAAAAAATAATTGTAAACCGTTTTCTTGTTTTCATTTTTTATTGCGTTTTTCTTTTTTTACAGTATAATAATAGTTAAGTTACTTAATCATTAAGTAAACAAACAGTTAATGCCAGAAAGGAGTTATCAATGGAATCAACCGAAAATCTGGGAAAAGAGTTACTTAAATGTATCACTGATATGAAAAAAAGTATTTTTCACTCTGCTAACCAAGGGAAAATTAACGGTCTTCGTCAAAGTGAATTTTTTATGCTTATGCGATTACACGACTGTTTTCAAAAGAAGAACGCCGAGAGGCAATCAAATGGTGAATCTCTTTTACCCGGTATACGTATTTCTACCCTAAGCCAAGTCACTAACCATTCAATGCCAGGTATTTCCCAAATGATCAATACTCTCGAAAACGCCGGATATGTCGAAAGGATCACCACAAAAAAAGATCGCCGTGCTGTCTTTGTTAATTTAACTGAAAAAGGACTGCAATTTTTAAGAACATCGCCACGGCCTTTTCTCGAGTTATTTGACAAGGCAATTGATCAGATGGGAAAGGAAGAATCTCGACAACTCATTACTTTGATGCGGCAATTTTCAACGATTATTGCTGATCTGACAGAAACGAAACAAGACATTTAAGATGTAAGAAAGGACGTAACACGATGACAAAACTTGCCAAATATTTAAAACCATATATTGGCGTACTTTTGCTCTGTATTGTTTTATTGTTTACCCAAGCAATGTCTGACCTAAATTTACCCAATTTTATGTCAGATATTATTAACATCGGTATCCAGCAAAACGGTATCGAACACGCTTCACCTGAAGCTATTAGTGAAAAAGGTTATGATTTTATCACAACATTCATGACCGATGATCAGAAACAAACCCTTCAGAAAAATTATAAAAAAATTACTCCAGAACAAGCAACAGACGCTCAAAAAAAGAAAATGCCCTTGCTTGAAACTGAAAATGCTTTTATTCTCAATACTCCAACATCGGATACTTTTTTAATACTTGATCCGATTTTTGGAAAAGCAGACTGGACTTTTATTAATTTTATCCAGGATTTTTCCAAAAAACAAGATGTTACCACAACAGGGACTATAGAAAACACTGATGGTAATCTAGCAGATATGGATATTTCCAAACTTTATGCCCTAACACCGATGCTTAAAATGATGCCTCCACAGGCATTTGATACAGCAAGAGATCAGGCTAATCAAACACCGGAATCTATGCAACAGCAAACAGCTTCCCTTTTTGTAAGAGAGTTTTATAAAGATTTAGGAATGAATACCGCTCGTATTCAAAGTCTATACATCCTTAAAATCGGTGCTATTATGCTCGGTTTATCCCTATTGGGTGTTGTTGCGGCTATACTTGTTGGTTTTTTAGCATCAAGAATGGCGGCTGGTGTTTCAATGACTTTACGTAAAGATCTTTTTAAGAAAGTTGAGTCTTTTTCAAACGCAGAATTTAACCGTTTTTCAACCGCTTCTCTTATTACCAGAAGTACCAATGATGTCACCCAGACCCAAACTTTTTTAATTATGGCCGTCCGAATGATCTGTTATGCCCCAATCATGGGTATTGGCGGAGTCATCATGGCTTTAAAAGAAAGCCTCTCTATGAGCTGGATTATCGCACTTGCTGTTATTCTTCTTATTTGTATGATTGGTCTTGTTTTCTCAATTGTAATGCCTAAATTTAAAGTTATTCAACAACTCATCGATAAACTCAATCTTGTTATGCGTGAAAATCTCAATGGCATGTCGGTTATTCGTGCTTTCGGTAATCAAGAATTTGAACGGAAACGTTTTGAAACCGAAAATACAAAGGTCACCAAAAATAATCTTTTTGTTAACCGTGCAATGGTCTTTATGATGCCTGCAATGATGATGATGATGAATTGTATTACTTTGTTAATTATTTGGATCGGCGCCCATCAAATTGCTGATTCTGCTATGCAAGTCGGTAACATGATGGCCTTTATGCAGTATGCAATGCAGATTATCATGTCATTTTTAATGATTTCCATGATGTTCGTTATGGTTCCCAGAGCTTCTGTTTCCAGTGAACGTATTGCCGAAGTTTTAAATACAGAACCCAATATTATCAATCCTGAAAATCCAAAAACTTTCCCCAAAAATGAACCGGGACATCTAGTCTTTAATCATGTATCTTTCCATTATGAAGGTGCTGACGAAGAGGTTCTTCATGATATTACTTTTGAAGCCAAACCTGGTGAAACGACCGCTTTTATCGGCTCTACCGGTTCTGGAAAATCAACTTTAATTAACCTTATTCCGCGTTTCTATGACGTTACAGATGGTTCTATCTCTATTGACGGAGTTGATATTCGAGATGTTACGCTCAGTGATTTAAGAAATGAAATTGGATATATTCCTCAAAAAGGTATTCTTTTTTCAGGGACAATTGATTCTAACCTTCGCTACGGACGAAAAGATGCCGATGTTTCTGACGTTGAAAAAGCAGCAAATATTGCTCAAGCGATGGACTTTATCAATTCGAGTGAAGAAGGTTTTGAACGCAATATTGCCCAAGGCGGTGCCAATGTTTCCGGTGGACAAAAACAACGTTTATCCATCGCGAGAGCACTGGTTAAAAAACCGGCTGTCTATATTTTTGATGACAGTTTTTCCGCTCTTGATTTCAGAACAGATATCACTTTACGCTCTGCTCTTAAAGGTTATACCAAACAATCAACCGTTCTGATTGTTGCCCAACGTATTAACACAATTATGAATGCCGAACAAATTATTGTCCTTGATAATGGTCATGTGGCTGGTATCGGGACTCATTCAGAGCTACTTAAAACCTGCAAAACCTATGGGGAAATCGCGAGCTCACAACTTTCAAAGGAGGAATTGGAAAATGTCTAAAAAAATTACAAAAGCATCCACTCCTCAACCATCGAGAAGAGGTCCTATGGGCGGCAGAGGCCGTGGACCTATGGTGACTGGAAGTGAAAAAGCTCAGGATTTTAAAGGAACTTTCAATAAACTTCTTTCTTACCTTGGAAAATATAAAATTGCTCTAATTTTTGTGGCTATTTTTGCTATTGCATCAACCGTTTTTAATATTGCCGGTCCTAAAATTTTAGGTCAAGCAACTACTAAAATATTTGAAGGTGTCATGGATATGATTGCTAATACCGGAAAAGGCATTGATTTTGCTTATATCGGTTATATTCTTACCCTTTTGATCGCTTTGTATCTTATCGCCGCTGTATTCTCATTTGCACAAGGTTATATTATGACTGGTGTTTCAATGAAAGTGACTTACCGTTTGCGCCAAGATATTTTTGCAAAATTGAATCGACTCCCCTTTAAATACTTTGACAAAACAAGTTACGGTGAAGTGTTATCTTATTTAACAAACGATATTGAAACAGTCAATCAGACACTTAATCAAAGTTTAACTCAAATTATTACATCTGTCGCAACGGTCATCGGTATTCTAGTGATGATGTTTTCCATCAGTTGGCAGATGACACTCGTTGCCATTTGTGTATTGCCGTTATCCTTTTTCTTTGTCATTATGATTGTCAAACGCTCCCAGAAATTTTTTGGCAGTCAACAGGAATATCTGGGTCATATCAATGGCCATATTGAAGAAGCTTATGCCGGTCACTCAATTGTCCAAGCCTTTAATAATGAAGAAGAATCTTACAATACTTTTGATGGATTTAATAAAAATCTCTTCAACTCAGCCTGGAAATCTCAGTTTTTATCTGGATTAATGATGCCAATTATGACATTTATCGGAAACATCGGCTATGTTGCAATCTGCATCCTAGGTGGTTACCTTGCCGCTAACGGACGTCTCTCTGTCGGGGATATTCAAGCATTTATCCAATATGTACGCCAATTTAATCAACCCATCACACAAATTGCCAATATTTCTAATATTTTGCAAATGACTATGGCTTCCGCAGAACGTGTCTTTACTTTTCTCGACGAAGAAGAGGAAATAGAAGATATTAATCACCCTGTATCACCCGAATCTATCAATGGTCAAGTTACTTTTGATCATATTCATTTTGGTTATGATCCCGATAAAATCATTATCAACGATTTTTCTGCCACTATAAAGGAAGGTCAGAAAATTGCCATTGTCGGACCAACCGGTGCCGGTAAAACCACGATCATCAAACTTTTAATGCGTTTTTACGATGTGGCTACCGGAACAATCTCCATTGATAATCACAATATTAAAGATTTTACACGAAACGGACTACGTAGTCTTTTTGGTATGGTTCTTCAAGATACATGGCTTTATAATGGAACGATTGCTGATAATATCCGTTACGGTGCACTAAACGCAAGTGATGATGCCGTTATCCAAGCCGCAAAAGCAGCACAAGTGGATCATTTCGTAAGAACACTTCCCGATGGATACAATATGATACTCAATGAAGATGCCGACAATGTTTCTCAGGGACAAAAGCAACTTTTAACCATTGCCCGGGCAATATTGGCCGATCCAAAAATTTTAATTCTTGATGAAGCCACAAGTTCTGTTGATACCCGTACAGAAATTCTAATTCAAAAAGCTATGGATAATCTCATGAAAGGACGAACAAGTTTTGTGATTGCCCATCGATTATCTACCATTAAAAATGCAGATATTATCTTTGTTATGAAAGATGGTGACATTGTTGAACAAGGTAACCACGAAGAATTACTAACACAAAATGGATTTTACGCTAATTTATACAATAGCCAATTTGAACTAGAAGAAGAATAAACGGCATAAGACCCCCTTGAAAATTTAATAATTTTCAAGGGGGTCTTTAATTTTTTTCCAATTACATCTTAATTATTCAATGTAAACGATTTTTAAAAACAGAATTATTCATTATAATAAACGAACCTTTCTAATTCCTTAAAATTTTTTAACTAATTTAAATTTTATCTTGTACCTTTCTCAATAAGATGCTAAAATGATAGAAGTTTAAAGAAAGTGTTAATATTTAATTTAAAATCTAAGAAATGAGTTGAGGAAATAATGGTTAATACAATTTATGTTTTACTATTCTTGCTAGGCGTTCCGTTTTTTATTTATGGTATTTATTATTTAATCATAGGAATTTCAGGTTACCGCAAACATACTGAATTCAAAAAACATGCTCCTGAAAATAGAATGTGTGCAGTTATTGCCGCTAGAAACGAATCTTTTGTTATCGGTAATTTGATTGAAACTTTAAAAGCACAAAACTATCCAAAAGATTTATTTGATATTTATGTAATCCCTAATAACTGTACCGATAATACTGAAGAAGTTGCACGTCAACATGGTGCCAAAATTTTTCACTGTACATCACAAGTACATTCTAAAGGTGCTGCTTTGGAACAATTCTTCGATCATACTTTTTCTGAAAATGATATGTTCGATGCATTTTGTGTGTTCGATGCTGATAACTTGGTTGATCCCGGTTTCTTTTCCGCAATGAATAACGCACTCTGCGATGGTGAAAAAATTGCCCAGGGTTACCGTGACAGCAAAAATCCTTCGGACTCATGGATTTCTGGATGCCAATCTATTTTTTACTGGACTTTAAACCGCTTTATGAATTTAGCAAGACAAGGACTCGGTTGGTCTGCCGCTTTAAATGGAACTGGATTCATGGTATCATCCGAAGTTTTAAGAGATGGCGGTTTCAGAACTTTCAGCATGACCGAAGATATCGAATTTACGACACAATCGATTATGAAGGGCTACCGTGTTGCTTGGGTTCCTGAAGCATTAACTTTTGATGAACACCCCATCAGCTTTCAAACATCTTGGAAACAGCGTAAACGTTGGTCTACGGGAACAATTCAATGTTTTACCAAATACTCCGGTCCTTTATTAGAAAATTTCAAAAAAACGCACAACTGGATGTCTTTTGATATGATTTTATACCTTTTAGCACCGTTTATGCAGGTTTTAACCAGTATCTATACCATCTGTTCTTTCATCATTTTAAGCCTATTATTTATCAATACACAAGTGTGGTCAGACGCCTTAACTTTCGCCCTCTTTTTTGCAATCGGCGGTGTGTTAGTCAGTTTCTTATTTACAGCTATGGTTGTTAAACTTGAACACCATAAACTCCGTGAAGTCGCCGGAAAATCATTCTTTTCTTTTTGGTTTTTTCTTTTTTCATGGATTCCTATCAATATTCTATGTTTTATCAAACCCATTGAAATTTGGGAACCGATTGAACATACCCAAAGTGTCAAATTATCTCAACTACAAATGAATAAATAAATACAATAAAAAAAGTGGCAAGACAATTAGCGTCTTACCACTTTTTTTATATCCTATTTTTTATAAAAAAAACCGCCCTATTTAAAAGACGGTCTTCTATTACAATACCATATTAAGAAAATTGATGGTTCTTTCGTTTTTCGGATTTCCAAAAACTTCACTTGGTGACCCTTCTTCAACAATAAAACCTTCATCAATGAAAACAACCCGGTCTGCTACTTCTCTTGCAAAACCCATTTCATGCGTAACAACAATCATTGTCATTCCCTCTTGAGCAAGCTTTTTCATAACATTGAGCACTTCACCAACCATTTCCGGATCAAGGGCGCTTGTCGGCTCATCAAAGAGCATTACATCAGGGTTCATCGCTAAAGCCCTTGCAATGGCCACACGTTGCTGCTGACCACCGGATAATTGTCCTGGATATACGTCAGCCTTTTCGACCATATCTACCCGTGCTAACAAACCTCTTGAGACTTCATCTGCCTTTGCTTTATCCATAATCTTTAAAGATTCCGGTGCAAAACTAATATTTTTTAGTACCGTCATATGCGGAAAAAGATTAAATTGCTGAAACACCATTCCAATATTGCGACGGTATAAATTAATATCGCCATTTTTTGCCGTAATCTCATTTCCATCAACAATAATCGTACCACTTGTTGCATCTTCAAGTGCATTGATACAGCGAAGCATTGTACTCTTACCCGAACCGGATGGACCGATAATACAAATTACTTCGCCTTCTTGAACTTCAAAATTAATATCTTTTAAAACTTCATTATCTCCAAAATTCTTTTTTAGGTTCTTAATCTCTACTTTTGCCATAATCCATCCTCCTTTCGATATAAGCTGATATCTTTGTAAGAATCATAATTGGAATAAAGTACATCACTCCAATAATCAGCCACATTTTGAAAGATTCCAAATTGTTTGCAATGATAAGTTTACCGGTCTGTGTTAATTCCGCAAGACCAATAACCGAAAGAATTGAGCTATCTTTCAATGTAATAATGCACTGGTTCACAATGGTTGGCGTCATTGTTTTGATCGCCTGCGGTAAAATAACTTTACGCATTGCCATTGAATAGGGTAACCCTAAACTTCTGGCTGCTTCCATTTGACCTTTGTTGATTGACTGAATACCTGCCCGAACAATTTCTGCTGTGTAAGCCCCTGCATTTAAACTCAAGGTGATTACTCCGGCCGTAATTGGCTCCATCCGTATTCCGAGCGCACTTGTAATACCAAAATAAATAAAAAAAGCCTGTACAATCAAAGGCGTTCCACGAATGATATCAACATATACACGAGCAATTCCTCGTAAAAAAGTAGCCTTTGAAACAGAAAGTAGACCAAAGAGAAGACCCAATATCGCTGCAATTACCAGCGATATTAGGGTCGTTTCTACTGTTATCCAAAGACCATCTAATAAACGAGGATAGGTTTGAGCAATTAATTCAAATATACTCACATTTACCTCCTGATTTATTATCTTAAATTAGATATTAAATTTATTTTTTAGGAATATAAGTCGCAAGAATTTCATCATACTTGCCATTTTCCTTTAAGTTTTTAAGTCCTTTGTTAAACATTTCAACCAATTCACTATTTTTATCTTTTGAAACAGCAAAACCATATGAATTACCGGATTCTAAATCACCGATCATTTTTAAAGGCTGTCCTTTTGTAATGGCATAGCCTAGAACCGGATAATCTTCAAAACAAGCTACTGAATTACCGGACTTAACATCTTCATACATATTGGCAGAATCTTCAAATGTCGTTAATGTTAAATTGTATTTATCCTTAATTGAATCTGCAAACGCATAACCTTCTGTACCGGTTTTAACGGCTACTTTTTGACCCTTAATATCATCGTAAGACTTAATTGTATCATTATCTGACTTAATCGCCATGCCAACACCAGAATCAAAATATGGATCAGAAAAATCAAATTTTGCTTTTCTTTCATCTGTGATACTCATACCGGCAATAACAGCATCTGCCTGATTAGATTCAAGTGCTTGTACCGCTGCATTAAATCCTAAAACCTTGAGATCATATTCAAAACCCTGATCTGCAGCAATTGCTTTTAAAATATCCATATCGATCCCAACCATATCGCCAGATTCACTTTGGAATTCAAACGGTGCAAAAGTTGTATCGGTCGCAATAATATATTTTTTCTTTTCACCCGAATCTGCGGTTTTTTTACTTCCACCGCTTGAACAAGCTGCCAAAGAAAATACCATCAGCACAGCTAATGCAAAAACACCAATTTTTGTAAATTTCTTCATTTTTTCCTCCTCTATTAAAAATATTATTACTAAAAGTATATCATTTTTTCACTGATTACGCAATAAAAATTTCGTTCCATAGTAAATTGTAAAAGCTCTAAATGTCATCATCTTACATTCAGAGCTTTCAATTTTAAACTTCAGGATGATCTTTTAAGTAAGCTTTAATTGTTTCCAAATCGCCCTGATCAATAATAATTTCTGATTCTTCATTTTCAAGCATCACTTCCTCCGGCAAAATTTGAACATCTACATCTTCAAAATCAACCGGCTTTTTATTCATATAAAGTAATTCTTTTTGGTCTAATGCTTCCTTGCGTTTATTAAGGTTCATTTCAATCGTATCTAAATCATCAATACGCTTATTAATCTGTTTTGATAAACGAATCAAATCATCTAAAACTTCATCGACAATAAATTGTTTATCAATAATTGTTTTAAGTTTATCCCGAATAACGTCACCCGTTTTTATAATGTCTGTATCTGTCGTTATTGGCATCAAAGTATCTAGTTCTTTTCTAAACTCAGCAACGGTTGCTTCCAAATGCTCAGCATTACGTGTCGATGCATTTATCTCATTTAATAAAGATCCTAAACGTTTTTCAGTATCCGTAAGATTTTCTTTATCCTCTGATGGTAACTCATCT
>JAVXTS010000018.1:0-6257 GCA_036642535.1 Eubacterium sp. | reverse complement strand
TGGTAACTCATCTTTAATCATCGACATCTCTGTTCCAACTTTAGGTTCTAATGTATCTTTTGTTCCTAAAATATCCTCAATTGCGGGTACTACAATAGCTTCTTCCGGTAATTTTTCGATATTATCAACCGATTCATCAACTATTTCATCTTCTACTTTCGTATTTTCCGGTTCAACCTTATTGAGATCATCTTCATTGATTAACAAATTTTTAAAAGCCTCTTCATCAAGATATGTATCTTTATCATTTACGTCTTCTTCTATAATTTTATCATCAAATAAAATTTGCTCTTCTTCATCATCTTCTTCATAATCAACAAAATCTTCTTCATCGTAATCGTCAAAATCTTCTTCAGAAAAATCTTCATATTCATCATCTTCTGATTCATAATCTTCTTCATCTTCTAACATTTTATCGGATTCTTTAATTTTCTGATTGATTGCTGCTGTATCAATTTCATTGGTACTTCCATCTTTAGTAACAAGCGAAGCAAAAATATCATCATACTCTTCTTCAGTTGTATCGTCATCATCATCTTTATTGTTTAGCCATGCTTTTCGTTCTTTTTTTTCATTAAGTGCCACTGCAAATATTTTTCCCCATATTAAATGACTGATAATCACAAATACAATATCCACTAAAAAAGTAATTCCAATTAACCCTTTTGATATTCCAAAGGCCATAAATATATTGATTCCAAAAACAATTACATTAGCAACCAATACCAAAATGCAAGCAATCCAAATCTTCTTAGCAATACCTGTAATATCACCAATTCCCATCAATAAAATTTTGATTCCCACAAAGAAACAAGAAACAATCATTAAATTCACATCTGATTCATGGCTCACCATTTGAAAGATAAACAAAGTCCCAAAAGTTGATAAAATAACAGCTATGCAATCAAAAAGCAATAATAGTCCTAATTTTTCATTTTTTTCTGACATATCAACACTACTCCTCATTATTCTTTTCGGTTACCCGATTGTAATCTTTCTTTTTTTCACTTTCCAGATCAAAAGATGGTAGCACCGATCCCAAGGAATCCGCAAGTTGATCCGTTCCCTTATACATAGATTCGATTTCCAGAAGCTTGAGGTATTCTCGATTAAGTGTTTCTTCTTTTTGATTCAACGCCGTATTACGTTGTTTTAAAACTTTAAATGCATCTTCTAAAAGACCGAGCATTTCTTTTACTTTTTGTTCACGTTTCTGAATAATTTCAATCTGCTTTTTAAAAGCCTCCGGTCTTTCCTCACTTATTTCAGAAAAATCTTGATCCTCCTCAGCTCCTTGAAAAGCAGGTGCAAAAGTATTGCCAGATGTATTTTCCTTTGAAACATCATTTTGTAACGCAGCAATTTGAGCATCTTTAGTCTTTGAATCTTCAACCAAACTTTTCAATTTTTCATCTTTAGCCAAAATTTCCTGTTTCAAAAGCTCTATACGTGATTCAACTCGATTTGAAGACTCTTCCTTATTCCGGGTATTATTATCCATACAAATCCACTCCCTATTTTCATTCTATACGCCTAACTTAGGCTTCTATAATTTAATATAATTATTTATTCATAGAGTATTATACCAAAATTCTTAGTAAAAGTATAATAACTTTATTAAAAACATTAAAAAAACCTTCAAAATTTTAATATTTCACGAAATTATGGTATAATAACCAAATCATTAAACTCAAAATTCATTTAAAAGTAATTTAAAGAGGTACCTTATGGAAAAACAAAAAAAAAGTGTTATTGGAAATAAACGCAATGGAGAAAAACCCTCTGCTTCCGCAACAAAAGGTCGTTCACATTCCAAGAATGCATCATTTGATAATCGACAACCACAAAGAACACGTCCTCAAAAATCAAAAACTCAATCAACACATCCAACAAAAGCCCAACCACATCGAAATAGTTCTTCAATTAATCGTAAACAAAGAAAAAGGAAAAAGAAAAAAAGTTTTTTTAAGAAAACATTAATATTCTTGCTTATTCTTCTTCTTGGCTCCACTGCATACGCAGCATCCGTTATAAAATTCAGTAATCTCAATAAAGATCTTTCAAACAAAGCATCAAAATATAATATCAGTTCAAGTGCCTCCAATATGGCGCTCAATCATCGCATCGTTAATATTGCTATTTTTGGTGTTGATGGCCGTTCTGATGTTGAGGGGGATCGCTCTGATTCCATGATGATCGCAAGTGCCGATTTTGAACATAACAAAATCAAAGTTACCTCACTGATGCGTGATACTTATGTTTATATTAACAAAGATACCGATTATGATAAACTCAATTCGGCCTATGCCATTGGAGGACCTGATCTTGCCTTAAAAGTCATTAATCAAAACTTTGATACTGCTATCACCGATTATGTCACCATTGATTTTACCTCAATGGTCGAAATGGTTAATGCCGTTGGCGGTGTCACGATTAATATTGGCAGTGACGATGAACTGTATTGGATCAATCAATACTTGATGGATGTTAATGATAAAGTCAAAACAAGCTCACCTGATGTCCCCGGAACTGGCGATCAAATTCTTGATGGTAGTCAAGCCCTTTCCTACTGTCGTGTCCGTTACGTCGGAAATGGCGATTTTGACCGTACTGAACGCCAACGTAAGGTATTTGAACAAGTCCTTCAAAAAGCCATGGATTTAAACCCATTAGCCCAGTATAATCTACTGAATAAAGTTATGCCCTATACCAAAACGTCTCTAAGTTTTAATGAAATCTTAAAATACGCCGGCAATGCCATGCTCATGAAAGGTCACGAAATACAGCAAATGCGTATTCCTACCGATCAATATGTTGAAACCGGCATGCTTTACGATGTTTCCTACGTCTTCCCGGTAACACTGGTGGATAATATTAAAGCGCTCTATCAGTTTATTTATGAAGCAGATTATACGCCCTCCTCAGGTGCACAAGGAATTAGTCGGGACATTGAGGATGTGTGGTAGGAGGATGAACACAAAATAAATACTACGTTATAAAAAATTTTTTTATAACGTTTTTTCTTTTCTTTATACCAACCCTATATAAGTTTAAGGAGTACCCTAACCTAATGAATATTATTTTATTTTTGCTATCATTTCTCGCTATTTCTATTTTTCTTGGAATCTTTATGAATTCATTTTTAAAAATTTCTTCAACTTTTAGTTTTACCTATTTAATTGGATTTATCACTCTATTTGCTTCTTTTGAACTAATTGCTTTACCTTTTATGCTATTACATGGGAACTTTAATTTATTAGTTATTATTTATGGTTTATTTTTGACCATAAGCTTCATCTTTTTTATTATTAAATTCCGAACAAAATTTTCAAAACAAAATTTGATCTTACCTAAAAAAAAATTTTCTATTCTATGGCTTATTTTTGGTGTATTACTCATCTTTCAAGTAATTATTGTCACTATATTTGCACACTACGATGCCGACGATTCTTTTTTTATCGCAATTAGTAATACAATCTTACATACAAATCAAATTTTCACAATAGACCCATCCTCCGGATTAGAAAACACTTCTTTTCCATTACAGTATATTTTAACCGGCTATGAAATAATCATTGCCTTTTTTGCCAAACTATTTATGCTAAAACCGATTGTTATTTTTCATACCTTATTACCTATAATTCTTGTTCCAACATCGTATATCGCTTTTTATCATTTAAGTACAAATTTAATGAAAGAAAAGTATCGACCTCTTTTCTTAATTTTTATTTCAATTTTAAATCTGTTCAGCAACTACTCTGCTTATTCTCCAGGTTCTTTTCTGCTTTTTCGTTCATGGCAAGGAAAAGCCTCATTAGTGAACATTCTTCTTCCTTTTTTATTATCTATCTTTATCGTCGTAATTTCTAACCATACTAAAAAAAGAAATCAGTCTTTAATACTGATTTCACTTATTTTAATCGCCTCAGTATGTTTTTCTACAGTTGGTCTTTACTTATTACCGATTGCTTATTTTTGTCTAGTTTTAGGGCATCTTATATTCTCAAAAGACAAAAAAAATATATTTAACATTATCATTGCAGCTATACCTTCATTTCTTTTTTTGATGCTTTTTTTAATGATCATTTTTAAAAACAATGGCCTCAGTAGCCTTACTAATATTACTTATACCTACTCTTTTATCAATGAATTAGCAAAGTTTTTTAATAATCATTATCTGATTTTAATCCTCTATCTAATTGCTTGCATTTTTCTTTGGTTTAAAGGCTCTAAAGCAGAAAAATTTATTTTCTGCTTTTATCCAATTTTTTTATTTCTAACTTTTTTAAACCCACTCTTAATGCCTTTTATTGCAAAATACCTAACTGGTGCACCTGTCTACTGGCGATTATTCTGGTTACTTCCCATCTATCCAACAATTGCACTTGCATTAATTAAATTTTATTGTCAATATAAAATAAATCAAATCTATAAAAGCCTTATTTCATGTTGTCTTCTTATTCCTATGCTATTGCCACAAAATTTTATTTTTAACCCTTCAAACTATACCTTTACTGGTAATTTAGAAAAAATTCCCCAGAATATTATTACAGTCTGTGAAATAACGGAACAAAACATTGCCAATCCAATAATAATTTCACCGCCTGATTATGTTGTTTTTATCAGACAATACTCTAGCAATATAAAATTAGTCTGGTCAAGGGTTTCCGAAATTAACAAAAATAATTCTGACCAATTCAACAAACTCTGTGCAATAAATACTTCTCTATATGAAAAAAATATTGCTATATCGAAAAAAGATTTAGAATTATTTAATATTAACGCTTTAATTCTTAATAAAAATTCAGTTAATGAGAATATTTCATCTTATAAATATTCTCTTAATAACGATAATTTTTCATTACTGTTATTAAAATAATGTTGTATAAAAGTTCATGTCGAAATCATTATTCAAAAGAACTAAACTAACTACACAATAAATACTTACATCGAAAAACCAATTAATAACTTAACAAGAAGTAAAACTAATAACAAAGTACTGAACAAAATAATTATTTTATTTAAATTATTTTTTGTGAAATTATCAATTATTTTATTATTTTTAAGTAATAATAAAACTGGTAATAATAATGGTGCAAAATAACGTCCTTGTACTCCTTTAATTGTATTACTTCCAACTTCCGTAAATGTTAAATATAAAGGTGTAATGGTCAATCCCCAAGTAATTATTATTGCTAAAAATAAAATTATCTTAATTTTATAATTTAAGCTTAAAATTTTATTTTCATTATCAATCACTGCAAGAATTACAATACATGAGATAACTATTAAATCAATTATCGTTGGAAATGAACCACTATATGCAAAATTAGAAATCGCACTCTGAAAATACATCAAAGCATTCTCTGAAACATTTTTTATACATACAACTATATATCGTAAAGGATTTGCCAATATATAGACCACTTGCTGTTTCACATCCACTCCTGGTATTGTCCACTGCTCTAATCCTTTTGAATTTGAATATAACAAATTAAGTATGAAAATTGCACCTATGATACACATTACCATGAGTTTGATAAAAAACGCATATGTTTCAGGCTTTATTCTTTATATGGAACTCCAAAAATAATCAAAGCCAATGGTGCATATGTTGGTTTACATGTAATCATAATTCCACAACATAAAATAAAACTAAAAACATTTTTGCCAGTAACCGTAAAATCTTCTGCTGCAATCATATTTATAAATATACTGATCATCGCAAGCGAAAATGCTAAAGTCATTGGATCAGCTGAATATGCACTCGATAAATATAACAACCCCGGAAGTAATCCTATTATAAAAATAAATCGCTTTGCTATTTTAATATGTTTAATTACATAAAATATAATGCCAACATACGCTAATAAAGCAAAAATTCTGCCAAAATAAAATATACCAATAAATGGTAACTGTAGTAATCTAGCAACTGCAATTCCAATTGCTGCTGGAATATAGGCCGTCATTAAATAGGTTGAAGCTGTTGTTTTATAATAGCCAGTTTTTTCTATTTTGTTTGATGAATATTCTTTAAAATATTCTATTTTTTCATCATAGTTTTCATAATTTGATTCTCCAGGCGTCAGAAATTTTTCAATATTATCCGGCCAATTAATTATTTTTCCATTTTCTATTCCAATATCAAGCGAACTAATTTGGTAAGCTTTTACAAAATGTTCCCTTTCATCATATGAAAAATAAGTTGGTAGAAGAAAAACTATATTTATCCCCATAAATATAGCTATTATCAAAAA
>JAVXTS010000017.1:0-37294 GCA_036642535.1 Eubacterium sp. | reverse complement strand
TATAATATTTGGTGTTGGTACGCATACCAGCACCATTTTTAATGCAAAAAAACAAGAAACACATATTCTAAACAGCTTAATTTATCCCTATCATAACGGCCGAATTGAAGGGATTAACAACAAAATCAAGGTCATCAAGCGGATTGCTTTTGGTTATAAATCCTTCCTGCATTTTAGAAATCGTATCTTGATTACGCAGGGAATACTGAAAATAAAAGCAGCCTGATTTAAAAAAACAGACTGCTTTCGATAACTTTATTAATTGTGATTTTTTTACCAACACCAGTTGACAGAGAACCTAAAAATTTTATTCTACATCATCTTCTAATGGCAAGATGTTTTTATCAATAATTCTAAAAATAACGGTATTGGCGTCTACATGTAACTCTATTTTTTCATTTTTAAAAACAGAAATATCGCTTACAGTTATAATGGTTCCAATGGTTAAACCATCAAGATCAATCGGAACGGTATCAATCATATCGGCAGGTAAAGCGGAATAAGGAATTTCTAGTAATGTTTTTTCTAAAACGCCTTTCGTTTTTTCGGCATTATGTAAGATAATATGAGCAATGCTGTTAACTTTTTGATCGGCTTCCAAAGCTTGAAAAGAAATATGAATTAATTCATTACTCAAGAAATCTCGATTTTTTTCTTTAATTTGTACCGGAATAATTTGATCGTCAAGTTTAATTTGAATTCTACTACCTTCACGATTTAGCTTAAAAAGTTTATCTGCAGCTGTTTTTTCTAATTGAACTGAAAGTGCTTCTTTCAGCGCACCACCGGAAATAACGCAAGGTATAAAGCCAGAGCGTCGCAGCTGTTTCGCCTTCTTAGCGGTATTTCGTTTTTCTACGGTAATAATGTCCATTTTGTGCCTCCTGAATGATAATTTTTATTTTAATGAAACTATAAAAAAAGAAGAAACTTCTTATATAACACCATACAGCGTGATACCAAAAGCCCTTCCTTAAATAGACGGTTCTTTTTTGTTTATTAATAAAGTTTATCATAAATCATATAAAAAAGCAAGGATGGAAGTCGTGTCGGGAGGATTGAATAATGATTTGGAGAAAGAGAGTAATTATGATAAAATTATACGATATTAGAAAGGTGGTGTCGATTGAATAAGTATAAAATAATTTTTAAATTACAAACAACATGCATTTTACTGATATTTTTTATGATTGTATTCATATTATCGGGATGTGTAGTATCGCAACAAACAACATCCGATTCAAGCACAAATACTGGGGGTTATTTTGAAATTCACGCTATTGATGTCGGTCAAGCAGATGCCTATTTGATCATTGGTAACCGTGGATCGACCGCACTTATTGATTGTGGTAATATTGGGGATTTTAAAACGATTGACCAATATTTAAAAAAAGCTAAAGTCACAAAACTAGACTATTTCTTTTTAAGTCATGCTCATGAAGATCATGCCGGTTGTGCGGATAAAATAATTCAAAACTATACGGTGGAACAAATTTTAATTTCTGAAAAGCCATCCAGTGCCAAATTTTATCAGCGGTTTCTCATGGCAGTGAAAGACAAAGGTAAAAAGGTAGCCGTTCCTAAAGCTAACCATCAATTTGAATTAGATGATGGTGTTTTTACCATTTTAGGACCCGTTGAGACATATGAAGATATGAATAATGCATCACTTGTTTTTCGGTTGGATTATCAAAAGAATTCAATGTTATTTACAGGTGATGCGGAATATAAAAATCGTTCTGATCTTTTGAAAACAAGGGCGAATCTTGATGTGGATGTTTTAAAAGCGTCACATCACGGTGCAAATAACGGTGTCTTTGATTCTGAAAAAAATGATAAAAGTAACTGGCTGGATGCAGTCTCGCCAGAGGCAGTTATTTTTTCGGTCGGTTCGGACAATGATTATGGACATCCAGATAAAAAAGCTTTAGAATGGTATCAAAGGGAGGCGTCAAGTGTTTATCGTACGGATATGAATGGTTCAATTATTATCCGCTTTAGTGGACAGGATATTTGGATAAACAGTGAACGCTAATCAAAATAGAGAGAAGGGATTTATATGATTTATATGCTTGATCGTTTTGAAGGCGATGTGGCAGTTCTGATTGATACGGATGATCAGGTGCAAAGTGTTGATAAAAAAGGGTTGCCTAAAAATGCCAAGGAAGGTGATTACTATAACTTAACGGATGGTCGGTATATTATTAATGAGGAAGAAACCGAGAAAGCAAGGCAGATTACTGCTGAATTAATGAAGGAAGTGTTAATTATACCAAAACGGTGTAACTGAAAAAATTAGAAATAAGGTGAATGAATATGCGATTGGGTTGTATTTTGAAAATGCAGCGATTGATCTTTATATCGCATTAAAATAATGTAGACTGAAGGAAGAAACAATGGTGAGATCAGTCGGATTATAATTAAAGTTAAAATAAAAAAGTTCACAGATGAATAATTGATCTGTGAACTTTTTTGTTTTATTTAGACGTTTTCGATGGAAGAACAATCACGCCAGCATTTTTTAATACGTCATAAGCACGTTCTTCTTCACTTGTTTTCATGATAACCAGTGGCATGACGCCTTGGTTTCGCATCACAAAGGAATAGACGTATTCCACATTGATGTCGTTTTGGGAAAGTACACTGAAAATAGCGTACATTCCACCAATTTTATCTTCGGGTTCAACGGCGAGAACATCGGTCATTTTGGCAACGTGGCCAGCTTCTTTCAGGAGTTCTGCAGCTTTATAGGGATCGTCAACGATGAGTCGTAGAATACCGAATTCTGAACTATCAAAAACAGAAATGGCACGGATATCAATACCGGCGTCACAAATAACTTTGGTGATACTGGTGAGGTGCCCTTTTTTATTTTCGATAAAAATGGATAATTGTTTGATTAACATATTACGCCTCCTTTATTTTTCGTTACGAAGATCAAGCACACGTTTGGCCTTTCCTTCGGAACGTTTTAAACTTTTGGGTTCGACCAGATGAATAGTAGGGTGAATCCCTAAAATGGTATGTAATTTTGATTTAATTTCGGCATATAAGGCATCGAGTTTGGTGACAGAATCGAGTAAGTCATGATCGATCACTTCAACATCAATATCAATTTTATCAAGATATCCTTTTTTAGAAACAGTAATGAGATAATTGCTTCCAATACCATTGATGCTTAAGAGCACTTCTTCAATCTGAGATGGGAAAACATTGACGCCGCTGATAATGAGCATATCATCGGTACGACCTTCAATTTTCGCCATGCGGGTTGTGGTACGTCCGCAACTGCATGGAGTATGATCCAATCGGGTAATATCTTTTGTACGGTAACGCAGGAGTGGGAGTGCCTGTTTACTAATAGGGGTGATGACAAGTTCTCCAGTAGCTCCTTCCGGCAATACTTCTAAAGTGATTGGATCAATGATTTCAGCAATAAAATGGTCTTCATTAATGTGCATCCCTTGAAGTGCGGGACATTCACCGGAAACGCCGGGACCGATTAATTCACTCATGCCATAATTTTCGGTGGCAAAAATCCCAAAGGTTTCAGATAATTTGGTACGCATGGCTTCGGTTGAACCTTCACCACCGAAAAGACCGACACGTAAATTGAGATCAGTGGCAGGGTCAAGTCCCATTTCTTGGGCGACTTCGGCTAAATGCAAGGCATAAGATGGCGTTCCGATAAGTGCGGTGGCGTTGAAATCTTTCATGATTTTAATTTGTTTTTTAGTGTTTCCGCTAGACATTGGCACTACGCCGGCTCCCACCCGTTCGAGGCCTTGATGAAGTCCAAAAGCACCGGTAAAAAGACCGTAACCAAAGGAAATGTGTGCGGTATCACGTTTGGTGACGCCGGCCATTGTGGCCAGACGTGCGATGCATTCGGCCCATACTTTTAGATCTTTTTTAGTATAACCGACAACAGTCGGATTTCCTGTTGTGCCTGAGGATGCGTGGTAGCGGACAATTTTTTCTTTGGGAACAGCGAAAAGGCCAAAGGGATAATTTTGGCGCAGATCATCTTTTGTCGTTAACGGCAAAAGGCGGATATCATCAAGTGAGCGGATATCTTCGGGTTTTAGACGGTTTTCTTGGAAAAGAGTTCTGTAATAAGGCACGTTTTTATAAACGTGCTTAATGGTTTTCTTCAAGCGTTTGAACTGAATTTCTTTTATTTCTTCTCTCGGTAACGTTTCTTTTAACGACCAAATCATGATAAGATAACTCCTTTATTATTTGCCTGGTCTCCAGGACGATTTTAGTGAAACAATTTGATTAAATACCGGGTGTTCCGGGGTTGAATACTTAGGATCGGCTGAAAAGTAACCTTGACGGACAAATTGCATTTTATCGTAAGCTTTGGCATCAAGGACACGGGGTTCGACCCATGCGGTTATTTTTTTCAGGGAATCAGGATTGATCTGATCCAGAAAATGATCGGCATCAAATTGAATCCCTTCAGTCATTAACGGACTAAGCAGATGGACTTCAACTTGCTTGCCTTCTTTAGCGGAAACCCAATGAATGGTGCCTTTGACTTTGCGACCGGTGAAACCTGAGCCGGATTTTGTTTCGGGATCATAGGTACATTTTAATTCGATAACATTACCATTTGTGTCTTTGATGATTTCATTGCATGTGATAAAATAAGCGCCTCTCAAACGGACTTCATTGCCGGGAAAGAGTCTGAAATATTTTTTAACGGGAACTTCCATAAAATCATCTTTATCGACGTAAATTTCACGACCAAAAGGCATTTTGTGATGACCCATTTCAGGGACATCTTGATTGGTTTCAATATCAAGCCATTCAATCTGATCTTCGGGATAATTGGTAATGGTTACTTTTAAAGGATCTAATACGGCATTCATCCGAGGTGCTTTTGTTTTAAGATCGTTTCTGATAAAATGTTCAAGCATTGCGATATCGACAGTACTGTTTGATTTAGCCACACCGATTTCTTCGCAAAAATCTTGAATAGCTTCCGGTGTGTAACCACGACGGCGCATTCCGGAAATGGTCGCTAATCGAGGATCATCCCAACCATCAACCACGCCTTCATCTACGAGTTTTTTGAGGTAGCGCTTGCCCATAATGGTGTTTGTCAGGTTAAGTTTGGCAAATTCGATCTGTCTCGGAGCTTCGTTTTTAAAAGCATCTAAATGATGGAGTACCCAATCGTAAAAGGGGCGATGATCTTCAAATTCGAGGGTACAAAGGGAATGAGTAATGCCCTCAATCGCATCTTCAACGGGATGTGCAAAATCATACATGGGATAAATGTACCAGTCTTCAGCGGTATTAGGGTGCGTGGTGTGAAGGATTCGATAAATAATAGGGTCACGCATATTCATATTTGGACTGTTCATATCAATCTTTGCACGCAGTACTTTTTCGCCTTCTTTGATTTCGCCGGCTTTCATTTTGGCGAATAATTCTAAATTTTCCGTGATACCGCGGGTACGATAAGGACTTTCTTTGCCACCTTCTTTAAGGGTTCCACGATATTCACGCATTTGATCGGCGCTGAGATCATCAACAAAAGCGAGATCTTTTTTGATGAGTTCAACGGCGTATTCTGCCATTTGTTCAAAATACTCAGAGGCAAAATATAAACGATCTTCCCATTCAATACCGAGCCAGCTCAGATCTTCTTTGATAGAATTGACATATTCCACATCTTCTTTAATGGGATTGGTATCAT
This sequence comes from Eubacterium sp., assembly GCA_036642535.1. Classification (GTDB taxonomy): domain Bacteria; phylum Bacillota; class Clostridia; order Eubacteriales; family Eubacteriaceae; genus Eubacterium. The sequence goes on along the minus strand of JAVXTS010000017.1, from coordinate 31,584 downwards.
CAAAACGAAGGTTGAATTTACCGTTATATTTTTTAGCGATTCGGTAGTTGAGTAGGGATGCTTTAGCGTGTCCGATATGTAAATAACCATTGGGTTCTGGGGGAAAACGTGTGTGCACGCGATGATCGGTGTACACATCATTTTTAATGTCTTCATCAATGGCGTTAATTATAAAATTTGATTTTTCGGTTGTCTCCATTAATTTTCTCCTATAATGCAAAATTTAAATTCTCTGTAACTCTTAAAATAATATCATAAAATGTGTCAAAAACCTAGTAAAGATCCTAAGAATTTGGAAGATAACAAAGAAATTTTAAAAGAAAATGAAAAGAATAGATTAAAACGTGTTTTTTCTGTTTTTTAGGGTATAAAGTTACTAATTAAATCGAGGAGGTATTCAACGATGAAAAATAAAGATCAGTTGAAGAAAGACATTGAGCGGGATGATGAACTTTTTTTTGGAGAAAGAGTGAATCAGAAAAATAATGAACCGGGTAATCCTGAGAATAAAGAACGTGAAAAGGCAGATGAATTTGAATTTGGCGCTAATGTATCGGAAGAAAAAAAAGGTGCTGCGGCGGGTGAACGGACAAAAGAAGAAGAACGAAATGATGAAGTGCGTTTCGGCGCACAAGTAAAATAAACGGCAATCTTTATTTTACTATTTAAATGAAACAAATTTCATTTTTTGATGTTATTATCTCCACTTTTGTGCTATAATTAAGGTACAATATTAATTTAGGAGGTATTTAACAATGAAAGATCGTTTTGACGATGAAAGAAGTAGTGGAAATTCTTACGGTGAAAACACAGAAAACGCTTACAACAGTGGTATAGAACAAGAAAGAAACATCGGCAATTTTGATGGTGAAAGTACGAAACGTGAACACGATTCTGAAGAGTCTTACGGTGAAAATAATCGCCGTGAAATAGACGATGAACGTTTCTTTGGTGAAAATGTTGAGCACAATAACAAACAAAATCGTAATCGGAATGTTGATGCCGAAACGCACGAAGTAGAGGATGAACGATTCTTTGGAGCAAATGTATCTGAAAGAAAAACAGGTGCTGATGCGAGTGAACGGACAGAATCACAGGAATATAACGATGAAGTGCGCTATGGCGAACAATCGGAATTTGATGACTGATATAGAAGTAAAGTGGGATATTGTGTTAGCAATATCCCACTTTTGACGGTGAAAAAAGCATATTTTACAAACCTTTAACCCTTCCTTTACCAAATCAAAACCAAGTTTTCACGATTCATTGTTATGATAGTTCTAGAAATTAAACAAAATTGTGAAAACACATTTTAAAGGAGAAGAATTTAATGGGATTAAAAAAAGGTTTAGTAAAACTTATGGCAGTAGTGGTTATCGGTGCAACTGTATTCTCATTTGCAGGGTGTTCCTCAAATAACGCAGGTAGCAGTAACAATCAATCGGCAACGGCAGTTTCAGGAGAAATTAATGGCGGTGGTTCAACATCGGTGCAAAAGATTATGGAAGCGGCAGGGTCGGAATTTTCTGCTCAGAATTCAGATGTTAAATTTACGTATAGCGGAACGGGTTCTTCGGATGGGATTAAAGGTGCTGGCGCAGGAACGTATGCTTTTGGCTGTGCCTCGAGGGATTTAACCGCAGATGAGAAAAAAGATTTAACCGAATTAACTTTTGCATATGATGGCATTGCGTTAATCACCAGTCCAACCAATACGGTTGAAAATATCAGTAAAAGTGATTTGACAAAGATTTATACAGGTGAGATTACAAACTGGAGTCAGGTTGGTGGTAAAGATGCCCCTATTGTTGTGGTATCTAGAGAAGATGGTTCAGGTACACGGACAGCGGTTGAAGAATTATTAGGATTTAAAGATAAATTAAAATCGGATGCAACCATTAAAGAAGGTAATGGAAATGTACAGTCTACCGTAGCTGGCAATGAAAATGCCATTGGTTATGTATCGCTTACTTTTGTAGATAAAACGGTTAAAAAAGTGACGGTTGACGGTGTACAAGCCACGGTTGATAATGTTCTCAATAAAACGTACCCAATCTCAAGACCATTTTTAGCACTTTACAAAGAATCAACCATCAATTCACAGACAAAAGCATTTTTAGATTTTATCATGACAGATGAAGGACAGGCAATTGTTGAAAAAGAAGGTGGCATTAAGGTAGCACTGGAACAAAAATAGGCGTATTATGTGATTTCGTCTAAGGACAGTTTTGATCTTAGTTTAAGCATTTATAAAGATAAAATTTTAAAAAAACGACATTTCCTAAGAATTGTCGTTTTTTTTGACAATGGTGGATGTGCGTCGAATGACAACTGATCTATTCAGGTTATAATGGGTATAATAAAGATAAAAACAATCATTTGAAAGGAGATTTTAATTATGAAAAAAGAAACCATCGGTAAAATAATGACAGTAGGAGCCGCTACAACAGCGGCGGCAGCAGTAACTTATATGACCACTAAAAAAATTCGTCAACAACAAGAGGACGACGTTGAAAATGCCGCCGAAAATAGAGACTACGGTGATCAGCAAGTCTACTTCACAGGTGGTGGAATCGGGAGTATGGCCGGTGCCGCTTATCTTATACGGGATTGTAATTTTAAAGGATCAAACATTCATATTTTAGAAGGTATGGACATTCTCGGCGGTAGTAATGATGGTATCGGCACTCCGGAAAAGGGATTTGTTTGTCGTGGTGGAAGAATGCTCAATGAAGAAACCTATGAAAATTTTTGGGATCTTTTCAGATCCATTCCTTCACTTGATCATCCAGATAGAGATGTAACCACTGAAATTTTGAATTTTGATCATGCACATCCGACTCATGCTAGAGCACGTTTGGTGGATAAAGATGGCATAATACAAGATGTTTTTAGTATGGGTTTTGATAATAATGACCGTATGACCATGGGAAAATTATTGATGACACCGGAAAAAGAGCTGAATTATTTAACCATTGAAGAATGGTTTAAAGATACACCACATTTTTTCACAACGAATTTCTGGTATATGTGGCAGACCACTTTTGCTTTTCAAAAATGGAGCAGTTTATTTGAATTCAAACGTTATATGGAACGCATGATTCTAGAATTTAGCCGAATAGAAACATTAGAAGGGGTAACACGTACACCTTATAATCAGTACGATAGCGTTATTTTGCCATTGAAAGCCTATCTCAAAACACATAATGTTCAATTTGAAATCAATAATACGGTCACCGATATTGATTTTGCAGATAATAATAAAATCACAGCAACCGATATTCATATCACCAAAGACAATGAAGAATCGATAATTCATCTGAATGAAAAAGATATCTGTATTGTCACAAATGGCTGTATGACCGATAGTGCCACTTTAGGTAATTTTAAGGAACCGGCACCGGCACCTGAAAAACCGGCGATGTCAGCAGCGCTCTGGAAGAAATTATCCGCTAAAAAACCGGGTCTTGGAAATCCTGAACCTTTCTTTGGAAAACCCCATGAAACAAACTGGGAAAGTTTTACGATTACGTGTAAAGGCAATCGATTTTTGAAAATGATTGAAGATTTTTCCGGGAATATTCCGGGAAGTGGTGCGCTAATGACTTTTAAAGATTCAAGTTGGCTTATGAGTATTGTTATTGCCGCTCAACCACATTTCATCAATCAACCGCTGGATACCACTATTTTCTGGGGATATGGCTTATATACTGATCATATCGGTGATTATATTAAAAAACCGATGAAGGATTGTACCGGTGAAGAAATGCTACAAGAGCTTATTTACCAACTTCATTTTGAAGATCATATGGATGAACTTATGGATTCGGTAGTCAATGTCATTCCATGTATGATGCCTTATATTGATGCTCAATTTGAACCACGTGCGATGTCCGATCGCCCGGCGGTTGTACCCGAAGGATCCACTAATTTTGCCATGATCAGCCAGTTTGTTGAAATTCCGGAAGATATGGTCTTTACTGAAGAATATTCGGTTAGAGCCGCAAGAATTGCCATCTATACCCTGTTTGATATTAAACGCCCAATTTGCCCGGTAACACCGTGGAAACACGATCCTAAAGTACTGATAAAAGCACTTAAAACAGCATATCGTTAAAGTTGAAAAGAAAAGAGAATAGATTATAAATAGTAGAAAGCGGTACCTGTAAGGGTATCGCTTTTGTACGCTATAAAGCTTACAAGAATCTCAAAATTCAATATAAAATGCAATGATGATAAACGTTACAAATATTGGGAGAAAAGGAAAAAGTATTTTTATTTTAAGTATTCTTTGAAATCGTGCTATAATAAAGTATCGAGAAGATAAAGCCTCTATGATTGAGGTCTATAAACTTATAATACGAGGAGAAAACAAGATGAAAATTCTTGGAAAAATAATAGTTGCTTTGACGATTATATTGGTGATTGGCATTGTCGGGATTAATATCATCGGTAAAATGGATGACAAAGTTATTACAGATGAAGATATCAATAAGGTGTTGAGCGAAAATAGCCAGCTATCGACATCAATTACAGGATTTTCTAAATTAAATATCGATGAGCAGAAAGTCTATCTGCGAATTACAAGTGAAATTGAAGCAAAGAATAGCACATTTGAACTAGGGCATAATAATACAAATGTAGACAGTTTAAATCGAATTTGGGAGGCTGTTGTCCAGGATAATCCCCAGTATTTTTGGTTATCGGAATATAGTTACAAATATAATGAAGAAACGAATGAAATAACAAGCATAGAAATTAAACCGCTTTACAATACGGAGGAAATAAAAAAACGTCAAGCAAAAATTGATACATCTGTTGAATCCATAAAAAAGGGAATAACTGCAGATATGGGTGATTATGAAAAAGTAAAATACGTCCATGATACAATTATCCAAAACACCGAATACAATCTAAATGCCCCGGATAATCAGAATATTTGTTCCGTTTTTATAGGGCATCAAACGGTTTGTGCCGGTTATAGCAAAGCCATGCAATATGTGCTGAATGATTTAGGTATTTCATGTACTTATGTTAAAGGGGAGGCCATCGGGCGTGGACCCCATGCTTGGAATCTGTTAGAAATGGATCATGAAAATTATTATGTGGATGTCACTTGGGATGATCCAAGTTTTGAGGATTCGTCTCAAAAAGATCTAAATTATGCTGAACACATTTTTTTTGGTGTCACAACCGAAGACTTACAAAAAACGCATATTTTAGATGAAACTTTAGGGGTGTATCCTATTGTCAATGCAACAGCGGATAATTATTTTGTTCGGGAAAAGATGCTTTTTAATTTCAATAATACCGGTGAAAAACAACGATTTATGACACTTTTAAAAACTAAAATCATGCAAGATAATTTCCGCTTTTCTGTAAAATTCACTGCCGACGGAATGAGCGATCAGGCTCTTAATCTCATTGAGTACAGTGATATTTTAGAAGGGATATCCATTCGTTATTTGAAAGATGATACCAATAACGTGATGACGTTTTTAATTGGAAGTTAAAAATATTTAAGATTTATAAAAAATATTATGATGAACGTTTACAAACTTTTTGATTTATGATATAGTAAATTTACAATAGAATTGCTCTGAAGTTGTATTTGCCCATGGGGGTGGTACAGCCAATGGGTAACAGGGGTAACCCTGTTGTCTGCCATCTTTGCAAAGGAGCCCGTGAAAATGAACAGATATCTTAACGGATATCGGTTTGTTTTTGCGGGTTTTGTGTTTGTATAAAACAAACCAAATCGATTCTCATTTTGTAATTTAATCACGAAGGAGGTGTAACGGATATCGAAAGTATGGTATCCGGAAAGCGTATGAGTAAACAACTCATGATCAAACCTGAAAAATGCATTAGTTGCAGAACATGTGAATTGGTCTGTTCCTTTGGGCATTATCAGGAATTTAATCCAAGATTGTCCAATGTCACGGTTATAGACTATGAACAAGCAGCCGTAACGATTCCTGTGATGTGTATGCAATGTGAGGAACCGTCCTGTATGAAAGTGTGCCCGGTGGGGGCCATTTCGAGGGATGAAAATGGTGCGTTTGTGATGGATGAAAGCAAATGTATTGTCTGTAAGATGTGCATGAATGCTTGCCCACTGGGGAACATTAGTTTTAATCCGACCAAACGAAAAGTATTCAAATGTGATCTTTGCGGTGGCGATCCTAAATGTGCAAAATTTTGTCCATCAGGAGCCATTGTCTATGGTGAAGCGGTTGAAATGGAACGTAAAAAAGCCATTGCCGATCAACTAAAAGATGTTTATGGATTGGAGGGATAGCGATGAATGGCTTTATAGGAAAATTAATTCGTGTGAATCTGGAAAGTGGAAAAATATCGAAGGAACCTTTAAATATGCAGGCAGCCAATGATTTTATCGGTGCCCGTGGATTAGGAACAAAATATTTTTGCGATGAAGTCGATCCAAAGGTCGATGCCTTAGGTCCGGATAATAAAATGATTATGATGACAGGACCTCTGACAGGAACTTGTGCAACGTGTAGCGGTCGTTATGAGGTAGTGGCAAAAGCACCGTTGACCGGTACGATTGGCGCATCAAATTCCGGTGGACACTTTGGTCCCGAACTTAAATTTGCCGGCTATGATGGAATTATTTTTGAAAATCAAAGTGATCACCCTGTTTATTTATATGTCAATGATGAAACGGTTGAATTACGGGATGCCTCTCATTTGTGGGGAAAAACCGTTTATGAAACGACCGATATGCTAGTGGAAGAATGTGGCGAAGGCGTTCGGGTAGCTTGTGTTGGTCCTACCGGTGAAAATTTATGTCTCTATTCGGGAATTATGAATGATAAACATCGGGCAGCAGGCCGTGGTGGTTTAGGCGCGGTTATGGGCAGTAAGAAATTAAAAGCAGTAGTGGTTAAAGGCTCCGGGGGTGTAACTGTTGCACGACCCGAAAAATTTATCGACGCTATGACTGATGCCAGAGCAAAACTGAAAGCACATCCTGTAACGGGAGGTGGTTTGCCAACTTATGGAACCGAAGTTTTAGTTAATTTGATTAATGAAGTGGGCGGTTTACCGCTACATAACTGGCGTGATGGCGGTGTTTATGACCAGGCCGACGATACATCCGGTGAAGCATTAGTCGATCAATATTTAATTAAAAACAAGGGTTGCTTTGGTTGCTCTATCGGCTGCGGTCGTGTGACCAGAATTCCAGACGGTCCGTTTAAATCCATGGGCGAAGGTCCGGAATATGAAGCGGGATGGTCTTATGGTGCGGATTGCGGAGTTAATAATTTAGCGGCTATTTGTAAAGCAAATTTCCTTTGTAATGAATATGGAATGGATCCAATTACTTTAGGATCAACCATTGCTTGTGCGATGGAACTTTTTGAAAAAGGACTCATTAATGAAGAAATTACCGGTCGTCCCTTACGTTTCGGTGATGCAGAAGCAGTCGTCGATCTAACCGAATTGGTTGGAAAAAACGAAGGTTTTGGTAAAGAATTAGCCCTTGGCTCATATCGTTTAGCTGAAAAATACGGTGCACCTGAATTATCGATGTCTGTTAAAAAACAGGAAATGCCGGCTTATGACGGACGTGCAATTCAAGGGATGGCGCTTGAATATGCAACATCGAACCGTGGCGGATGCCATGTTCGTGGTTATATGACATCACCGGAAGTTTTAGGGCTTCCCTTAAAAACAGATCCACTTCTCACTGAAGGTAAAGCACCACTGCTTAAAACTTTTCAAGATTTAACAGCAGCAGTCGATTCTACCGGAATTTGTCTTTTCACAACCTTCGGAATTGGTCTTCCGGAAATTGCGGCACAGTATAGAGAAGCAATTGGTTCTGATGAAACAGATGAAGAATTCTTATTGAAAGGCGAACGAATCTGGAATATTGAAAAGCAATTTAACATTGCCTCCGGCGTCGAAAAAGATACATTACCACCAAGATTGTTGCGTGAAGCATTACCAAGTGGTCCTGCAAAAGGAAAAGTTGCGGAACTACACGTTATGCTCGAGGAATACTATCAGGTAAGGGGCTGGAATACTGAAGGCGTACCAACTGAAGACAAAGTAAAAGAATTAGGATTATAAATTAAAAAAGTTTATTCAAGCCGGAAAGTGGAAAATGACGAACAGCAAAACAGTGCTTGACGTCATATTTTCCATTTTCGGTTTTATTCCATTTTAATATAATTAAGGGGAGATTGTTCATGCGGGTTAAATTTTTTGCGACAATTAGAAATTATACTGGATGCCGATCGGTGGATTTTGCGTGTGGCAATGATATGTATACATTGCTTCATCAGTTATCCGATGTTTACGGAGAAGCGTTCAGACACCATGTACTTAGTCCGGATGGCGAACAACCCGGAGATGAAATTATCTTAATGGTTAATGGGCGTCATATCGAACATCTACAGGGTTTGAAAACACCTTTGACCGAAGAGGATACGGTAGCTATTTTTCCTGTTGTTGCAGGAGGATAAGAAAGGGGACACTATAGAATGCAGGAAATTACAAAAACAAGTATCGAGGCAATATTAAAGGAATATCCCAGAGAACAACGCTATTCATTGGCGATGATGCAAGATATGCAACGCTCTTTTAATTATATACCGGAAGAAGGCATGAAATCTTTAGCCGATTATTTAGAGTGTCCGTTAGCCTATCTTTATTCCATGGCCACTTTTTATGGTGCCTTGAGTTTAAAACCAAAAGGAAAACACATTATCAAGTTGTGTGATGGTACGGCATGTCATATCCGCGGATCGGTTAATTTAATTACCGGTATTAAACGAGAACTTAATATTGAACCCGGAGAAACATCGTCAGATGGTCTTTTTTCACTTGAAACGGTTAATTGTTTAGGGTCGTGTGCATTGGCACCGGTAATGGTGATTGATGGCGTTTATTACGGTAAAGTAACCCTTGAAAAGTTACCTGATATTTTAAAGAATTATAAAGAAGGAGGCGAAAATTCATGAAACAAACCGTTTTAGTCTGTTGCGGAACCGGTTGTCGTGCCAATGGAAGTCTTGATGTACTCGATGCATTGAAAAAAGCAGCGGTTCAGTTTAAATCGGATATTGAAGTATCGCCTTTAATTAAATCCACCGGTTGTAATGGCTTTTGCGAAAATGGACCGATTGTCAAAATTATGCCAAGAGATATTTCGTATTACAAAGTAAAACCGGGAGATGCTGTCGAAATTATCAGGGATACCGTTCTTGAAGATAAAGTGATTGATCGGTTGCTCTATAAAGGAGATGATGGACGGCGAGTACGTTCTCAGCATGAAAATCCTTTTTACGCACCCCAGAAAAAACGAGTTCTTCATAATATTGGTGAAGTGGATCCCAATAATATTGATGATTATTTAAAACGCGGTGGGTACAAAGCCCTTGAAAAAGCATTAACCATGGATTCAAATGCGATTATTTCCGAAGTAGAATCATCAGGATTAAGAGGACGTGGTGGCGCCGGATTTCCGACCGGGACAAAATGGCGTCAGGCATTAAAATATGACAGTCCGGATAAATACGTAGTGTGTAACGGTGATGAAGGTGATCCCGGAGCTTTTATGGATCGCTCTATTCTCGAAGGTGATCCTCACAGTGTTATTGAAGGGATGATTATTTGTGCTCTGGCTATCGGTGCCAAAGAAGGTCATATGTATATTCGTGATGAATATGGATTAGCCGTGGAAAATACCCATATTGCTTTACAGCAAGCACGTGAAAGAGGATTTTTGGGAAACGCAATTATGGGATCGGGAATTACATTTGATATTGATATTGTTAGAGGTGGCGGTGCGTTTGTTTGCGGTGAATCCACAGCATTGATGGCATCAGTCGAAGGTCGTGTTGGTGAGCCTCGAGCAAAATATATTCGGTCGGTACAGCGTGGATTATGGAACAAACCAACCGTACTTAATAATGTTGAAACACTGGCTAATATACCGAATATTATCATAAATGGCGGTGAAAAATTTAAAGACATTGGTACCGAAAAAAGTAGTGGCACGAAAGTGTTTGCACTGGTCGGAAAAGTCAAACGAACAGGTCTAGTGGAAATTCCGATGGGGAGCACGCTAAAACACCTCATTTACGATATTGGTGGCGGTATAACAGGTGATAGACCGTTTAAAGCGGTACAGACCGGTGGACCGTCTGGGGGGTGTATTCCGGCAAGTATGCTTGATCTCCCCATGGACTTTGATACTTTAGTTCAGTATGGAGCTATGATGGGATCCGGTGGGGTTATTGTTATGGATGACCGGAGCTGTATGGTTGAAGTGGCACGGTATTATATTCATTTTTTATGTGAAGAAAGTTGTGGAAAGTGTACGCCATGCCGTGAAGGTTTACGTCATTTACTCCAGATTTTAACAGATATTTGTGAAGGTCGCGGTCAAGATGGCGATATTGAATTGATGGAAACCATTTGTCATACCATGCAGGATGCATCACTTTGCAGTCTCGGAAAAAGTGCAGCAAATCCGGTATTGACAACGATCAAATATTTTAGAAATGAATATGAAGCACACATTAATCAAAAGAAATGTCCGGCAGGCGTTTGTCCAAAACTAACATCTTTTGAAATTGATGAAGAGGCTTGCCGTGGCTGTACACGATGTTCAAAAGCGTGTCCGGCAGGGGCAATAACCGGTGTGGCCAAAAAACCACACACCATTGATCAGAAAAAATGTATCGCTTGTGGCAGTTGCCGTGAAGTCTGCAAATTTGATGCTGTCATAACAAAAGGAAAGGGGAACTTCGATGGAAATAACCATTAATGGAAAAATCTGCACCTGTGAAAAGGGTGAATTCTTACTGGAAATTGCCACACGTAACGGATTTAAAATTCCAACACTTTGCCATCATCCCGGACTGAGTGAACAAGGCTGTTGTAGGCTTTGTATTGTAGAAGTGATTGAAAATAAGCGCAGTAAAGTAGTGGTATCCTGCGTTTATCCGGTGGAAAGACCCTGCGAGGTTTTAACCGAGAGTGCAAAAATAAAAGAAGAACGTGCGGTTGTTCTAATGTTACTAAAAAATCTTGCACCCGAAAGTGATGAAGTACAAGCATTGTGTGATCAATACGGTGCCTACGAAACGAACCGTCTAAAAAAAGTGGATGGGGGAAAATGTATTTTATGTGGTCTTTGTACAAGAGCCTGTGCGGCACTTGGAACCGGTGCTATTTCGACTATTAATCGAGGTGTCACTAAAAAAGTAGCAACGCCCTATGAGAAACCGTCATGGGATTGTATCGGTTGTACAAGTTGTGCTAAAGTTTGTCCGACCGGTGCCATTTCCTGGAGTCAGGATGAAACCTATCGCAGTATTTGGGATCGTAAATTCAAACTGGTAAAATGTGAATCTTGCGGTAAAATTATTGGCACTCATTCTGAATTGGAATATGCTGCCAAGTGTTCAGAAACCGAAGTTGACGTCCTCTGCGAGGCGTGTAGGAAAAAGAAATTGGCCGATGTAATGGCGCATACATACGGGTTATAAAAAGAAAACCTCCGGTACGATATCGGAGGTTTTTCTTTAAAATTAAGCTCAGATTAATGCATTTTGAAAACAAATATGATATACTACAACAATCTTATTGGAAAAGGAAATTGACATGAGTTATTTTTATGAACATTATTTTGCACCTCAAAATGTACCTCCTCAGAATCGATTGTTTACACCAGAACATATAATTCTTTCAACAATGATTCTTTTTTTTATTGCCCTGACACTTATTATCCAGACTAAAAAAAAGAATCGTCGCTTCAGCACCCGTTTATTGACAATTTTAGCGACCATTATGATTACTTTCGAGATTTTTCGCATTGGGTGGCGTACCTTTTATTTTGGCTTTGATTTACGCAATATCCGTTTTGATTGGTGTAATCAGATTTGTATTGCACTACCATTGATCGTTCTTTTTAAATGGGAAAAAGTCTATCCTTTTATAGATGTCCTTGCTGTTATGGGCGGTTTATCGGTGATTATTTATCCATTATGGGTCTTTTATGATTATGGCGGTATTCACACAATGGCGATACAAAGTATGTTATCCCATGGGTTGATGGTTCTAATTCCGTTGAGCATGCCCTTTGCAACGGATTATCGGCCAAACCTTAAAAAAGTTTGGAAACCCATTGTCGGATGTGGCGTGATTTGTATTGTTGCTTTTATAATGTCCTATGCTTTGAAAGTTAATTATTTTCTTATGTTAGGGGCTCATGAAGTACCAATACTGAGTCTGATTCCATACCCATGGTATTGGCTTTTAGTCGCACCAGCATTGGCAGGAGCTATTACGCTCGTCACGGGTGCACTTAACCGTTTTGACTGGTATTTTCTGGGAGAACCGATTGAATATCAACGCATTAAGGAGACTGCATGAAAATACTAATTGCCTATCAGAGTAAAAATAATACCTCAAAAAAAAGTGCTGAATTACTATCCGCTCAAGTTGGCGGTGATGTGGATGTTGTTGATCTGAAAAACAAAATTCCTGAATTTGATGCTTATGATATTATTATCATCGGCGGATCCATTCGAATGGGACAATACCCGAGAGTTTTAAAAAAAGTATTGAAGAAAAATACGACCGTTCTTCTTGAAAAAAAGGTGATCTATTTTATTAATTGCGCTTTTACCGAAAACAGAGAGCAGTATTATAAAGATAATATTCCGGATATTTTAATGAACCATACGTTAGGATGTTTCTGCTTTGGAGGAGAACTTAATCTCGCTACTCTTAAAGGAACCGATCGAATGGTCGCAACCGCTGTGGCGCGCCAGTCCCAGGGAAGTGGAAAACCGCCTGTAATGCTCGATGAACGTGCCATTGCTCAATGTGCCGATCGCATTGGAGCGGTACTTAAAAACAATCGAAGGTGATATTTTGGGAAATCGTGTCGAGCACACCATTCCGGCTTTTTGTCCGGAAAATGCAAAAATACTGATATTAGGGACAATTCCCTCGCCAAAATCTAGAGAATTCGGCTTTTATTACGGTCATCCGCAAAATCGTTTCTGGCGGGTTTTAGCCGATGTTTTAAATCAAGCGGTTCCCACAGGAAATGAGGCCAAAAAAGCTTTTTTACGCGACAATTATATCGCCTTATGGGATGTTTTGGCATCCTGCGATATTGACGGTGCAAGCGATAATAGCATTAAAAATCCGATTCCTAATGATTTTTCGGAAGTTTTGAGTAATGGGAGAATTAAAGCGATTTACACCACCGGTGCAAAAGCGACTGCCCTTTATAAAAAATTATGTTTTTCGAAAAACGGTGTGCCCTCGATTCTGTTACCCTCAACCAGCCCTGCCAATTGTCGGCTAAAATATGAGGATCTGAAAGAGGCTTATTCCGTTATTTTAAAACCTCTTGAAATCGGTGAAGGTAAGGGGCAATGAATCGTTTTTCTGAACTGCCTGTCTTTGAAGGATTATCGGCTAAAACACTGGAAGCACTCTTCAAGAAAGAACATTTTCGGTGTTATCAAAAAGGGGAACATCTTTTTAGAGATCATGAGAAAACAGCGTTACTTTTTATTTTATTAGAAGGAAAAGCAGCTCTTTATAAAATAACCGAAAATGGGCAGAAAAAAGTTATTTTTATTTTAGGTCCCGGAGAATTTTTAAATACCGACGTTGATTCAATATTACCTAATTCGATTAGTTGTGAGGCTTTTGAAAATGCAGAGGTACTGTGTTGTGAAAAAGATCTTATTGAAACATTAATGCAGTCAGATTTTAAATTAACAAAGAAAATGATGGATGCATCCAACCGAAAAATTCGTCGGCTTTATCGCCAACTGAAAAATGCAACCGGTGTTATAAAAATTGAGAAACGAGTCGCTGCTAAACTCTGGAAACTAGGGAATGACTACGGTTTACTAGAGGAGGAAGGGTGTCTTGTGGATGTGGAAATGAGTGTGACTTATCTTGCCGATTTAATGGGATCTCCAAGGGAAACTATTTCAAGAGCACTCAAGTTTTTAACGGCAGCCGGGTTAATCACCCAGAAAAACAAAAAGATTCTTATTCATGATATGAAGGCTTTAGCTGAATTTTTTAAAACTTAGAAAGAACTATCCTTGAACTTTTCATTAAAAACGTATCTGCCGAACAAATTATAGCTAAAGATCAAGAGGCCATTGTGATCATTATTGGGGAGTATGAAAAAGGGAAGATCGAACTTAAGGTTGTTTATGATACCAATATGAAGATCACCGGTTTTTGGCTGAAAACAGTTTAAAAAAATGTGAACATCGTGATGCTAGTCACGGTGTTTTTTTAATGAAAAGGGTATGATAATCATAAACCAAGCGATTAGAATAAATGAAGTAATTAAATGGAGGATAAAATGGGATATCAAATTAAGTTTGATGCGTTGAATAAAACGCTTGAAACGCTCTCAGAGGACTATCGGATTTTTGCACCCAAACGAATTATCGGAGCCGGAGCTTTTGCAGATACAGACCGTGTGGAGTATGGGGAAATTAAGAAAATTGAGGAAATTGAGTTTGAGTTGAAAAGCGATTTTTCCTTTAAAGAAGTTCTTTTTCCTCAGTCCGAGGTATTGTTTTATTTTACCGAAGATGAAGTAAAAGAAGCGAGCGTTGATAAAAGAGGGAATATTATTTTTCTAAGAAGTTGTGATCTTCATAGTGTGCGTCGTTTTGATGAAATTTATCTCAACAATGGCTTTGGTGATTCGTACTATGCACGGCTACGGGAAAAAACAAAGTTCGTTCTCATGGGGTGTAGCGCAAGTTTTGAAAATTGTTTTTGTGTGGATATGGAGACAAATATCAGTGAGAATTACGATGCTTATTTTAAAATAGAAAACGATCATGTTTTAGTTGACAGTCACTGGGATAGCTTAGATTTAGCCATTCAGGAAGAGGGAATATTGACCGAGGTTAAGCCGGATTATGTAACCGAAAATAAGGTTCATGTCACAATTCCCGAAACGATTAACCTTGAAAAAGTGATCGATTTACCGATGTGGGAAGAATATAATGCGCGTTGCATTGCCTGTGGACGCTGTAATTTTGTCTGTCCAACCTGTACATGTTTTACCATGCAAGATATTTTCTACAAAGAAAACGGTCGAGTCGGTGAGCGCCGTCGGGTTTGGGCATCTTGCCATGTGGATAATTATACGGATATGGCCGGTGGGCATTGTTTCAGAGAAAGTAAAGCAGACCGTATGCGGTTTAAAGTGATGCATAAAATAAGCGATTATAAAAAACGTTTTGGCTATCAGATGTGTGTGGGTTGTGGCCGTTGCGATGATGTTTGTCCCGAATACATCTCATTTTCAAACAGTATTAACAAACTAAGTGATGCTTTAAGAGAGGACGTGAAATAAAATGACAAACGAATATATTCCTTTTTTATCCGAAGTCGTTGCGATTATTAAACATACGGACATCGAATATACGTTTCGAATGCGTTATACGGGAGTCGTTAAACCCGGTCAATTTTTTGAAGTATCCATCCCGAAATTTGGTGAAGCACCGATTTCAGTCAGCGGTATTGGAGAAGACACCATTGATCTGACCATTCGTAAAGTGGGGAAGGTGACCGATGAAATCTTTAAAAATGCGGTGGGTTCAAAATTATTTTTAAGAGGCCCCTACGGTAATGGTTTTGATCTTGAGGCATACAAAGGAAAAGATATTATTGTGGTGGCCGGTGGGACAGGTCTTTCACCAGTAAAGGGGATTGTGGATTATTTTGCGGCACATCCTGATGAAGCGTCTTCATTCACATTGATTGCTGGGTTTAAAACCCCGGGTGATGTTCTGTTCAAAGCAGAAATAGAAGATTGGAAAAAGGCGATTAACGTGGTATTAACTGTCGATTGTGACGGAGATGATTTTGTTTGTAATGTAGGCATGGTGACCCAGTATATTCCAGGGCTTGTACTCCGTGATAAAGAAAACTTAGCGGTAGTGGTGGTCGGGCCACCGATCATGATGAAGTTTACAGTAGCTGAGTTTTTAAAACGTGAAGTTGACGAAGATAAAATCTGGATTTCCCAGGAACGAAAAATGTGTTGCGGTCTTGGAAAATGCGGACATTGTAAAATTGATGCGACTTATATTTGTCTTGACGGCCCTGTCTTTAACTATAGCGTCGGCAAAACACTTTTGGATTGAGGAGGAAAGCAATGGATATTAATACTAAAAAATTAAAAAAGAATGCATTTCGAGTATCCAAATACCGTGGAATGACAGCATCACGAGTGCGTGTTCCCGGTGGCTATCTGAATGCCGATTTACTGGGCAAAATACAAGAAATTGCCGAAATCTATGGCAATGGTACGGTTCATCTTACTACCCGCCAGGGATTTGAAATTCCAGGAATCAAATTAGAGGATATGGACGCTGTAAATGCACGGCTTCAACCTATTATTGATGCACTTGGAATTAATCAGGAAATTCCGGGAAAAGGTTATACATCTTCTGGAACACGGAATATATCCGCCTGTATTGGGAGTAATGTTTGCCCTTATGCGTGTTACAATACTACCAATTTTGCCAAGAAAATTGAGAAAGAAATATTCCCAAATGATTTACATTTTAAAATTGCATTAACCGGTTGCCCCAATGATTGTATGAAAGTGCGAATGCATGATTTTGGTATTATGGGGATGACCGAGCCACAGTATAGTAAAGATAAATGTGTTTCATGTAATGCCTGTGTTAAAGCTTGTTCGAAAAAATCTACAGGGGCATTAACGATGGAAAACTATAAAATTACACGAGATGAAAATCTTTGTATCGGATGTGGTGAGTGTGTGTTGGCCTGTCCAGTTGGGGCGTGGCGTAGAAGTACCGAAAAATATTATCGCCTAACACTAATGGGACGAACAGGGAAAAAGAATCCACGATTAGGTGAAGATTTTATTCTATGGGCTGATGAAGACAGTATTATTAAAATTATTCTCAATACTTATGATTATGTAAAACAATATATTGATCTTTCGTCCCCGGGAGGAAAAGAACATATTGGTTATATTATCGACAGAACAGGTTTTGATGAATGGAAAAAATGGGCATTAAAAGATGTGAATCTGCCTAAGCAAGCAGTGATAAACGAACGTCTATATTGGAGTGGCATAAAATATGCCGTGCATCAGTCAAAACAAAACGTATAGGCACTTTATAATAAAAACAGTTTAATTTAATTCGTAGCGGTGATGCTTAAATGTAAAATTTATGGCATTATCGCTAGTTTTATTTTTCTTTGGGTATACCTTTTGTATTCTAAAACGAAAGGATTACGATGATGAGCTCAAAAACGACAACAGAAAATAACCAGAAAAAATTGAACTTTGCACTAATTATGATTATTTACCTCTTTGGCATTTTTATGGGTGCGATTGATACTAGCGTAGTTACGCCCGCTAGGGTTGTGATTCAAAATGGACTGGGGGTAAATGAGCAAACTGGAATTTGGATGATTACGATTTATACGCTGGTCTTTGCAGCAAGTATCCCGGTAATGGGGAAACTGGCGGATCGCTTAGGGCGTAAAACCATTTATCTGATTTGTATCACTCTCTTTGGTACAGGCTCTTTACTGGCCGGATTATCACAATTTGTAGGTAATTTTGATTTCTTTTTGATAGCTAGAGCTATTCAAGCTATTGGTGGTGGGGGTATTATGCCCATCGCTTCGGCCGAATTCGGTACCACTTTTCCTGAAAATAAACGAGGTATGGCATTAGGAATGGTTGGTGGTGTTTATGGGATTGCCACTGTGATCGGTGGCTCTCTTGGGAGTGCGATTCTCGGTATTTTCGGTATTCAAAACTGGGGCTTCATCTTTTTCATCAATTTACCGATTTCCTTATTTATCATTATCGGCGGGATTTTCATTCTACCGAATACAAAAGTTGATAGTGTTAAAAAGATTGATATTTGGGGAACATTGATGCTTGTCTTGATGATTTTGTCCTTACTTTACGGATTACGAAATATTGATTTCTTTAATCTTAAAACATCTTTTTTCAGTACAAATGTGTATCCATTTTTAATCGTTTTCGCAGTGCTTTTGCCATTTTTCATTTTGGCAGAGAAAAAAGCAGCCGATCCGATCATTAATATCGGATATTTTAAAACATTGCCGATTGTGATTACACTTATTATTTCGTTTATTACCGGTGTTATTATGATGGGAATGGTATTTGTACCTCAATTTGCAGAAAATGCCCTTAAAATGCAACAAGGGAGTGGCGGCTATTTTGTAATGATACTTGGTGTTTTTGCCGGTATAGGCGCACCTCTTTCGGGACGTTTGATTGATAAATTTGGTCCTAAAATTATCATGGGCGGTGGCTTCACCCTTTCCATTATCGGATCCTTATTTCTGGTACTTGTGACCAGTAATTACCCAAGTCTTTTAACCGTTGCGGTTTCACTGATGCTTATCGGCTTGGGGATGGGGTTTACAATGGGGACTCCTCTGAATTACATGATGCTTGATAATACCGAAAAAAAAGATTCAAACTCAGCATTAGCATCACTTTCACTGGTTCGATCCATTGGTACCGCCATTGCACCCGCCATTATGATTGGTTTTATTGCCCACGCAGGAATGACCGCTCAGAGCAATATCATAGATCTTTTACCAAAAGAACTTAACTTTTCGCCATTACCCTATGCAGAAGAATTAGAGACAGAAACAGCTGCCTTAAAAAAGACAGCTGTGGAAAATTCTTCTTTGAAGAATATTAAATTTCCTAATTTTATGGGGATGACGCAAATGAAAATCAATCAAGATTCAGTTAAAAATATGGCGTTTCCACCGAACATCGCAAAAGAAATGCGTGATGCAGATGTGACCACAATCGTCGGAACAACCAATAATATGGCGACATATATCAGTGAAAAAATGGGGAAATCCATTACCGCTCACATAACGAAAAATGTTCAAACTAGCATTGATGGTCTGAATCAAATGGTAGCATCGGGACAAATTCCACCGCCGGAATCCGATCAAATTAATACAATGGTAGAACAATTGACGGTTTTACAAGAAGCTGTTCCCGAAACCATTAAACAAGGTTTTGAAACATATCTGAGTCAAGTCCACATGATGGATAATCAAATTCAAAAAATGTATCAAAAAGCTATGGAATCTGGTTATAAACAAGTGTATCTTACCACGGCCATTGCATCAGGGATCGCTCTGATTGTACTTCTTTTTTATAAGGATAAACATCGGAAAAAGAAAAATGAAAAAGAGTGATCTTACAATAATTCTTTTCTCAATTCAGCACTGCTTTTCGGTGACAGTAACCCCGGTGCAATATCAAAAACTGTTTTACATCCCTTTTCACCATTTTGATGTAAGCGATAAGCGGCTCTGGCATAAGCAACAAGAACACTTGAAGTAAACTGAGGATTGGAATCCAAACGGAGTGAATATTCAATAATAGCGGTATTTTCGTTATCAACACCGGTTTGTCCGCTACGGATCACAAATCCACCATGGTTTAATTTGCTGTGATTGGTTTTCAATTCTTCCTCTGAAATAAAATGAACCGCCGTATCATAATCGGAAAAATAATTAGGCATGGTTACAATTTCCTGTTCAATAGCTTTGAGATCAGCGCCTTCTTCGGCAACCACATAACATTCACGGGTATGTTTTTCACGGGTGGAAAGCTCAGGATTATTGCCAGCACGGACAGAATCGATGGCGGCATTCACAGGAACCGTATATTGGATAGCGTTTTTTACACCCTTAATCCGACGGATTGCATCAGAATGGCCTTGGCTAACGCCGGTTCCCCAAAAAGTATAATGATTACCCTTGGGAAGAATTGCTTCGCCAAAAAGACGATTGAGAGAGAATAAACCTGGATCCCAACCGACAGAAATAACCGCAACATGACCATGAGCCTGTGCTTCTTTATCCACAGCATCAAAATGTTCCGGAATTTTTGCATGGGTATCAAAACTATCGATTGTGTTAAATAAAGTAGCCAACATTGGGCCTTGTTTCGGTAAATCGGTTGCTGAACCACCACAGAGAATCATAACGTCAATAGCATCAGTCATCTTTTCAGCATCATCCATAGGTAAAACTTTTGCATCTTTAGTTAAGATAGTTAGGGATGAAGGATCACGTCTTGTAAAGACAGCGATCAGTTCCATATCTTCATTTTGTTTAATCGCGAGTTCAACGCCTTTTCCAAGATTGCCGTATCCGGCGATACCAATACGAATTTTATTTGCCATTTTATAGCACCTTCCTTTACATGTTAAATTCAATTTGTACATTCCATATTATAGCATAAAGTAACACTTGTTTTATTTTTTTTGTAATGGAAGACGAATACAAATTTAAAAAATCTTAACTTTTAAAAGAACGTTTAATATAATGAAAACTAAAGGTTGCTTAAAACGGTGTTCAGGAGGATATACATCATGAAAAAATTATCAAAAGTACATGATAAATGTAGCATCCCAAGCATTTGAGGGAATAGTATCAATAAAACGAACAAATTTTTTTTCATGGACACAGACATTTGTACCGATTTTTATTGAATAAGTAATAGGTATAAATTAAAAGTTTTCTTAAAATATAAATATTTCAAGAACCATTGCATATGCAACGTACTTTCTTTAAAAATTTGGGTATACTACTGAGTATAACTGATTAACAGAAACTAAGGAGGAATACAAATGACAATGTTTTGTTTTCAATGTGAACAAACAGCCGCAGGTAAAGGCTGTACTAAAAATCAGG
Source organism: Eubacterium sp. (assembly GCA_036642535.1). Taxonomy (GTDB): domain Bacteria; phylum Bacillota; class Clostridia; order Eubacteriales; family Eubacteriaceae; genus Eubacterium. Next base: position 10,791 of record JAVXTS010000017.1, on the reverse strand, counting down.
GTGTTTGCGGAAAAAAAGATCATACGGCGATTTTGCAGGATAAACTCACAGGAGCGCTGATCGGTTTAGCTCAGATTATGGAAAAAGAAGAATCACCAAATGCCGAAATCAGCAAATTGGTGATGAAAGGTCTTTTTACAACCGTCACCAATGTGAATTTTAATGATCCGGTGATTCAGGAACAAATTGACACATTACATAATCTTCAAAAATCGATTTCCGGTCAGATTATTGATTTTGATATGGACAAAGTTTGGAATGCTCATGAAGATATTCGCTCCTTAAAAGCATTAATTCTTTTTGGTATTCGTGGGATGGCATCTTACGCTTATCATGCCGATGTATTGGGCTATCAGAATAAAGATGTGAATGCATTTTTATTGACTGCATTACGTGGAATAGGCACCGAAAAAGATGCGGAGCATTTACTCGCCTTAGTTATGGATACCGGAAATGTTAATCTTCAATGTATGGCAATGCTTGATGAAGCTAATACAAAAACGTATGGCACACCAGAACCAACAACCGTGGGAATGACCATTGAAAAAGGTCCCTTTATCATTATTACAGGACACGATCTTCACGATCTTTATCTCCTCTTAGAACAAACAAAAGATAAAGGAATCAATATTTATACCCATGGTGAAATGTTACCCACCCATGCTTATCCTAAATTAAAAGCTTTTTCGCATTTAAAAGGAAATTTTGGAACCGCATGGCAGAATCAACAAAAAGAATTTGATGCTGTTCCGGCGCCAATTCTTTATACCACCAACTGTATTATGCCGGTAAAAGACTCTTATGCAGATCGTGTTTTTACAACCGAAGTTGTTTCTTATCCGGAAATGATTCATATCGGTTCTGAAAAAGATTTTACACCGGTTATTGAAAAAGCCCTTGAACTTGGTGGTTATTCAGAAGATCATGTGATGACCGGCATTAACGGTGGATCGATTTTAACAACAGGATTTGGACATGAAACGGTATTATCCGTTGCGGATAAAGTTGTCGGAGCGGTTAAATCGGGTGATATTTCGCATTTCTTCTTAGTTGGAGGCTGTGATGGCGCTAAACCGGGCAGAAATTATTACACAGAATTTGTTAAACAAACCCCTAAAGATTCAATCATTTTGACACTGGCTTGTGGTAAATATCGTTTTAACGATTTAGATTTGGGTACCATTGGCGGACTACCTCGCATTATGGATATGGGGCAGTGTAATGATGCTTATTCAGCCATTCAGGTTGCTGTGGCATTGGCAGATGCATTTGACTGTAGCGTCAATGAATTACCGCTGACATTGGTGCTTTCGTGGTATGAACAAAAAGCCGTATGTATTTTATTAAGCTTATTGGCGTTGGGCATTAAAAACATTTACCTAGGACCGACATTGCCGGCATTTGTATCACCGGGTGTGCTCAGTATCCTCGTTGAAAAGTTTAATTTAACACCTATTTCTACACCGGAAGAAGATCTTAAGAAAATTTTAGGATAGTTTTAAAACAATAAGATGCATTGATTTAATCCCCCTTGTTTGATATGATTAGAGTATCAAATCAAACATATAAGGGGGATTTTTTATGGAAACAAAAGATGCGATTTTCGGAAGACGCAGTATTCGAAAATATACCGAGCAGCCGGTTTCAGATGCGCTTATTCATGAAGTACTTGATGCAGCATTGATGGCGCCGTCAGGGATTAACCTACAGCCTTGGTACTTTGTTGTTGTGAAATCACCGGAAAAACAAAAGAAACTGTATGACATTACCGGTCAGGTTTTTGGTAAATTTAAACCAGTACTTGAAAAACGCTTTGAACGTCATCCGGAAGCCATAGAGGATACCAAACATTTTTTAAATACAATGGGTGGTGCACCGGTGGTTATTCTGGCATTTATGTTAAAACCGGATTATGAAGACGATACAACGGTTGTCGAAGGCATTTCAGCCGCAATTGAAAACCTTTGCCTGAGAGCTTATGATCTCGGTCTTGGAACATGTTGGTTAACTGCCGCATTAAGGGTTGGACTGGGCGAAACTTTAAAAGAAACCTTTGCGCCGGATAAAGGACGTTATCTGGGAATGATCACACTGGGATACCCGGCTGTTTCTCCTAAAGCACCCAAGCGTAGAGAGGGACGTGTGGATTTTATTTAATAGTTTAGTTGAAAGACAATCCTTGCTAAATGGCTATTTTTATGATAAAGTACTCTCTGGAAATTTGCGACAAAAGGAGACGAAATATGCGTTATCAGTATAATACAGAAGGGGTTTGTTCCCGTTCGATTGAATTTGATTTAGAGGATGGTTTAATTAAAAATTTATCTTTTTTAGGTGGATGCAGTGGTAATGCTAAAGGGATTTCTGCATTGCTTGAAGGACAGCCGGCTAAGGATGCTATTGAACGTTTACGGGGGATAACCTGCGGATATAAAGAGACATCTTGTCCGGATCAACTCTCAAAGGCACTCGAAGAAATTTTATAAATTTAAGTTAACAATGCATAGATCATGTATACAATCGCATAAATATGATACCTTCCGGGTATTTAATCCGAATATTTTTTAAATCACTTGAATTATTATGCATAATGATGTATAATAGGGGAAACGATTTAAGTACGAGGAGGAAGAAATGAATAAAAAATTAATAGGGGTGTCTTTGGCACTTATGCTAACAGCATCGGTAGCACTTACCGGTTGTGGTGGTGCAAAAGCAGAAGATCCTGTTGCTGATGGTGTTTTGAAAATAGGAACCAATGACACGTATGTTCCACTTGAATACCGAGATGAAAACAACGAAATGGTTGGTTTTGATATCGATTTAGGCAATGCGATTGCAGAAGATATGGGTGTTAAACCGGAATGGGTATCAACCGCATGGGATGGTATTTTTAATGGACTGAATGCCAATCAATATGATGTTATTATTTCAGGTACAAGTATCACACCGGAACGTGTTGAAGGTTTTAGCATGTCTGATCCTTATATTACAAATGGGATTGTCATTGTATCTAGAAATGATGGCACGCCTGCAAAAGCACCTAAAGATTTAGCCGGTAAAAAAGTAGGCGTTCAAATTGAAACAACCGCAGATTATGCCGCAGAAGCACTTAAGAAAAGTGAAGGCATTGAATTCGAAATTAATAAATTCGATGCAATGATGGATGGTTTTGCTGCACTTGAAGGAAAATCCATTGACTATATTATGACCGACCAACCGGTTGGACAATTTTATACGAAGTTAAAACCAAATGTTTACAGTGTTACGTCTGATATTTTATCGAACGAACCAATTGGTGTAACAATGCGTAAAGGTGATGCTGAATTTGCCAAGAAGATGAATGAAACGTTAAAGAAATTAAAAGATAATGGCAAAATGGTTGAATTATCAATGAAATGGTTTGGAAAAGACGTCACTCAGAATATTAGTACAGAATTAAAAATCATTGAATAATTGATAGTTAATTAGTATAATGAGAAATCTAAAATGACCTCCAATTAAGTTCGGAGGTCATTTTTTGTGTTGTTTTTAGAAATTTAATTTTCAGCAGTAGCAGTGGCTTCTTTTTTACGGTTCAGTTTATGACTGAGGTTATTAAAAATACGTTTAAATGGAATATGGCTAATGATCAAAGTAATGGCAACGCCACATAAAATTAACCCGATACGCATCGGTGCAGAAATGTTAAGACCAAAGAGTACTTTAGCGGCAGTTAATGCATTGATGGTGATAAAAATAATTTGAATTTTATAATCTTTGATAAAAGTATAAATATAAGACATAATAAGAACAACAATAGTCGTATATTCCACTGGGACAAGAAAATTAAAAAGTATAATGTAAGCCACAATACCAATAAGCGTTCCAAAGACACGGTATTTAATACGGCTGTGAGTTTCTTTAAGATTTAACTGTGTTAAAGACATTACCGTCATGCTCACCCAGAGCGATTTTTGCAGTCCTAAAAGTTGACCAAAAAGCATCGCAATACCAAGACCTAAGGCCATTTTAATTGCAAAAATAAAGGTTTCCGATTGATAATCAATTTTTTGAATCAAGTCACGAAGTGACGGTAGCGCAGCGCTTTTATTTTTGCGTTGACAAAAACCGTAAATAAGACTTAAGAGAATGCCGAAAATAGCAAAGCTTACCAAACGAAGAAGATAATCATGACCACTTACCGGATTACTTTGAGCAAAAATGTAGCATAAGAGAAATGCCATATATGTTTTTGAAACAGCACTTTCGGAAGTGAAAAACATAATACAGAAAACACTAATGACATTAATTACAAAACCAAGCCAAGGATTGATCAGGGAGAGTTGAGACATTAACCCAACACCAACGAAAAGTGAAATAATCAAAAAGGGTGAACTTTGATAACGAATGCCAAGTTCGATCGAAGTAAACATCATTAAAGCGGTAATAATACCAACGCCAATCAGTAGATTTGAAGATCCGAAAAAAAGATTAAAAACATTGATAAAGATAATTGTAAAGAGAAATGTTTTAAAATTGGAAAATACTGTTTTCCAAGGAATCGTTCTTTTTTTTTCCATAATGCGCCTTTCTTTTTTCAAAAATGAATTTTTTGCAATAGTATAATTATAACATAAAAAATAAAAAAGACAAAAATAAAAAATTCAGATAAAGAAAAAACACTTTATCTGAATTTAATTTCTAAACTTATCGGAACAACCTGTTGATAATCGGATTCAAAAATAACTGGATTAATACAAATATCTAGTTCTGAAAACAAAAGAGAAAAACGTGTTTCGGAAATGGTGTCGGCATCAATTAAACCTGTTTTAAAATCAGTCCAAAGTCCATCATTAATATCGGCATAAAGCGATTTGATGTCTGGTGAAAAATGAAGTCCGTATTTTTTAAAAACCCATCTTAAACCTAATTCCTCCATCTGGAAAAAATCCTCTAAAGTACTATTTGTATCAAAAAGTAAATCTTTATATTTTCCCATAGATATCCTCATTAATTTAGTAATGATTCAAGCATAACAAAAAAAAGAGAAACTGTAAAGGGTAAAAGTTACCACTCCAATGTCATCCCGACACTCACTTCACGTTTTAGAGGAATAGCCTGGTGAATGGCCGCAATAATCTTAAAGGCGGTACAATGGCAAGGATAGAGAATATCAATTTTATTTTTAATAAAATAATCAATGGTTCGATCGACTTGTTCACCACGTTTATAGAGATGAAAACCACCGATAATACCAAGAACTTGAGTGGTGTCAGTCACTGTTTTTGCCTGTTCGGCAATATTGCAAATGCCGGAATGAGAGCATCCGGTAACGATATAAACCCCTTCATCCGTTTTATAAGCAAGGGCAGAATCATCAAAAAGATAATCATCCTCACAACCATTACAACAAATAGTTCCCATTGCTTTTCGAGGTTCAAAATCGGTAGACTTACCAATTTCACCTAAAAATGTTATATTTTTACTGACGGGGTAGGGTTCTTTTGTAAGAATCAATTCACAGTGTTCTTTCAGATAAGTTTCAGATAAATCCATACCAATATTTTCACCCTCACGGCTTTTTGAAATAAGCGCATTTGGATGGCAAATGATTTTTAGTTTTGGATTATCAAAAGTCTTAAAATAGTAATCAAGCCCACGAGTATGGTCATTGTGGCCATGAGATAAAACAATGGCATCAATCGTGCTGAGATCAATCCCCATCTTTTCCGCATTTTTAATAAAAATATCGGTATATCCGGTATCCCAAAGAAAACACATTCCGTCATCTTCAATATAATAACATAATCCCGGTTCACCAAGAAAATAAGGTTCAACATAACAACTCGTATGATTATCAACTAAAACCGTCAGTTTCATTTTACCGCATCCTTTCCTACTTTATAAGTACTTATTGAGGCTCTTTATAAACGCATCTACCATTTCATCCGTCATGGCCCAGGATGTCACAAAACGTACTACCGTATGGTCTGAATCAAACACACATTGATCTCTGAAGGCATAATCTTTCCGTAAATTTTCGATTAGCTTATTGGGTAGAATTGGGAAAATTTGATTAGTCGGGGAGTCCACCCAAAAATCAAATCCCGCATTTTCCAAGGCAACTTTGAGACGATTTGCCAAACGGTTGGTGTGAGCTCCGAGATCGGTATATAAATGATCTTTAAATAATTGCTCAAATTGAATGCCCAAAATACGTCCTTTAGCAAAAAGACCGCCCCGTTGTTTAAGTGTAAAATTAAAATGTTCGGCCAATTGTGGTTTAATAATAACCAAGGCTTCACCAAAAAGAGCACCGCATTTTGTACCGCCGATATAAAATGCATCACATAATTTAGGATAATCCGGAAGAGATAAATCATTACTTTCTGCGGTTAAGGCCGAGGCCAGACGTGCACCGTCAATAAAAAGAATGAGGTCTTTTTCATGACAAAAAGAATGAATAGCTTGAAGCTCAGCTTTTGTGTAAATTGTTCCGATTTCAGTCGGATTTGAGAGATAGACAAGCTTTGGTAAAACCATATGATGATCAGTATGGTCTGAAAGTGCCTTTTTAATCAAAGGTACATTCAGTTTACCATTATCACCCGGCATAGCAATAATCTTGTGGCCTGTCGCTTCAATAGCTCCGGTTTCATGGGTACAAATGTGCCCGGTATCCGCCGAAATAACCGCCTCAAAGGGGCGGAGAACATGGGTAATAAAGGTAAGATTCGTCTGTGTACCGCCGGATAAAAAATGGATATCACAGTGGTCACAAGCAATTTTATCCCGGATTAAATCTCTGGCATGATCACAAAAATGATCTTCCTCGTAACCCTCGGTCTGTTCGCAATTGGTCTGGCATAAGGCTTCTAAAATAAGAGGGTGCGCCCCCTCGCAGTAGTCACAACTAAAATGAATCATAAAATCTCCCTTCATGATGATAGCATTTGAAAAATAGTGTTAATGCTATAATAACTGATTCTTTGATGAAGATCAAATAATATTCAGTTTTAAAATAAAAAAAGACCTCCCAATCGTTAGATTTTTGGTCTAACTTTTGGGGGTCGGTTCATATCAGGTCTTTTTTATTTTTTAGAGAATTAATCTTCTACAGAAAATTCTTCTTTTCCAACGCCGCATTCAGGACATTCAAAGCTATCAGGAACATCAGCAAAATCAGTGCCAGGTGCAATACCTTGATCCGGAACACCTACAGCAGGATCATAAACATAACCACAGATACCACAAACATATTTTTTCATTGTCAAAGTCTCCTTTTGTTCATAATGATTCTTTTTTAATTATAGATAAAAACGGGCAAAATAACAAGTCTTTTCAAAGGTAATATTTTGTATCTTAGCATAAAATTTCTATTTCTTAAGGGATACCGAAGCTTTCTTGTAATAGTTAGCAACACTTTTATTACGCCAGTCATTGGTGTCTGCCTTAATATCATCATAATAAAGCAGATAAGGTTTCACTGAATACTCGGGAACATGAGCATGTTCAATGGATTTGTTTTCATAAATAGCCAGACGATTTTGAGATTCCTCGGCATATTGTGCCGCTGAACCATCAATAAGAGCCGTTGATGCACTTAAACTTGTTACAGGCACACCTGTGAAAGGAGCAAAAACAAAGGCAAATCCGATCATCAACGCCAGAGAAAAAGCAGGACGTTTAAAAAACAAATCGGACGAAAAGAATTGATCTTTTAAAGAAGGAGCAATATGACGCTGTGCGTAACCTGCAAAATAAAAAAGATTAACACACCATAAGAGAAGAGCACTAAAAAATAAAAGATTCATAATACGGGTTTCCCAGATTAAACTACCGCTACCAAGCGCATAAATCGGAGGCGTAAATCCAGCCGCATAAACCGAAAAACTTAACCCCAGAACAATTAAAGGATGCTCAAATTTTAAAGTACTTTTATCCGCCAGTCGGTATAATAAAAAACCAATCATCAGAAGCCCGATTACCACAGGGATTGATGTCCACTTGAATAAATAAACGACCGCATAGTAAAGCGATTGAATAATTGCAGAAAAAGGGGAAGGTTGAGCAACAAGGGTTTTTAGCGTATCATATTGCCGCATACCGTTACCCGGAGCTAAAGCTGAAATCAAAAGTCCGGCTAATGTTGTTAAAAAAACAAAGGCACTGCCCCAGAACAGTTTTGTTTTCTTAAAACCTTGGGCAACACATAAAAAAGCTAAGATCATCAGAATCATTAGCGACGATACAAAATTACCGCCGGAAATCAGAAAGCCCAAAAGAGCGCTGATCGTTAGAAACGCTATTTTTGTGGCGCTACGTTTAGAGCGATAATAAAGTAGTAAGGTGCCAAGAAGCGTTAGGGATAAGGCATAAATGAAAGTATAAGAAATTGCACCATCATACCAGTAAATCCCCTGAACTGCTGAAGGCATAAATTCTAAGGATAAAATCAAAACAATCAAACCGATAATAGCAGTTACCTGACGGGTTGCCCCTAAATAGTTTTCTAAAACTACTTTTGCTAAAAATAAAGTACTGACGATTAAGGAGAGTACTATAAATAGAGGAACTATGGTATAAAGACCAAACACAGACGGTTGAAGCGCACCCAGAAAAGTGCCAAAAAAATTACCATCCCAGGTCATATAAGAATGAACCATTTGATGCCAAGCCGTGCCAAAAGTCTGGATCAAAGAACCGGTTGTTTGCCAAGTTTGTTTTGTCATCAAACCATAAACATAATCATCTGCCGAAGGTTGGTCATAGGTTGCAATTAAAAAAATGGGGATGACTAAAATAATAAAAAGGAAAAGCATTAAAGTTGTAACATTAAACGCCTTCGGTTTCAATAGTGAAAGAGTATACTTGTTTTTCATAGGGGATCTCCATTAATAAAAAAACTTATGCCTTATCATACTTCATTTTGTTTTAGAAAAGCTTAAATCTTAAGGTTGAAATCCCCTTGACAATCGCTTAAAAATGCCGTATGCTGAAATAAAATAATAATAAAGGAGACGTGGCGTGATGCACTATAAATTCCCTAAAATTGGTATGCGTATTATAAAGACCGCTATTGCTGTTTTCATCTGCCTTGTTATCAGTTCATTTAAGCCTCAAAGTGTTCCTCTTTATTCAGCGATTACCGCTATTTTATGTATGCAGCCTTATTTGTCTAACAGTAAAACAGTCGCTATTAATCGGGTTATCGGTACGTGTGTCGGTGGACTATTTGGCATGATTGTTCTTTTATTTAATCAGCATTTTGTGCCGATAATGCTAGTGCAATATTTTATCGTTGCCCTTTGTATTATCCCCCTTATTTATACAACCATCGTCATTAATCACTCCGCAGCATCAGCCTTCACCTGTATTGTTTTTTTAAGTACTACTGTTATTCCGTATCCCGATGTTGCCGCACAAATTGTTGCTCTTAATCGGGTGATTGATACACTTATTGGAATTCTAGTCGCACTCGCTATTAATGGCTTTCATTTTCCGGCCTATAAAAATAGAAGCACTCTTTTTGTCTGCGAACTTGATCACACTTTGGCTCATTCGGATGGTAGTATCAGTGGTTATGCCGAATTTGAGCTGAATAAGATGATCGAAGACGGCGCATGGATAGCCATTGTTACCGATCGTACCCCCGCAACCCTTGTCCCGATGGTTGAAAACATCAATTTGAATCTTCCTACCATTGCCATGAACGGCGCCGTCCTTTATGATGTTAAAGATCAAAGCTATTCTTTTTCCACGCCGATGAAAAGGGAAGTAAGCGATGCGGTCGAAGACTTGTTTGCTAGAAATAATTACAATTGTTTTGTCCATGCGATTATCAATGAAACCATGCATATTTATTATGGTGATTTTAAAAATGTACCTGAAGAACGTTTCTATCACGATAAACGAAAAACGCCCCATAAAAATTATATTTTTGGTAAATTGCCAAAAGATCAATATGCCATCAGTATTATTGGTATCCACGAAACCCGGAGAATTACCGTTTTAAAAAAAGAACTGGAAAAACTGCCTTTTTATAAACAGCTTAGCGTTGTGGTGTATCCTTATAAAAAACAAAATGGTTATAGTATTATTGAAATTTACGGTGCCCAAGCCACAAGACGAAATGCCATCGAAAAACTTAAAAAAGATCTCTCTGTTGATCGGGTAGTCGCTTTTGGTAGTACCACCCTTGATATTCCAACTTTTAAATGGGTTGATCGCAGTTACGCCGTCGAAAATGCAATACCTCAGCTTAAAATGATCGCATCTCAAACCATCGGTAGTAGCGATGATGATGCTGTGATTAAAGCAATGGAACATTTATTTTATTCAAAGAAAAAAGTATAACAGAAAGCCATAAAAAACCATCGATGTTAAAGAAAATAAGGATGGGGAAGTGTGGCTTTTTAAGGTTTTAAAATGTCTTATATATAGAAGCATTTTTTTCAGTGTTGGTTTAAATGAAAAAAATAATTGACGGGTGGTAGGATTATTGGTAATATAGTAATATAAAATGAGTCGAAATAAATCTATTTAATATTTAAAAAAAGTAGTGCATTTTACAAGGAATGATGTTATAATGTTTTCTATTGACGTAATGTCAATTTTTATTTTGGATTAATATTTAGATGAGTTTTAATAAAAAATATAAGTGAGAAAAAAAGATGGAAGAAGATCAAATGATTGACAATGAAAATAAAGAAGAATGTGAGCAACCCGAAGAACTTGAATACAGTTTTGAAGTTGGCGTGTAAAGCTTAAAAAAGGGCAAAAGGAGAAATCTATGATCTACCAAAAATA
>JAVXTS010000016.1:0-37970 GCA_036642535.1 Eubacterium sp. | reverse complement strand
AAAAGCAAAAAATCCACTAAATTAAGTGGGTTGAGGGCATTTAACAAATGCCTAATAATTAACCTATATTAGGAGGATTGCCATGGGTATATATAATGGAACCGGATACTTTATTGACTATAAAGATCTAACACAATTAACAATTTCAGATGTGCGTGCTGTTTTCCCAACAATTGATAAAATCTTAATCGAACCTCTTGCTTTAGAAATCAAACAAACGATTCTACTCAAGAATTCAATGTTAGCACTTTTAGTAGCGAATAATTTAGTGAGTGATGCGTGTATTATTCAATATGGATGTCGTGTTTGTTTTGCTGGAAAATTTGAAAAACTTTTTGATGAATCCGATCTTTCCCCTGATTCCGGTGATTTTGAAACCGTCCAAAAATTACTTGAATCTGACGGCTATGACTACGCCGTTTCTAACGAAACCGAACTCGACCACCACATCGAAATGCTTATAGCAATTCTTGAAAATTATCACTTGATTTCCGAATATGATATTTTAGAAACTTATTGGTTTATCATGCCTTATCCGATAAATAGAAAAAATCAGGATCACCAGCTTAGCCGGTGATCCTGATTTTTTTACACTCTTATAATTTCTGCATCTTCAATCGCTTTTTCAATCATTGGCGTTACCACTTCTTCCATTGGTATTTCTGATTTTGCAATTATATCTGTTTTAGGTTTTGTTTCCGGATGTTTCGGTACAAAAATAGTACAGCAATCTTCGTAAGGAAGAATCGATGTTTCAAAAGTTCCGATTCTTTGAGCAATTTCTACAATTTCCTGTTTATCCATTCCAATTAAAGGTCTGAATACTGGTAAACTTACTACTGCATTTGTTGCGCCTAAGCCTTCCTGCGTTTGGCTTGCAACCTGCCCTAGGCTCTCTCCTGTTGTCAAAGACTTAGCGCCATCACGTTTAGCAATTTTCTCCGCAATACGCATCATATAACGTCGAATAATGATGGTTGTCTGACGATCCGGACAAAGCTCAACAATTTTTGTTTGAATTTCGGTAAAAGGAATCACATATAAGGTAAACCGTCCACAATACTGTGATATGATTTTTCCAAGATCAATAACCTTTTCTTTTGCTCGATCACTGGTAAAAGGAAAACTATGAAAGTAAACACCGATTAGCTCAACACCACGTTTTGCCATCATATAACCCGCCACCGGGCTATCGATTCCACCGGAGAGCAATAAGGCTGATTTACCACTACAACCAACGGGTAATCCACCATTACACGGCAAAAATTTATGATAAATATATGTTTCTTCACGTACCTCTACCCAAATATTCAAATCCGGATGGTGCATTTCCACTGTAATATCATCAATATTTTGCAAAATAACAGAACCGAGACGACGTCCGAGTTCAGGTGATTGAATAGGAAAGCGTTTATCTCCTCGTTTTGCGGTTACTCTGAATGTTTTAAAGGTTTCATTTTTAACCTGGGCAAGGGTTTCTCGTTCAATGACATCAATATCACTTTCAATAACAATAGCCGGACTAACCGAAACAATACCAAACACTTTTGTTACTGCCAATAAACCATCTTCTAATTCTTCTTCCACAATGTGAATAATAATCCGACCCTGTATTTTTTGAACTTTGACACTTTGCAAATGTCGTAATGTATTCCGAATATTTTTAACCAACAAATCAATAAAATAGTGCCGGTTTAATCCTTTTAAGCTAATTTCACCATATCTTACTAAAATAACATGTTTCATCAATGAAAATCTCCATTTCTATTTTTTTCGATTCATTAGTTTTCGCAATTGTATTACTGATTCTTTTATAATATTAGCCGCTTCAAGGACTTCTTCCTTTGTTGTCATTATTGAAAAACTAATGCGAATTGTTCCATCTTTATATTTTTCTGATAGTCCAATAGCTCTCAAAACGTGTTGTTTTTCTTTTTTATGGGATGAACACGCCGATCCAGTGGATATATAAATTTTCTTGGCTTCAAGAGTGTGTAAAAGTACCTCTCCCCGAATATTTTCAAAAGAAAGACTTAAAATGAACGGGCAACCATTTTCATCTCCGTTTACACACAGGCCTTCCACCCCTGAAAGTGCTTGAATCATCGTTTCTTTGATCTCTTTAATTTTTGCTAATTTAGTCATTCCGGCTTCAGCATAAAGTTCAGCTGCTTTTCCAAGCCCCATAATTCCCGGTACATTTTCAGTTCCCGAGCGTATATTATTTTCTTGACCACCACCAATAATTAATGGTTTGATTCGAATATTTTTACGCAGATAAACAGCTCCAACACCTTTTGGCCCACAAATTTTATGTGCACATAATGTTAGTGCATCAATTTTACAGGCTTTCACATCAATTGGAACCTTCATAAATCCCTGTACATAATCCGTATGAAAAAGACAATGCGGATTGCCTTCTTTAATCAAAGCGCCGATTTTTTTCAAATCTTGTATAGTGCCTATTTCATTATTAACACCCATAATACTAACCAGTACTGTATGCTCGGTAATACTGTTTTTTAAAACGGTTTGATCAACAAGCCCCTTGGCATCTACAGGCAGATAAATCACCTCAATCCCATGATCCTCATAAAACTTAAAAACCTCTAAAATAGATGGATGCTCTATTTTTGTAGTAATAATCCGCATATTCCGAATCCGTTGATTTTCAACAATCCCTTTAATTAGCGTATTATTTCCTTCTGTTCCACCAGATGTAAAATAAAGTTCATCGCTTCCACAATGTAAAATCTGAGCTAATTTTTCCCGTACACTTTTAATAGCCTTTTCAGCTTCTATTCCCTTATTGTATAAAGAAGATGGATTACCATAATAATCAGTATAATAGCGCATCATTTCTTCTACAACTTTAGGATGTGGACAAGTCGTTGCTGCATTATCCAAATATATCTCATTCATTTTTTCACCTAATCTCATTCTCATCTATTTTCATTGAACCTGTTCTTTATTATACCCTAAGGGTCTCATTCACTCAAGAAATAACATAAAAAAAACGGATGGTTCTGTCCGTTTTTCACCACATACTTATTTGTTTAATTCATTATCAAGGAAAATACGGCTACCTACTGCATTACGCTGACCTTGATATTTCCCGGCATAGGGATTGAGGGCTGTATTATCCATTTGTGCAAAAACCAATTGACATATACGTCTTCCGGCTTCTAATTTAATGGGTAAACGATTGGCGTTGTAAAGTTCGAGTGTAATTTCTCCTTCAAATCCTGGATCAACCCATCCTGCATTTTGTATAAACAGACCCATACGCCCGATGGAACTACGTCCTTCTACAAAGGCCGTTAGATCACAAGGTAACTTTATATATTCCATCGTCGTTGCTAATAAAAAACTATTGGAAGGAATAATAATTGAATCACTTTCAAATTGAATATATTGAATTTCATCGGTCATTGACATTGCTTCAAATTTATTTTCATCTAGTTTTAAAAAATTTTTTCCAAGACGAATATCCACCGATGCCGGCTGAACTTGATCTTTTTCAATCGGATCAATCACAAGATCTCCCCGTTCTAAATAACTATAAATACTTTTATCTGATAAAATCATTGGAACCACCTAACTTATTTTTGCTTATTTTACCATGAGTGACTTTTTTTTTCAATTAATTTCACACTCTTTCTCCCTAAATTTCAATAGTTCCAACAATGGCATCTATCGTTAATCTTTTTTCGTAACTATTTATACTGTTTTAGACACCTAATTCTTAACCTTTTTCCTATATTGATCCATCCATAACCTGATTCATATCGTTTTTTATCCGTAACTATAAAATTATTTACTATACAATAATAACTCATGTTTTAATCCTTATAAAAATAAATCACATCTTATTATGAATCATTATATTCATTTATTTAAGGATACAATTATTTATAATCTTTATGTCGATTAAGAATTATAGATTAGTTTTCAATAAATTAAAGTTTTTATTTTATTTTAAATATTTTATCTCTCTTTTTTTAATTGAATTTAAAGTATTTAACATTTAATATTTACTTTTCACTTATTTACTTATAAGATAATATTATCTTTGATTGATTGGAGCATTAATCAATGAATATGTTAAAAGAGAGAGAGATTGGAAAATGAACAAGTACAGACAACTTAGAAAAGAAAGAAATTTATCACAAGCAAATCTAGCCGAGCGTTTAGGCGTTTCTCAAACGGCCGTCAGTCAATGGGAAACAGATAAAAATTATCCTGATATCAACACCATTAAAGAACTTGCAGAAATTTATTCTGTTACAACCGATTATTTACTGGGTGTTGATTCAAGCCGTCTAAAAAAAGATAACGAAATCGTTATTTACACACGTGTACCTGCTGGAGTTGAGTGGGCAAATATTGAAGAACGTGCCGGTTATCAAGAATTAGGTTCTAAAATGCTTCAAAACGGAAGAACTTATATCGGTTTCAAAGTATCTAATAATGATTTAGCACCTGTTTTTCTTAAAGACGATATTTTAATTATCGAAGTTCGTTCAAATTGCGAAGATGGTGAATATGCCTTAGTTCAAGTTAGTGGTTACGATGCTGAAATTAAACATGTATTTTTACAAGCAAATGGCGTCTTGGTTCAACCGGTTGTTCCTTCTGAACGTGGTAATTTTTATGCAAATACCAGTAAAGAAAAAGCTCGTATCTTAGGTGTTGTCAAAGAAATAAGACGTAGTCTTTAATCATCCAAATATAAGATTAATAAAAAAAGCGCCATAGCGCTTTTTTTATTGATCTTTATCTTCTGTAAAATCATCAAGTAACTTTTCTAAAATCTGAACTTGATCTGCTTTTGGATGTTGATTAATTAACTGCGAAACAGAACGTCCTATGTAATACTCTAAATCATCTTGAGATACTTCAAAATTTTCTTCTTTTGCAATTTCTGATAATTTTTCAAAAAGACGATGTCTTTTTTCAACAATCCGCATTTCTTTCGTCTTTCCTTCAAATACAACATCATCTACAAAATTGTTCCACTTATCCGCAATACGATCGGTGAATTTCTCTTTTGTTCCGAGTTCTTTTTCTGTTTCTTTTTCTTGATCATTATCCTCTTTATCCTTCAGATTAATGATCTCTTCCAAAATATCATCTTCAGGATTTTCCGGAATCGTTGTTAACGGAGGGTAACTCTCCGACATTAATGCCGGATCCATAAACATATAACTACCGTTTTCTAATAACTTTTCATTATACTGTTCTAATGATTTTCGATTCGCTTTAATATAAGCAATAAATTTTTTTACTTCTGACAATGCCATTGTTGCACCTCCTTTTCTCTTTTTTATATTATATACCCTTTTTTTAAAAGAGATCAATCACTTTGTAAATTCTTTTTATACTCTAAGAAATCATCAAAATTTGATAAGCGATCAATAATACCGTTATCGGTTAATTCAATAATTCGGGTAGCCAATGTCTGCATAAATTGATGATCATGGCTGGCAAAAAGAATAATTCCTTTAAAATCAGAGAAGCCATTGTTTACTGCCGTGATGGATTCCAAGTCAAGATGATTTGTTGGCTGATCCACAACAAGTGCGTTTGAATCAAACATCATCATTCTTGATAACATACAGCGTACTTTTTCGCCCCCGGATAAAACCTGCACTTCTTTATAAATATCATCTCCTGAAAAAAGCATTCTTCCTAAAAATCCTCGAAGATATGTTTCTGTTTCTTCGGTTGTAAATTGTTTTAACCATTCTGCAATATTCAAAGTACAACCATCAAAAAATGGTGTGTTATCTTGGGGAAAATAAGATTTTGAAATAGTTTGCCCCCATTTATAATAACCTTCGTCCGGTTCCATTTCTCCCATAAGAATTTTAAAAAGTACCGTCATTGCAATCTCATTTTGCGCAACAAAACCAACTTTATCATCTCGATTGATACGGAAAGTAACATTATTAAGTATCTTTACACCATCAATTGTTTTAGATAGATTTTCAACTTCCAGCACTTCTTTTCCGGGTTCACGATCCATGTTAAATCCAACAAAAGGGTACTTTCTGGAAGAAGCCGGCATTTCTTCAATACTTAGTTTATCCAATAATTTTCGTCTGGATGTCGCTTGCTTTGATTTTGATTTATTGGCAGAGAAACGCATAATAAAATTTTGTAGTTCTTTTTTCTTATCTTCTGCTTTTTTATTTTGATCTTTCATCATTCTCTGAATTAATTGACTTGATTCATACCAAAAATCATAATTACCAACATAAAGTTTTACTTTAGCAAAATCGATATCGACAATATGTGTACATACATTATTAAGAAAATAACGGTCGTGAGAAACGACAATAACGGTTCCCGAATAATCCATCAAAAATTCTTCAAGCCATGCAACAGCTTGAATGTCAAGGTTGTTCGTCGGTTCATCAAGAAGAATAATATCCGGTTTTCCAAACAAAGCTTGGGCTAAGAGTACCTTTACTTTTTCGTTTCCGGTTAATGTGTCCATTTGCATGCTAATTAAATCAGCACTCAAACCAAGACCTTGAAGCAATCTTGATGCATCTGATTCTGATTCCCAACCGCCTAAGTCAGCAAATTCACCTTCTAATTCGCCTGCACGGATACCATCTTCATCCGAAAAATCTTCTTTACAATAAATCGCATCTTTTTCTTTCATGATATCATAAAGATGCTTGTTTCCCATAATAATAGTATCCAATACTGAGAATTCATCAAAAGCGTAGTGATCCTGTTTTAAAACAGACATACGCATTTCTTTCGGCATAATAACATCGCCGGATGAGGGTTCCAAATCCCCGGATAAAATTCTCAAAAATGTTGATTTTCCGGCACCGTTAGCTCCGATAATACCATAACAATTGCCTGGTGTGAATTTTATATTAACATTGGAAAATAAATTGCTTCCATCAAAATTTAAACTTAAATCCGATACTGTAATCATTTGGTGGTGTGTTCTCCTAACTGCTCTTTCAAAATTTTTTATTAAATTAGCGTAACCCGCAAGTTACTATTATAGCTCAAATCTTTTATAATTGCCAGTAAAACACTAAATATTATCCGCTTTAGTGAAGGCATAAAGAACAGCAGTCCTAATTACCATAAAGTCCTTAGAACTGCTGTCTTTTATAAATCAGTAATTTTAAATTTAATTTCTTCTTTCTTTTCTTCAGTTGAATTATTTGATGTTTCCGGCACTATATCTTTCGTCAAATTTTCTTCTGACTCAATCTCTGCAATTTTAATTTCAGGTCCTTCTAATGTAACAATTTCTTCCATCACTTCAACTTCTATACTTTCCGGAATCGCCTTATTGTTTACCTTGCCTGCTTCATTAGGCTCATCATTTAAATCCGTTTCCGGCTCAAGTTCAATTTCAGGTGTTTCTTCTTTCACAATAATACGATCTTCAAATGTAATGGCCCCTGTTGGACATTTTTCAACACACGCACCACATTGTACACATTTTTCATAATTAATTGTAGCAAGATTATTTTCAACTATAATCGCATCTTCTGGACAAACTTTCACACACGCTTTACAGGCAATACAACCGACACTACAATTAGACCTTACAATCTTACCTTTGTCCATCGAATGACAGTCTACATGAATTAGCTGATTTTTGGGAATAAGATCAATAATATGATTAGGACAAATGGCTTTACATTTTCCGCAAGATGTACATTTATCAACATCCACTTCCGGCAATCCATTATCACCCATGGAAAGAGCACCAAACATACATGCTTCAACGCAAGTTCCAAATCCAATACATCCATAGCGACATTTTTTGATTCCGCCGTTGGCAATAAGTGCTTCACGACAGTCGTGGATACCATAATAATCACTGCGATTTGGTGCATTTTCGCAATCGCCTTTACATTGAACACAAGCTACTTCCGGTTCGCTTGCACCTGCACTTTTACCCATAATTTCGCCAATTTTTGATGCAACTGCTAAACCACCTACAGGACAAGCATTAATTAATGCTTCACCTTTCACAATTGATGATGCCAAAGCATCACATCCTGGGTAACCGCAACCACCACAATTTGCTCCCGGTAATGCTTCTCTTACCAAAGGAACACGCTCGTCCATTTTTACTTCAAAAATTTTCGAAGCAAGAGCTAATCCCGCTCCAAAAACAAGGCCCATTGCACTTAAAATAAGTACTGGAATTAATATTTCCATTGCCATTTTGATCCCTCCTTACAGCATTCCGGAGAATCCCAGAAATGCAATAGCCATCAAACCGGCTGTTATTAATGCAATGGGGAATCCCTCTAGTGGTTTAGGGATATTCGACAACTCAAGACGTTCCCGTATACCCGCAAACAACACAATTGCCAACGTAAATCCTAAAGCTCCGGCAATTCCATTAAACACTGTTTCAATAAAATTATAACCGTATTGAATATTTAAAAGGGCAACTCCCAATACGGCACAGTTTGTCGTGATCAAAGGGAGATAAACACCCAAAGCTTGATACAATGAAGGACTCGTTTTTTGAATAATCATTTCAACTAACTGCACTAATGTTGCAATAACTAAAATAAATGCAATGGTTTGTAAATAACCAAGCCCCAGAGGATCTAAAATAGCATATTGAACAACATAAGTAATTGCAGAGGCTAGCGCCATTACAAAAGTAACCGCAATACCCATTCCAACAGCTGTTTCAATTTGTTTAGATACTCCTAAGAAAGGACAAATCCCTAAAAATCGAGATAAAATAAAGTTTTGAACGAAAATACCACTTACTAAAATCAGGAGTATATTGGTCATGATAAATTATCCTCCTTATTTATTTTTTTCATTTCAAGTTTTTCAGATACCTTATTGATCAAACCGATGCCTAATCCTAATGTTAAGAAGGCTCCCGGTGGTAAAATCATCAGTAATACCGGTTCATAGGAAGCGCCAAACAACGTTAATCCAAAAATACTACCAGCACCGATAATTTCACGGATACCCCCTAAAACGGTTAATGACATGGTGAATCCAAGACCCATTCCTGCCCCATCTGCTAAGGAAGCAAATACCGGATTTGAGAAAGCAAATGCTTCTGCACGTCCAAGAATAATACAGTTAACAACAATTAAAGGAATATAAATCCCCAGTGCCGCATCAAGAGCGGGCACGTAGGCTTTCATCAATAAACCGACAATGGTTACAAAGGACGCTATAATAACTACAAAAGCCGGTATTCTTATTTTATCGGGTATAATTTTCCGCATTGCAGAAATAACGACGTTCGAACCAATTAATACGACAGTTGTCGCAAGACCCATTCCTAGACCGTTCATTGCTGATGTTGTTACCGCTAAAGTCGGACACATCCCCAAAAGCAAACGGAAAGTTGGATTTTCTTTAATTAACCCATTTGTAAAATTTTTCATCTGGCTCATTTTTTGGCTCCTTTCTCTGTCAGTATTTCAAAAACTTTTTCAGAATAATTGACGCCAGTAGCCACTGCTTTAGAGGTAATGGTTGCTCCGGTAATCGCTACAATCTGATTATCCGATGCAGTTCCACCTTTAACAACGGTTATTTCTTTTTTAGCATCTTTATCTTTAAATTGCTCTTGAAACACAGGATCTGTGGATTTTGCACCTAAACCCGGGGTTTCATTTTGATTTAAAATTGTAATACCGGTCACTTTTCCATTTATTGAAATCCCTGTTAATATCTCTACTTCACCGCCATAACCACTTGGTGTTGTTTTAATGGTATAACCAACAATTTTATCACCTTTATAACCTATATAAGCTTCTGCAATACTTTCATAATCTGTTGGTAATGCTGTTTTTGCAAGGTTTTCGATAGCATCAACTTGCTCGAATTTATCGGCATCCTGCAAAACCGCTTGACGTGCAACCGTATTGGCCTGATCATTTCTTTCAGCAATAATATCCTTTGTTACAAAGTTTGTCAACGCCAGCAAAGTAGATGCAACAGCGGTAATAATAAAGAGGATTAAGGCCAGTCTAATGACATTTTTCCAGTCAATTGTTACTTTTTCTTTATTAGACATTCACTTCCACCTCTTTTTCAACTTTTTTCTCTTTTTTCTTTTTTAAAGCTCCGTACATCTGAGGTTTCGTAAAACGTTCAATCAGCGGTGCCGCAACATTCATCAACAGAATTGAGTAAGATACCCCTTCCGGATACCCGCCAAACTGCCTGATTATTACCGTAATCAATCCACAACCAAAAGCATAAATCAATTGTCCAAGCGGTGTCGTTGGTGATGATACATAATCGGTTGCCATAAAGAAAGCACCCAACATTAAACCTCCGGAACAAAGCTGAAAGATTGGATCTTGTCCAAAAACAATCGATAAAATCGCAACAGTTACCAGATAAACAGTTGGAATACGCCAGCTGATAATACCTCTGGCGATTAAATAAATACCACCAGCCAAAAGTGCCAAAGCAGAAATCTCACCAATGGAACCATAAACACCGTTTATACCAAAAAACAAATCCAAATTACTAGGCATCATCGACAAATCGCCACCTTCGCTCAATAAACCAAGGGGTGTTGCTGTTGTAAAGGTATCTGCAGGTGGAATATACGCTGCACCGGTCATTCGTGTTGGCCACGAAGCAACCAAAAATGCACGTGCCGCTAAAGCCGGATTTATAAAGTTATGACCCAATCCGCCAAAGCATTGCTTAACTAAGCCAATCGCAAAAATAGATCCGATAACGCACATCCACCATGTTGCATTAATTGGTAGATTAAATCCCAATAAAACGCCTGTTACAACAGCACTCCAGTCATTCACCGTAATTGGCTTATTCATTAATTTTTGAATAAGCGCTTCCGATAACACACACGTCGCCACACAAATCGCAATAATATAAAAAGTTCTTAAACCAAATACATAAGCAGCGACCACCAACGCCGGAAGCAATGCGATAACAACATTTTGCATGATACTTGCTGTCGTATTGACCGAACGAATATGCGGTGATGAGGATACCGTTAATTTTAAATCCAATTTATTCAATTCAATATCCCCCTATTTCTTTTCTTTATTTTTCATGGCCGTTACTTGCCGTTTGGCCACACGAATTGATGAAACTAACGTTCTTTTTGCCGGACAAATAAATGAACAGCTCCCACATTCAATACAATCCATCACGTGGTTTTCCTCACATTTATCAAAACGTTCTTTTTGAGAATAAGCCGCTAAAAATAGTGGTTGCAAATGAATTGGACATACTTCTGCACATTTTCCACAACGGATACAATTTGACGGTTCAGGTATATACGCAGCACCTTTTGTCATACATAGAATACCGGATGTTGCTTTCATCACCGGAACATCTGTACTAAATTGGGCTACCCCCATCATTGGTCCACCCATAATAATTTTATGCGGACGTTTTGCAAAGCCACCACACTGATCAATCACTTCTTGCAATGGAACACCAATTTTCACTTCCATTGTACGGGCTTGCTTTACTGCATTTCCGGTACAGGTTAAAAGCCTTTTATGTAATGGCATTCCTGTTTCAAATGTAATTGCAATCTGAGCGGATGTTCCCACATTCATCACGACAACACCTGCATCTGCCGGTAAACCACCTGAGGGGACTTCTCTGCCAACAACGGCCTTAATGAGTTGTTTTTCAGCACCTTGTGGGTATTTTGTTGCCAATACAACCACTTCAATGTTATCCTTTTCTGAAAGTGCATGACGCAATTTTTCAACAGCATTCGGTTTATTGGATTCAATACCGATATAACCTTTGTCAACGCCAACAGCCCGCATTGCAATACGGAGTCCTTGAATAATTCTTTTGGGTCGTGCCAACATAAGATGATGATCTGCCGTTAAATAAGGTTCACACTCTGCACCGTTTAATATGACACAATCTACCTTTTTATCCGCCGGAATACTTAATTTCACATGGGTTGGAAAAGTTGCACCGCCTAAACCAACAATACCTGCATCGCGGATAATATTAATAATATCTTTTGGTGCATATTTTCTAAAATTACCATAAGGTTTAATCGAAGGATCGACCGTATTTTTGCCGTCCGATTCAATAACAACTGCCATGACCATATTACCGTTTGGATGCGGTCTTTCCTCGACTGCAATCACTGTTCCTGATACACTGGCATGAACCGGAACAGATACAAACCCATTGGCTTCTCCTACTTTTTGTCCCAAATAAACGGTTTCCCCTTTTTTTACGATAGGTGTACAGGGTGCACCAATGTGCAACGACATTGGAATCGTTACAATTTTTGGTTCAGTTGCGATTTTTACAGAAACGGATGCCGTCCTTTTCTTTCTGTAAGGTGGATGGATTCCACCTTTAAACGTATTATGTTTTTCTTTCAATTCCAAGTCAAACACCTCTTATTTTTATTTTAAGTTTTATCACATCTTTTTAATTCTACCATTTTTCAAGAAATAAATATAGAGTAAAAAGTGTAAAAATTTTTAAATAGTTTTAATAATCCCAAAAGCCGGAAACTCTTTTTTAGATTTCCGGCTTTTTAAAATTATCTTTAAATGGATTCAAAAAAGGCCTTATATCCTTTATATGTCATAAAAACATCTACTTTTGAACACAATTCAAATGGAGAATGCATACTGAGAAGTGCTGGACCGCAATCAACAACATCCATACCATATTCTGCTAGCATATAAGCAATGGTTCCACCGCCTCCTAAATCAACTCGTCCGAGTTCACCCATTTGCCAAATTACATCTCCTTTATCAAAGCAATTTCTTAATTTTCCTAAAAATTCTGCATGGGCGTCGTTTGAACCTGATTTTCCTCTGGAACCACCGTATTTTGAAATCACCAATCCCTTTCCTGCAAAGGGGGCATTATGCGTATCATGGGTTCCTATAAAGTTAGGATCAACCGCTGCGGTAACATCTGCTGATAAAAATTCCGAATTTTTCAAACAACGCCGTTGTGTCAACTCCGGTTTATGATTTTCTGTCAAATCAATCACTTCTGCCAATTCATTTTCAAAAAACCGTGATTGCATACCCGTACTGCCATAACTTCCAATTTCTTCTTTATCTGCTAAAATCGTACACCATGTTTTTTTCGGTGGCTTTTGATCATCTGCATTAAGGATCGCCATGGTTGCTGTAAAAGCACAAACCCGATCATCCTGACCGTAACTACCAATAAAACTTCGGTCAAATCCAACATCACGTGCCGCACCAGCCGGAACAACTTCTAATTCAGCGCTGGCAAAATCTTCTTCTATTATCCCATAAAGTTTATTTAACTGCTCTAAAATATTAAGTTTGACTGGTTCACCAATTTCTTTGTCTGCATAAGGGATACTGCCAATAATCAAATTAAGCCCTTCTCCCGTGATCCCTTCACTCATTTTCTTCTGACTCTGTTCTTGGGATAAATGCGGTAAAAGATCGGTAATACAAAAGACCGGTTCATCGTTTTTTTCACCAATGGAAATATTAATCACATCACCATCTTTTTTAACCACTGTACCATGGAGTGCTAAAGGAATGGTAACCCATTGATATTTCTTAATTCCACCATAATAGTGTGTTTTAAAATAAGCCATATCATTTTCTTCATAAAGTGGTGACTGTTTTAAATCAAGACGTGGCGCATCAATATGTGCTCCAATAATCGACATACCATTTTCAAGTGGTTCTTCACCAATAACCAAAAGTAACACTGTTTTCTTTTTATAAACCATATATATCTTATCGCCAGGAACCACTTTGCCTGATGAACGATAATAATCAAGGGATTTAAATCCTTTTTTTTCCGCTAACATAACCGTATAAGCCGCACAGAGCCGCTCTGTTTTTGAAATTGTCAAATACTCTTTATACATTTCGCAAAAATATTCCATCGCTTCATTTTCATCCTCATTAAGATGATTCCACGCCAGATCATATTTTTTAGTCAATAAATTTTGTAAAGCTTCTGCTTTATTCTCTTTCTCCATATCACTATGCCTCCTGTATTCATTTATTATTTCTATTTTACCTCTTGTTGCGTCGATGGTAAAGTTCTTTTTATTACACCTTAACGCAAAGATACTTTCTTTACTTTTTGTATCCTATTTGTTATGTTAGAGTAAAGGTTTAATACTTTATCAAAATTCAAGGAGGTTTAAACATGGCAAAAATTTTAATTTCACCCGGTAAGTATATTCAAGGAGCTGGTGAACTCAATAATCTGGCAGAATATGTTTCAAATCTAGGTAAGAATGCACTATGCTTAATTACGGATAGTGGTTTAAAACGTAATTCTAAAACGTTAAACAGTAGTTTCGAAAATTCAGTAGTCTCCGTTACTTATGAATCATTTAACCGGGAATGTTGTAAGTCTGAAATTGACCGTATTATTTCTATTTGTAAAGAAAAGAAAATTGACGTCGTTATTGGTATTGGCGGAGGAAAAACCTTAGACACCATCAAAGCTGTTGGTTACTATCTCACTCTTCCTGTTGTTATCGTTCCTACCATTGCCTCTACAGACGCCCCTTGTAGCGCCCTATCTGTTATTTATACAGAAGATGGTGTTTTTGAGGAATATCTGTTCTTAAAACAAAATCCTAACATCGTACTAATTGATACCGCTATTATTGCCCAATCTCCATCCCGCCTTGTTGTATCCGGAATGGGTGATGCTTTAGCCACTTATTTTGAAGCTCGGGCTTGTGATGCTTCAAATGCTTCTACTTGTGCTGCCGGAAGTACTACAATGGCTGCTCAAGCACTCGCAGAACTCTGCTTCAATACACTACTTGATGAAGGCTATCAAGCAAAACTTTCAGCAGAAAATAATACCTGTACCAAAGCACTTGAAAAAGTCATCGAAGCCAACACTCTTTTAAGTGGTATCGGTTTTGAAAGTGGCGGACTTGCAGGTGCGCATGCTATCCATAATGGTTTTACTGTGTTACCTGAATGCCACCATATGTATCACGGCGAAAAAGTAGCTTTCGGTACTCTGGTTCAACTGGTACTTGAAGATGCCCCTATGGACGAAATAGACACCGTTCTCAACTTATGCGCTACACTCGGTCTGCCGATTACCCTTAAAGAATTAGGCATCGAAAACGTCACAGAAGAAAAAATCCGTGCTGTAGCAGAAGCTTCATCTGTTCCAGATGAATCCATTCACAATATGCCTTTTGAAGTAACCGCTGATTCTGTTTACTCAGCAATCATGGTTGCCGATGCATTGGGTAAAGACTTTATTGGATAATTTTTAATGTCACCTAAAAAACGGAACATCGCAATTAATCATCGCCGGTGTTCCGTTTTTTATATAAAATCTAATTCTAGATTTTATTTTCTGCCTTCAACACAAATCCAGTATTTACCCTCTTTTAAATGAATGATTGTTTCTGCATAACCTGTTCTTTTAAAAAGCGTTTTAAACTCATCAATGCTTAAATTACGCAATTCAAATTTTTTCGCCATTTCAAGATGATGTTCATCTAGATCATCACTTAAATACATTTCTGCAATTAGCATAAAAATGCCACCTTTTTTCAACACTCTGAAAATTTCACGCATATCATTTTCTAAATCAGGCCAAAAATAATAGCTTTCTACTGTAATAACCGCATTAAATATATCATCCTCAAAAGGCATTTTAGAAACACTTCCCTGATGAATTTCCATCTTTCCACTAGTAATATCGGAATAATTTTCTTTTATTGATGCCTCTACAGATATCTCTGAATAATCAATCCCGTAAAGTTTTCCACCATCAATACGTTGCGATAAACGTTTCAATGCTGCTCCACCGCCACAACCAACATCTAAAACAACGTCTTTCGAACTAAGCTCTAATTGATCAAGCGCCCATCCGGTCATTGCTGCATGACTTTCATTCATTCGAGAAATCATTTCTTTTCCTGCTTCACCTTCCGGTTTCCTTGGATTCCCGGCTTCTGTTACAGAAATTTCTTTGCTTAATTCTTTACCTAGTTTTTCGCTCAACGCAGCAACATGTGCCTTTTCTTCTTCAGTATATTCTTCTTCCGGTTTGTCATCCACAATTTGAATACAATCCAATTGAGATTTCAAATTCCCCCGAACCGATTTAATATATTCATTTCTTAATTCCTGTTGCTCTTTCTGTTCTTCCGATGTTAAACCTTCTGTTTTTTTCTTTTTTGCCAATACATTAATACGTTCTATTTTATCTTTAGAGATCAACGTTTAATCCTCCTGTATTCTTTCTATATTTTTATAAGTTTTTTTATAAGTCCTGCTTCTTTTAATCGTTGTAAAGTTAAGAGTAAACCAAGCTTACCATGATAATGGGTTAATCCTCCCTGAAAATAAGCGATATAAGGCTCTCTCATGGGCGCATCTGCACTCAATTCAATTGATGACCCTTGAATAAATGCTCCGGCCGCCATAATTATTGGACAACTGTACCCCGGCATTTCCCAAGGTTCCGGTGTTACAAAAGAATCGACCGGTGCAGCCTCTTGTACTGCACAGCAAAATACTTTAACCCCTTCCGGCGTTCCCAGCTTAATACTCTGGATAATATCACTTCTATAATCATCCACTTTTGGACAGACCTCAAAGCCCAGATGTGTATAAACCCCCGCCATTAACGTTGCCGTTTTAATCGCTTGAGCCACAACCGTCGGTGCTAAAAACAAGCCTTGGAGCAAAGTACGATTGATCCCCAAAGTTGCGCCTGTTTCTTTAGCTACACCCGGTGCCGCCAAACGACAAGCTGCCATATAAACTAAATCTTTTCGTCCGGCCACATAACCTCCTGTTGGTGCTAATCCACCACCCGGATTTTTAATAAGCGATCCTGCCATTAAATCTGCACCGACTGCTGTCGGTTCCAAATAATCCAAAAATTCACCATAACAATTATCTACAAAAACCACCACATCCGGTTTAACGGCTTTAACTTTTACAATGATCTCTTTTAAATCATCGATTTGTAATGCCTTCCGCCAACTATAACCGGTTGAGCGCTGTAAATAAATCATTTTTGTGTTTTCATGAATACTCGAAAGTACAGTATCTTCATCAATTCGACCATCTTCCAGTAATTCAATTTGTTTGTATTTTACTCTGAAATCCTTAAGTGTACCACAACCTTGATCTTCGTCTTCAATACCAATAACCGTTCTAAGAGTATCATATGGGCTTCCCGTAATAGATAAAAGTTCATCTCCCGGTCGAAGAATTCCATAAAGGCATAAAGATATTGCATGGGTTCCAGAAGAAATATGTGGTCTAACCAGTGCGTCTTCTGCTCCGAAAATATCGGCATAAATCGTTTCAACTATTTCACGCCCGATATCGTCATATCCATACCCTGTTGCCGCATGAAAATGACGATCACTTAGACCTGCATTCTGCATTGCACGTATCACTTTGTATTGATGATATTCTGCTTTTTCATCAATACTTTTAATCTGTTCTGTAATTTCTTTTTCAACTTTTTCAACATAATCAATCACTTCTTTTGAAATATTAAATACTTCTTTTAAATACTTATTCTTCATTAAAGCTCCCTTTTAAATAGAATTCAATTTTTTTAAAACTCTTCGTTAATATCGCCCATATCTGTATATAATTGATATAAATCATGGTAAATACCACTTTTTTTCATCAGTTCTCGATGCGTTCCCTGTTCCACAATACCTTCTTCGGTCAATACTAGAATAATGTCCGCATTTCGAATCGTAGTCAGGCGATGTGCAATGGTAAACGTCGTCCGCCCAACCGTTAATTTTTCAAGCGATTTTTGAACAATCCGTTCACTTTCATTATCTAACGCTGAAGTCGCCTCATCTAAGATTAAAATTGGCGGATTTTTCAGAAAAACACGGGCAATACTGATCCGTTGTTTTTGTCCTCCCGATAATTTAACCCCACGTTCACCCACATAGGTCTTATATTTTTCTGGAAGTTGCATAATAAAATCGTGGGCACCGGCTTGTATCGCCGCCTGCTTTACAGCCTCTTCAGATGCTCCCGGAAGTCCATAACTGATGTTTTCATAAATTGAACCGGAAAAGAGGTACACTTCTTGTTGAACCATCCCAATTTGAGAACGTAACGAATGTAAAGTCAAATTTTTAATATCCTGATTATCAATCAAAATTCGACCCGCCGTTACATCATAAAAACGGGGAATTAGATTACACAATGTACTTTTACCACTTCCGGACGGACCAATAAGGGCAATGTTTTTACCGGCTTGAACATGAAGATTAATATTCGATAAAACCTCGGTATTATCATCCGAGTACTGAAAACCAACCTCGTCAAATACAATTTCACCCTTAACATTTTCAAGGTTTTTTGCGTCCGGTGTATCTCTGATTTCTACCTTTTCATCCATAATTTCAATAAAACGCTCAATGCCGGTCATTCCTTTTTGAAAGCTTTCGGTAAACTCAACAATACGTCTTATTGATGTTAAAAGTGCGGTGATATAAAGCAGATAAGCCATCAGATCACCCGGTGTAATCTTGCCTTTAATCATAAATAAAGAACCTGCAACCACAACTACAATATACATAATACCATCAAATAACCGTGTTGTTGTCTGAAAGCCCGCCATATAGCGATAAGCCATCTTTTTCGTTTGTAAAAATCCTGTATTGCCATCTTCAAATTTAGCTTCTTCCATGGCTTCATTTGCGAAAGATTTAACCACACGTACTCCGAGCAAACTATCTTCTACCTGAGCATTTATTTCTCCGGTTTGTATTCTTGATAATTTAAACGCACGACGCATCCTTTTATTAAAGCGCATAGCGCAAAAGAGCATAATCGGAATAAATGAGAAAATAATCAACGTCAGCCAGATATCAATATTCCCCAGAATAATAAACGAAATTGTTATTTTTAAACCTGCAATAAAGAATTCTTCCGGACAATGATGGGCAAATTCAGTCACCTCAAAAAGGTCACTGGTAATGCGAGCCATAATCTGCCCAACTTTTGTGTTACTGTAATATGAAAAAGACAGTTTTTGGAGATGATTGAAAATATCCCGTCTCATATCTGTTTCAATTTTAGCCCCCATAACATGACCGATATTCGCCATAAAATAATTAGCACCCGCATCGATTAAACGTAACATCATATAGAATAATCCCAAATACAAAATAAGTTTAACCGATAAACTTGCCATATCATTCATTCCTTTATCTGTAATAAAACGAATGATCAGTGGTAATACCATATCACAAATAGTAGTCAACGATGCACAAAAAAGATCTAATACTAAAATCCATTTGTATTTTTTAAAATAAGGCAAAAATCTTTTTAAAAGCGTCATTGTACTCATTTGCCGTGTTTTTTTCATTTTTTCCTCTTTTCCTTTTTTTAACACAAAAAAATCCAACGGTTTAATCTGAACCCCTGGAATTTTCAAATTCACAATAGCTCTATTATAGCAAAAAAAAATTCTTAAAACAAATGATTCTTGATGCTTTTTGAAATGAAATAAGGTATAATATAAATCAATAGATTAGAATAGATCTAATTTGAAAGGAGCTTAAAAATTATGCCATCATTTGCTAATCCCTTTGCAGGGAACGTAGAAAGAAAACTGAACAAGAAAGAACTCGCACAAGCGATCCGTCTAGATATTGCCGGAGAACTGGAAGCCATTTATTTATATGATTCCCATGTTCAAGCAACCGATGATATTGTTGCAAAAAAAGTCTTAGCGGATGTACGAGACGAAGAAAAGTCCCACATGGGTGAACTCATAACCTTACTTCGCTACCTTGATCCCGAAGAAGCTGAACTTTTTGAATCCGGTGTAGAAGAAGTTCACGAAATGCTTGAAGAACTAGGCATTCCTATTGATAGTAGTGAAACACAGACTCCAAATGGCGCAACCATTGGCAGCCTCATTAAATAAGGAGAATTATTTATGGATTATTTAGCACGAACAACAGCACCTTTTGGTGATGAAATCTGGGAACAGATTGACCACACTGTTATTGAAACCGCCAAAAAATATTTAGTCGGTAGACGTTTTTTAGAAATTTATGGTCCCCTTGGTGCCGGTACACAAGCCGTTTCCGTTGATTCAACCGAAAAAGACGAAACCATTGAAGATGGTTTTGCAACGATAACTGGTCGAAAACTGATTGAATTACCACAACTTTATGAAGATTTTGTTCTTCTATGGCGTGATCTAGAAACCGCTGAAAAACTAGGGATTCCCTTAGATTTATCCGCAGGTGCAAGAGCTGCCCAAGCCAGTGCCAAAGCTGAAGATTACCTGATTTTTCATGGTAACAAAACTCTTGGACACAAAGGTTTATTAAATGCAGATGGTGCTACTGTCCTTAAAAAAGATGATTGGAGCACCGGTGAAAATGCTTTTTCTAATATTGCATCCGGCGCTGCTTTATTCGATGAAAAAGGGATTCTTGGTCGTTATTCACTCATTATTGGACCTGACTTATATTACCAGCTCCAACGTATTCAACCCGGTACAGGGATGATGGAAATCGATCGTATAAAATCACTTTTAGACGGACGCGT
Organism: Eubacterium sp.; assembly: GCA_036642535.1. Classification (GTDB taxonomy): domain Bacteria; phylum Bacillota; class Clostridia; order Eubacteriales; family Eubacteriaceae; genus Eubacterium. The sequence continues at coordinate 17,418 of JAVXTS010000016.1, read as the reverse complement.
TTTCAAAAGTACAACAGTTATCGGAAAAGCACTTCTTGTTTGCTCTGAATCCCAGTATATGGATTTAGCCATCGGACAAGATTTAGCAACTTCTTATCTTGAATTAACCAACCTAAATCATTATTTCAGAATTTTGGAAACCATCGCACTTCGTATTAAGAACAGTGATGCAATTATTGTTTATGAATAAACTTCTAAAATAAATAGCAGTGGTAAGAGCCCGAAATTCTTACCACTGCTATTATTTTCTTTCAAATAATAGGTGCTATTTTATAATAATCTGCCATAGCCTTTGCCATTTCTGCTTTTGATTGGAAGGTTTCGAAGTCATACCACTTAATGCGTTTATCTTTTCTAAACCATGTCAACTGTCTTTTTGCAAAATGCCGTGTATCGCGTTTTAAAAGAATCAGCGCATCATTAAGTGACATTTCTTTCCTTAGATAAGGAAAAATTTCTTTGTAGCCAATGGCTTTCATCGCAATCAAATCTTCGGTATATCCTATGGATAACAAGTGCTTTATTTCATCTATCAAGCCCTCTTCCACCATCAAATCCACACGCCGGTTAATCCGTTCATAGAGTAACGCTCGATTCATTTCAATACCCATCATCACATAGTCATAGGGCAATTCTTCTTTCGATGCCTGTTCATCAAAATAAGATTTTGGTTTTCCGGTCACTTCATAAATTTCTAAAGCTCTTATAACACGTTTTATATTATTAGGATGGATTATTTCAGCTGTTATAGGATCAACAGACCGCAATCGTTCATACAAAGCCTCTTTTCCAAGGGATTCGCATTCAGCATTCAATTGTTCTCTAATGGCTTCATCTGTATCTTTTTCACGAAATCCCCATGGCAAAGTCAATCCATTAATATAAAGACCTGTTCCCCCTACTACAATTGGCGTTTTATGTCGACTTAAAATAGTATCAATACTTTTAAGCGCAGCTTCTTTAAAACAAGCCACACTATATTCTTCTTTCGGATCAACACAATCAATCAAATAATGGGGAATACCTTGCTGCTCATCAATCGTTGGTTTTGCCGTTCCTATGGTCATTTGTTTATAAATTTGCATTGAATCTGCCGATATAATCTCGCCGTCGATTTCTTTTGCCAGTTCAACAGCCGTATCTGTTTTTCCACAAGCAGTCGGACCGACTAATACAGCTATTTTAGGTTTACTCATGTTTTATACCACTCTTTTAAATAATTTTTTTAATTCATATTCTTTTAATTTTAAAATAATAGGTCTACCATGGGGGCAAGTATATGGATTATCAAGTTGTCTCAATCCGTCAAGCAGTTCTTTTATTTCAGGAATGGTTAAATTTTGGTGTCCTTTAACTGCTTTTTTACAAGACATGGTAATAATCCGCTCAATCTGATTTCTTGGGTTTTGTGTATCTTCATAAACCTGACTTTCAATAAAAATCCGAATCAATTCAATATCCTGAGGTTCACCCAAAATAATAGGTACACTCCGAACAACTAATGCATTTTTTCCAAAGAGATCACATTCAAACCCATATTTCATTAATTTAGGCTGTAATTCATCAAAACTTTCCGACTCTCGTAATGAAATATCAATGGTTTGAGGTACCAAAAGTGTTTGAGCAGGAAAAGAAGCATCCGTTCTAAAAAGTTCGCTTAATTCCTGATAAAGAAAAGCTTCATGAGCAGCATGCTGATCTAGCATCATAATCTCATCATCTTTTTCTAATAAAATATAAGTTGAAAAAAGTTGTCCGATTATTTTTGCATGTTCAAAATCCGGTGCCACTCTTTTAAAATATGGACTAACCGATTCCTCAACTCTTGATGTTACTAAAGGTTCAGTGTTTTTATGCTCACTTTTTTCTTCTGTCACCCTTCTATCTTTTGATCTTTCAATGGTTACATCAAAAACATCTTCTACTTTTTTATCTTCTAATTTATTTTTACCATTTATCTGTACCGGTATTACTGCCGATTCAAAATCAAGTTTTTCTTTTTCAAAAAAAGTAACCGGTTCTTCAATATTTTTCGATGGTTCAATCTTTTTATCTTCTTTAATCACCATCTTGGCATCCACCACCAAATTTTGTGATTTAAGTGCCTCTCGGATACCTTGTTTAAATAAAATATTAACCAGACTTTCATTCAGAATCTGAATTTCTGTTTTTGCCGGATGAATATTAATGTCCAGCATCTTCCCCGGAAGTTCCATAAAAATAAGTCCTACCGGATGTTTGTGAACCATCATATAACCTTCATAAGCCTCTTCAAATGCCCGGGAAAGATTCTTGTTTCTGATATAACGATTATTAATAAAAAAGATTTGTTCTTCTCGTGTCGAACGGGTTAACGTCAAATCACTGATATAACCTTTTAGGCGCATTGGTGTATTCTCAATATTTAAAGGACGTAATCTTTTAAAGAAATCACGTCCATACAGACTTTCAATAACATCTTTCAACACACCCGTTCCCGGTGTTTTAAAAACCTCTCGACCATCGCTGGTATAGCTAAAACTGATTTCCGGATGAGACATGGACAGTTTTTCTAAAATATCCCGAATTAGCTTTTCTTCATTTTTATCTTTTTGTAAATGTTTTTGACGTGCGGGAGTATTATAAAACAAATCAGAAACAAGCACTTCGGTTCCTTTATCATAAGTGCACACCCGTTGATTAATCATTGAACCACCTTCAAAATAACTCTGATTTCCGATCTCTTCATCTTTCGTTTTCGTCGTGACCCGAACTCTTGAAACAGCAGAAATACTTGAAAGCGCTTCGCCTCTAAAGCCAAGTGTTTCAACCGATTCAAGATCTTCAATAGTTAATAGTTTACTGGTAGCATGGCGTTTAAAAGCTAAAGCAACCTCATTATAGGCAATACCGATACCATTATCCAACACGCAAATACTTGTTTTTCCACCTTTTTCTATAATAATATGAATACGGCTTGAGTCAGCATCAATGGCATTTTCCACAAGTTCTTTAATGACCGAAACAGGTCTTATAATCACTTCTCCTGCCGCAATTTTATTAATCGTTTCGTTATTAAGCATCTTAATTTTCATAATTTACCCTTAATTTTCGGTTTTCAGTTTATTCTGCAATCCATATAAATGATTCATCGCTTCCATCGGGGTCATGTCATTAAGTGACAGCTCTTTAAGATGCTCTAAAACATCTTGTTCTTCTTCTGAAATCTGGGGAACTAAATCCAGAAAATTCATCTGTGCATCAAAAAAAGCCGGCTTTTCTGTCGCAATCAATCCTTCACGATAAGTGTTCTCACCTTGGTCCAATACGGCTAAAATTTCTTTTGCTCGATTTGTCACTTTAATTGGAAAACCGGCTAATTTTGCAACTTCAATTCCATAACTTTGATCAGCACTTCCCTGTTTTATTTTCCGTAAAAAAACAACACCCTCTTTTGTTTCTTTAACACCAATACTATAATTTTTAATACCATTTTTCAAACTTTCAAGTTCGGTTAATTCGTGATAATGCGTGGCAAAAAGAGTTTTTGCCCCGATTATTTTTTCATCCCACAAATATTCAACCACTGCCCAGGCAATACTTATTCCGTCAAATGTACTTGTTCCTCTGCCAATTTCATCAAGAATAACCAAACTCTGCTTAGTTGCATTTTTTAAAATATTTGAAACTTCGGTCATTTCAACCATAAACGTACTCTGTCCGGTTGCCAGATCATCTGATGCACCAACCCGTGTAAAAATACGATCAACAATACCGATTTTACCAGAGTCCGCCGGAATAAATGATCCGATTTGTGCCATTAAAGTAATCACCGCAACCTGACGAATATACGTTGATTTTCCGGCCATATTCGGTCCGGTAATAAGCATCATTCGTAGGGTATCGCCATCAAAACAACAATCATTGGTTACAAAATTATTCGTTCCAATAATTTCTTCCACTACAGGATGTCTGCCACCTTCAATCATGAGACCTGAATCTTGGGTAATTTCAGGTTTCACATAATGATTTGCAATCGCTGCTTGGGCTAAAGAATAAATAGCATCACATTCTGCAATATCTTTTGCACGTTTTTGAATTCTTGCAATTTCTGAAATAATTTTATCTCGTATTTCCTGAAATAATTCATATTCAAGTTGGAGCAAACGTTCTTCAGAACCTAAAATTTTAGTTTCCATTTCTTTAAGCTCCGGTGTAAAATAACGTTCGGCATTAGCTAGAGTTTGTTTACGAATGTAATCATCGGGAATTTGATCTAAATTTTTTCGTGTAATCTCGATAAAATAACCAAAAACCCGATTGTATTTCACTTTGAGTGTTTTGATTCCAGTACGTTCACGTTCTTTTAATTCAAGATCTCTAATCCAGTCTTTACCCTTTTCACTTGCTTCTCGAAATTCATCAATTTCTGCATTATATCCCGCTTTAATCACATGACCTTCTTTTAAAATAAAAGGCGCATTATCATCAATACCAGCATTAATCAAAGTATACAAATCTTCCAACAAATCTGCCTCACCGTAAACTTGTCGAAGAACGGGGGCTTCAATACTCTGAAAAAAAGCTTGAATCTGAGGTAATGCTCCGATCGATTGTTTAAGAGACAACATATCTTTTGGATTACACGTTCCAAATGATATTTTCCCACAGATACGTTCGAGATCATAAACACGACTTAAAATCCCTTTAAGTTCTTTTAGTGCGCTCGGATTATTGTAAAGTTCTTCCACTTCGGATTGCCGTTTCAAAATAGTGTCTCGATCAAGAAGCGGTGCTTCGAGCCATCGGCGAAGCATCCGCCCACCCATGGCGGTAACGGTTTTATCAAGCACCCATAAAAGACTCCCCTTCTTTTCGCCTGAACGAATGGTTTCTGTCAGCTCAAGGTTACGTCTTGTGGATAAATCTAAGATCATGTATTCATCATTTTTATAATAAGAAACATGATTAATATGCGTTAAAACACGCTTTTGCGTTTCATCAATATATCTTAAAAGCGCACCCGCTGCCCGAACTGAATTTTCACAATTTTCAAGACCAAGCGCCGCTAACGCATAAACATCAAACTGTTCTTTTAAACGCTGTTCAGATGCTTTATATTCAAAATATTTACCCGGATAAAGATTGGTCATAATACTAAATTTTTCTTCCAATATTTTAATAATTGCCGTATTTTTAAATAAGATAGGATTCACTAAAATTTCAGAAGGACCAATTTTCCCGATCTCATCCATCAAAAGTGCCGCAGTATTTTTACCTGAAATTTCGGTCACAAAAAAATCTCCGGTTGAGATATCAAGATAAGCCAAACCAATATCATTTTTTTCCTGATATAATGACATCAGATAATTATTTTTTTTAGACTCAAGTAGTTTTCCATCCGAAACTGTACCAGGAGAAATCACTCGGATAATTTCTCGTTTAACAATTCCTTTTGCCACGGATGGATCTTCAACTTGTTCACAAATAGCCACTTTAAAACCTTTTTCCACCAGTTTTGTAATATATCCTTCTGCTGCATGGTAAGGCACACCACACATCGGTGCTTTTTCATCAAGTCCACAATCTCTACCGGTTAATACAATTTCAAGTTCTTTTGATGCTTTCAATGCATCATCAAAAAACATTTCATAGAAATCGCCCAATCGAAAAAACAAGATCGCATCTTTGACTTTTTCATGGATTTCTAAATACTGCTGCATCATTGGTGTCAATCCCAAATGATCACTCCTTTCACTTTTTCTTTAGCCTACTGTACTTGTATGCCATTTAAACTAAAACTTTTTGCTTCTGTAATTTTAACATTCACAATGTTTCCGATGGATTCAAAATCACCGTCAAAATTAACCATCTTACCCGTTTCTGTCCGTCCACTGAGCCGTTCACTATTATTTTTACTGGGTTCTTCTACTAATACAGATACAGTACGACCCTCATATTTAACATTGATCCCACGACTAAGCTCTCTTAGTACTTCTAACAAACGATTTAACCGATCGTGTTTGACCGCTTCCTGTATCTGATCTTCCATTTTAGCCGCCGGCGTACCGGTTCTTATCGAATAAATAAAAGAAAAGGCAGAATCAAATTTACAGGCTCTTATCACATCAAGGGTATCTTCAAAATCTTCTTCGGTTTCACCCGGAAAGCCAACGATAATATCTGTGGTAATGGCTACATTTGGTATTTTAGCACGTACTTTCGAAACCAAATCAATAATATTTTCTTTCGTATATTTCCGATTCATTTTTTTTAAAATTCGACTGCTGCCCGACTGAATTGCTAAGTGAATATAGTTACACACTTTATCACACTCATCAATAGCCTCTATGACTTCATCCGTTAAATCTTTAGGATGCGACGTCATAAAACGAATACGCTTTATTTTTTCAATTTGATTTAACGCTCTGATTAAATCAGCAAAATGATAATTAATATTAAGATCATTGCCGTAAGAGTTTACATTCTGCCCCAAAAGCGTAACTTCAAGACAACCATCATCCGCTAAACGGCAAACTTCTTCAATGATTTTTTCCGGTTGTCTGCTCACCTCACGCCCCCTAGTGTAAGGCACAATACAGTAAGTGCAAAAATTATTACATCCATTCATAATCGTAACAAAACTTTTAAAAGGATATTTTCTGTCAACTGGAATATTTTCTATAATTTCATCACTATCTTCCCATACATCAAAAATTCGTTCACCATTATTAATATAATTTCCTAGAAGCTCGGGGAACTTATGGATATTATGGGTTCCGAAAACAAGATCAACCTGTCGGTATTTTTCTTTTATTTTTTTGACAATTTCAGGTTGCTGCATCATACATCCGCAAACCGCCAAAATTAGATCGGGATTCACTTTTTTAACTGTTTTAAAAGTTCCTAAATTGCCAAATACACGCACATCGGCATTTTCTCTTACACTACAAGTGTTTAAGATAACAACCCCGGCTTTATTAACATCTTCTTCAGGTGTGTAACCCATATTTTTAAGCAGACCCGATAGTTTTTCAGAATCATTTTCGTTCATCTGACAGCCAAAGGTCATTATTTTATACGTCTTGTTCATTCAGCCTCCTATTTAAGTACATATTTAAAAGATTCAATAATTCCCCTTGCCGTCAATGTACTTTCACCATAATGCTCTGCATAATAATCTCCCGCTTTGCCATGATAGAACACACCGGCTTTTGCCGCCTCAAATAAATCTTTATGCTGTCCTGCAATACCGGCAATCGTTCCGGCTAAAACATCACCCGATCCCGCAGTTGCCATCCCCGGATTACCGGTTGAATTAAACCACAGTTCACCGTTTGTACCAAAAATCATGGTACGATACCCCTTTAAAACAAGAGTAACCTGATATTCATCCACAAATTGGCGACCATAAAAAATCGGATCCGCTAAAATAAGTTCCCGATCAACATCAATCAATTTAGAGAACTCTCCAAAATGCGGTGTTAAAACGACCGGTGTTTTTGATTCTTTCAGAACCTCCATGATTTTGGATAAATGGAATAAACCATCCGCATCGATAACCACAGGAATATTACTGTATTCTAATAAATCATTTAAAATAATGCCGTAATTTTTTTTACGACCAATACCCGGTCCAATCAAAACAACTTTTTTCCGATCGCGTTCTAAATCATCGCCGGTAATATTACAATCATAAGTTTTAATCATCACTTCTGCCGGAGATCGTGCCGCCACAGGAAGATAAACTTCCAACGGTACATAACTTGTAACTAGCCCACTACCACTTTTCAAAGCGCCTTCTGTTGCCAAAAGACCTGCTCCAATCATTCCTTTAGATCCAGCGATAATAACCACTGAACCATAATCATATTTATGTGAATTTTTCTTACGCTTAAGTGGATAAATCAGTTGATTTTGTTCCAGAAAATGTTTATTATTTGAAATACAATTTTCATCAATATCAATATCAACTACAATCGGTTCACCCACATAATCCGGACCATCGTTCAAAAGACAGCCTGTTTTATAGTTTTGAATGATTATAGTTTTATCCGCTTCAACTGCATCGCCCAATGTAAGCCCATTTCCACCATTTAAGCCGGTGGGAATATCAATCGAAATAATGGTTGTTGGACAATCATTCATCATTTGGATAATTTTTAAATAGCGATCATCTAACGGTCTATCTTTCAGACCTATACCAAAAATAGCATCAATGATTAAATCAGACTGTTCTAATGTCATTTTAAAAACATCAAACATTTCATCCTTTAAAATAAACTGACTCTTTAATCCTATTTCTGTGAGCCTTTTATAATTAGACACACTTTCCGGTGTCATTTTATCTTCAGGTTCTGTAAAAAACACCGTCACCGTATAACCTTTTGTATATAATAAACGTCCGATCACCTGTCCGTCGCCACCGTTATTTCCGGCACCACAGATCACACATACTTTTGCGTCTTTTGATAAATCCCGCTCAATTACTTGAACACATTGCTCTCCTGCTTTTTCCATAAGATCAATACTATTAATGCCTAAATTGATGGTTTGCCGGTCCATTTGAGCCATTTCCTGTGGAGTCACAACCTTCATTTTTATCCTCTTTTCTATTACTGTAAATTGTCTGTTTATGATGATTATAACAGACTAAAATTTCTTGTAAAGCATAAAGAAGCAAGAACTCTGTAAGTCCTTACTTCCTTTAACATTTCTTGATGATCTATCTTTAAACTATTTTATGTAGCAGGTGTCGATTTTGTGCTTGGTGTAGGCGTCGCTTCTGGTTTTGAGTCGCTTTTTTTATTTTGATTCTCATTACCTTTCACTTCATCCGCAAAAGTTTTTTCGCCAATGCTGGCACTATAAACTTCTTTAATACCTTCCGGTGTCATTTTAATCTTATCAGCATAATTATAGACATCCTCAACAATAAAAGAAGATGTTAAAAAGACCATTGCAAAAGCAATAATCAAAAAGACTACAAAATCACGTCCTTTATTTTTTTTGATACTTTGTTTCTTTTCTTTTTTCTTTTTCACTCAATTCCCTCCAAACGGACACCTTGTGTCAATTATTCTTCATTCCAGTTATGCCATACTTCTTGAACATCATCATTATCATCAAACATATCTAGCATTTTTTCCATTTTTTTTACATCATCAGGCGCTAAATCCACTTCCGTCGATGGAATCATCGCAATTTCTCCCGAATGCACTTTGATCTTCTTTTCCTGAAGCGTATTGATGACCGTGCCAAAATCTTCCGGTGATGTGGCTATTTCATAACCATCCTCAGATATTTCCATATCTTCTGCTCCGGCTTCAAGCGCAATCATCATTAAATCATCTTCATCGATTGCATCCTCTTTTTCCACCAGAATACGTCCTTTTTTTGTAAATAAAAACCCGACACAACCGGATGTCCCAAGATTACCGCCATTTTTATCAAAGGCATGCCGTACATCACCGGCAGTTCTATTTTTATTATCCGTTAACGTTTGAACAATAACAGCCACGCCTGCAGGACCGTATCCTTCATAGGTAATTTCTTCATAAATGGTACCCTGGAGTTCTCCTGCACCTTTTTTAATGGCACGGTCAATATTGTCATTCGGCATATTAGATGCCTTAGCTTTCATTACCGCATCACGCAATTTTGCGTTCATTTCAGGATCACTTCCGCCTTCACGCGCGGCTACTGCAATATATTTTGCCATCTTAGTAAAAATTTTACCTCGAACCGCATCCTGTTTTCCTTTTCTGTTCTTGATATTTGCCCATTTTGAATGTCCTGACATAAATCCTCCTTGTTATTTAAATGAATCCATCATTTGATCTTAATTTTCGTCTCTAAAACTATTTCCATCCATAAATTTTAACATACAGACCTCTAAGCTTCAAGGCATTTTTCAGCAGTTTATATTAAAATATCAACAAATCGCTGTTCAACGATCACATGATCAAAACGATCATTGGTTGTTTCACGAATCAGTCCTAAAAAATCAGCCGTTTTTTCAACCGCAATTTCAAAATCAAGGGTTACTTTTTCACCAAAACTTTCAGCGACCGGCACATATTGTGCTTCATTTAAAACGTTGATCAATCCACCATAGCTGGGATAATCAATCTCAATTGTTAAAATATCCGAAAATTGTTTTTTAACAACCTGACAATCATTGAGCACTTCAGATCCCGTACCACTGTAAGCACGTATCAGACCACCTGCGCCAAGCTTTATTCCCCCAAAATAGCGAATGACCACCACCAGTATATTTTTAAGCTTTCGTAAATTGATCACTTCCAAAATAGGTTTTCCCGCTGTTCCCGACGGTTCCCCGTCATCACTGGCTTTTTGCCGCAACGGATTGGTATGAAGCACCCATGCCGAGCAAACATGCGTTGCTTTGTAATGTTCTTTTTTGACACGACTGATAATTGCATCAGCCTCTTTCTCATCTGTAATGGGATACACACGCCCAATAAAACGGGATTTTTTAATGTCAATTTCAGTTTCATAAGGTGTCAATACCGTTAAATAATTATTTTCCAATGGAACACTCCTCTATGCAATCACGTATTTTTCATAAAGATGTACCGGAAACTCCTGGGTAATCAGCACTTTAACCACTGTTCCTTTTTCATCATAATTAGTCTCAAGAACTGTACTTTTTTCATGTAGTAACGCTAATGCTTTACTCGCATCATAAGGAATACAATACGTTATTTCTGTACTCATTCCTTTAAGTTCGTTTCTGATTTCTTCGGTTAAATTTTCGATATTCCATATTTTAGCTGCAGAAATACACACTGCATGCTCTTCACGCAAAGCTCTATTTTGAATTTGCTGTTGTTCTTCCGGAGATAATTTATCCATTTTATTATAGACCATCAGCACATTTTGATGACCGGATCCAATTTCTCTTAAAACTTGATTCACAACTTCAATCTGAGCTTGACAATTAGGATTTGATGCATCTATCACATGGAGTAACAGATCTGCTGTTTCAACTTCTTTCAAGGTTGTTTTAAATGCCTTAACTAAATCATGGGGTAATTTTTCAATAAAACCGACCGTATCAGAAATAAGATAATCACCATCCTCCGGACGTACTTTTCGGATTGTTGAATCCAGTGTAATAAATAAACCATTTTTTACTACCGCATCACTTTCAGTCAGTACATTAAATAAAGTACTCTTTCCTGAATTTGTATAACCGATCAGAGCGGCTGTACGAATATTATTTTTTTGACGACTAAGAGCATTGCGTTCATTCGTCTGATTGATCTTCTCATTTTTACGTTCAAGTTCATCAATTTGGCGACGAATATGACGACGATCTGTTTCTAGCTTTTTTTCACCGGGTCCTCTGGTCCCAATACCACCACCTGTTCTTGAAAGCACAATCCCAAGACCCTTCAAATGTCCAAGACGATATTTCTGTTGCGCCAATTCAACTTGAAGTTTCCCTTCTTTTGTTTTAGCATGCTTTGCAAAAATATCTAAAATAAGCGTGGTGCGATCAATGGTTTTAACCCCTGTCATCGTTTCAATCATTCTAATTTGGTTAGAATTCAGTTCATCATTCGCAGCGATCAGATTAATATCGAGATTTTGTATCATCCGTACAATTTCCATCAATTTTCCTCGGCCAACATAGAAAATCGGATCAAATTGAGTTCTATTTTGCGTCACCCGATCCACTACGATTCCATCGGCCGTTTCAACTAAACGCGCCAATTCTTCCATGGATTCATCTAAATCAATTCCATCCCGTTTATTACCGACTTCCACTCCGACTAAAAGCGCCCGTTCAGTTTCATCCTCAAGATCAAAAAGAGCATCTGGATCTTTTTTGAGCGCTCGATTAGCCATATAAACATAATCATCTAAAGGAAAGGCATTGAGTTTTTCAAGAGTTTCAAAAACACCTTGTCCGTAAACCACGCTCGTTTCATTCACCATTGGTGCACCGATTCCAAAGCGTGGTGGTTTATCCTCATAAACACCAACAGCTACCATACATTGTATTTTACGATTATCTGCTGCCGATAAATCTTCTTCCGATAAATAGGGGCTACCGTTTGGATGGGTATGAATCACCCTAAGTCGGTTCAGTCCTTTTGTTCGTTCACCTATCTCCAGATTTCCTAAAGAAACTTTTGACACATCCCCTATTCCAACATATTCAATTGTATTTTTATCGCTTGTCATCATTAAAATTTCACGATGGAGTTGGTTTGTCAATCGTACTAAAATCTCTAATACAAAGTGATCTAAAAGTACCTGATCTTCCATTTGATAATGCATCATTCCATCTAGTTCTTCAATGATACTTTTACGTACTCCTTCAGCGTTTATATCTATCATGTTTACGTCCTTTATGATTGTGATTTGTTTATATTATACCATGTTGAACTTAAAGATTGTTTTTTTTCTAAGATTTCTTGATCTTTATTTCATCAAATTTACCAAAGTATTCTCAATTATCCATTTGTTTGCATTTTTTTTGTCCTCAATATATAATGATTAAAACCAAGGTAAAAAAGGATGGATTTATTCATGTCAAAAATAAAAAGACCCTCTGTACCCCCTAAAAAAGAAATCAGTAAAGGTAAAAAAATTGGCTTCATAGTTCTCATTTCTATTGCCATTTGCATCATTGGAAGCACTATCGCTTTCGCCGTTATGTATGCGCAAGTGCCGCCTCTTGATGCAAATAATTTTAATTATATTGAAAACGCAAAAATATTAGATGTTCACGGCAATTTTTATCAAGATCTTCAAAGCTCCGAACAACGCGAAGTCGTCAGTATTGATCAAATGCCAGAAATTCTTAAAAATGCTTTTATTTCGATTGAAGATCAACGTTTCAGAACGCATAAAGGAATCGATTTAAAGCGTCTGGGACGTGCATTACTTTCCGCAACAACCTCTGGTAGTCTCGATGGTCCCGGTGGAAGCACAATTACCCAACAGCTCATTAAACTCACCCACCTCACCTCTGATAAAACGATTGTTCGTAAATTTCAAGAATTAATTCTTGCTTCTCGTCTGGAAACCATTTATAGCAAAGATCAGATTTTAGAAGCTTATCTGAACAAAATCAATCTATCCCAAGCTTGGGGCGTTCAAGCTGCCTCAAAGATTTATTTTGCAAAAAGCGTAAATGATCTTAGCCTTTCCCAGTCCGCTGTACTGGCTTCTATCGCAAATTCACCCTCTTATTATGATCCTTACACCTATACCGAAAACGAAAAAGGTGAATTTATAATCCTCATTGATCCGGATGGCAGTTACCCTTTAAATGAACATAATCGTTCCCGATCCCTTCTCGTTATTGAAAAAATGAATGAACTCGGTTATATCAATCAAGCTGAGTATGATCAATCTAAATCTGAACTTGAAACGAATCAAATCGGATTAACCCATTTTGAACCCAATTATAACTATTCCTATTTTACTGATTCTGTTTACGATCAGATCGTCAAAGATCTCATTGCACAGTACCATTATACCGAAGAAGAAGCCTCCAATTATTTACTGAACGGTTCATTAATCGTTCATGCTACCGTTGATCCTAATGTACAAGCCATTATGGAAACCAAGGCTTCCGACGACAACCTCTACCCCGGTCAATCTGGTTCTGCCGCTTCCGCTTCCGCTGCAAAAACAGCCGATACCGGCGAAGTCACAAACTATATCCCTCAAGTAGGTATGACCATTATCGATAACAAAACCGGTTATGTTTCCGGCATTGTCGGTGGTCGTGATGAAAAAACGAATCTCTCTTTAAACCGTGCCACAAGAAAATTTCAACCCGGTTCATCCACAAAACCACTCACCGCTTATGGACCAGGCATTGATACCGGTGCCATTACCCTCGGCACCGTCTATGCCGATGTTCCCATCTCTTATAATGGTTGGAATCCGCAGAATTCCGGAGGTGGTTTTAGCGGTCTCACCACAATTCGCCAAGGTCTGACAGATTCAATCAATACCATTGCCGTCCAAGCTAATGTTGCAACCGGTCTTGACACCGCTGCCAGTTACGGTGAAAATTTAGGCCTTGATATTGTGAAAACCGGTGATAGTAGCATGAATGATATGACCCCCGCAGCTCTGGCTCTCGGTGGCTATACCCATGGCCAAAGTTCACTAGCTATGGCCAGTGCTTTCTCCAGTTTTCCAAATGGCGGTGTGCGAACAACACCTACTTTTTATACAAAAGTTGTTGATGCCACCGGGAAAACAATCCTTGAAAACAAACCAAAAACCACAGCGGTCTTTAAGCCACAAACCGCTTACCTTATCACTGATGTATTACAAGCCGCCGTTAATGGCGGAACCACAAATATTGCCATTAACGGTCAACCCGTTGCCGGTAAAACAGGCACCACAGATGAAGAACGCCATGCCTGGTTCTGTGGCTATACCCCCTATTATTCCATGGCCGTTTGGTACGGCTATGACGATAATGTTGTTGAAACAAATGAAGGCACTTACTATCTCAATATCGGTGTTTTTGGTGGGAGTAAACCCGGACCGGCTTATATGTTTGAGCAAGTAATGAACGCTGTCCACGAAGGGCTTCCACCCTCCGCTTTCCCGGAAAACCCCGGTGGAATCAGTAAAGCGAGTATTGACAAAGTTTCCGGAAAACTTGCTACGAATTTAACGGCAAAAGACCCCAGAGGCTCCATGGCCTTTAGTGAAATGTTTATTGACGGAACCGCTCCTACCGCAAAAGATGATGCCCATGTTGAAGTTGAACTTGATGTCTCTACCAATAGCTATAAAACGCCCTACTGTCCACCTTCTCTTGTCCAAAAAGTTGTCCGCATTAAGAAGCCCGCTGATCGGTTTCCATCAGGAATTATACCACTAGACCCTAATTATAGTACATCTGCCGAAGCCGAGCTCTTTTTGCCCCCCGAAGATCAAATCTGTCCGATACACACAAGTCCCGTAAATGTTGATATTAACCTTTCCGTTGGTGGTGGCGGTGTGGGTGGTACTCTGACAATGAAAGCCGGAAAATCCATCGTAATGACCGCAAACGGACCGAGTAATGGTGCAACTACTTTCACCGCATCAAACGACACGGTGACCCTTTCACCAAACGGCAATCAAGTTACAATTACCGCCGTGAAGCCCGGACAAAGCCAGATTACCATTACCCAAACCGTAACAACTACCATCGGACAAAGAACTTATGAATCGATTTATACAAAACCAATTGTGATTCAGGTTGAGTAAGAAACGGATTAAAAAGGAACGCTAAACAGAATTGTTCAGCGTTCCTTTTTTGTTCTAATGTTGTTTGAATGCTCCCCTAGGTGTAGTGGTGGCCCCCGTACTACTTATTCTTTAATTTAATAACCATCTGAGGCCATGATTCCACTTGTTTTAAATGAATATTTAATTCATCTTTCACTCTTTGCAAAAATTGAAAAGCCAAAACATCAGGATTAACGCATCGTGCGTTGGATTCATAAAGCGTAATATTTTCTGCAATGTTTTTAATTTCCCGATAATTACTATAGCTTAACGCTTCTTCTGTTTTGTAAACATACTGTTCTCCCTTAACACCAACAACAATTAAAGGATTCTTTTTTTCTTCCATCTTTCCTCCTCTTTTTCGCTCTCTTTCCAAAATTCAATTACTTCACGATTAACATCTTCGCTATTTTTTACTTTCACATAATGGGCTAAATGGGGTGGAAATAAAGAACGGTATGTTTTATTTCCAAATCGGCTGTCAATCAAGAGTGCCATCCCCCGATCATTATCGTCCCTGATCACACGTCCAATAGCCTGAAGCACTTTATTCATCCCCGGATATTGATACGCAAATGCAAAACCCGAACCACTTTTTTCATTAAAATAGTCACGGATAATATTTCGTTCGACACCAATCTGAGGAAGTCCAACCCCTACAATAACAGTTCCGATAAGTCGATCGCCCTTGAGATCAATACCTTCTGAATAAATACCACCTAACACACAAAATCCGACCAAGGTTTCATCCCCATGACCTAATTTAAAAGCATTCAGAAAGTCCTCCCGCTCTTTTTCATCCATATCACCCGTCTGAACCAAAGTTTGTATTTGTGGCTGCTTTTCGGCAAAAAGAGTATACACAGCATTCAAATACGCATAAGATGGAAAATACACAATATAATGACCAATTTTTCCATTTATAAAAGCGCCGATCAATTCTGCGATGGGTTCATAACTCCATTCACGATCAACATACCGTGTGCTGATCGTCTCCTCCATCAAAATACCCAAATTTCCGGGGTTAAAAGGGGACGGCAACTGATAACGTGGCGTATTTTTATCGCCCCCTAAAACAGCTATAAAATAGTCAAGCGGTGTTAACGTAGCCGAAAAGAAAACAGCTGTCCGCCCAAAATCGATACCATTTTTAATGTGTTTCCCAGGATCAAGACAAAGTTGCTTTACGATGACTTCACTTCTAAAACAAGTTATACTGGTTGTATAATGATCATCATAAAATTCTGCTATCTTTAGGTAGTTTCGAACATTAAAATACAGTTCCAATATCAATTCTGATGCGCTATCTTCCGGATTCTTTTTTAAGAATGTTTCGCAAGCATAGATAAAATAACCGAGTAATTCGTTGAGTTCCGATAAAGGTTCTGTGCTTAATTGACGGTGTGTATCATCACTCTTTTTTCGAAGTTCTAACAGAAATTGATTAATTTTTTTTACAGATTCACTAAGGGCTTTATTCTTTTTAGGCAAGTGACGTTTTAACGTTAAAAAAGCCGATTTTTTCAAGGAAGCCGAATACATATTTCGTGCTCGATCTACAAGATTATGTGCTTCGTCAATTAAAAAAGCATAAGGCTTTTTCCCTTCTGAAAAAAAGCGTTTCAATGCCACCATAGGATCAAATAGATAGTTGTAATCACAAACAATCGCATCACACCATAAACTTAAATCAAGTCCCAATTCAAAGGGACAGATTTCATGCTCTTTTGCTATTTTTTCAATCCTTTCCTTCGAAAAATCAGACTCGCTTTGTAACGTCGCATACAAAATCGCATTAATTTTATCAAAATAGCCATCCGCATAGGGACACGCTTCCGGATTACAGTTTCGTTCCTCAAGAAAACATATTTTATCTTTTGCCGTCAGCATGACTGTTTTTATGCACAGACCGTTTTGCCGCATCAACGCAAACGTACTAATAGCAGCTTGTCCAGTGATCGTTTTAGCCGTCAGATAAAATATTTTGTCAATTAAATTTTCTCCCATAGCCTTAACCGATGGAAAAAGAGTCGATAACGTTTTTCCAATTCCGGTCGGTGCTTGGCAAAAAAGATGTCCTCCGGTTTTAATACTGTTGTAAACCGCTACTGCCATCTCACGCTGACCTCGTCGATAAAACTTGTACGGAAAAGAAAG
>JAVXTS010000015.1:0-39668 GCA_036642535.1 Eubacterium sp. | reverse complement strand
AAGGTTTTTATTTTGCAAAACCTATGCCGATTTCTGATTATGTTCAATTAATTTGTAACTATTAAAAAAGACGCTACGGCGTCTTTTTAGATTCTATTCTTATTAAATTTTTCCTAATCGATATTGTATTGCTTCAAAAAGATGCTGCTCCTGTATTTTTTCCTGCTGATCAAGATCCGCAATGGTTCTCGCCAATTTTAAAATACGATGGTACCCTCTAGCACTCAAATTCATTTTGTTATAAATTTTTTCCATCAATTGTTTTTCTTTATCTTCTAACATACAATAAAGTTCAATATGGCGTGAGGTCAATTGAGCATTAAAGTAAAGTCCCTGTTCATTCGCATAACGATCGTTTTGGATAGCTCTTGCTCCATTTACACGTTGCTTTATCACTTTTGATCGTTCGCCACTTATATCGCCTTCTAACTCTCTAAATTCAGCTGCAGGCACCGATACACGGATATCAATACGATCCATTAAAGGACCGGAAATTTTTCCGGCATACTTTTTAATTTCAGCAATACTGCAGATACACTCATGTCTGGGGTCACCATGATATCCACAAGGACATGGATTCATACTGGCAATCAGCATAAAAGCCGCAGGATAAGTAAGCGTTGCATTAACACGTGATATTGTAACTTGCTGATCCTCAATGGGCTGTCTCAAAACTTCTAAAGCACTTTTTTGAAATTCCGGTATTTCATCTAAAAAAAGAACACCCAAATGCGCTAAGGATACTTCTCCCGGTTTTGGAATGCGACCACCGCCGATCAATGCCACATTTGATACTGTATGATGGGGAGATCTAAAGGGTCGTTCCATAATAATGTGGCTATTTTTTAATAATCCCGAAATGGAATAAATTTTTGTAATTTCTAACACTTCATCAATCGTTAAATCCGGTAAAATTGTCGGAAACGCTTTAGCTAACATACTCTTTCCTGATCCCGGCGGACCTGAAATTAAAATATTATGCGCTCCTGCTGCCGCAATTTCTAACGCTCGTTTAGCATTTTCTTGACCTTTAACTTCTGAAAAATCAATGGTCATCTTGGTATTCTGTCGTAGTTTAAACTTTTCTTCCAAATTGATACTACAGGGTTTAATTTTCTCACTGCTTGAAAAATGATTAATAATCTCAATCATATTTCTCACGGGAAAAACTGAAATCCCCTTAACAATACCGGCTTCTAATCGATTCTCATAAGGAATAATAATACTTGAAAAGCCATGTTCTTTCGCTGCCAAAACCATAGATAAAACACCATTAACAGGCTTAACTTCTCCACTGAGCGATAGTTCACCTACAATAACATACTGTTCCAGATTTTCAGCTTTTAGCTGTTCAGAGGCTACTAAAAGCCCCACAGCAATGGGTAAATCATATGCCGGCCCTTCTTTTTTAAGATCAGCCGGCGCCAGATTAACCGTGATTTTTTTCATTGGATAATTAAGGTGATTGTTTTTAATCGCAGAATAAACCCGCTCCTTGGATTCTTTAACACCAATATCCGGCAGTCCAACCATAATATAAGTTGGCAATCCATTTGAAACATCAACTTCAACAGTCACAATCAGGCCATTAACACCCAATAAACCACAGCTGTATATCTGAGAAAGCATCCGCTATTCCTTTCCGTCCCAGCAATACGTACATACTTTGCAACGATCAATTCCAATCGACTCGATCATATCATCTAATTCGTGATATTTTAGAGACGTAAATTTCAGGCGTTTACAAATCGTATCCACCATTTCCTTGTGATTTTGTGAATTTTGATCCGCATAATCAGCAACAATAGACGCATTTTCCTTTTCACCTTCTCTTTCTCTGATAATTCGACGTGTTATTAAATCATACTCAGAGGTAGAACGTGAAAAATTCAAATATTTACAGCCATACATAATCGGCGGGCAAGCCGATCTAACATGCACTTCTTTAGCCCCATCGGCAAAAAGATACTCGGCTGTTTTTGTCATCTGGGTTCCACGCACAATGGAATCATCAATAAATAATAATCTTTTATCTCTGATTAACGCATTGACGGAAATTAGCTTCATTTTAGCAATCAATTTACGCATACTTTGGGTTGGTGGCATAAAGCTTCTTGGCCAAGTCGGCGTATATTTAATAAGCGGTCTCGCAAATGGAATTCCAGATGCATTAGCATAACCAATCGCATGAGCAATTCCTGAATCGGGTACACCGGCAGCATAATCAACATTAACATTGTTATCATTTTTAGCGAGTGCTTGTCCGCAACGATAACGCATTGCTTCCACATTTACGCCCTCATAAGTTGAAGTCGGATAACCATAATAAGTCCAAAGAAATGCACATATTTTCATTTCTTTTTGTGGTGGTTCCAATGTCTCATATCCGTCCGGAGTAATATACACAATCTCATTGGGTCCTAATTCGTGGGCATCGGTATATTCTAAATTTTGATAAGCGAAAGATTCAAAAGATGCACAATAAGCCCCTTCCTTTTCTCCAATAATCAGCGGTGTTCTACCCATACGATCTCTAGAGGCATAAATCCCATCATTTGTCATAACAAGCATCGTTAATGAGCCATCTACGATCGTTTGTGCTGCACGAATACCATCAAGCAGATTATCTCTTGCAGCAATAATAGAAGCAACAAGTTCGGTAGAATTAATTTTCCCACTGCTCATTTCCATAAAATGAGCTCGTCTGCCATCAAAAACTTTATGGATTAGTTCATCAGTATTATTAATGCGCCCAACAGTAGTCAATACAAAGTTTCCAAAATGTGCCCGCACAATTAACGGTTGAGGATCACTGTCACTGATACAGCCAATGCCAATTTTTCCATGCATTTCTTGCACATCACGTTCAAATTTCGTACGAAATGGTGAATTTTCAATATTATGAATAGCACGTTGAAAGCCTTCTTCTTTATTGGCAACTGCCATCCCACCTCTGCGTGTTCCTAAATGTGAATGGTAATCTGTTCCAAAAAACAACTCTTCGACACAATCTTTTTTAGATGCAACTCCAAAAATTCCTCCCACGTTCTTTCTCCTTTTTTACTTATTACTAAATTTCATTGTTATGGATGATCTTATCCTAACACTAACGAACTAGTTACTTAAAAACTTAACAGAAAAAACCCCTCCGGAAATCCGGAGAGGCCTAAACAGGCTACTGTTTATTTATCGTCCTCATCATCAAAAGATAAGCCTTCAAAAAGATTAGCAAAAGCATCGCCTAATGTTACATTAGCGGATTCTTCATAAACAGTTTTGTTTTTGTTTTGCTGTGGTCTTTTTCTTGGCGCATCAGATCTTGGTGACGATGATCTTTCATAGGAAGATTCAGATTTTTTAGATCTTTCCGGTCTTGCAGGTGCTTCTAAAGTTGCTTTAATACTTAAACTGATTTTTTCTTTTTCTGTATTAATCCCGATAATTTTAACTTTAACAACATCGCCCGGTGTCAAAACAGCGGCTACCGATTCAACACGGTCATAGCTAATTTCAGATACATGAATTAAGCCTTCAACACCTGGGATAATTTCAGCAAATGCGCCAAAATCAAGCACGTTTGTGATTTTAACTTCTACTTCGCTATCTTCTTTATAATTCTTAACGAATTCATCCCATGGTCTTTCTTTTAAGGCTTTAACACTCAATTTAATTTTTTTGTCTTCATCATTTTTAGAAATAACTTTAGCTTCAATTTCTTGACCTTTTTCAACAAGATCTTTGGGTTCATTTGCTCTTTCCCATGTTAAATCTGAGCGATGAACAAAACCATCAATCCCATTTAAGTCAACAAAAATACCAAAGTTGGTAATTGTTTTAACAGTTCCAGTAACAATATCATTTACTTCTAATTCACCAAAACGTTTTTCTTTAGCTTCTCTTAATTCTTTTTGTTTTTCCTTAAGTTCTTTTTCAAGGATTACTTTTTGAGATAAAATAGCTCTTCTGCGTTTTGCATTGTAATCAATGATAATTCCTTTAACATCTTCGCCAACTAAAGATTCTAAATCTTTGACATAACGTACATGGTATTGAGATGCAGGCATGAAAATATCCGTAAATCCGATATCAACAATCAGTCCGCTACCGGATACGCCTTTAACTTTACCTTCTAAAACAGTTTTGTTCTCGAAAGCTTCTGCTAATTCGCGTTGTACTCTCTGGTTGTCGTATTTAATTTTAGATAATTTAACACGACCTTCACCATCATTTAAATCTGTAACAATGGCAGAGATTTTTTCTCCAATTTCAACCAAATCCGCTAACTCTTCGTCATGTTTCCATGTATAGTCATTCTTTTTAATGACGGCGTCAGCTTTATATGCAATATTTAAAATTACTTCATCATTTGCAATGTGAATGACTTCACCTTCTACTGGAGAGCCCTTTCTGATCGGTTTTAGAGATTCTTCGATCTCAGCAGCAAAATCAAAATCTGCATCCGCTACTTCAACCTCTTTAACAACCTCTTGTGTGTGTTCTTGTTCCATTTTGTTTTCTTCCATACTTTCCGTTACCTCCTTAACGATCCAATCCGGTGTTGATGCTCCCGCAGTGATTCCGATGAACTTATATTTCTTAATCTCATTTGGGTCTAATTCTCCGGCTGTTTCTATGTGACAAGTATTTTTGCAGTAAGTTTTACAGACATCTAATAATTTCTGGGTGTTTGAACTATGATATCCACCGACCACAATCATATATTCTACTACTTTTGCAGTTGCTGCAGCAGCTGCTTGTCTTTCAGCTGTTGCACTGCAAATAGTATTAAATATAACAATTTCATTCGCCTTCGACTTGAGTGCTTCTGTAATCTCATTAAACTTAGTCTCAATAATCGTCGTTTGCGCTACTACACATATTTTATCATACTTTTCAATTTTTTCTACACTTTTTATATTATTTAAGACAATTGCCTCATTATTACACCAACCTGTCGCTCCGATAACCTCCGGATGCTCCTTATTTCCGATGATAATGATATGGTATCCTTTTTGATAATATAATTCAACTTTTTTTTGCATCGCTCTTACAAAAGGGCAAGTTGCATTAATAATACGTAAGCCTTTCCTTTCGGCTTCGACAAGGATATCTTTTCCGACACCATGTGAACGAATGATAACACATCCATTTTCAATGTCAGCAAGTGATTCAACTTTAATGACTCCCTTTTTAATCAAGCGATCCATTTCTTGGCGATTATGAGAAATATCCCCCAATGTGTAAATGGGTTCTTTCTCATATTTTTTCAGCGTATTCTCAACCATTTTCATGGCATTTTGAATGCCAAAACAATATCCCGATTTATCCGCAATTATAACCTGCATGGCCTATCTCCACTATTTTATTGTATATCATAGACATTGTCCATAATTTTTTGACTTATTTTTGATATTTCTTCCGCTTTTATCTTTTTGCCATAACATTCGTTTAATTCAATGGACTTTCCAAACTTTATATTGATTTTACCTCGGAATTTATATTCTCCGGTAATATGAACCGGTATGATCGGGGACTTCGTTTTTAATGCAAATACAACAAAACCATCCATTGGTTTGAGTCGTTCACCGTCTTTCGCCCTGGTCCCTTCCGGAAAAATTCCAAGAATGCCTCCATCCTTTAGTACCTTTAAGGATTCTCTGAGTGTATCCATCGACACGTGATGCCGATCTACAGGAATTGTTCCAACGGCCAACATCAACCATTTTAAAAATGGATTTTCATAAAGTTCAGCCTTCGCCATAAAATGAACCTGACGTTTGATTTGGGACGCAATGACTACAGGATCATAGATACTCACATGATTGGGGCAAATAATATAATTACCTTCTTCCGGAATATTTTCTTTTCCCGTAATGGTAAAATTAAACCATAAAACATTAATTACATGGACCAGTGTTTTGCAAATCGTATAAATCATAAATCCGATCCTCCATTAATACACTTGACAATTATCTGACAGACCTCCTCAATACTTTTTCCGGTTGTATCTACCCTTAAAGCATCTTCGGTACAAATAAGAGGACTTTCCTTGCGATGGCTGTCATGATAATCTCTGGACTCGATATCTTTTTGGATTTCTTCATGCTTTTTTTCGATTCCTTTTTGGTTCAGTTCTTTAACCCGTCTTCGAGCACGTTCTTCAATACCGGCATCTAGATAAAATTTAAATTCTGCATCTTTAAGAACAACTGAACCGATATCTCGTCCATCCATAATAACCGATCTGATTCCTGCGATTGTCTGTTGTTGTTTAACCAGAATTTTGCGGACTTCTTTGATGCAGGCCACATCAGATGTATGCTTACTGACAATGGGCAACCGAATTTCATCGGTTATTTGCTCACCATTGAGAAAAACATCTTTTCCCTTAAAATCAATTATACTTTCACGGGTAAATGCAATAATTTTTTCCGGTGTTTCAAATCCGATTCCGTTTTTCCAGATACCATAAGTAATCGCACGATACATTGCACCGGTATCCAGATATAAAATATTTAACTGCTCTGCGATTTTTTTTGCAATAGTACTCTTTCCTGCCCCGGCAGGACCATCAATAGCAATCTGCATTATTTCACCTCAAATTTCAGACATTCCCGCAAGCCATCCTGTACTTGCAGCAATTTGTATATTAAATCCACCGGTTAGTGCATCCACATCGATCATTTCACCGGCAAAGAAGAGACCTTTTACTTTTTTTGACGCCATTGTGCTGGGATCAATCTCTTTAACATCAACGCCACCGGAAGTCACAATTGCCGTATTCATATCTTGCAAAGAAACAACATGCATTTCCATATTCTTGAAACAGATCATTAATTTAATCCGTTCCGCTTTTGTAATCTGATTCACTTTCTTATCCGATGAAATCCCTGAATATTTTACCATAACTGGTATCATTTTTGAAGGTAATAAATCGACTAAACTGTTTATAAAATTTTTATTATTATATTTTTCGAAATCCCGTTTAATTCTAGCTTCCAATTGTTCTTTCGAAAGTCCGGGTTTTAAATCAATGTTGAGTGTATAATCTGTATAAGGTGCTGTCATAAAAGCACTCATCGTTAAAACAAGCGGACCTGATACGCCAAAATGGGTAAATAACATTTCTCCCATCATTGACTTAATTTTTTTCTTCCCCTTTTTTAGCGTTAATTCGACGTTTCTAAGGGATAAGCCTTGAAGTTCTGTAACCCAGTCCTCTTGAGTGTTAACACCCACTAAAGAGGGACGCAGCGGTGTAATTGTATGTCCGACAGATTGAGCCAATTTAAAACCCGAACCATCCGACCCGGTTGATATGTAAGTTTTTCCACCGGTTGCTAGAATCACTTTATCATAGTATTTTTCATGACCATCTTCCAAAATAATTCCTTTAACGCTTTCATCTTCAACTTTCAACGCTTTTATTTTTGTATTCAAAATAATATCTGCCCCTTTACGGGTCAATAATTTTCGATAGGCTTTAATAATGTCACTTGATTTATCACTTTCTGGAAAAACACGTTCCCCCCGTTCTATTTTTAAAGGGCAACCTCCTTCTTCCATCAATGCCATCAATTGATCATTGGTGAAGGTGTAAAGTGCTGAATACAGAAAGTTCTTATTCGTCACAATATTATCAAAATAATCCTCTATCAGACAGTGATTTGTTACATTACACCGTCCTTTACCTGTAATATATAATTTTTTTCCAAGCTTTTCATTCTGATCATAAAGATCAACTGCATCCCCTTTTTCAAGGGCTGCAATGCCGGCCGTCATTCCCGCCGGTCCTCCGCCGATAATGGCAATTTTACCCATTCAGTCTCCTTATAATTCTTTTACAAATTCGTCACCAGTATAAATATAATGTTCTTTCCATATTTCTTCCAGTTCGTTAAATGTTTTCTTTGTTTCTTTAATATTTTTAAAACCAATGGCAACTACTAACGCATTAATTAAACTCAGTGGTGCTACAAGCGAATCCACAAAAGAATAAACATTGCTCTTTGCAAGGAGTTTCTGATCCGCAAAACGATTGATAGGCGCATGATCACTGTCCGAAATAGTGATAATCTTAGGTCCGCGATCTTTTAAAAATGCCACTGCTTCATAGGTTTTTTGAGCGTATCTTGGAAAACTCATGGCAATGACCACATCGTCGTCATTAATTTTAACCAAATGCTCATAGATATCAGTAACACCATGGTTAATCACCCGAACATCATCCAAAATTAAATTTAAATAATAGCCAAGATGTTCGGTCAATAAACTCGTCGTTCTGAATCCAATAATCACAACTTTATGCGCATTTCGAATCAAATCAACACATTGCTTTAAAGCCTCATAATCAAAAGATTCTAAGGTTCCGTTAATACTGTTGACATCACTTTTTAGAACCGCTGCCACTGATCGCTGCATTAATTTTTCTTTTTCTTCATCGCCAAGCGACATATTAATACGCTCAATCGTTGTTAATTTACTGTTAATTTCATTTTTTAGTGCTTTTCTAAACTCCGGATAACCAATATATCCTAATGATAATGCAAAACGTACTACCGTTGCCTCGCTGACTTTTACATTCTGAGCAACTTTAACAGCTGACATATCCGGTGCTTTTTCATAATTTCTCATCATAAACGTCGCTATTTTTTTATGACTTTTGCTTAAACTCTGATAGCGCTCTTTTATTTCTAGAAATATATCTTTTGATTTTTCATTTTCCATTTGTTTATGTGCCTCATTTTGTCTTTTCCACTGCGATCAAATACGGTGGATCATTTTTATTAATGGTTTCGATTTTATGGACATTAAAACCGATTGTAAGTTTTCTACAATACCGTTCCACCGCTTGGCTTTCTAAAATACCGTAGGGATGTCTATATAAACAAAGTGTTATTAAACCTTTTGGCGCAAGTAAATCGATCGCCTTTTCAAGCGCCTGTAATGTTGTATCAACCTTTGTAAAAATACCATCATCTCCCTGCGGAAGATAGCCTAAGTTAAACATAATTCCTTTAATTTTCGAATCATTTTTCAGGTCAAAGATTTCATCCATTTTTTCATGCCCTGTCAAAAACAAATCTGTCTGCTGTAATAACTTTTGTTCTTCTAGTTTTAATCGTGTTGCCTGAATCGCTTGAAGCTGAATATCAAAGCCATAGACTTTACCTGTTTTACCGACTTGTCTTGCTAAAAAGCAGGTGTCTTCCCCTGTCCCTACGGTTGCATCAATGACCGAGTCACCAGAGTTAATCACCGTTTTCATCATTTCCTGTGAAAGCAACGTTATCCGCCTAAAAGATTCAATCAACGTCACCACCACACCCCGGACAAGGTTTGAAAAATTCGTTTGCAAAATCCTGATGCTCTTGAAATTCGCCGCAATCTGTAAATCCATGGTTCTCAAAATAACCCTTCATTCGCTCAGGAATTTGATGAAAACGGCACGTTGTACAGTCGAGATCGGCCATTTGAAATAACATGGTTCTGACAATCCCATCAAGGATCGCGCCACTTACATTTGGTGCTATTTCAAGAATTTCATACACATCGACGATATCATCCTTATATTTAAAGCGAATAATGACTTGGAGTTCATCATCGTCCATTGCCACAATATACAGATATTTTTGATGTTCCAATTTTTCAAAATAAGGTGCCACCACATCAAAACTTTTAGGAATCATTATTTTAATCATTTAATTCTCCTTTTAAATAAAAAATTTCATCTGCTTTTAGGTAACGCCATTCACCAACTTTTAGATTTTCAAGCTTAATATTTCCAATCGCTATTCGTTGTAAATGTACAATCGGATAACCGATCGCCTCACACATTTTACGGATCTGTCGCTTTTTCCCCTCATGGATCACCATTTCAACAAGAGCAGTGGATCTATATTTTTTAAGTATTTTTATTTTTGCTGGAGCTGTACGATAATCGATCCCGTCATCATCAATGACCACTCCCTTTGAAAAAGCCTCCAAAGCTTCGGCATTCGGCATTCCCTTGACCAAACCACAATACGTTTTTTCAAATTCATGGCTGGGATGCGTTAATCGAAACGTTAAATCACCGTCATTTGTTAAAATTAACAATCCCTCTGTATCTTTATCTAAACGACCAACCGTAAATAATCGATCTTCAATCGGGATTAGTTCCATAACAGTACGGCTAGCATGACGGTCTTCTGACGTTGAAACACAATCTTTTGGCTTATTCAAAAGAATATAAATTTTTTTATTCTCAGTGATTTTTTTTCCGTTAACCCTAACCTCATCTTTATTCGAATCAACGGAAAATCCCGGTATCGTCACCATTGCTCCATTAACCGTTACTTTACCCTGAGCTATAATTTCTTCTGATTTACGCCGTGATGCTACACCGCATTGAGCCATATATTTTTGTAATCTCACTTATTTTGCCTCATTCAATTTCTTCCAGATTTAATTTTTGTTGTTCTCCCTCTGAAAACTCTTCAAAAGACGGTAACTCATCAAGGTTTTTAATATGCACATTTTTTAAAAATGCTGGTGTCGTTTTATATAAAATTGGACGTCCTGAAGTTTCCAAACGTCCGGCTTCTTTAATTAAACCTTTGTCTAAAAGACGCGAAACCGAACTATTCGAACTAACTCCTCTCAGGTTATCAATATCAATTCGTGTAACAGGCTGTCTGTAAGCAATAATTGCCAAAGTTTCAAAAGCTGCTTTTGAAAGTCCTGATACTTCTTGTCTGCCGAGAATTTTTTCTATAAAATTAAAATATTCAGGCTTTGTCGAAAGTTGCCAGGTATTATTAACTTGGACAAGCCTTAACCCCCGAGATTTTTTTTTATATTCCAGATCTAATCCTACCATAATTTCTTTAACTATTTTTGAATCCAGTTCAAGCACACTCTCAAGCTCTTTTATACTAACCGGCTCCCCAGCGGCAAAGAGAATACTTTCAATAATACCCCCTATTCGATCATCAACTTTTATATCCTGCATCATTCATCAATCCTTTGTTTGATTATAATTTCTTGAAACACACACCGTTGAAAAAGATGGATAGAATTGATTTTGTACATTTCTAACAATGCCAAAAAAGTCACTGAAACCTCACTTTTACTAACTTTTTTTTCAAAAAGTTCTGAAAAATGAAGTTCATTTGTATGGTTTGTGACAAATTGTTTTCGAATAAATTCGATTTTTTCCTCGACGGTAAAAACTTCCCGCACAATTTCCTGAGGATAATTCTCAAATTCAATTGTATCATTATAACTTAAAAATATTCTGTTGTAAGCTTTGCGCAATTCATTCACATCAATTTCGATTTCCACATCCTCTGTTATTTCCGGAATATACTCCGGATCTTTATAGAAAGCGTGTCGTTCGCTCTGTTCTCTGCGTTCTAAAAAAGCACTGATATTTTTAAAAACTTTGTATTCAATAAGCTGTTTTACTAATTTTTCACGCAGATCTTCTTCACTTTCTTCTTCAGTTTTTACCCTTGGCAAAAGCATCCCAGATTTAATTTCCAAAAGCCTAGCCGCCATTACTACAAATTCACTGGCCACTTCCATATCCAAATCACGCCACGTTGTAATATGCTTTAGATACTCTTCGGTAATTTCTGCAATCGGAATATCATAAATATCAATTTTATTTTTTTGTATTAAATGGATCAACAAATCCAAAGGACCTTCAAATTTCTTTAAGCTAACAGCATAACTCATTTCATCTCCAAAACATCGAAAATATAGGATTTAAAATAAGTTTAAACAACGTATCAACTCCATTGAAAATTGGATTGATAATCATTCCAAATACTCCTGTGATCATTAATAGTAATAATATAAACATGCCATAACGTGAAAAATCATGATATTTCATATACGCTTTCGGTGATAAAAATTCACCCAAAACCTGAGATCCGTCTAAAGGAGGAATCGGGATGAGATTAAAAATAGCAAAAAAGATATTATACATATAAATATATTGTAGAATAGTTACCAATGTTACATTTGCAAAAGGCACCACAATATAAATCACAATCAACGAAAGAAAACCTAGCAGCAAATTCGTCAAGCACCCCGACAAAGCTACAACAATCATCCCTTTTTTCCGATTTTTAAAATTATTCGGATTCACCGGTACCGGTTTAGCCCAACCAAAACGAAACACCATCATTGAGATAAAACCGATTGGATCAATATGTTTAAGCGGATTCACCGTCAAACGTCCGGCTAACTTTGGCGTCGGATCACCCATTGCATCAGCTGCATAACCATGAGCCATTTCATGAAAAGAAATAGCTAGTAAAATTCCCGGCAAACTAAGTAACATATTAATCCAATATTGGGATGAAAAAAGATTTGATAAATTCAACATTTCCTTAACCTTCTAACCATGGTGGAATGCAATCTTTTTTAATGAGATCTTCATAGGTTTCTCTTTCAACTAAAATTGCAGAGGCATTCCCTTTTAAAAGAACAACTGCCGGTTTTCTCAGTCGATTATAATTACTTGCCATCGAATAATTGTATGCACCCGTATGTAAAACAGCTAGAATATCTCCGGGTTTTGGTTCTGCTAATGCAATTGATTTAATCAGGGTATCTGTTTCACATGCTTTACCGCTGACTCGCACCATCTCTAGATTTTCTTCTGTTTTTTCACGATTACAGATAAGTGCATCATAATCCGCATCGTAAAGTGCAGGGCGTGGATTATCTGCCATACCACCATCAACGCTCACATATTTTCTGATACCTGGAATATCTTTAACTGTTCCAACCGTATAAAGGGTAATTCCCGCCGGTGCTGCCACTGAACGCCCCGGTTCAACCACTATTTTGGGCATCGGAATATTTTTTTCTCTTGATAAATCACGAATATGTCCTACCATTTTAGGAATATAAGCAGTCACATCGAAAGTAGGATCTTCTTTCAGATAAGGGATACCAAAACCACCTCCAAGATTTAATTCTGTTAATGCCACACCGTCTTCTTGCAGTGTTTTATAAAGCTCAAGCATTACTTCTGATGCTAATAAAAATGGTTTTTCATCTGCAATCTGAGAGCCGATATGACAATGGATTCCAATGGTATCAATATATTTCATTTCTTTTGTTTTAATAATAATAGCTTCAGCCTGACTTAAAGGTAATCCAAATTTAGAATCACTTTTTCCCGTTTGAATCAATTCATGGGTATGGGCTTCAATTCCCGGAGATACACGAAATAATATTTTAACTTTTTGTTCTTTCTCTTCTGACAATCGATAAAGATTATCCAATTCATACTCACTGTCGACTACAATGCGTCCCACTTTATATTGCAAAGCCATTTTAAGCTCCGCCAAAGATTTGTTACTACCATGAAAACAAATCTTTGCCGGATCAAATCCACTTTTAATTGCTGTATAAAGTTCACCGCCTGAAGCAACATCTAATGAAATACCTTCATTTTTAACAATGCGGCACATGCCTAAATTTAAAAATGTTTTTCCGGCAAAATTAATATCATATTCTGCATTTGCCAATTCAAACGCATTGCGCAGACGCTTAATATTATTACGTAAAAAATCTTCACTCATAACATAAAGAGGTGTTCCATATTTTTTTGCCAATTCTACTGTATCATGACCTGAAAATTTAAAATGTTCGTTCATTATTGTCTCCTTAAAAATGCTCATCATTTTCATGAGCAAGTAATAGAAAAAGTGATCGATTATCTTTGTACATTAAGGTTTACTTAAAGAACAAATGATAAGGGATCACCCTTGACGATTTTATTTACATATGAGAAAAAAAGTGACCAAGCGCACATGCCGTTTTTGCATCTGTAAACTTTCCGTGCAAATAAAGTGCCCTTACCGTTCTTATTGGAATTTCAACAACTTCAATAAATTCATCATCATCCTGTTTTTTGGGTTCAACCACAAATTGAGACGCAATGAATAAAGTAGTCACTTCCGTACAAAATCCGGGTGATGGCAACATATCTCCTAAAAGGCGCAAATCTGTTGGTCTTAAACCTATTTCTTCTTTTAGCTCACGAATAGCGGCTTCTTTAGGAAATTCGCCGGTTTCAATCAAACCGGCAGGAATTTCAAGAATCACTTTTTCGATTGCTTTTCTAAACTGACGTACAAAAATAATACGGCTATCCCTCACCGGTAAAACAGCGACACCATTTTTGTGGTCAACTAACTCCCTGCTAGATGTGTTACCATCCGGCAGTTCAACTTCGTCTACTTTTAAATCGAGAATACGCCCATGGTAAATTTCTTTAGACGTAATCGTCTTTTCAAAAAATTTCATTCATTACTCCAGTGTGCAAATTTTTAATTCACACTAAAATTTTAACGTTCAGACATTAAACGATTCAATTCGTCCATAAAAGATTCAACATCTTTAAATTCACGATACACCGATGCAAATCGAACATAAGCGACTTGATCGAGATCTTTCAAAGCTGTCATAACGCGTTCTCCAATGTAAGTTGATTCAACTTCTTTGTCTTCAACTTGATAGAGATCTTTCTCTAATGCATTGGTAATTGTTTGAATTTTATCAATCGAAACTGGGCGTTTTTCACATGCTTTGATAATACCGTTCAATATTTTATTTTTATCAAAAGGAACACGTTGACCACTTTTTTTTACAACAATGAGTGGAATATTTTCCACTCGTTCATAAGTTGTAAAACGTTTAGAGCATTTCACACACTCACGACGTCTTCTAATCATCGTACCTTCTTCAACCGGTCTTGAATCAACGACCTTGCTTTCATCAAAATCACAAAAGGGACATTTCATTCAACACCCTTAATCTTCGTTACTTAAAAATCCCGGAATTGCAAATTCCCCAGCATTATTTGTTTTGGTGACAGGTTTATCGGCTACAGCTGAAGTAGCTGCAATATTATTTAATGCTGCATTTTTTTTTGCTTCAACTTCTTCTGCCGGTAAGAAACCAGTAGCAATAACGGTGATTTGAATTTCATCACCGAGACTTTCGTCAATCGTTGCTCCAAAAATAACATTAGCATTTTCATCAGAAGCTTCTCTTGCAATAGTTGCAGCTCTGTCAACTTCAAACAAGGATAAATCTTCGCCTGCAGTAATATTTAATAAAACGCCTGTTGCTCCATCAATTTCGGTTTCTAATAAAGGACTTAAAATAGCTTCTTTAGCTGCATCTTCTGCACGATTTTCACCGGAAGCACGACCAACACCCATGTGTGCCAAACCGGCATCTTTCATGATTGTTTTCACATCGGCAAAGTCAAGACTTACAAGACCCGGCATTGAGATTAAATCAGAAATACTCTTAACACCTTGTAATAAAACATCATCTGCCAGTTTAAATGCATCTCTTAAAGATGTTGATTTATCTGCCATTCTTAATAAGCGGTCATTCGGGATAGTAACAAGTGCATCTACATTATCTTGTAAGAAATCGCTGGCAATTTGAGCGTTACGCATACGAACTTTACCTTCAAAAGAAAAAGGTTTAGTCACAACACCAATCGTTAAAATACCCATTTCGCGTGCCGTTTTAGCAATAATCGGTGCAGCACCTGAACCGGTACCCCCCCCCATGCCTGCCGTAATAAACAAAAGATCTGTATCTTCGATTAAATCTGCAATCGCATCACGACTTTCTTCGGCTGATTTTTGACCCATTTCTGGATTTCCACCAGCACCAAGTCCACCAGTTGTTTTTTCACCAATCTGAAGACGTTTTTCAGCTAAAGTTAGCGCTAAAGCCTGATTGTCTGTGTTAATCGAAATAAAATCAACACCTTTTAATCCAGATTCGATCATGCGGTTGACAGCATTATTACCACCGCCACCAACACCAATTACACGAATTCTCGCAAAATTATCATTATAACCATCTAATTCAATCACTTTTCTTCCTCCTCTATTTCACGTAAGAAACTCTTAATATGTTTTATTATCATCATTTTGTTCTTCATCCAACTCTTCATCATCTTCATAAATTTCTTCTTCGTCCGAATCATTGATATCGAATTTATTACTTGTTTCAAAATATTCAATATTTTCAAAGTTTTCGTCGTCGTCAAAAATTTCTGTTTCTGTTTTGGAGTGAGATGTATTTATTCCTTTAGGTTTTGAATCAGGTATCACATTATTTTGATCCTCAACCTTTGAAACCATAGTAGACTGTTTTTTCTTGTTCTTAGTACGAAAATAATAGCGTCTTATTTTAGCGAAATTTGAAAATAAACTTGTTCCAAAATAAAAGATCGCCGCATAATAAATCGGAATACCAACTCGATCTCCGATATACGTCAGCAATGCCGCTAAGATCGTGTTACCAAAAAAACCAGTTATAAATAATTTTTGATCAAAAGTACCTTCCAGATCCGCCTGAACACCACCAAAAACGGAATTCAATGCGGCCAAGATAGCAATTGAGAGATAAGATGAGTAGACTAAAGGAATCTCAAAAGGTAATACAATACCAATAAGCAATCCCAGAAGTAGTCCGATTAAAGGATATAACATTACCGTCCTCTTTTCTCAATTTATTAAGACTTTATTACTTTTATTCAGTAATAAAGAATCTGACTTTTCTATATTAACCTTTATTTCCCAATATTTCAACATCTGAATGACACTTTCATCAGAATTTAAGTAAATAAACATAGATTCAGGGTCACCAATGGCCTCAATAACAAAAGGTGGTGATGAAATCTCATCATCTATATTAATAACAGCACCGCCACAATCAATATTGCTTGTACTAACCAAGCGAATTTTATTAATTTGTATTCCTTCTGCTCCAGCTGCTTTAAGCTCATTGATAATCGCTAAAATATCTGAATTATGAACCAAATATTTATTGGGATTTTCGCCCGATTCAATCACTTTATCACTATCAGACAATGTGATAACAATTCCCGGACCTTTTAAAGCGATTCTAGCATTCGCCATTTTGTATTTTTCAAGTTCAACCTGAAAATACTCATCAATTGTACTAATCACCGAATTTTCATCATTGATCGTACTTTCTGCCTCTTGATAACCTTGAAGACGCATACTGTCTATTTCAATTTTTTTATTGAGCTCTGCATTTTTAATCTTTAAATTATCAGCATTAAGTTCTTGATCATAAAGTGTTTTTGCATTAATTAACGTTCGTTGAACAGGAACATTGACGCTTCCGAAATGTTTGAGAATAATTGCCATTCCAACACCGACAACTACAAAAAGAAAAACCATTAAAAAATTACCTGCTGTTTCTTTATTACATTTCATTGCTCACCGTCATTTCTGATCGACCGACTCTGCAGGTACGGCATACTTAAAGTTAATTACACCATTGTATGCTGCTATAACAACCGAATTTTGCTGGGTTATATTTACTTTGAATTTATTAGATTGCATGATATCGACAACACCAGCTCTCATCTTAATCGCTGCAGATAAATCCTGAGATTTTCCAATGACTTTCACTTCAAAAGGAGCGCTGTATTTATTTCTGTTAATATTAATGTAAGAACCGGCTTGCCTAATTTCTGAAGTGTTAATAATGCGTTCACCATTGATTGAAATAGCTTCGGCTCCTGCTGCATTTAGTTCATTAACAAGAGCTAACAATAAATCTGAACCTTTAGTATACACAGACGCATCATATTCTTTTGAGGTATCGGCATCAATCGTAATCATAAGACCTTCTCCGGTAACATCGACAACACCTGCCATTATTCGCTCTTTTTCAAGCGCTTCTTGTTTTTTTTTGACAACTTCATCGGCTCCAGCAGCAGACGATTCATAATCAGCTAATTGCTTTTCCAAATCATTCAGTTGGTCATTCAGCTCTGCATTTTTATTATCAAGTGCCTTTACTTCGGTTGCCAAATCTCCGGCACGTTCCGAATCAACCGTTCCACCAAGTTGATCAACAGTTTTCATTTGCAGAATAATCAGTATTCCCACAAGAACACAAATTAATACAATAGCTAAGCTTCCTTTTCGTTTCACGGTTTTCACCTCACTTATCTCGGTTTCATAATCGGATTGTTACCTGCTGTCAGGTTGATATCCATATTATTTTTATTTTGAGACAGTACAGTACAAATATAATCATAAAAGGTATTAAAATTCTCTATATCTTTGATTTCAAAGACAACATTATTTTTACTGATGATTTTATAAGTATTCTCTGCCGTTGTACCTATTTCCGAAATTTTCGCCAGGTTACCGTCTTTTTGAAAAACATTTAGAATAGTCATAACGGTGTCAAATTTCCAGTCCGGCTTAACCGTTATCGGA
The DNA here is from genome assembly GCA_036642535.1 of Eubacterium sp. Lineage (GTDB taxonomy): Bacteria > Bacillota > Clostridia > Eubacteriales > Eubacteriaceae > Eubacterium. Next base: position 21,372 of record JAVXTS010000015.1, on the reverse strand, counting down.
TGTCCTATTTTATCAATCTCAATCTCTGTAAAACCTGTAATAATAGGAATATCTGTTTTTTTCAAATAAATACTGCGTTCAATTAAAACAGCATCATTTCCGATATAATTGACATTCCCATCAAAATTGATCGCTCCGATTACTGTTCCCTCTTGAATTTTAATCACAATTTTATCCGGCATAACTTTCGCAATCTCCAGCTTTTCAACATCAATCAATTCCTTGATTTTATAATGGGCACTGTTTAAATCAACCCAGAATATGCTTTCGCCTTCATTGATTCCCGAACTGTCTATTATAGCCTCACTGTCTACCACTTCATTCCCTATAACTTCAATATTTTTTATATTAAAAACACCCAAAGTGATTGCTCGATTCATGACAAAAGCAAGTACAAATATAATAGAAACTACTACCGTTATTAGTGTAACATATTTTAATAATCTTTTCCTTTTATTTTTTTTTAATTTTTTATTTCTATGCAGCTTTTTATTCATTTTATCACCTTTTACAGGTTTTTGTCATCCTTTTTATTCAATTTTGTCCATTTTTTTATTAATTGACATACTTCTGCATAAATTCGTTGGTCTGCATCGAGAATTGCAATTCTTTGAGTTGCCTCACGCATCTTATCTAAACTACTCTGATCTTCCAATAAATGATCGATCGTTTCAGTTAACAATGCACCTTTCAGTTCTCCATCATAAATTAAAACACCTCCACCATTATCAGTAATCACACGTGCATTAAATTCTTGATGATTGCCCGCTGCCATAGGATAAGGTACAAAAATTGACGGAATACCTACAGCTGCTATTTCTGCCACCGACATTGCTCCTGAACGACTAACAACTAGATCACCTGCACCGATTAAGGTATGGACATCATCACTATAAGGTAAAATATGTATCGACGCATATTTTTCTAATTTTACACTACTTTCCTTTAAGTTTTCTAGTACTTTATTGTATTGATTTTTTCCTGTAAGATGGTAAATCACTCTATCTGTGCGACCCCTATTTTTCGCAATAAAGGTGACCGCTGCATCATTAATACTACCTGCACCCTGGCTACCACCCATAATTACTACCATTTTCTGATTTTCTTTTAAACCTAATTTCATTCTTAATGCTTTTCGATCCGTCTTTTTATAAACAGTACGTACAGGATTTCCAGATAAAAAAACTTTTTCTTTTGGAAAATACTGGGCCGCTTCTTCAAAACTAATCGCCACGCGATCAACTTTTTTACCCAACATACGATTTGTTTTTCCCGGAAAAGCATTTTGTTCATGAATCATCGTCGGAATTCCTTTTTTAGAAGCTTGTAATAGAAGTGGTCCACAGGTAAATCCGCCTGTACCAATAACTAAATCCGGTTTATAAGAAGCTATCAATTTTTTAGAATCTTTTAACCCATCAAAAATTCCTTTGATCGCCGCTAATGTTTCCATTGAAAGTTCACGTTCAAATCCACGCACGCGAATATATTCAATGGGATAGCCTTCCTTTGGAATAATATTTTTTTCCATACCAACTTGCGATCCAACAAAAGTAATCTCAGCCTCTGGCATTTCAGCTTTTAATTTATCTGCAATGGCTAATCCCGGATAAATATGACCTCCGGTTCCACCTGCAGCTATTAATATTTTCATTTTTTATCACCACTATTTTCTTTTTTCTTTCGGCTAATATCCACTTCTCTCGAAAGACTTAAAATTGGTCCTAACATGGCAAATAATACAATAACGGATGTCCCGCCTGCACTGACGAATGGAAGTGCCATACCTGTAACCGGAATAACCGAAGTGGCTACACCAACATTAATAAATACCTGAAATCCTAGCAAAAACATCACACTGCCCGTATACAAATAACCAAAACGGTCCGGCGATGCTTTAGCAATTTTAAATCCACGCCAAATAATAAATGCAAATAATCCTAAAACAATCAAACAACCAATTAATCCAAATTCTTCTCCAATATTTGCAAAAATAAAGTCATTTTGAAGTTCCGGTAAGAAAAGAAGTTTTTGTTTTCCATTGCCCAAACCTTGTCCAAAAATGCCACCTGTCCCAATCGCTAAAAGTGATTGGGAAATCTGATAATCAACAGTTCCCTTCCCTAGAAATACATTAAAGCGCTCAATACGCCAAGGTTCAATGATGAAAAAGCCAATAATTGCAACAACCCCTACAATCGCATAAGGCATAAAAGTTTTTAATTTCACGCCACCAAAATATAACACTGAAACCATACCAAATCCGATTGCCATTGCTGCACTTAAAGATGGTTCAACGGCCGTTATTCCACATAAAACCGCAATCGGAATCATGCATTCAAGAAAAAAATCTTTTTGGTTTTTAAAAACATCGGGTCTTTTTGCCAATAAACAAGATAAATAAAGAATTCCCGAAACTTTAGCCAGTTCCGATGGTTGAAAACTTGTCACACCAAATATAGAAATCCAGCGTCTAGCATCGTTAACTTTTACCCCAATTCCCGGAATCAAAACACACCCTAACAAAACAAAAGTGATAATCATCAACCAAAAGCTCATTTTAGAGTTATTATATTTTCGATAATCAACTTTACTCATGACAAACATGACGCCAATTCCAAATGCGACAAATCCAAACTGTTTTAAAAACAGCATATATCCCTTACCTTCTGAGTTTAACGATTCCGAATACATACTCGCACTAAAAACCATTAAAATACCAATTCCGACAAGTACAAGCAAAGCAATGACAAAGAGTTTGTCCAACTTTCCTTTTTTCATAGATTATTCCTCAATTCGTTTTACTAAATCTTTAAAAACCTGCCCTCTGATTTCAAAATTATCAAACATATCCCAACTGGCACATGCCGGCGATAATAAAACAACATCTCCAGGAAGCGCACAACCGGATGCAACTTTTACAGCTTCATCATAGTCGTTCACTCTTACTGTATTTAAATAACCTTTATTCTTTGCTGTTTTTTCAATTTCGTCTGCCGTTGCACCTACTAGAACAAGGCGTTTGACTTTTTTTATAATGACATCCATAAAGTCGTCGTAATTTTCTTTTTTATCATATCCTCCAGCAATAAGAATGACTGGTTTTGTCATCGCATTAAGAGCTGTAATTGCTGCATTTGTATTCGTTCCTTTTGAATCATTGATATAATCAACATCACCCTTAGTGGTTACAAATTCCTGACGATGTTCAACACCGCCAAAGGTTTTTAATGTATTGCCGATTGTCTCAATATCCACTCCTGAAAAATACGCCAGAACAACTGCCGCCAATGCATTTTGTACATTATGTACGCCTTTGATACCTATTTCTTCAATACGGCAAATAGGAATAATCGACTCATTATCATTAATAAATATACCACCATCCAAAGCATAAGCTCCTTGAGCAACCTTTTTTCCGAAACTGAAATAATATTTTTTGCATACTGCCTGATTTCCCAACTCGCAGACTAAAGGATCATCTGCGTTAAGCACTACAAAATCATCTGCTTTTTGATTTTCAAAAATGCGGCCCTTTGTTGCCACATAATTTTCCATTGTACCGTGGCGATCAAGATGATCTGGTGAAAGATTGAGAATTACAGACGCTTTTGGTCTAAATCGATTGATTGTCTGTAACTGAAAACTGCTGATCTCTGTTACAAAAACATCTTCCGGTTGTGCTTCTTGTACATAATGGCTGATAGGATCCCCAATATTTCCAACGATATATGCTTTGCGACCACTATTCGCAAAAATCTCACCCGTCAAGGAAGTCGTTGTTGTTTTTCCATTTGTTCCTGTAATCGCAATAAAAGGTGTTTTTGTCAAACAATATGCCAGTTCTACTTCTCCGATAACCGGTATCCCCACTCGATAAGCCTCTGCCACGATAGGAATAGTTAATGGAACACCTGGACTAATAACAATTCGATCAATATCATTAATTTGTTCAGGATTAATCTGTCTTCCGAAAATCAGTTCAATTCCACGAGCTTCAAGTGCTGCCATTTCTTCACGCACCTGTGGGAATTCTGCCAATATAACATCTTCCGGACGATTATCTGTCAAAATTACCTTTTTACCATTATCCAATAATAATTTAGAAACAGCAACACCACTTCGTGCTGCTCCAATAACCAATATTATTTCACTCAATTTATTTTCATCCTCCTAAAATTTACAAACATAAAAACGCGATTAATACAAAAATGGCTGTTGCCACCCAAAATACCGTTACCACACGGGTTTCACTCCAACCTTTAAGTTCAAAATGATGATGAATCGGCGCCATTTTAAAAAAGCGTTTACCATGAGTTAATTTAAAGTAGCCTACCTGAATCACAACCGACAGGGCTTCAATGACGTAGAGTAATCCTGCAATGAGTAAGAAAATCTGCATACGGGTCATAATTGCCAAAACAACTACTGCACCGCCAAGTGCCATCGATCCTGTATCACCCATAAAAATATCTGCCGGATTTGAATTATACCGTAAAAAGCCAAGACATCCACCGATAACTGCACCAGAAAAAATTGCCGATCCTACTTGAGATAATACAGAGGCACAATATAAAAAGAAAATAAGAACAATTGCTGTAACACCCGAGGCTAATCCATCTAGCCCATCTGTCAAATTGACTGCGTTAGTCACTGACACAACCGCAAAAAATGTAAATGGAATGAACCAAAATCCAAAATCAACAGTTTTTCTTATGAAAGGAAGAAATAGTTCTGTTCCAATAGTTGGACTATAGGCTGCATAAATTGCCACACTGATAGCCACTACAAATTGCAATACTAATTTTTGCCATGCACGCAAACCAAGATTATGTTTTTTTGAAACTTTAATATAATCATCAATAAAACCGATCATTCCAAATGCCAACATAACAAAAATTGGAAAAAAATCCAACTGATGCGTAAATAAGCCTAAAATAACAACCGCAACGAGCACTGCACCCTGAATAATAAGCCCTCCCATGGTTGGTGTACCTGTTTTTTTTAAGTGGCTCTGGGGACCTTCTTCTCGAATAGCCTGACCAAAATGAAGACGATGGAAGAGAGGCAACATTCTTGGTGTAACAAACCAAACTACTCCAAAAGCGATAAATAAACTGATGATCGATAACTTAAAACTATCCATTTTTTCTTAAATTTCCTTATCTATATCTATTTTTTTAATACTCTCTACTACCCGTTCAAGATGAATGCCTCTGGATCCTTTAATCAAAATAATATCCCCGGGTTCTAGTAATGCATGAATGCATTTTTCAGCGGATTCCGCATCCGGCATTAAGTACTTTTGTACTCTGTTTCCTGAACCTTCCAAGTAGTATTTTGCCATGTCACCTACTCCAATGAGAATATCTGCCTTCAAGCCTGTATAAGCACCAATGATAAGATGACTTTTTTTCGCTACTGTTCCCATCTCAAGCATATCACCCAGCACTGCAATTTTACGTTTATATCCTTGTCCTATATCGTCTAGCATATTCAATGCTGCTTTCATCGAATCTGGATTAGCATTATACGAATCATTGATTATTTTAAAAGCACCCATTTCAAGTATTTCCATTCGATTATCACTGGGTTTAAAGGCATCAAGCCCTCTTTGTATCTCTTTAGGTGTCATTTTATAATACAAACCTAACCAAATAGCAGATAAACAATTATAAATATTATGCATTCCTGGGTATGCAAAATGGTATGGTACACCACATACTTCAAAAAAAACGCCTAATTCATTAGATTTTACTTTTTCAGCCCTTAAATCAAGATTTTCAGATAAAATGCCCAATTGTACAACCCGATAAGGAACTTTTTGGGAATCAATTTTATTCAAAAAAGGATCATCTCCATTGAGTAATGCAATATCTTCCCGACCCATTGTTTCAAACATTTCTTTTTTAGCCGCCAAAATATTATCCTGTGTTTTAAGAATTTCGATATGGGCGGTTCCTATATTTGTAATCACACCAATATGCGGCTTTACCTCATCAATCGATTTCCGAATATCACCGAGATGATCCATCCCCATTTCAATAACGGCAATATCATCTTCCGGTTCTAAGCGAAAAAGTGTCTGCGGAATACCATATTCGTTATTATAATTTCCCTGAGTTTTCATCGTTTTATATTTTTGCGATAAAACCGAAGCAATAAGATCCTTCGTTGTTGTTTTTCCGCTACTACCCGTCACCGCAATCACCGGTATTGTATAGCGCTCACGGTTAAAACGGGCAATAGATTTCATTGCTTCTAAACAGGAATTGACATAAATGACGCTCATGTTTTCAGGATAACTTTCTTCTTGTTTTTCTGTTAAAGTAACGTTACATCCTTTTTTTGCCACGGCTTCAATATAACAATGTCCATCGACCTTTTTCCCACAAATCGGTATAAATAAATCATTTTCACCAATTTTTCGACTATCAATTACTGCATTTTCAATGTAATTCGTTTTTCCCTTTTGAAGCAATTTACCATTTGTTATTTTTAATAAATCATCCAGTAAGATTTTTTTCATTTTTATAATCTTCCTTTTTTATTATTCAATGTAATCATACAATTTTTTACATACTTTTTTTATTATAACAAATAAAAGTAAATGTTCCAATCATTTTATGTTATTTTATAATTTGACAAAAAGAAGCAAGAGAACTCTTGCTTCCATAAATGATTGCTTTTATTATTTTATTGTTTAAAAGTCACTGAGATTTCACTGCCTTTTTCAACAACTGTGCCTGCTACCGGAGATTGTTCTGTGGCAAAACCCGATCCGTTAACTTTAAGATTAAGTCCTAATCCGCTCACCATTTCATTAACCGATTGAATTGACATACCACTTAAATCCGGTACCGTCATTGATGTATTAGCCACATCTGTCCGTGTTCCGACTTCTAATACAAGTTCAGTATTCGGATCATAAGCACTTCTCGCCGGAATACTCTGGGCGAGAATTTCATTACCTTCTCCCTTTGTTTCAAATTTATACTTAATACCCTTTTCATCCAGAATTGTTGTTGCAAAATCTTTGTTTTGACCCAATAAATCCGGTATTGTTACGGTTCCTTGCTGAATTTCTGTTGTTGTGTCATTTTTACCGCCCATGTAGTTAAGAACTTGTTTCATAAGACCAATCGCTACAGGTGCTGCGCTAGTCCCCCCAAAAGCACTGGGATCCGGTTCATCTAATACGACAAGTATTGAATATTTAGGATCATCCACCGGAGCATAACAAAAAAAAGAAGTAACATATAGTGTATTTGAATAGGCACCATCTACAAATTTTTCGGCAGTACCCGTTTTTCCACCAATACTATCTCCGTCCGCCAAAGCCAACAAAGATGGACTTTCGGTAACAACGTGCTCCATTATCTTACGCATTTCAGACGAAGTATCCTTAGAAATTAATTGTTTAGGACTGTTGAGTTTGCCATTTATAAATTCCTGTTGCGCACTATTTTTAGCGACCAATGTCGGGTTCATATAGTAACCATTATTAACCACACCATTTAATGCTGAAATCATTTGAATCGGTGTGGTTGCAAGACCTTGACCAAATGAAAACGTAGCATAGTCAACTGCATTTACTTCACCCTTTTCATTGAAAATACGATTCACCAAACCGGGTTCTTCTCCGGTTAATTCAATGCCAGTTTTTTTACCAAGGCCAAAATTATACACATATTGATAGAACAAATTGGGCTCTAATTTTTGAATAATTTGTACCAAACCGGGGTTACAAGAATTAGCAATCGCTTCAGAAACAGTTTGCGTTCCATGGTTACCTGTACATTTTATAGTTACGCCACTAACATTAATGGCACCATTACAGTATACTGTCGTTTCTGGTGTTACCACGCCTTCTTCAAGAGCTGATGCTGCTGTAATAGCTTTAAAAGTTGATCCGGGTTCATAGATAAAACTGGCTGCGGGATTTTTCCACATTTCATTTAATTGATCGGTTTTCGTTTTTCCTGAAAGTTCTGCTCCATGGGTACTATTATAACTTTCACCTATAGTATAAGGTTCATTAAGATTATAATCTGGCTTTGTCGCCATTGCTACAACTTCACCTGTTTTAGTATCCATTACTATCGCAGTACCACTTTTAGCTTTCCATTGCTGAACCGCTGTTGTTAAATTTTTTTCAGCTAATATTTGAATATTACTATCAATGGTTGTTACCAAATTTATACCTTGCTTTGGTTGTTTTACGATATGCGTTTGTGATGGAATTTGATTGCCATTAGCATCCTTTTGAAAATAAACAACACCATCTTCTCCTCTAAGCTTTTCATCATAAACTGACTCTATTCCTTGAAGCCCTCTATGATCCTGTCCTGTGAATCCGAGAACGTAAGATGCAAAGTTGCCATTCGTATAATAACGACGTTTATCTTCTATAATTTCTACACCGTTAGATCCTGTTACATTACCCTTATTATCTTTAATTTCCTGATCAGTTGCAATTTTTTTTGCCAATTGATTATCAACTTTCCCCTCGATCAATACTGTACTATTTTCTTTTCGTGTCAATATTTTATAAGCCACATCATATTCTATTTTCAGCTTATTACTAATAACTTCCGCCGCTGCATGGGCATCTTTTATTTTATCAGGGATGACATAAAGCGTTTTGTTTTCATAACTGATTCCTTCAGGCACTGTTGCAATAATCTCATCTGCATCGTTTTTATTCATACCACGCTTAATTTCAACATTATCATCTTCAATTTTATTGATCTTTTCCATGACGCTATTACGATCAAGTTTTAGCTTTTCAACGAGTTCATCTGCTAATTTTCCAGGATCTTCTACTTCAAGTGGAATAACATGAATCGCACTGGCAGTAGAATCTTGTACAAGAACATTCATATTGCGATCAAAGATATTTCCACGAGACGCTTTAAGTGGAACCTCTTCTACCAGTTGATCGACCTGTCTTGCATATTGATCGGTTGAATCAAAAACCTGTAAATAAATTAGTTTTCCAAATAATAAAACCAAACAAAAACTCAATATGATCAACGCCCAAGTAATACGGCTTTCTCGTACATGTTTTACTCTTCTGTTATTGCTATTTTTAGGCACACTCATCGATAACCTCGATTACTTTAAAATCGATCGAATCCAACTTTGGCTCTCATTTTGATCAATTGATGCCCTCTGCGTGTCCATGGTTGTCTCAAACACATATTGATTAGCTGATGCTTCAGCCATTCCATAGCTTCTGGCTGTTGCTTCAATATTCTGAAATTCATCATTACTGACCAACTGACCCTCTTTACTATCATTTATTTTTTGTTGATCGGCAAGTGCAACCTGCATCGTTCTTACTTCACCATCCAGCTCTGTAATAATCAATTGCTGAAATAAAAGTCCCGTTGCTACGATAAAAAAAGCAATAGCTGCCATTATAAAACAAGATACACCTGTCAGATGTTTTGTTTTTCTTCTTGGTTTTCGTCTCGATGCCATGTTTGTTTTTTGTATGTTTTTTATTGGTTTTTTTCTTCTCCGACTTGCTGCTCGCATCGTTTTTACAGATCTTGTGGGTCGTTTCGAAGATTCTGCTAAATCTGTATCCATCGTATCTGAAATAATCCAACTATTTTGAATATTTTCCATGCTGTTATTCCTCTGTTTCTTAAATTATCTTATCTTTTATTTTTATATTTTTTCTGCAATTCTTAATTTCGCACTGCGTGAACGTCGATTCTCTTTGATTTCCTCTTCAGAGGGTAAAATCGGCTTTCTTGTAATGATTTTAACTTCGGGTTTCTTTCCGCAGGCACATGGTAATTCCGGCGGACACGTACAAGGATTTTGTTTGCTTTTAAAAAAATGTTTTACAATACGATCTTCTAACGAATGAAAAGTAATAACACCCATTCTGCCACCCGGTTTCAGCGATTCTATTCCTGCTTCCAGTGCCTCTTCCAAAATATCCAATTCATGATTGACTTCAAGACGAATTGCCTGAAAGCTTTTACGCGCAGGATGTTTTTCTTTAAAACGTTCCTTCGCCGGATAAGCACTTTTAATAAGTTCACTAAGTTCTAACGTTGTCTTTAAAGGCTTTTCTTCTCTAAATCGCACAATAGCATTTACAATGCGTCCTGCAAAACGTTCTTCTCCGTAAACCTGAAGAATCTTTTTTATTTTTTCGGGTGGGTATTGATTCACAACTTCATAAGCTGTCAGTGATGCAGATTCATTCATCCGCATATCAAGAGGACCATCATGATGATAGGAAAACCCTCGAGTTTCATCATCAAATTGAAAGGATGATACCCCCAAATCATAAATAATCCCGTCAATCCGAAGTACTTCTAATTGACTAAGTATCGCTTTTAACTGTACAAAATTATTTTTAACAAATTTCTTCTGACACGGATAAGGTGCGAGTCGTTTAGTGGCATAGTCCAATGCAAAATCATCTTGATCAATACCGATCAGCATTCCTTCCGAATTAAGGATTTTACAGATTTGCTCCGAATGTCCCCCACCACCTAACGTTCCGTCAACATAAACGCCATTTGGCTTTAATTTTAAACCTTCGATGGTTTCACCAAGTAACACAGTTGTATGTGAAAAAGTCATTATTCTCTCTTTTCTATTTGTTCTATATCCCAAGTTCTGCCATTTTATCGGCAATATCAGTTGCATCCATATTATTGTAATTTTTCCAATTTTCAGTATTCCAAATTTCAAGACGATTAGATACCCCTACAATTGTGGTTTCTTTATCTAGTTTGGCATGTTTTCTAAGCATTGGCGGAATAGGTATTCGCCCTTGTTTGTCAATGGTACATTCAGCCGCTCCTGCGAAAAAAAACCGGGTAAAGACACGTGCATCTTTATCTGAAATCGGAAGTAATTTTAATTTATTTTCAAAGTTTGTCCATTCTTCCATTGAAAAGACAAAAAGGCAACAGTCTAAACCTTTTGTAATCATAAAACTAGACCCGAGGGCTTCTCTAAATTTGGACGGAATAATCAAACGACTTTTATCATCGATATTATGTTCATATTCACCAAAGAACATATTCCCCACTTTTCACCCCCACCTTTCATATCAATTCTTTAAGAAAACATGGAATCCCGATAATTATTCTTTATATCATTTATTATCGTTATAAAATAAACTCTATTATTTATTTTTCTACCAATTCTCTCCACATTATACCACAATTCTCCATTTCATCACAAGACTTTCCCCCCAATCTTAAAAAATTAATATACTTTTTTCCACTCTTTTTAATCTCTTTTAATATTTTTAACGGTTTAATCTAGTGAAGTCCGTTACAGGCTCACTTTTCTCTTGTTATAAACATCGTTTTGGTTTAATATAATACAGTAATCTATATTTATAAAAATAATTTTAATCTTAAGGAGCATAGGTATAAATGAGAGCAGTAGTTACAGTTATTGGTAAAGATCGTACCGGAATTATTTACAATGTTTCAAAAATTTTGGCCGAAAACAGCGCAAATATTGAGGATATCAGCCAAACAGTTATGCAAGATTTTTTCACTATGATTATGTTGGTGGATGTTTCTACATTATCCTGTGATTTTGCACAATTAAAAGAAGAATTAGAAGAATTGAGCAAGACTATCGGAATGTCTATTCGCCTTCAGCATGAAGATATTTTTAATGCTATGCATTCAATTTAAGGGAGACTTCAATGACTTTATTTAAAGATGTACTTGAAACCGTGAGAATGATCGACAAGGAAAATTTAGATATTCGTACCACAACCATGGGTATTTCTCTCCTTGATTGCATTGACTCTGACGGTGAAAAATGTCGTCGTAAAATTTATGATAAAATTACACGTTTAGCAGAACACCTTGTTGCCCAAGGAAATCGAATTGAAACAGAATTTGGACTTCCTATTGTTAACAAACGTATTTCTGTCACACCCATTTCGTTAATTGCCGGTGCTTCCGGTGATACAGATTATGTAGCTTTTGCTGAAATTCTAGATAAGGCCGCTTACGAAGTTGGTGTTAATTTTATCGGTGGTTTTTCAGCACTTGTTCCAAAAGGTTTTACCCGGGGTGATCTCACACTGATTAACTCAATTCCAGAAGCACTTGCACGTACAGAACGTGTTTGTTCATCTGTCAATCTTGGTTCTACCAAAGCCGGAATCAATATGGACGCCGTTAAAATGATGGGTGAAATTGTCAAACAAACCGCTTATCTTACCCGTGATACCGATTCTATCGGTTGTGCTAAGTTAGTCGTTTTTTGTAATGCAGTTGAAGATAATCCTTTTATGGCCGGTGCATATCACGGTATCGGCGAACCTGATGCTGTTCTTCATGTTGGCGTCAGCGGACCGGGCGTTGTTAAACGTGCCCTTGAAAAATGTCAAGATGCAACCTTTGATGAAATGGCAGAAATTATCAAAAAAACAGCTTTTAAAATCACAAGAGCTGGTCAACTTGTAGGGACAACCGTTGCAAAACGTTTAAATGTACCTTTCGGTATTCTTGATTTATCCTTAGCACCCACACCTGAAATTGGTGATAGCGTTGCACGTATTCTTGAAGAAATGGGGCTTGAACATTGTGGCGCCCATGGCACAACTGCTGCATTAGCCATGCTTAATGATGCCGTTAAAAAAGGTGGGATTATGGCTTCTCCTTCTGTCGGTGGTCTCAGTGGCGCTTTTATTCCGGTCAGTGAAGATGAAGGAATGATTGAAGCCGCTACAATCGGAGCTTTAACCATTGAAAAATTAGAGGCAATGACCTGCGTTTGTTCGGTTGGTCTTGATATGATTGCTATTCCAGGTGATACACCAGCTACAACCATTTCCGGTATTATCGCTGATGAAGCCGCCATTGGTATGATCAATAATAAAACAACAGCGGTTCGTCTAATTCCTGTTTATGGTAAAACACTTGGTGAAACAGCTGAATTTGGTGGTCTTTTAGGGACCGCTCCAATTATGGCAGTTAATCCAAATGACTGTTCCATTTTTGTTAATCGTGGTGGTAAAATTCCTGCACCAATCCATAGTTTTAAAAATTAATAAAAATAATCGAGAATTTAAGGGGAGGAATATCATTTTATGGAAGATTTAAAAATAGAAGTTTGTGTCTGCACGGAGTGCGTTATGAAAGGTGCTATGGATATTATCGAATCCATTGAAAGCCTTAATGATGTTAAAGATATTCTCGAGCTCACTCGAGGAATTGTTATTGACACCGTTAAATGTATCGGTGAAGCCAAACATGGCCTTCAATCACCCATCGTTTGCGTTGGTGGTCATGTGATTGAAAACGCAAAAACCGAAACGGTCATGGCACAAATTCTTGAAATGACAAAATAATTTTAAGAAAGAAGTGATTTTAAATGAGAGGCATCTATACACCTGTCACCAAAATTCGTCGTCAAGTTTTCGCCGCTATTGCAAAAATGGCTTACGAAGACAGCGACTATTCTAGACGAATCGAAGAAATACCATTCGAAATTATTCCCGGAGAAATTGCTAATTATCGGGATAGTGTTTTCAAAGAAAGGGCGATTATCGGTGAGCGTCTACGACTTGCTATTGGTTTGCCTCTTTACCCTGTCGACCGACCATCACCAATCTCCAGAGGCGTTGAGGAGAGTGCCATTGCCGAAAAAGTTTATGATCCTCCACTCATCAATGTTATTCCTTTTGCTTGTTCTGCCTGTGAAACCAAATCATTTATGGTCACCAATAACTGCAGAGGTTGCTTAGCGCATCCTTGTGTCTCTGTTTGCCCCGTTAAGGCGGTATCAATGGTGAACGGAAAATCAGTCATTGACAAAGAAAAATGTGTTCGATGTGGTCGATGTAAAGAAGCTTGTCCTTATGAAGCTATCGTTAAATATGACCGTCCCTGTGCCACCGCTTGTGGTGTAGATGCCATCGAAAGCGATGAATTTGGCCGAGCTAAGATTAATTATGATAAATGTGTATCTTGTGGTATGTGCCTTGTGAATTGTCCTTTTGGCGCCATTGTTGATAAAACACAGATTTTCCAACTCATACACGCCATTAAAGAAGGTGGAAACGTGATTGCTGAAATTGCACCTGCTTTTGTCGGTCAATTTGGGCCTTTGGCAACACCGGATAAAATAAAAAAAGCCATTAAATTACTTGGATTTTCAGATGTTATCGAAGTAGCCCTCGGCGCAGATTTAGGCGCAATTGAAGAAGCCAATCATTACGTTAATAAAGTCATTAACGGAGATGACCCTTTTATCGGTACATCTTGTTGTCCTTCTTGGTCCGTCATGGCAAAATCCCGATTTCCGGAAATTGCCCAGTGCATTTCCGGTGAATTAACACCCATGGTTGCCACCGCTCGAATGATTAAAAAAGAGCATCCCAACGCACGTATTGTTTTCATCGGACCTTGTCCTGCTAAAAAATTGGAAGCTTCCCGCCGTTCTGTTCGAAGTGATGTTGATTTCGTCATTACTTTTGAAGAATTGATGGGAATGTTTGTGGCTAAAGGTATCGAATTCGGTGATCTGGATTCTGATGATTCTTTTGACGATGCAACAGCTGCCGGACGTGGTTATTCCGTCGCCGGAGGTGTCGCTAATGCCATTGCCACCACTGTCAAAGATCTTTATCCCGAGGTTGACGTAAAAATTGATCGTGCCGAAGATTTAAAAAGTTGTATTAAAATGTTAACCCTTGCCAAAGCAGGTAAACGCAATGGTTATTTATTGGAAGGTATGGCCTGTCCCGGTGGTTGTATTGGTGGCGCCGGTACGCTGATGCCTCCTAAAAAAGCTGTGTCTGCGGTTACCGAATTTCAAAAAAAAGCTGATGAACAACGAGCGACTAAAAATTTTTATTTAATCAATGAAGATATCATAAAATAACTGTTCAATTTAAAAAACCGCAATGATTGTACCTACCCCCAAAAGTTAGGCCTAAAAAATCACTGCGGTTTTTTAATTAAATCCCATAACCTAAAATCTTAATAAGCCGTTGATTAGGATAAGCATAAGCACTTGCCGGATAATTAATACGATCGGTAGTATTTGAATTAATCAGATAATCAACCGTTTTTCCATTCTCATCTTTAATCACATTTACAATAATGACCGAGTGTTTCCAATCATCATTAATACCGTATTGAAGAATATCTCCAGGTTCTCCAGAGGAAGGATTGGCATCAGTATCTGCCAAAAGGCCTTTATTCTTATTATTCTTGGCATACTCATAAAATTCTTCTACACCAGTCCATGAACTGGAACGTCCTACTGGCCATTCTCCATTATCAACATCATCTCCAAAATATTTCCACTGCCAGTTTCCGATAAAATCCATGGGAATTTCTCCGGCATTCAAGCATTGAGAAATAAAATTATTACAGTTTCCATCATAACGGTCATAACTTTCCCACTGATCATTGCGGATAACTTCAGTAGGATCAATCCACCGCATTGCGTAATCAACAGCTTGTTCCGGCTTATAAGGTTTAAGATTTTGGATCTTTTTTTCAACGACTGGTTGCATTATTTCTTTTTTTATTTTCAGCTGTGCTAAATCAATTTTTGCCTGTTTCAAAAAACTTTCTTTCATCGATAATAAATCTACTTCAACCTGCTTAAAATCACTTTTTTTCTGCATTTGCTTATCCCACTCTGGTGAAAATAAAAGATAACTATCCTCCTCTTTCTCATGATAAACAATCGAGTAGCCATCCTCTGTTTTTCGTATCACAAAGACATGTGTAATCCCCGTACTGATTGAATCAATATTCGGCGTAAATGCAAATCGACAATGATTATCTTCTTTCAAAGCAACCTTTATATCTCCATTTTCAAGTATTTCCAGCGATTGATATGTCACTCCGCAGATATAATCATTTATCCGTAGATCATTATCCTGATATTGTCGCATTGCGATCAAAAAAGATAAAACATTTTGATCAATTATACTGCTTATCTCTCCGCTTTGATCGGACTTATCAAAAAAAATACTGATATCTTTTTCTTTAAGTTCCGATACTGCATCAAACCAAAGCGTAAAGTATTCCATAAAAAATATTTCCATTTCAGAATCAATCCCAAAATCTTCTCGATTATTACGAATGACAATTTCGTTTGTTTTCTCTGCACCTTCCATATTATATACTTTTATAAAATAACCATCTGCTACATTAACACTCGTAACACCAATACACAAAAGCAAAAACAACAGCAAAAATTCTCTTTTTAATCCATTGTTAACCATATCCACCTCGCATTATATTATACATGAAATACATAAATTTTTGTGAAATTTTTACACTTTTTGTATTTTTTTAAAATTATGATATAATCTATTTATTACAAATACTTACTCTGCAAAGGAGCTTTAAACATGCAATATATTGGTCGAATTTTTAGACCTCCCAGTGAAGCTTATAGTTTAATTATTCAGGCAACAGTGGGATGCAGTCACAATCAATGTCGTTTCTGCGATATGTATAAAGAAAAAATTTTTCATATTCGTCCTCTAAAAGACGTTATTGCTGATTTATACACTGCCAAAAGAGCTTATGGTTCAGTTTCCCGTATTTTTTTAGCCGATGGTGATGCTTTAATACGACGAGCTTCTGATCTTGTAACCATTCTTGAAACTATCCGTGATATTTTCCCAGAGTGTGAACGTGTCACCAGTTATGGTTCACCCAAGAGTATTCTTCTCAAAACACCTGATGAACTTGCTTTGCTTCGTAAACTTGGTTTAAAAATGATTTATATCGGCCTTGAATCCGGAAGTGACACCGTTCTTACTTTTGTTCATAAGGGTGAAAATGCCACTGAAATTATCCACGCCGGTCAAATGGTCAAAACCGCCGGTATTACACTTTCCGTCACAGCTATTTCAGGTCTTGGTGGCAAAGCAACTTGGGAAGAACATGCCCTCAAAACTGCCGAAGCACTCTCTGCCATGAAGCCCGACTATATCGGGTTACTGACATTTCGTCTTGAAGGACAAGCCCCCATGATTGCAGATGTGAAAAACGGTATTTTTGAAATGTTGAATCCTTTAGAAATTGCTCGAGAAACTTTACTACTCATCGAAAATCTAGATAGCGATGGCAGTATTTTTCGTTCAAATCATATTTCAAATTATATTAATTTATCCGGCACACTTAATCAAGATAAATTTCGATTAATGAAAGAACTCAAAGATGCATTACAGGGCCAGATTAATTTTAAAAATGAAGAAATGCGTAATTGGGATTTGAATTTTTGATCAACTAAAATTATAGAATCGTATTTAAAATCATTTTAAACTGTTCTTCAATTCTAGGTTGAGGAAAATTTAATATGGGCGCTGATAAATGCATACTATTTAAAAAAAGGGCAACATGCCTTGCAAAAGCTGCCAGATCCTCGATTTCAAACTCTCCTTTTTCCTGACCGTATTCTAAAATTTCACGTATCATCTCTGAGCAACCATCAAATTGCCATTGAAAAATAACCCTATCATCAGGGTTTTCTAAAAAAAATTCATAAGTTGCATTTGCCATAGAAAGACAAGTTCCTGACACTTCTTCTTTTTGCTTTTCCAAATAAGACATTAAAATTTTACGTGCTGACAAATCTTTACAAATAGAAATTTCCATTTTCTCAAATTCTACAACAGCATCTCTTTGAAATAAAGCAAGAAAAACCTCTTTTGTCGATCCAAAGTAACGATACAAACCACCGCGGCTAATCTGACAAGCCTCAACAATATCTTTCATTGTCACTTTTGCAAAACCTTTTTTTATAAAAACATCACGTGCTTTATCCAATATATAATTTCTTTTCATTTCAGCTTTTAAAGTTTCCATAAATACCCCCAAAACGACATTCGTGTCGTTTTAATTATAACTTTTTTCATGCAATTCGTCAATTTTATATTAAAAAAGAATTATAACCATTTTTAGGTTATAATTCCTTTTTAATATAAACAAAATTCCTATTTAAGATTATCATAAATAATTAATTTCATTAACAACAAATCATCACTATTATTTTTAGGATCTAAACCAAGACATTCATCCATTTTTTTCTTTCTAAAAATAACCGTATTTTTATGTAAGTATAATTCTTTTGCTGCTTTTTCATATTGAAAACCATTTTCCAAAAGTTTTTCCATCGTTAATATTGCATCTTCTGTACCTTTTCCAAACGTTACTTTTATTTTATCAATATAAGGTTGCAAAATATTTTCACAGTTTTCATTTCCTAATTTCTGATATATACCATGAATGAGGTTTCGATGACTAAAAATGACCCCTTTTGTTTTTTTAAAAAAGATGCTTTTAAAAAGAAGAACGGCATCATCATAAGATTCTCTATAACCCTTAATTCCCTGATGGTAAAGTCCTACATAAAGATGGCTATTCTTTGTAATCTTTGAATCCATCGCTTCTAAAATGCTCTGAAAATAGGCATTTAAAGTTTTTTCAATATTCCATGGTTCAGTAGCATCTAATTTTTTAAAAACAAGGATATAGCCACCCGCCATATTGACTGAAATATCTTGCTTTGAATGCTTTTTGGAACGTTTTATATCGTCAATATATTTTTCAAGAGTAGAGCGCACTTTTTCTTCCTCTAAATTTTGATTAAAATCAACAATACACGCTACTCTCGGAATTTGCATATCGTATTCCATACGCTGACCCCAATGATTAACTTCTTCTTCGGACATTCCAACGTTTTCACTAAGCAATGTTGAAACGAAAAGTTCTTTATCGTTACGATGCTTATAAAACTGATTCATGGATTCTTCTTGTTCAATAATGAGCTCTGCTGCCATTTTTACCAGTTTACCAATATTACGAACCTCATTAGGTTTTCCAGTAATGCCCACTGCTCCTAGGACTTTTCCATCTTTTCCAACAATTGGCATATTGATTCCTGCTTTTACACCCTGAAGTCTCTCCGCATCTTTTTCTGTTACTTCATAAGTTTTACAATTTTTAATAGATTGCATGGCTGTTTCATGAAACGTTCCAATGCGTGCTTTAATACCACTCCCAATAATTATCGCCTGTTCATTCATGACATTAATATTATATCCAAGACCACTCATCACTTCATCTGCAATTTTTTGTGCAACTTTAGAACCCAGCATTTAACGCTCCTGTTTATTCTTTTTTCAATCCTTTTACTAATCTAAAAAGATTCTGTGCCGTACGAGATAATGATGCTTCGGCATGTTCGATCTGCCAGTCTAACGCTCTCGTATTGGTACAGGCCGAAAAAGCAGCAGTTAAGCCATCCTCATAAAGTGACTCATAACCCGATTCCAAAGCACCTGAAATAGCAACAACCGGAATGCCCTGAATTTTTCCGCGTTTTGATATTCCGGATACAACTTTACCCATGGCACTTTGTTCATCGGTTCGTCCCTCCCCAGTAATAATCAAATCTGCATTTTTTATTTTTTGATCAAAATCAATCACATCCAAGACAATTTCAAGTCCCGGTTTTAAGTTGGTGTTAAAAAAGGCCATCCACGGTAACCCAAAACCACCTGCGGCACCAATACCTGAAAGATAATTTAAAACTTTTCCTGTTTCTTTATAGATCACTTCACCAAGATGGTTTAAACCTGAATCCAAATTTTTTATCATCACTGCATTTGCACCTTTTTGAGGCCCGTAAACAGCTGCTGACCCTACTTCTCCGCACAGTGGATTATCTACATCACAGGCAATCGTAATCGTTGCTTTTAAAAAGGACTCTGGAACATTTTCAATATCAATTCGATCCACTTGTTCTAAACCTTCCCCGCATAAAGGAACTTCATTTCCAAATTGATCCAAAAATCGAACACCCAATGCCGCTGCTGCACCCATTCCACCATCTACAGTTGCACTGCCACCAATTCCTAAAATAATTTTTGTACAGCCATGTTTTAAAGCATCTACCATCAACTGACCGGTCCCAAAGGTCGATGTTTTCATCGGATTTTGTTCTTCTTTACGAATAAGTGGTAATCCCGACGCTGCTGCCATCTCAATAATAGCCGTTTTGTTTTTTAAAATACCATAAAACGCATTTATCCTTCTTCCCAGAGGATCCTGAACTTTTTTTTCGATCCGTTCACCTCCCTGCGCTTTTAGAAGACTGTTGACAAGACCTTCACCCCCATCAGATATAGGTAATTTAATTACTTCCGCATCTGGAAAATTTATTTTTGCTACTTTTTCAACATTATCACATACCTGTTCTGCCGTCAATGATCCTTTAAACGAATCCGGTGCAATTACAAATTTCATTATACACACTCTCTTTCTATTTATTCCCATTTTAAAGTAAAATAACATGGAAATTATTCCATGTTATTTAAAAATTTTATGCTAATACAAAGTCAAGTACTGTTTTATTAAATTTTTCCGGTTCTTCCCAGAAAAGCATATGTCCGGAATTTTCGAAAAATTCAGTTTTTGCACCCGGAATAACTTCACCCACATAAGCACTTCCATGCCAATCAAACACATTACTTTGACGCGCAACACAAACAAGTGTCGGCATATCAATACACGGCAATAGATCTCGCCAATCTAAATTAGTATGATCCCGCATCACTTCAATCCGTACATAAGGTGGACATTTAGAAATTTCATCCGCAATAAATTTCACTTCTTCAGGTGAAGGTGTATGATGCAGACATGCCATTGCCAGCCCTTCTGCGCTTTCTCTTGGTGCATACTTAATATCATAACATGTACGAATAAACATTTCAACATCGTAGCAACCATTTTGACCCCAAACCCAATCCGGTCCAGTATATTGTAATGGTGCTTGATCAACACATACTAATTTGCTGATACGATGTTTTCCAAAAAGTTCAATATAACTCCACAAAATAGAAGCTCCCATTGACCATCCTAATACAGTTGTATCTTCAACTTGTAAATGATCCAGAAGATTTTTTACATCCATTGCATAACGGGATACCCGATGGCTATGCATGACTTTTTCTGATTCACCATGTCCTCTAAAATCCATCAAAATAACCTGACATTTTTTGGCCAATTCATCACTGTTTTTTTGAAAAAAATTGGTTGTACACGTCCAACCCGGTATCATTAAAATCGGTTTTCCTTCACCCTTTACTTCATAGTACAATTCCACACCATCATTTGTTTTAAATGTTGACATCTCTAAACCTCCGCTAATTTTTCGATTTCATATCTATGTCTATCATTATAAACCTTTTCACGTTTAATTCAATGGATCATCAAACATAAAAAAGCCTGTTCATTGTGTTTTTGTACAATGATATCGCTTTTTTCACCATAATACTGGTATCCTTCTCTTATTTTATGTTATAATTAACCTATAGGTAATTGTTAAATG
>JAVXTS010000014.1:8393-43792 GCA_036642535.1 Eubacterium sp. | reverse complement strand
GGTTATATCTATGGAAGAGTGAAATAAATTTTCAATTTATACTAAATAATGATTGACGAATTCAATCAAATAGGGTATACTTTTAAAGTATTATGCGAACTTTAGGTTTCACGAAGAGACTATTTAATTGAGCTATTTTAGAGGAGGGCACGAGAGTGTTCTTTTTTTACAGTTATAGGAAGTGCTTTAGTGAGAGAGAATGCTTGAAAAAGCAAGCATATTAAGGTATAATCAAACTATAAACAAAAGGGGGATTATAATGGATATTAAATATAAAAGAATTATCATTAAATTGAGTGGCGAAGCCTTATCCGGTGACGTTGGCTTTGGTATTGATCCACCGACTGTGCAAAAAATCAGTGAATCCATCAAGGAAGTATTTGAACAAAATGTTGAAATTGCCATTGTTGTTGGTGGTGGTAACTTTTGGCGTGGACGTTTTGGCGAAGGAATGGATAAATCAACGGCTGATTATATGGGGATGCTTTCAACGGTCATTAATGCCCTTGCGTTACAAGATGTTTTAGAACAGATGGGTGTACCGGTGCGGGTACAGACTGCGATTGAGATGAAAGAAGTGGCAGAGCCGTATATTCGCCGTAAAGCAGTGAGACATCTTGAGAAAAAACGAGTAGTTATTTTTGCGGCGGGTACAGGAAATCCATTCTTTACAACAGATACAACAGCTGCGTTACGTGCAGCTGAAATTGATGCAGAAATGATTTTACTGGCAAAAAGTATTGATGCCGTTTATGATTCCGATCCGGAAAAAAATCCGAAGGCAAAGAGATATGAACGTTTGTCTTATATTGATGTCATCAACCAAGGTCTAAAAGTAATGGATTCAACGGCGATTACACTTTGTATGGATAATCATATTCCGATCCTTGTATTTGGACTTGATAATCCGGACAATATTTTAAAGGCAATTTGCGGTGAAAAGATAGGAACAATGATTGAGGAGGCTTAACCATGTTAAATGAAATTAAAAATACAGCAATGGATAAAATGCAGAAGGCATTAAATAATTTGAATGAAAGTCTGGCAGGTTTGCGTGCAGGACGTGCAAATCCGCATATTCTTGATAAAATAATGATTGACTATTATGGGACACCAACCGGCATTAACCAAATGGCAAATATCAATATACCGGAAGCTCGGATGATTACAATTCAACCTTATGATACGACAACGATTTCGGCCATTGAAAAGGCAATTTTAGTATCTGATTTAGGATTTAATCCTTCGAATGATGGTAAAGTGATCCGCTTAATAGTACCGCAACTGACAGAAGAACGACGCAAAGATTTAGTAAAACTGACGAAAAAGTATGGCGAAGAGTGTAAAGTGGCTATGCGAAATATCAGACGTAAATCGGTGCAGGATCTGAAGGATAGCGAAAAAGAAGGCTTGATCAGTGAAGATGAAATGCATCAGGGTGAAAAAGAGATTCAAAAATTGACGGACGATGAGATTAAAAACATCGACAAGGTTCTCAAAGAAAAAGAAGAAGAGATCTTGGCTGTTTAGTTTTTTTGAATGTGAAAATGAATAGTTATTTCACAAGAGTGGGGAAACCCACTCTTGTGTGTTTTCAGAAGTAATTATTGAAGACATAACACAAGAAAAGAGTAGAGGGAGAGTTGATGAAAAAACAATCTAAAGAAGCAATGTTAGAAGCATTAATTGCTCCGGTTGTTTTAGAAAAAGGTTACGAATGTGCAGATGTAACCTTTGAAAAAGCCGGAGCAGATTGGTTTTTAACGGTATATATTGATCGTCCGGAAGGAATAAGTATTGAAGACTGTGAAGTGGTTAGTCGCTGTCTTAGCCCGTTTTTGGATGAAAAAGATCCCATTGAGCAAAGTTATTTTCTTGAAGTTTCGTCACCGGGAATTGATCGACCTTTGAAAAAAGAAAGAGATTTTCTTAAACAAATGGATAAGCGAATTGTTCTTAGTTTTTATGCGCCGATCGATGGCTCAAAACAGTTATCGGGTATTTTAAAGGCCTATACCGGCGAAAATTTGACGTTGCAGCTTGATAATGATGAATTAAAAGAATTTGAAATGCGTGGGATTTCTAAAGTTTCTCCGGAAATCGAATTTTAGAAAGGCAGAAGATTATGAATGCAGAATTTATGAGAGCGCTTGATGCTTTAGAAGTAGAAAAAAATATTGATAAAGAAGAGCTGATTGAAGCAATTGAAGTTTCTATTGCTTCGGCATATAAAAAAAATTATGGAAATATTCAAGATGTTGATGTTCGTATTAATCATGAAAATGGTGAAATAACGGTTTATGCAACCCAAGCTGTTGTGGAAACGGTCGAAAATCCTCAGCTAGAAATATCCCTTGAAGAAGTACGGAAGTTTGATCCTACTTTTGAAGTGGGCGATGTTTATCGAAAAGAAGTTGCACCCAGAGATTTTGGACGTATTGCAGCACAAAATGCAAAACAGTTAATTGTACAACGGATTAAAGAGGCTGAGCGTAATTTAATTTACAACGAATATTTGGAACGTCAAGATGAAATTATAACGGGTATTGTCAAACGTGTTGAGCGGGGGATGGTTTACGTTGACGTTGGCAATAATGAGGCAATTATGATGCCTTCGGAACAGGCACCGGGTGAAGTTTACAAAGTTGGTCAGCGCTTAAAAGTTTATATGCTGATGGTAAGAAAAACGACTAAAGGTCCTCAAGTGAGTGTATCAAGAACGCATCCGGGTTTGGTGAAACGTCTTTTTGAAACTGAAGTGCCTGAAATTTATGACGGTATTGTTGATATTATCTCTATTTCGAGAGAGGCCGGTTCCAGAACAAAAATTGCAGTAAAAGCGAATGATCCGAGTATTGATCCGGTGGGATCTTGCGTGGGACAAAAGGGTGTTCGTGTTCAAAATATTATCAATGAACTGAATGGTGAAAAGATTGATATTATCAAATACAGTGATGATGTACACGAATATTTAGCGAATGCGCTAAGTCCGGCAAAAGTATATAAAATTATTCCGAATAAAGTTGAAAAAACAGCGATTGCAGTGGTAGAAGATTTTCAATTATCACTTGCTATCGGTAAAGAGGGTCAAAATGTGCGCCTTGCGGCTAAACTGGTTTCTTGGAAAATAGATATCAAAAGCAAAAAGGATTATGAGACAATTATAGCGGCTCAACCAAATTTTGAGTCTGAATATAATCGTGAAAGTGATTCTGACAGTATCTTAGATGAATTGGAAAATGATCTGGACGATGTTCTCAATATTAATTTTGATGAGATCGAACAGGAACTCGATAATGATGAACTTGATGATATTCTAGATGACCTTGTGATGACTGATAATCTTGATAAGGCTTTGGAAGAATAAAGAAAAATTTAGTCTTATTTATGTTATAATGTAAAGTATATTTACGCAGAGGAGAAAGTAATGAAAAAAATGCCACTTCGAACCTGTGTGGTTTGTCATTCTAAAATAGAAAAACGTGATTTAGTGCGTATTGTTTGCAACAAAGAGAATGAACTGTTTTATGACAAAACGGGGAAAGCCAATGGACGGGGCGCTTATATTTGTCGTGATCCAAAATGTATTGAAACTTTTCTCACAAAAAATGTCCTTGAAAGAGCTTTTAAACGTCAAATCGACAGAGAAACTGTTGAGGAAGTACGAAAAAATATAAAAGAGCAGCTGTTATGAAACAGCGATGGAGAGATCTATGAACAAATAACTTAAAATTGAAGGGAGGAATTATATGTCAAAATTAAGAGTATACCAATTAGCAAATGAATACGAAATTCCGAGCAAGGAATTTGTAGAAATCTTAAACAAACATAATATTCCCGTAAAAAACCATATGAGTGCGTTAACTGAATTACAGGTGACGTCTTTTAGAAAAGAATTTAATAAAAGTAACGTTACCGGAGGAACACCTCAAGTTGAAAAAAAAGCGCCGGTGAAAGAAGATAAAAAACCGGAGAAAAAAATGACAAAACCTGTAGATACAGCAAAAGAGAAGAACGATAAGAAACAATCAACCAAAACACCAGTAACTGAAAAATCAACGGGTGGAGCAAAATCTTCAGGGCAGAAAAAACCTGTTGGACACGCAAAACCGGCTAATGCTAAAGCTGTAACCGCAAAACCAGGAACGGCTAAAACGGGAAACAGTAAACCTACAACTGCAAAACCAGCAGCAAAAACCGGTACTGCAAAACCTGCAACACCGAATAACGGTAAGCCGGATTGGAAGAATAAAAAGAAGGCCGGCGGGAATGCGCCCCAAGGCAGAGTAAGAGATCATAGTAAAAAAGGTAAAACAGCTCGTAGCGTTTACAAGAAGTTGAAGGATGACAAGAAAACCGAAAAAATGAAGAATCAGGTTTTCCAAGTTCCTGAAATGTCGACAGTCGGCGAACTTGCTGAAATTTTAGATGTTGGTGCAACCGAAATTATTAAAATTCTGATGATGGCAGGCACTATGGCAACCATTAATCAGCAAATTGATTTTGAAACGGCTGAAATTGTCGCCTCAGAATTGGGCTTTGATGTGGAAATCATTAAAATGGAAGATGTCGTCACAAAGATTTTAGAAGAATATGACGATGAAGCGACCGGAAATGAAATTAAGCGTCCACCAGTTGTAACAGTTATGGGTCATGTTGACCACGGTAAAACATCTCTTTTGGATCAGATTCGTAAAGCAAATGTTACGGCGGGTGAAGCTGGCGGAATTACCCAGCATATTGGGGCTTATAGCGTGAATATCAAAGGGGAAACCATTACCTTTATCGATACTCCGGGGCATGAGGCGTTTACGGCTATGCGCTCACGTGGCGCACAGATTACAGATATTGCCATTTTAGTCGTTGCGGCAGATGATGGCGTGATGCCACAAACCGTTGAAGCGATTAATCATGCAAAAGCGGCAGGTGTTCCGATTATTGTAGCGATTAATAAGATTGATAAAGACGGTGCAAATCCGGAACGTGTTAAACAAGAATTAACCGAACATAATCTGGTGGTTGAAGAATGGGGCGGCGATGTTATCGCAGTGCCGGTTTCAGCCAAAAAAGGTTTAAATATAGAAAATCTTTTGGAAATGGTTTTGATCGTTGCAGAAATGGGCGAGCTTAAAGCCGATCCTAAACGTGCGGCACGTGGAAGTGTTATTGAAGCACAGGTCAAAAAGGGTAAAGGCGCAACAGCCAGCTTACTCGTTCAGCAAGGGACTTTACATGTGGGGGATTCCATTATTTCAGGAACAACTTATGGTAAAGTACGTACAATGATTGACGATAAAGGCAAGCGTATAAAAAAAGCCGGTCCATCTAAACCGGTTGAAATTTCAGGTTTGTCGGATATTCCTGAAGCGGGCGATGATTTTATCGTTCTTGAAAATGAAAAAGAAGCGCGTCAATTAGCTGAAAAACGTAAAGAAATGGAAAAAGGTGCTCGACAGGCACGTTCTAAAATTTCTTTGGATGATTTATTCAGTAAAATTCAAGATGGTCAGATTCAGGATGTTAATATCATTATTAAAGCGGATGTTCAAGGCTCAATTGAGGCGATTAAACAATCACTTGAAAAACTGAATACCTCCGATGTCAGAATTAATGTGATCCATGGTGCAGTAGGTGCGGTGAATGAAACAGATGTTATGTTAGCTGCTACATCCAATGCGATTATTATTGGTTTTAATGTGCGTCCGGATAAAAATGCTATTGCCGCAGCGGATGCGGAAGAAGTGGATATGCGTTTGTACCGCGTTATTTATGATGCCATTGAAGATGTTCGAAAAGCGATGGAAGGTATGTTAGCACCTGAATTCAAAGAAAAAGTAACTGGAAATGCCGAAGTTCGCGAAGTCTTTAAAATTCCGAATGGCAGTGCGATTGCGGGCTCTTATGTGACGGATGGTAAAATTGCACGTAATGATGAAGTACGCATTATACGTGATGGTATTGTTGTTTTTGAAGGTGGTATTGCTTCTTTAAGACGTTTTAAAGATGATGTTAAAGAAGTGGCAACTGGATTTGAATGCGGTATCGGGATTGAAAAATATAATGATATAAAAGTTGGCGATGTAATTGAAACGTTCATCATGGAAGCTGTTGCACGCGAACTTAAATAAATGAAATATAAAATAGTTAAAAGTGGGTGTGAGTCCCACTTTTAACGCTTAAAGAGGTTTATTATGGCAGCACATCGAATTGAAAAAATAAATGGACAGATCCAACGGGAATTAAGTCTGATTATTCAGCAGAAAATGAAAGATAGCCGCTTGAATCGCAACACACTCAGTATTACCAGTGTTAAAGCGACGACAGATCTAAAAACAGCAACAATTTATGTTAGTATTTTTGGAACGACAGAAGAAAAAGAAGAGATTCTGGGACTTTTGGATAATGCCAAAGGTTTTTTACGATCGAATCTAGGTAAAGTTCTCAAAGTTCATTCGATACCGGCGCTTACTTTTGAATTGGATGATTCTGTGGAATATGGTATGCATATTGACAGTATTTTGGCCGGTTTGAAAAAAGATAAAGGAAAGGTCGAAAAAGATGAAGAAAGTACCTGTGAAGATTCTTGATTGTATCAAGGAAAGTCAAAGCTTTTTAATTCTTGCCCACAATAAGCCCGATGGTGATGCTATTGGATCTGCTATTGCATTTGGTAAAGGTCTAAAAAGTTTAGGTAAAGATGTCGATTACTATATTGAAACGCCGGTAGAAGATAAATTACAGTTTTTTAACGAAATTAATTTTTTTAATGAAAGATTAAAAAACAGCTATGATGTGATTGCTTTGTTAGACTGCTCAACACTTGATTATTCTCATCGTCCGGAACCTATGGTTCAGACAAAGAACGTTATGGTGATTGATCATCATAAAAGCAACAATGCTTTTGGTGATTATAATTTCATTGAAATTACATCCGCTACTGCGGAGCTTGTTTTTCGTATTTTAACAGCACTTGATGTATCATTGGATAATGAAATGGTAGAAGCTGTTTTTACTGGGATTTCAACAGATACCGGCAGTTTTCAGTTTTCAAACGTGACATCAGACAGTCATGTGATTTTGAGTGAACTGTATAAATTAAAGTCTAATTTTGCGGTGTTGTCCAAACGGCTTCATAGTGAAAAAAGCTATGCTCAAATGAAACTCTATGGTAAAGCGATTGAATCTTTGCGTCTTTATGAAAATAATACCTTAGCTTGGGTCGAGCTTTCATATGATATTATCTCTGAATACGGCGGTTCGCTCAATATTACGGATGATATTGCTAATATTGGGATGAATACCATCGGTGTTCAGCTTTCGGCTACACTTAAAGAAGTTGAGAATGGTATTTATCGTGTATCATTGCGTTCAAAAAGTCCGTTTAATATTGATGTATCAATATTGGCTAACGAATATGATGGTGGTGGGCATATGCGTGCGGCAGGTTTCACATATGGCGGTGACAGAGAAAAACTAAAAGAAAAATTAATCCAACTAATTGAAAATCAGAGGGAAATAGGTAATGGCTGAACTGAGCGGTTATTTAAATGTGTACAAAGAAAAAGGCTTGACATCACATGATGTGGTCTATAAGGTACGACAAATATTAAAGACAAAGAAAATAGGGCATACCGGTACATTGGATCCAAATGCTGAAGGTGTTCTGGTTCTTTGTATTGGTAAAGCAACAAAAATGGTTCAATATTTGAGCGATTTAGATAAAGTTTACGAAGCTGAAATTATTTTTGGCAAAGAAACGGATACTTGTGATATCACAGGTCAAGTAACAGAAGAAAAAAAAGCGGATTTTACAGATCAAGCCTTTCTGAACGCATTAAGTCGTTTCAAAGGGGAGACGATGCAGGTACCGCCTATTTATTCGGCACTTAAAGTGAATGGTAAAAAATTATACCAGTATGCACGTGCAGGAGAAACCATTGATATTCCGGCACGTTCGATTTTTATAAAACAACTCAATGCGATCGAAACAACGCATCTTCCAAATCGGGCACGTTTTGTGGTTGAATGCTCTAAGGGTACGTATATCCGATCTTTGTGCCGTGATATTGGCAAAACATTAAGCACATCTGCGTGTATGGGTAATTTGAAACGCTTGCGTGTCGGTGATTTTAGAATTGAGTATGCTTTGCGTTTATCCGAGATAAATGATCTGATGGCGGTGGAGCGTATTGATAATGTCATTATGTCGCCCGAATCGGCTCTTGAACATTTTAGAAGTGTTTCGAGCAATGATCAAGGAAGTCGGTTTTTAAGAACTGGGAACAAATTATATCAATGGAATGCAATTGAAAATTACAGCGATTTTGAACATGAAGAAATTCTGAGGCTGTATGATTCTGGCGAATTTATGGGAATTGGTCGCTTTTGTTTAGAAAAAGATTCCTATGTACAACCAGTAAAATTATTTTAAGGTGAGCAATGAATAAAGAAGAATATAAAAATGAGCCAATTGTATTGGCCCTTGGTTTTTTTGATGGAGTTCACCTGGGACATCGGAAACTCATCAGAAAAGCGATTGAAATAGCAGAAAAAGAAAATTGTAAAAGTGGGGTTATGACTTTCTCGGAACATCCGTTACGTTTTATTTTTCCATCTTATACACCGTGGTTGATTACAACCAATGCCGTTAAAGTTCGAATGATGAAAGATATGGGAATTGATCATATTTTTCTTAATCCTTTCAGTGAAGCTTTAATGAAATATTCACCGGAAGAATTTGTGAGGGATTATCTTTTACAGAAATACAACGTTAAACATATTGTTGTTGGCTTCAATTATTCCTTTGGTTATAAAGGTGAAGGTAATATTACTATGCTAAAAGAATATGGGAAGCGTTATGGTTTCGATTTGACCGTTATCCCACCATGTATTATAAATGATCAATCCATTAGCAGTACGTTAATAAGGGAATTGATCAGTACCGGAAAAGTGGATGAGGTGGTACCGCTTTTAGGACGGGATTACAGTATTACCGGAACGATCGTTAAAGGAAAAGGGCTAGGTCATACGTTTGAAATTCCAACTGCTAATCTTAAGATGAAAGATAAAGTAATCTTGCCGAATCCAGGAGTTTATTATACAAAAGTAGTTATTAACGGTCAAGTATACGATGGATTGACAAATCTTGGGTTTAATCCAACTTTTGAAAAACATCCTTATGCGATTGAAACCTATATTTATGATTTTGATCAAGATATTTACGGGGAGTTGATGACGTTAACGTTTAAAATAAAAATGCGTGGTGAAATTAAGTTTAACTCACTGGATGCTCTTTTTTCACAAATTAGAAATGATATTTTAGAAATACAAGATCGTTATCGAAAATAATAAAAACCTTCAAAATGCAATGTATTGCACATCATTTTGAAGGTTTTTATATTGGCTCTCTGTTAACTGGCGTTGGTATGCGGACACCGAGAATATTTTGGGTCTGTTCCTTATCTTAATAGGGGCTTAATCAAATTTATTTATTTATTTATTTTAAAGGAGAGTTGAATTAAAAAAAGAATACTATTAGTATAACATCTTTTTAAATTTTTATAAAATCAACAAGAAATGTGGTGAAAATATGGCACCTCGTTATGGTGAAGAGGTTATACAGCAAGTGCTTGATGCCAGTGATATTGTTGACGTGATTTCTGAATATGTGACTTTAAAAAAGACGGGTAATTCGTATAAAGGAAAATGCCCGTTTCATAATGAACGGACACCGTCATTTTCGGTGTCCCGGGAAAAACAGCTTTATCATTGCTTTGGATGTGGTGTTGGGGGCAATGTTATCGGATTTATTATGGCTATTGAAAACCTTCCGTTTATGGAAGCTCTTCAATTTTTAGCGCGTCGATCAAATATTATGTTACCGGAACAAGGTAACAGTGAAGAAGACAATAAACGTTATCGTCAGAAAGAACGTCTTTATGAACTTCACCGTGAACTGGCAAATTATTACTACTTATGTCTTAAAAAGAATAAAACTGGACTTTATTATTTAAACCGGCGGGGCATTACATCGGCAACGATTAAGGCTTACGGTCTTGGATTATCGCCAGATAGCTGGAATGATGCGCTTAATTTTTTGACACAAAAAGGGTATACAAATCAAGAAATGCTTGATTCCGGTCTTGTGATGGCAAGTGAAAAAGGTCGACTTTATGATCGTTTTAGAAATCGGATCATGTTTCCGATTCTCAATGCAACCGGTCGTATTATTGGTTTTGGTGGAAGACGAATCAGTGATGAGGACAATGGTCCCAAATACTTAAATTCACCGGAGACAATGGTTTTTTCAAAAGGAACAGAACTTTTTAATATGAACCATGCTAAAAGTAATATTATTAACGGACAGATACTTATTGTGGAAGGGTATATGGATGTGATTGCACTTTATGAACAGGGCATACGAAATACGGTAGCGGCTCTTGGTACAGCATTTACGGCTTATCATGCGGCACTTCTTGGACGTTATGTAAGTGAAGTGGTACTTTGTTTTGATGGGGATGCGGCTGGAGAAAGTGCTACGCAAAAAGCAATTATTATCTTGAAAAACACAGCAATAAATGTTAAGATATTAAGATTACCCGTAGAGGATGATCCGGATTCATTTATTCGACAAAATGGGCGGGAGGCTTTTGAAAAAAAAGTCAATGATGCCATTACGATTGTAGAATATGAAATGGATATTCTTAAAAAACGATTTGATATTAAACAAACAGATGGGCGCATTAAATATATCAATCAAGCTATTTCTGTTTTACGGAAACTTCCGGATGAAGTAGAGGTTGATCTTTATAGTAAAAGGCTAGCAAGAGAAACAGGTATTGATATACGAGTGATCAGACGGGAAGTTTATCGTAAAAAGCCCCAGGAACTGACACAAAATGAAGTGGGCGAGCAGGTAGATTATTGGCAAAAAATGCCAAAAGCTTATGAAGAAGCTCAGATTATCTATCTTAAAAAAGGAATTCTTTCCCCGGAGTATTTTACTACGGGGATGTTGACTTCAGAATATTTTAGTCCTGGTTTTTTTAGGGAGCTTTTTGAGTTGGTGACAACGCTTTTAAATAAAAACGAACCGATTACGCCATCGGCATTGATGAATTATTTTGAAGATGTCGAGAAAATAAAACCGGTTTCGGCAATTTTGATGGATGAACAAGAAATTGATCAAAATAAAATGAATGAAAGTATTAAAACCATCAAGCATTTTTATCATCTTAATGAGATGGAACAGCTTAAAAATAAAATTAGCAAGACCGATGATGTAGAAGAAGCAGCGATTTTAATGGATAAAATGGCGGCGATGAAGAAAAAAATGAATGTCAATTAGGAGGATACATATGGCTGATGTAAAGAAGAATGAACTTGTATCGGAAATAGTTGAACTACCGGAAGATGCAGAGCTAATTGCAGAATTAGAAGGCATGCCGGAAGTTCAGATTCTGATTAAACGAGGAAAAGAAAAAGGTGTTTTAAACAATTCAGATTTTGAAGAAGTTCTTGAAAAAGTAGATATTGACCCCGAAGAAATTGATACAATTTACAATATTTTACAAAAAGAAGGTATTGAATTATCTTTTCAAAGCATGGAAATGGATACCGTCGATTTAGATGTTGAGTTAGACCCTGTGGTGCTTGAAGAAATTGAAATAACAGAAGTACCTATCAAAGAAGTTGATTTGAGTGATAATGTTAGTGTGAATGATCCCGTTCGTCTTTATCTTAAAGAAATTGGAAAGGTACCATTGTTAACTGCGGCTGAAGAAATGTCTATTGCAAAACGGATGGAAGCAGGCGATGATGAGGCGAAAAAAGAACTAGCTGAAGCAAATTTACGTTTGGTTGTCAGCATTGCAAAACGTTATGTAGGCCGTGGAATGTCTTTTCTTGATTTAATTCAGGAAGGAAATCTGGGTTTAATTAAAGCGGTTGAAAAATTTGACTACACCAAAGGATTTAAATTTAGTACTTACGCTACTTGGTGGATACGTCAAGCCATTACCAGAGCCATTGCCGATCAAGCGAGAACTATCCGTATTCCAGTACATATGGTTGAAACCATTAACAAATTAATTCGTGTTTCAAGACAACTCTTACAGGAAATGGGACGCGAACCTACACCAGCTGAAATTGGTAAGGAAATGGGTTTTTCGGAAGAAAAAGTTCGAGAAATTCAGAAAATTGCTCAGGATCCGGTTTCACTTGAAACACCGATCGGTGAGGAAGAAGATAGCCATTTAGGAGATTTTATCCCGGATGATGATGCGCCGGCACCGGCAGAAGCAGCTTCATACGCCCTTCTTAAAGAACAATTAATAGAGGTACTCAATACGCTGACCGAACGTGAAGAAAAGGTACTACGTCTGCGTTTTGGTCTTGATGATGGTCGAGCACGGACCCTTGAAGAAGTGGGGAAAGAATTTAATGTAACGCGAGAAAGAATTCGCCAAATTGAGGCAAAAGCATTACGTAAATTGAGACATCCCAGCAGAAGTAAAAAATTAAAGGATTATTTAACCTAAAATGATAACACCACGTTTACAGGCCATTGCAAATCATGTTTTAGAAAATGAAATCATGGCTGATATAGGAACAGATCACGGATATTTGCCGGTTTTTTTAATGGAACAACGGAAGATTTTAAAAGCGATTGCGGCGGATATTAATTCAAAACCCTTAGAAAAAGCTAAAAAAGCAGTACAGGAATCCGGCTTTGACGCATCGATTGAGACGCGTCTGGGTTCCGGATTATCGGTGCTTTTACCGGGAGAAGCCGGAACTATTGTTATTGCCGGAATGGGTGGATATTTGATCAGAGATTTACTTGAGGCTGAACTGAAAGTGGCAAAATCAGCTCATCGGTTAATTTTACAACCTATGAATAATGCAGAAATTTTGCGGAAATATCTGGAAACTCACGGCTTTTTTATTGTGAATGAAGATTTAGCAAAGGAAGAACGGCGTATTTACGAAATTATTGTGGTTGAAAAGGGAGAAATGACCATTACAAATCCTTTGGATTATCGTATTGGTTTTGAAGCTGCAAAAAAGAAGCACCCTTTATTATCCGATTTGATTGATCGACAATTAGAACTTGAATATAAAATTATTGCAAATACCCGAGATAAAGAAACAAAAATGGCAAAAGAACAATACTTAAAAAGTACAGCGACGATTACAGCACTATTGGAGGTAAAAGATGGCGGTTAAATGTAGTGAGATCATCCAGATGATTGAAATGGTAGCCCCTAAAAATCTAGCGGAATCCTGGGATAATGTGGGTCTTCAAATTGGATCTTATAAAAAACAGGTGAACCGGATTTTATTGACATTGGATGTAACCGAAACAGTGGTATTGGAAGCTATTGAGAAAAAAGCGGATTTGATTATTTCGCATCATCCGTTTATTTTTAATGGGCTTAAATCAATTTGTACAGATGAACAAAAGGGACATTTGGTGGCAATGTTGATTAAAAATGATATCGCTCTTTATGCAGCTCATACAAATTTGGACAAAGCAGAATTAGGACTGAATGATTATATTGCTAAAAAACTTGAAATCGATGAACGTTTACCCCTTGAACCCTCAGACGAAGCAAAACTTTATAAAATTGTAGTTTATG
Source organism: Eubacterium sp. (assembly GCA_036642535.1). GTDB lineage: Bacteria > Bacillota > Clostridia > Eubacteriales > Eubacteriaceae > Eubacterium. The sequence goes on along the minus strand of JAVXTS010000014.1, from coordinate 30,152 downwards.
TTCCAACAGATTACACGGATAAAATCATTCGGGTTTTAGGAGAAAACGGAGCAGGATTTATCGGAAATTATAGCCATTGCACTTACCGAACGGTGGGGGAAGGAACATTTAAACCCCTTGATGGAACAACACCTTTTATTGGGAAAAAGGGTGAAATGACTAAAGTAGAAGAAGATCGAATTGAAACCATTATTAATGATAAAATGATGAAAACCATCATCCAAAAACTGAAAGCGGTGCATCCGTATGAAGAAATGGCTTATGATGTTTATCCCCTTGAAAACGGTGCGCTTTTAAATAAAAATGGATCGGGTAAAATCGGTTTACTTAAAGAAGCTGTATCACCTGAAGGGCTCATTGAAAAGATTAAAAATACACTTCAGCTTGAGCATATTCGTGCAGCGGGAAATCCGCCGGAAAAGATCAGAAAAGTGGCTCTTTGTACCGGAAGTGGTGCTGAATTTATGGGTTTAGCGAAAGTAAAAAAAGCAGATGTTTATATTACCGGTGATCTTAAATACCATGATGCCCAGCGAGCAGATGAAAATAATTTATGGGTGATTGATGCCGGCCATTTCGGAACCGAAAAAATGGTGGTTAACCTTTTAGAAGAAATGCTTAAGAATCAATTATTCAATCAATCGGTTGAATTTTTAAGATCCGAAAAAAACGAAGATTTTATGCGTTATTATTAAAGGAGAAGCGGAAAAAATGAAAGTATTAGTTTGTGGTGGTGCGGGCTATATTGGTTCACATGTGGTGCGCACCCTTTTAGATAAAGGTTATGAAGTAGTTGTTTTAGATAACTTGTCGACAGGACATCAGTCTTCTGTGCCGAAGGACGCCGTTTTGGAAGTAGGGGATATTAGGGATATTGCCATTTTAGAACGGCTATTTTTGAGACATGAAGTAGGATGCGTCATGCATTTTTGTGCTAATTCACTGGTGGGTGAAAGTATGGAAAAACCCATTGAATATTATGATAATAATGTTTATGGTACACTTTGCTTACTGCGTTCAATGGTCAATAATGAGATTAAACATTTTATTTTTTCATCGACAGCGGCCACTTATGGTGAGCCGGAACGGTTGCCAATTGATGAAGAAACCCCTAAATGTCCAACAAATACTTATGGTGAAACAAAACTGGCTGTTGAAAAAATGTTGCATTGGATGGAAGTAGCCTATGGTATTCATTATAAAATTTTTCGTTATTTTAATGCTTCTGGTGCACATCCGAGTGGTGAAATTGGTGAAGATCACACACCGGAAACTCATTTAATTCCTTTGATTCTTAAAACAGCTCAGGGCATTCGAGATAAAATATTTGTCTTTGGGGATGATTACGATACTTCGGATGGTAGTTGTATCCGTGATTATATTCACGTTATGGATATTGCAGAAGCCCATGTACTGGGAATGGAAGATCTGATTAAAACGGAAACCAGTGATGTTTATAATTTAGGAAATGGGAATGGATTTTCAGTTTTTGAAGTAATTGATCGTGTAAAAGCAGTTACCGGTAAAGATTTTACCGTTGAAATCCAGGGGCGACGTTCGGGTGATCCGGGTATTTTAATTGCTAGTTCAGAAAAAGCACAGAAAGCACTTCACTGGAAACCCGAAAATTCGTCACTGGATTATATTATTGAAACCGCATGGAAATGGCATCAAAATAATCCTGATGGGTTCGGTAAATAGGACGCTTGTCTATTATAAAGAACAAAAAGAGACGACGGATTCCTTTGAAAAAATTATTTTTTGGTGTATAATAATACAAAATAGTGAAAATTATTTTTCTGTATACAAGGGTTGTACAGGAAAGGAGAGAATATGAAGAAATTACTAACCGGAAATGAGGCTATTGCTAGAGGTGCATGGGAGGCGGGTGTGAAGTTTGCGGCGGCATACCCCGGAACACCAAGTACAGAAATTCTAGAAAATTTGGCACAATATGAAGAGGTTGTATCTGAATGGGCACCTAATGAAAAGGTAGCGGTTGAATCAGCTGCAGGTGCATCTATTGCGGGTATTCGTACGCTGTGTGCCATGAAACATGTTGGGGTAAATGTTGCAGCGGATCCGCTGTTTACTTTTGCTTATTTGGGTGTAAACGGAGGTGCTGTCATTGTTTCCGCCGATGAACCGGGAATGCATTCATCTCAAAATGAACAGGATAACCGAAACTATGCTCGTCATGCTAAAGTACCGATGTTTGAACCATCGGACAGCCAAGAATCGAAAGATATGCTTAAAGATGCTTATGCAGTCAGCGAAGAATATGATTGTCCGGTTCTTTATCGGATGACTACCCGTGTCTGTCATTCCAAGTCGATCGTTGAATGTGTTGATCGTGTAGAAGTGGCGGATAAAGCTTATGTTAAAAATATTCAAAAATATTGTCCGTTGCCGGCATATGCAAAAATTATGCAGGTGAAATTAGCCGATAATTTTAAGCGGTTAGAAACATATACTGAAAATTCAAAGTGGAATTATATTGAAGATAATAACAAAGAAATTGGTGTGATTGGTTCAGGAATTGCGTTCCGTTATGCTAAAGAAGTTTTTGGTGATACCGCTTCTTATTTGAAAATTGGTTTTAGTTATCCGTTGCCCATGAAAATGATTGAAACATTTGCTGGAAAAGTAAAAAAATTGTATATTTTTGAAGAAAATGATCCAATCATGGAAAATGCAATTAGAGCCGCAGGCATTGAATGTATCGGTAAAGATGTATTACCATCGATGGGTGAACTTACTTCTGATCGAATTCGTCAGGCTATTTTTGGTGAAAACCATCAATCATTGGTTACTGATTCTGATAAAGTCGTCGGACGTCCACCGGCATTCTGTGCAGGATGTCCGCATCGTGGTATTTTTTATGAATTGGGACGAAGAAAAGATTTGATGATTTTTAGTGATATTGGTTGTTATTCTTTGGGATTAACCCCACCATATAATGCAACAGATGCCATGATTTGTATGGGTGCCAGTATTAGTGGAGGCCATGGTGTGGCCAAAGCGATGAAGATCAAAAATGAAGATACTAAAGTGGTTTCTATCATTGGTGATTCTACATTCTTCCATTCCGGGATGACGAGTCTAATGGATGTTACTTACAATAAAAGTAATGTATTAACCATTATTTTAGATAATCGTATTACCGGGATGACCGGTCATCAAGAAAATCCGGGAAGTGGATTTGACTTAAAAGGGAATGCATCACCTATTTTAGATATCGAAACGATTGTTAAAGCATTGGGGGTTAAAAATGTTCGTACGATTAATCCAAATAATTTAAAAGAAACCAACGATGCATTAGAATGGGGTCTTTCAAACGATGAAGCATCTGTAATTATTACGCGGTGGCCATGTGCCTTGAAACGCTTTTCTGAAGCGGATAAGACCGAATTCCCAAAAGCCTTTAAGAAACATTGCAAAGTTAATACTGATATTTGTGTGGGCTGTAAAAAATGCCTGAAATCCGGTTGTCCAGCTCTTGCGTTTAATTCAATAGTACCCAAAAAATCGGGTATTTTGGAAGAATCATGTCTGGGTTGTGAAATTTGCTTACAGATCTGCCCGGTTCATGCTATTTATGTAGAGGGGGAAGAGTAGAATGACAACAAAAAATATTTTATTGGTCGGTGTTGGTGGTCAGGGAACTATCACAGCCGCTAAACTTTTAACACTCGGTTTAATGGAAGCGGGTTATGATGTTAAGATGAGTGAAATCCACGGAATGAGCCAGCGTGGAGGTTCGGTATCTTCCCAGGTGCGTTATGGTGAAGATGTTCAGTCACCGGTTATTGAAGCAGGAACGGCCGATGTTATTGTAGCTTTTGAAAAAATGGAAGCCCTTCGGTACATAGAATATCTGAAACCAACAGGCAAAATCATTGTAAATGATACAGAAATTTGGCCACTACCGGTTGTGATCGGTGCAACTACTTATCCAAATGGGATTTTGGAAACATTAAAAGCAAAAGCAGATGTTCAAGTGATGAACGCATCAGAAATTGCTGAAAAAATGGGGAATGCTAGAGTTACAAATGTTGTTTTGATGGGTGCTATTATCAAAGCTATGGGTCTTCAGAATATTGATTGGAATACGATCTTGCACAATAATGTTAAACCAAAATTTGTTGATTTAAATATTAAAGCCATTGCAGAGGGTATGAATGCGGTGTAGCGATGGAAAAGAAATTTGAGGCAAAGTTAAAAACAGAAAAGTTTAAATTTATTCAAAATAAGGAATGTGAATATTTTCCGTGTCACTCCGTAAAAAATGAAAATGAGTTTAATTGTCTGTTTTGTTATTGTCCTTTATATGCTCTGGGACGTGATTGTGGCGGTGGTTTTGTATATACTGAAAAGGGTATAAAAAATTGCACTCACTGTCTGGTACCCCATAAAAAAGAAAATTATGATAAAATAATTGATAAACTCATGGTTTTGATCGAGCGTGTAAGAGAATAACACAAGATGGAGGAACTAAAAAATGAATATACTTTATGGAATTATTTTAGTCGTTGTAGCTTACTTTATTGGAAATCTTGACTTTGCCTATATTATGGTTAAAGCTGTTAAAGGTGAAGATGTTAGGAATTATGGTAGCGGAAATGCAGGAACAACCAATGTACTGCGTACTATGGGGCTTAAATACGCAGCTCCGGTATTTCTTTTGGATGCCCTGAAAGGTTCATTTGTCATTGTAGCCGCAAGAATGATGGGTTTTTCAGAAGCCTGGGTGGTTGCAGGAGGTTTAGCTGTCATTATTGGACATAACTGGCCTGTTTGTCTTGGATTCAGAGGTGGAAAAGGCACAGCAACATCCATTGGATTGTTTGTTTTCTTTGATTGGAAAGTAGCATTGATTGCGATTGCTATTGGATTGATTGTTTTGGCTATTTTTAAAATGGTGTCACTTACTTCCATTGTCGGAATGACTGCTTTGCCTATTGTTGTTCTGTGTCTTTATCAAATGAATAATATTCCGGAATTTATTTTTGCATTGCTCCTCTGTATTTCAAGTGTATTTCAACATCGTACAAATATTAAACGTATTATTGCCGGAACTGAAAGTAAAATCGGACAAAAGGTTAAGATGACTGATAAAAAATAGGTATACATAAGAAAATAAGAAAATCATAAAAATGATCGGCAAAATTGCCGATCATTTTTTATAAAACTATCTAAATTTTTTATCTAAAACTTGTAAATGTAATCATAAAAAATGGCATGTTTTGTGTGTCATTATATGTTATAATAATCAAATTGTAATACATATAGTGTTGTAGTAAATGCAATGCAAACAAGGAGTTTAATATTGAAAGAACTAAAAGATTTATTTAAAAGACATTTTACGAAAGAATTGGAAGACGGAGATTTAACGGTTTTTGATCTTTTTCAATGGCAGAACGTTGACGTTCTTCTGACAAATTACCAAACAGGCGAAACAATTCTTGATATGAAAGATTTGGAATTTCCGGTAGATTATTCGCAGAATGCTTGTAATATTATTGCCAGTAAATATTTTAGACGCAGGGGAATACCAAATGGACTAGGTTATGAACACAGTATGCGTGAAGTTTCTGACCGGATGGTTGGATTTTGGGCAGATGCTCTTAAAGATGAAGGCATTATTGAAACGAATGAGCAATGGCAGATTTTTTATGATGAGATGGTCTACGGATTGCTAAAACAAATGTGGGCACCAAACTCACCCCAATGGTTTAATACGGGGCTAAAACGGAGTTATGGTATCAGTGGCGACAAGGATGATCTGTATTATTATGATGAAAAAGCAGGTAAAGTGGTTGAATCTGAGGATCGTTATTCGAGAACGCAATCCAGTGCATGTTTCATTTTATCTATCGAAGATCAGTTATTGGGTCATCATTCAATCTCAGAGCACTATGTAAGTGAAACGAAACTTTTTAAAGGCGGTTCCGGTGTCGGTACCAATTTTTCAGCACTTCGGGGAATAAATGAACGCTTATCCAGCGGAGGACAATCTTCGGGAATGATGAGCTTTTTACAAGGGCTTGATCGTAACGCCGGAGCAATTAAATCTGGTGGTACCACACGACGTGCGGCAAAAATGGTTATTGTGGATGTGGATCATCCGGAGGTTGAATCTTTTATTGACTGGAAAGTTAAAGAAGAAGATAAAGTCCGTGCTCTTGGTAAAATGGGTTATGATATTTCTATGGATGGCGAAGCTTATCGGACGGTTGCAGGTCAAAATTCCAATAATTCAGTACGTTTAAATAAAGAATTTATGGATGCTGTTTTAAACCTTGAAAATGAACCGGATCATAAAATATTACTTAAAGGACGCGTGGATTCTGCAGTAGATCGTGAAGTTTCAGTCAAAGAATTGTGGCAGAAAATTAATGCTGCGTCTTGGGCTTGTGCAGATCCAGGCCTTCAATTTGATGATTTGTTCAATGCTTGGCACACTTGCCCAGGGGGTGAAGATGGAGATGTTACGAATAAAGAAAACCGTATTAATGCAACAAATCCTTGTTCAGAATATGCTTTCTTAAATGATACAGCATGTAATTTGGCATCAATTAATGTGTTCCGTTTCTTTGATCCGGAAAGCAACAAAATAAATATTGAACTTTTTTCACATCTTGCGGGTTTGATTCAGTTGGCGCTTGAAGCCTCTATTTATTGGGGACAATTTCCAACAAAAGATGTGGCAAGAAGAAGTTACTTGTTCAGAACTACAGGTTTAGGTCTTGCTAATACGGCATCTTTAATTCTTGCATTGGGCTATCCTTACGATTCAGATGAAGCACGGACCTTAGTTGCAGCACTTTCTGGTATTATGACAGGGCACTCTTACTACGTATCGGCAATGATGGCGTGTAAAGTAGGTGCTTTTGCAAAATATGATATTAATCGTCCATATATGGAACGTGTAATCAGAAACCATAGTCGTGTAGCAGGAACAATGACGGATGATTATGAAGAAATGACCTATGAACCGATGAAGATCGATCATGAAATGCTTGAAAGTATGGGTTTTTCAAATATTAGCAGTCGGGTTAAAGATGCCTGGAATGATGCGGTGGAATACGGTGAACTATACGGTTACAGAAATGCACAGGTAAGTGTTATTGCACCAACGGGAACGATTTCATTTGCAATGGACTGTGGCGCAACGTCAATTGAACCGTTCTATAATCACGTAGTTTTCAAAAAATTAGTGGGTGGCGGTTCCATGGAAATGGTGAACCCGGTCATGGAAATTGCCCTTGAAAATCTGGGGTATGATGCCAAAGCAATCAGTGATATTTTAGGTTATATTTTAGATAAAGATGAAAAAGGTTATTTACGCCACGATAGTTTGGTTGGAGCACCTTATATTAAAAAGGAACATATTCCGGTGTTTGATACGGCAAATATTATTCGTCCAGAGGGGCATGTTTTGATGGTTTCAGCTGTTACACCAATGATTAGCGGATCTGTTTCTAAAACAGTTAATTTACCCCATGAAGCCGAGATCGATGAATTGAAACGGATCCATTTGCTTGCTTATAAAACAGGCGCAAAAGCCATTGCGGTCTATCGTGACGGTTGTAAGGCATCACAGCCATTAAACTCCGGCATGGCCGAAGAAGATAATAAGCGATTGGCAGATTGTAGTTATTCAGAATTGATGGACATTGCTAAAGATTGTAATAAACGCGTGCCGAACAGACGTAAACCAGCAGGGATGAGAAGTAGTCGTACCCATGCGGCTAAGATTGGTGATATTGAGCTTTATATTACCATTGGTTTTTATGATGATGGACATATTGCCGAAATTTTTGTTTCGACAGATAAAGATGGTACGGTCGTTAAAGGGCTCTTGGCATCACTTTCTAAATCAATTTCTAATATGCTTCAGTATAATATTCCACCGGAAAAAATATCCATAATGTTGAGAGGTCAGAAGTATGAGCCTGCAGGATTTGTGGCACGACATCCTTACATTAAATATGCATCGTCGATTTCAGATTTAATTTCAAAAGTTATTGATATTGAGTGTGGCGATTATTCCAAATGTCAGGTGAAACCTAAAAATCCGATGGCGCGTGCGGATGCGGAAAATATTGTGCCGGAACCATCTGAAACGGTTCATATTAAGCATGATCTTGAGGGTGAAACCTTGTACGGTGAGGTATGCAGTCAATGTGGAAGTGACCGGATGGTACGTAATGGAACGTGTAAAGTTTGTATGGATTGCGGTACAACGACAGGGTGCAGTTGATCTTTTGGATAAATTTTGGTATGATATACAAAGGTGGGGCAAATTATGCCCCAACTGCTTTTAAAAGGACAAAACGCTAGTGGAGGCACCGATTAGAATGCGACAAATGATTAAAGAGGCTGAAACCATTGTGATAAAAATGGGGACAACATCTGTAACCCATAAAAATGGTACTTTAAATTTAAAAAAGCTGGATCAGCTGGCGATGGTTTTAACAGATCTTGAAAACAGTGGTAAAAAAATGGTACTGGTTTCATCCGGCGCCATTGGTTGTGGCATGAATCGTTTGGGGCTTACCGAACGGCCGACAACTCTTGAAGGAAAACAGGCAACTGCATCGGTAGGGCAAGGGCTTTTGATGGAAATTTATCATAAGTTTTTTGATGAATATCATCAAAATATCGGTCAGATTTTGTTAACTAAAGATGTTTTTAAACATTCAATTAAACGCTATAATGCTATTAATACATTCAGAGCACTTAAAAATCGAAAAATAATTCCCATTGTTAATGAAAATGATTGTATTGCTACAGATGAAATTCAAGAGGAATGTTTTGGTGATAATGATATTTTATCAGCTATGACGGCCGATATTGTAGAAGCAGAACTCCTTGTGATTCTTTCGGATGTTGAGGGTCTTTACGATGCAAATCCCAATGAAAAGGAAGATGCCGTTTTATTAAAAACCGTTGAAACGATTGATCGAAAGATCATGGAAAGTGCAGGAACATCTTGTTCCGGACTTGGAACCGGTGGTATGATTACAAAAATTGGCGCAGCACGGTATGCAACAGATCGTGGTATTGATACAATTATTGCATCAGGCGATGATGTTAAAATACTTTATGATATTCTTGATGGGCATGAAATAGGAACATTTTTTATTAAAAAAGATTTACAGGAGGTCAAAAATGATTAAAAAAGTAATGGTAAGTTTATCGGCAGTGGCCATGGGCATGTTGACTGTTTTTGGCGTTTTTTATATTTTTGAAAAACGTCGTGAAGAAGCAATCGGTGGTAAATTAATGCGTGTTCACTATCGGTTTACAAAAGATTTTGAAGACTAAGCTAAAATAATAAAATAAGGAGGGATCAATGTCGAAGGTTTTTATATTTACAGCGTCCACCGGGGCGGGGCATAATCTGGCAGCAAAGTCTTTACAACAGGCATTGAGCGAAAAAGGGTTTGAAGTGACCGTTTATGATGCGTTCAAGGAGAGTAATGTTGTATTGGATCGTATTGTAACCCGTGGATACAAACAACTTGTTGAGAATGTTCCGAAACTTTATGAACAAATGTATCATCAGTTCAACCATATGTCACCTTTTCAGCAAAATATTTTCAAAATAATGACAAAGGTGATGAATCCGGAAATTGTACCGCTTATTTTAAAGGAAAAACCCCAACTTCTCATTTCAACGCATCCTTTTGTGACGAATATTTTAGGAACATTAAGAGAACATGATGCTTTTGATATACCGGTGCTTTCTTTTGTAACAGATTATAAAATACACAGTGTGTATCTTCATAAAAAGATTAATGCCTATGTAGTGGGCAGTGAATATACAAAAGAAACGATGATTGAAAAGGGAGTCTCTCCGGATATTATTTATCCTTTCGGTATTCCTATTCGACAAGAGTTTATCACAGATTCTCTTAAGGAAGATGAAAAAATTGACCCGTCGATTCGAGGGACAATTTTGCTAATGGCGGGAAGTTTGGGAACAAAACAAATGGAAAAAGCATTTGCAGCACTCATGCGTACGGAGGAGAAGATCCGTATTATTGTGGTTTGTGGCAATAATCCAAAAGTTGAGCGGTCAATCGAATTTCTTAATAAAGTTTATAAAACAGATGATAAAGTTGTTGAAATTTATGGCTTTGTGGATAATATTCCGGAACTTATGGACGAATCGGATGCGATTATTTCAAAACCTGGTGGTCTTACGAGTACTGAAGCCATTGTCAAAAATATTCCGATGATTATTCCTTATTATTATCCTGGTCAAGAAGAGGAAAATGCCGATTATTTGGTTGAAAGTGGAATGGCGATCAAGGTTGACAAGATTAAAGAACTTACATCAATGGTTGATTTTCTTATCGAAAACAAATATATTATTAAACAAATGTCTGAAAATATGTCTGAGGAGGCCCGGAACCATTCTATGGATAAGACCATTGAATTGTGTGAAACGCTGATAGCTGAATATGAAGCAGGTGAAAAAATCCCAGAACTTGATTGATTAAAAAAACTTTACAGCGACTAATACTTATGATATTATTATAGACGTTAAGCCCGTTATCTTGGTTTTTCGACGCTCCAACGAAATACTGTGATTACGGAGTCAAAATATTAAAGGAGAAATATTATGATTTCTAAAGAAGAAAAAGAACGCATTATCAGTGATTACCAAACCCACGAAGGTGATACCGGTTCCCCTGAAGTGCAAATTGCTATTTTAACAGCACGTATCAATGGTTTAAACGAACATTTCGCCGTTCACAAAAAAGACCATCATTCAAGAAGAGGTCTTCTGAAAATGGTTGGACAGCGTCGTGGTTTATTAAATTATCTTAAAAAGAAAGATATCATGCGTTATCGTGAATTAATTCAACGTTTAGGCTTAAGAAAATAGTAATGTAAGGCGGAGATATTCCGCCTTTTTTGTTTTATTTTTGACAAATAGTGATTGTTGATAATGATTGAAAAGAAATGGAAAATTGAGAATGCAGAATCAGTTATATTCTTTATTCTCAATTCTCCATTATTGATCTTTATCAATGACACAAAAAAATTATCCTCGGAGGTATCTATGAGAATATTTGAAACAGAAATTGCAGGACGCCCGTTTAAAGTTGAAATTGGCGAGATTGCACAATTAGCAAAGGGTGCGGCAATGATCCGCTATGGCGAAACATGTGTGATGGCTATTGCAGCTGCATCTAAAAAACCGAGACCGGGTATGGATTTTTTCCCACTCAGTGTTGATTATGAAGAAAAACAATACGCAGTGGGAAAAATCCCCGGCGGTTTCTTAAAAAGAGAAGGTCGTCCTTCAGAAAAAGCGATTTTAAACTCGCGTCTGATTGACCGTCCACTTCGTCCTTTATTCCCTAAAGGATTTCGTAATGACGTACAAATTGTGACGACTGTTATGTCAGTTGAACAAGATAACGCACCTGAATTAGCTGCTATGATCGGTTCATCCATTGTACTGAGTATTTCTGACATTCCTTTTGGTGGTCCAACAGGGGCTGTTGCAGTAGGTTTAGTTGACGGTGCATTGGTATTAAATCCAACTGAAGCTCAACGTGAAGTGAGTGATTTAAGCTTGATTGTTTCTGGTACAAAAGAAGCCATTATGATGGTTGAAGCCGGTGCTAACGAAGTATCCGAAGCGATTATGTTAGATGCAATTTTGTTTGCCCATGAAGCGATTAAAGAAATTATTGCTTTTCAAGAAGAAATTATCGCAGCTATCGGTGTTGAGAAAAAAGAATATACTTTATACCTTCCAACAGAAGCATTGACAGCAGAAGTAGAAGCGTTTATTGGCGATAAAATGAAAATAGCGGTTCATACAGCCGACAAAACAGAACGTCTCGAAAATATTGATCAGGTTAAAAATGAAGTAATCGAACATTTTGAAGCCATTTATCCGGATGAATTAAATAATATTGATGTTATTTTAACCGGACTCCAGAAAAAAGAAATTAGAAACTTGATCTTAGTGGACCGAATTCGTCCTGATAATCGTAAAACTGATGAAGTACGTCCAATTACCGCTAAAATTGATTTTTTACCTCGTGTTCATGGCTCAGGTCTTTTTACCAGAGGTGAAACTCAAGTTTTATCCATCGCAACGTTAGGTGTCTTAAGAGATGCTCAAATGCTTGATGGCTTATCAAATGAAACCGAAAAACGTTATATGCATCAATATAATTTTCCAAGCTATAGTGTTGGCGAAACACGTCCGATGCGTGGACCGGGACGTCGTGAAATTGGTCATGGTGCTTTAGCCGAACGTGCATTATTACCGATGATTCCATCAGAAGAAGAATTTCCTTATGCTATCCGTGTGGTTTCAGAAGTATTGAGTTCAAACGGTTCAACCTCACAAGCCAGTGTTTGTGGTAGTTCTTTGTCACTGATGGCAGCCGGTGTACCGCTTAAAAAACCGGTAGCAGGTGTTGCAATGGGTCTAATTAAAGAAGATGATAAGCTGGCGATTTTAACCGATATCCAGGGTATGGAAGACTTTTTAGGTGATATGGACTTTAAAGTGGCCGGTACAAAAGATGGTATCACAGCGATTCAAATGGATATTAAAGTCCATGGTATTGACAAAGCCATTTTAGGTCAGGCATTGGATCAAGCACTTGTCGGACGTCTGCATATTTTAGGGATTATGAACGAAGCGATTTCTGAACCGAGAACCGAAATGTCACCTTATGCACCACGCATTATCACACTCCAGATTAAACCGGATAAAATTCGGGACGTTATTGGAAGTGGTGGTAAAGTCATTAATAAAATTATTGAAGATACTGGTGTTAAAATTGATATTGACGATAACGGAACGGTTTATATTGCTTCTGAAAATGGAGATTCTGCTCAAAAAGCAAAAGCCATTATCGAAGATATTGTCCATGAAGTGACTGTGGGTGAAATTATTACCGGTAAAGTCGTTCGTATTATGAATTTTGGTGCATTTGTTTCGATTCCGGGTGGTAAAGATGGACTGATTCATATTTCTAAACTAGCTAATGAACGTGTCAAAGAAGTTGAAGATGTCGTTAAATTAGGGGATGAAGTCACTGTTAAAGTTGTTGAAATTGACGATCAGGGACGCATCAATTTATCTCGTAAGGCACTTTTACCAAAGGAAGATTAAAACACAATGAAATTAAAAATAGTCAACGATTCACCTTATCCGTTGCCGGCATATCAAAGTGCCGGTGCGGCGGGTGTTGATTTATATGCTAATATAGAAGCCCCTTTAACGTTGGAAGCTCACCGGGTTTATGCAGTGCCGACGGGTATTTACATTGAACTGCCTCTAGGTTATGAAGCCCAAATTCGGGCACGTTCGGGTTTAGCATTAAAACATGGTATTACATTAGTTAACGGAATTGGTACAATAGACTCTGATTATCGAGGCGAAATTCAGGTTATTCTGATGAATCTTAAAGTTGAGCCTTACACTATTACACCAGGTGATCGTATTGCACAGATGGTTATTAATGCTTATGTTACTGTAGATTTTGAAGTGGTAAGCAATGTGGAAATACTGACTGAAACAAAGCGGAGTGATGGTGGATTTGGACATTCTGGAAAACAATAAAATTAAATGAAAATCAAAGCTTAAAATGGAAAATATTAGACCAAGAAAGCGATTGCTTTTTTGATTAGCATGGGATGAAAATCTCAAATTGATCAAATTCGCTTTGCGAATTTGTTCTTTGATTTTCCATTTTCTATTTATAAAAGCAATTCGCTAGGAGGTGATTGTAAAATGGCTACAACACGAAAAAAGAAAAGTGCACCCCGTAAAAATACGGCAGTACGCAAATCTTCTAAAAAAAAATCACGATCATCAACAATGGATCCTAATCTTAAACGGCGAATTATTGGTGCTTTATTAGCTGTTTTAGGAGTCTATGTGGCCTATGCTTATTCAACAGCAACGCCGGGTATTCTAGATAAAATTGTGGGGAAATGGGTATTTACTTATCTCTTTGGCAATACAACCTTTATGGTAGCGCTTTATATTATTGCAGTTGGGATTATGGTTTTTCTTGATAAACACAAAGTAAAAAGTCAAACTTTGATCATGGTTTTTTTATTGTTAGTTAATATGATGATCATTTTTAGTTTAAATATACCAAAGCTGATGGGTTATAAAATCTTGGATTTATTCAGTTTGACTTGGTATAATGAATTCACTGATGGTGGTGTTATCGGTATTATATTATCTTATTTGGGACAAATGTTGATTACAAAAGTAGGTACGATAATGCTTCTGATTGGAGCCACGATTGTTGAAATTCTAGTGATTATTCGGGCAAATTTCAATGATTACTATCAGCGGATGAAAGAACAACGTTTTGGATTGGCACCCCTTAAAGGAAAAGTAGATAGTTTGGTTGAAGATCGCAAACTTTCAAAAGAACTTAAGGAAGCCACGGCAGAAGAAGAACGTGAGACTTCGTTGAAAGATGAAGAATATGATGGCTTCTTTAAGCGATCTGAAACAGGTCAGGTTTCTATTGATACTGAAATTCTTGATTTTATTGATGATGTGAATAAAGAACTGGATACCGATGATTCATTGGATGATATTTCTGATGCAGAGTCTAGTTTACCGCCGATTCCGGAGGATAAAAAACAACAGAATAAAATTGTGGATGAACTGCTGGATCTCTCGGATCATAGTATTGAAGATGAAGGAGAAAACCCCATAAACCCTGCGGAAAAGGCTGAGGCCTACCATTTTCCAACGGTGGACTTACTCAATCCACCGGTATTAAGTTCAAAAAATAAGAAGGAAGATGTGGTTAAAAAGGCAAAAAAAATTGAAGAGACATTGGCCAGTTTTGGTGTTTGCGCCAAAATTGTGGGGGTGGATGTTGGTCCGAGTATTACTCGTTTTGAACTCCAACCTGATGCCGGTGTTAAAGTCAATAAAATTGTTAGCTTATCCGATGATTTAGCACTGAATTTGGCAACATCAGATATTCGTATTGAAGCCCCGATTCCCGGAAAATCAGCCGTTGGGATTGAAGTGCCTAATGTGGAAAGTGATATTGTCGCTATTCGAGAAATCATTGAGACCTCAGCCTTTGAAAAAACGAAAACAACGTTACCTTTTGCTCTCGGAAAAACTTTATCCGGTCAGAATATTATTGGAGATATCAGCAAGATGCCACATATGCTTATTGCCGGTGCCACAGGATCGGGAAAGAGTGTTTGTATTAATGCGATTATCATTAGTCTGTTGTATAAAATGTCTCCGGAGGATTTGAAATTTATTATGATCGATCCTAAAATGGTCGAACTTAACCAATACAATGCTATTCCTCATTTATTAATTCCGGTGGTAACTGATCCTAAAAAAGCATCTTATGCTCTTAATTGGGGAATTAAAGAAATGACCGAACGGTATCAACTTTTTAAAGAAAGCGGTGTTCGGGAAATAGATGCGTATAACGAACGAATGGTTCTTGAAGGGGGTATTAAACTCCCCCGGATTGTTATTGTAGTAGATGAACTTGCCGATCTTATGATGACATCACCTAAAGAATGCGAAAATGCGATTTGTCGTATTGCGCAACTTGCCAGAGCCTGTGGAATTCACTTGATTATTGCAACCCAGAGGCCATCTGTCGATGTTATTACAGGATTGATTAAAGCCAATATTCCATCACGTATTGCGTTTTCGGTTGCATCTAATACAGATTCTCGAACGATCCTTGATATGGGTGGCGCCGAAAAACTGCTTGGTAAGGGTGATATGCTCTATTTTCCGACTGGAAAATCAAAACCGCTTCGTGTTCAATGTACTTATGTTTCGGATGCGGAAATAAATCGTGTAATAAATGCAGTTAAACCTTTGAAACAACCAACTTATAATGATACAATAGAAGAAGAAATTGAAGATTATCAAGAACAAGTTAAAGAAGATAAAGATACAGATCCATTTTTCGATCAGGCGGTTGAAATTGCCTTTACTTACAATCAAGTTTCAACTTCAATGCTTCAACGAAAATTAAAAGTAGGTTATGCAAGAGCCGGACGATTGGTGGATACATTAGAACAAAAGGGGATTATTTCAGGCCCCAACGGCAGTAAAGCCAGGACATTATTAATGACAAGAGAAGAATACGGGAGGTGATAGATTGAAGAAAATACATATAACAACGTTAGGTTGCGATAAAAATACGGTTGATGCACAGTTGATGCTGGGAATGCTCAAACAAAACGGCTATACCCTTGAACCTGATCCCGGTTCTGCTGAAATTATTGTGGTCAACACCTGTTGCTTTATTCAGGCAGCAAAGGAAGAATCCATTGATTATATTTTAGAATATTCACATTTTAAGGAAACAGGATCATGTGATGTTCTCATTGTTTCAGGTTGTATGGCAGAACGGTATCATGAGGCATTAGCAATTGAAATTCCTGAAATTGATGGTTTTCTGGGAGTGGGTCATGTAAATAATATTATTGATTTACTCGATGATATCCGTAGTGGTGCAAAAAATGAAGTATTGTCCGGAAATATAAATAGCCCGTATATTGAGAACGTTGACCGTTTTATTGAAGAGGATACGGTGACCGCTTATCTGAAAATCAGCGAAGGGTGCGATCATCATTGTACCTATTGTATAATTCCTCAGATTCGTGGAAAGCATCGTAGCCGAAAGCCGGCTGATATTTACAAGGAAGCAGCATATCTGGAGAAAAAAGGTGTATCAGAACTCATTCTAATTGCTCAGGATGTAACTCAGTATGGTCGTGATCTTGATGGTGAAGAGAATCTTGGCCGCTTGCTGACCCGATTATCGGAGGATTTCAACTTTCACTGGATTCGATTGCTTTACCTGTATCCAGAGGGTATTACCGAAGAACTTCTTCATGTGATTGAAAATCATCCCAATATTTGTCATTATTTTGATCTTCCAATTCAACATACCGAAGATAAAATTCTTAAACGGATGGGACGTCAAATTACAAAAGAAGCTTTGTTTAAAAAAATTGAAAGGATTCGAAGTATTTTACCGGATGCAGTACTTCGAACATCAATTATTACCGGATTTCCAGGGGAAACAGAAGAAGATCATTTAGGTCTTTTAGCGTCTCTTAAAGCTCTTAAAATTGATCGTCTTGGAGTATTTAAATACTCTCAGGAAGAAGGAACGCCAGCGGCTGAGTTTCCAAATCAAATTAAAGAAGAAGTTATGGATCAACGTTTTAATGACATTTATAAACAGCAGGAAATTATTACTGCGGAGGCAAATCAAACCTTTGTAGGAAAGATATTGGATGTCATTATTGAAACAATGGAAGAGCCGGGGACGTACTCAGGCAGACTTTATGGTGATGCACCGGAGATTGATTGTGTGGTTTTTGTCGATAGTAAAGAAGGGTCTTTAGATATTGGCAATTTCTATAAAGTAAAGATAATCCAAGCGTTGGATTATGATTTGATAGGAGATGTTGAAAGATGAATTTACCTAACAAAATTACCATGGCCAGAATCATTATGATTCCTTTCTTTATTATTGCTTTACTGGTTGATTTTCCATATCATCAACCTATTGCGGTAGTAATTTTTATCGTTGCTGCGGCATCAGATGCGGTTGATGGGCATATTGCCAGAAGTCGTAATCTGATCACTGATTTCGGAAAATTTATGGATCCGTTGGCTGATAAATTACTTGTTTGCTCAGCGCTGATCTGCTTGGTTGAGCTTAGACTTATTCCATCATGGGTTGTTATCATCATCATTGCCCGTGAATTTGCTATCACCGGTTTACGTACATTAGCCGCATCGGATGGGATTGTCATTGCGGCCAGTAAATGGGGTAAAGCAAAAACAATGTCTCAAATGATTGCTATTGTTGCATTATTACTGGTCAATTGGCCACTACTGTATTTTCCGGCGTTACTCATTTTTGGAAATATTATGATCTATGTTGCACTGATTTTGACTTTGATTTCAGGTATCGACTATTTCAGATTAAATAAAGGTGTTTTTCGGTCTATGTAATCTTAAAATAACCGAAATTGATAACAATAGGGAGCGGCACTTTCGCCGTTCTCTATTATTTTTTGAATCGAAAAATTAAAAGAATGAGGTGACATTGTGGATTTTGAAATTCGGGTTAATCGAGCGATTTTACATATTTTAGATACAAATGCGGGAATGGTAGTGCTATCAGATGTTTTGTTAGGATTACCCATCGGTATTCAGGAATATTTAAATAAACATATAATAAAAGCATTTAAAGATTCAGATATTAAACGGACTCGATTTAGTGAGCCGGAGAGTGAATTTTGTAAACTTGTCAGAAATTATACTTCCGATCACGAAACTTTTATTTCGGTGAGTCAGGGTATTGCAACAATTCTTTATGATTTTATGTTCGAAAACGTAACTGTTCCTTCGGCAGATTTGATGGTGATTGATTTCATTTGTAATGGAGAGATATATCTCGGTATTTTGAAGATGAACTATAAACATAGTTATATTCATTTTGTCGATCATGAAGATGGACATTTGAATGATATTTTACGACAACCTTGTTCGTTACCGACTGAAAGCCAGCGCTTGGATGAATTTATTCTTGTTCATTTGCCGACTGAGCAGATTCTTTTGAAAGAGAAAAAATATGAGATTAATGAAAAAAAGGAATATTATCTGTCAAATCATATTTTAGGATGTGAGGATGTTCTCTCAGAAAAACAAACTTTCGATATTATTGAAAAAACAGTTAAACAAATTATTGTCGATGAATATAATGGAGATGTTGAAAAATTAGGCACCGCTAAACGAGCGATTGCGGATGATTATGATGCGGGGCAGGAACTAGATCTTGAAAATATAGCAGAAATGACTTTTGGTGTTGATACTTTGGTTAAAGAGCGGTTTCGTGAAGCTGTTGAGAAAAAGGGATTAGTTCAAGCCAAAGTACCAGTCAGTGCTAATCTTGAAAGTAAAATTTTTAAAAAGCAGAAATTTACAACGGATTCAGGGATTGAACTTTCTGTGCCCACCGAGTATCTAATGCGTGAAGATATGATCGTTTTTAAAAATAATCCGGACGGCACAATTTCAGTTGAAATTAAAAATATTGAAGGACTGAAAAGTAAGTAAAAATACTTAAGCATTGCGAAGTGAGTGAATAAACAGTATAATTAAAAGTAGTTGAGACTATAAAATAATCCCGACCACAACGTAAGGAGATGTCAAGAATGAATTGTGAACTGATCTCTGTGGGAACAGAGCTTTTAACGGGTGATACCTTGAATACTAACGTTAGTTTTTTAGCGAAAGAACTTTCGGTTAACGGGTTCTCTGTATTATATCAAACCATTGTGGGTGATAATCCAAAACGCTTAAAAGAAGTGATGACGCTAGCTTTAAAACGTTGCGATTTAATTATCACTACTGGAGGATTGGGACCTACTCAGGATGATTTGACGAAAGAAACGATTGCGGAACTTTTTGAAATGACAATGGAGCGTAAACCTGAAATTGTAGACGAATTAAAGTCTTTTTTTGAGCGAAGAGGCTCCGCTATGACCGAGAATAATCTCCGTCAAGCAGATGTACCAAAAGGTGCAATAATGCTGAAAAATCCAAGAGGAACGGCACCGGGTATCATGATTAAAAAGGATGGTAAAATTGTCATTATGTTGCCGGGTCCACCCCATGAAATGAAGGGAATGTATCTGGACGAAGTTGAATCGATCCTTCAAAAAATAAGTAATCAGCTGGTGATATCGCGTTATTATATGTTATCAGATATGGGTGAATCTGCCGTAGAAGATGCTATTCTTGATCTAATTGACGATCAGGTTAATCCAACCATTGCTACTTATGCAAAATTGGGTGAAGTTATGATTCGCCTGACGGCCAACGGCAATAATGAGGATGAAATCAATGTACTATTAGATCACTATGAAAAAATTATTATTGATCGTTTCGGTAGTCATATTTTCACTCATTCACAAGATAGTCTAGATGTAACAGTGGGGCGTTTGCTCATGGAAAAAGGACTAACTATCGCTCTTGCCGAATCGTGTACCGGTGGGCTTGTTTCTGCGAAATTAGCCGAAATACCAGGAATTTCTGCGGCATTGAAAATGGGTTTAGTGACCTATTCCAACGAGGCCAAACGACAATTATTATATGTTAATGAAAAAACCCTTGAAGAACATGGTGCAGTTAGCGAAGAAACGGCCAGAGAAATGTGTGAAAATCTGCAACTTATTTCCAATTGTGATATAACCGCATCCATTACCGGAATAGCAGGTCCGGATGGTGGATCAGAAAAGAAACCGGTAGGATTAGTTTATGTGGGGGTCTGTTATCATGGTAAAACAACCATCATGAAATATCAGTTTGAAGGCAGTCGTAAAATCATTCAGATACGGACGGTCAATAAAGTTTTTCATTTAATAAGGCAAGCAATCCTTGACAAAGAGAGTGATGTTTTTTATAATAGTAAGTAAAAGAGAACGAATGTTCAGAAATAAACGATGTTCGTCATCAGAGGAGAAAATATGGCTGAAAAACGTAAACCACTGGTAAAAGTGGAACAGCAAACCAATAAAGACGCAAAACAAGAAGCATTGGAAGTTGCGCTTAAAAATATTGAAAAAGCTTTTGGAAAAGGTGCAATTATGCGCCTTGGTGATGAAAGCTCAAAAATGGATATAGATGTTATTTCAACTTCATCTATAGGCGTGGATATGGCACTGGGAATAGGTGGAATTCCAAGGGGACGGATCACCGAAATCTATGGACCTGAATCATCCGGTAAAACGACTATGGCTCTTCATATTGTAGCAGAGGCACAAAAAGCAGGCGGAAACGCAGCATTTATTGATGCCGAACATGCGCTCGATCCTATTTATGCCAAAGCGCTGGGAGTTGATGTTGATAATCTGCTTATTTCTCAGCCGGATACCGGTGAACAGGCACTCGAAATTTTAGAGGCATTGGTACGAAGTGGTGCTATCGATATTACCGTAGTGGATTCGGTTGCGGCATTGGTACCGCGGGCGGAAATTGACGGTGAAATGGGAGATTCTCATGTAGGTCTTCAGGCGCGTCTTATGTCTCAGGCACTCCGTAAATTAGCCGGAATCATTAAAAAATCCAATACAGCTGCTATTTTTATCAATCAGCTTCGGGAAAAAGTAGGTGTGATGTACGGTAGTCCAGAAGTAACGACCGGTGGTCGTGCTTTAAAATTCTATTCTTCTGTTCGAATGGATATTCGTCGTATTGAAGCGATTAAAAAAGGAACTGATCAGATTGGAAATCGTACCCGTGCTAAGATTGTTAAGAACAAAATGGCGCCACCATTTAAAACAGCAGAATTTGATATTATGTATGGTCAGGGTATTTCTAAAGAAGGAGACATTCTGGATGTTGGTGTTGAATTAGAAATTGTTAAAAAATCCGGTTCATGGTTTTACTATAAAGAAGAACGTTTGGGTCAGGGACGTGATAAAGTTAAAGATTATCTTAAAGAAAATCCTGAAATTTCCAAAGAAATCGAAGATAAAATCAGAGAGTATTTTGATGATTTGAAAAAGCCTAAAGTTAAAGTAGAGGATCAAGAACCTACAGAAGCTGAAAAAGAAGAAATTGCTGTGGCTCAACAAGCTATTGTAGAAGATTTAACAGATGATGATATGGAAGAATTTTTTGAACTTAATGAGATTGAAGAATAAAAGAATAAAAGAATAAAAGAA
>JAVXTS010000014.1:0-8293 GCA_036642535.1 Eubacterium sp. | reverse complement strand
AAGAATAAAAGAATAAAAGAATAAAAGAAACAGATAAGGAGTTTTCAAAATGGAATTAGCAGAATTAAAAGATAAAGTATTACAGGTAATGAAAGAAAATGGAGAACCGATGAACGCAGGTGCGGTTCAAAAGGCTCTTGATATTGATCGCAAAGAAATTGATAAAGCGTTTAAAGTACTTAAAGCAGAGGGTTTGATTGTCTCACCTGTTCGCTGTAAATGGGAACCAGCGGAGAAATAAATAAAATGAAAAGAGCTTCTAAGGAAGCTCTTTTCTGTATGTGGTGATCCGGATGAAAGGAAAGATAAAATGACAAAAATCAGAAAAATTTTACATTGTGATTTAAATAGTTTTTATGCTTCGGTAGAACTTTTGTCACATCCGGAATTAAAGGATTATCCGGTCGCTGTCTGTGGAAATCCTGAAAATCGTCATGGAATTATTTTAGCTAAAAATGAACCCGCTAAAAAATATGATATTAAAACAGCGGAAACGGTCTATAAAGCAAAGCAGAAATGTTCGGATCTTATTTTATTGCCACCCCATCATGACAAATATAAACATTACTCTAAAATAATCAATAATATTTATAATGAATTTACCGATCTGGTCGAACCCTTTAGTATTGATGAATCTTGGCTTGATGTGACGGGGAGCATGCATTTATTTGGTGGTAGCGGAACAGCTGTGGGAAATCTCGTCAGAGAAACAGTGAAAAAACGTACGGGATTAACCATATCTGTAGGTGTTTCTTACAATAAAATCTTTGCTAAATTAGGTTCCGATTATAAAAAACCGGATGCCGTTACCGTTATTACGCCCGAAAATTATAAAACGTTGCTCTGGCCACTACCGGTTAGAGATTTGATTTATGTCGGAAAAAGTACTTTTGAAAAATTAAAAGGTTATGGTATCAGAACCATTGGTGATTTGGCGGTTTTTGATAAAACAGTATTAATTCACGATCTGGGTAAAGTGGGAGAAATGCTCTATATTTATGCCAACGGTCTGGATGATAGCCCCGTACGTAGTGCTGATGATCCCCGTGAAATAAAATCGGTTGGAAATGGGAATACTTTTAGCCATGATCTTACTGATTTAGATTCGATAAAACAAGGTCTTTATCCATTGGCCGAAACGGTATCTTCTCGTTTGAAAGGGTATGAACTTAAATGCCGAGGAATTCAGATTGTGATTAAAGATCATCATTTTAGATCTATTTCAAGACAGGTTATGCTTGAGCAGCCAACGTGTCTTGAAAAAGAAATTTTTAATACCGCTCTAGATCTGATTCAAAAATACTGGAATTTCCCGGATCCTATTCGAATGTTGACTATTACCGCAATTAATTTGGTCAAAAATAATTGTATTATGCCGGAACAAATTTCTCTTTTTGATGATAAAAATAAAGATTTAAATCGTAAAAAGCAGGAAAAAGTTGAAGCTGCTATGGACCAATTAAGGAATAAATATGGAACAGATATTATTTATTCAGGAACTATTTTAGGTAAACGAAAGAATTTAAAGTAAATAGTCTGTATTAAATTTTTCTTAAAAAACCTTAATTCAAAAGAGCATCATATAGTGTTCAAATAAACATCACATTCTCCGTTTAGAATTACTTTAAGCTTAAAAATAAAAAGTAAGTTAAAATAAACGGAGGATAAATGAATGAATAATCAATTTACAAATCATCAATTTACAAAAAAACAAGAAGAGGATGTTCGTGTTGAAAGTACAATCGAATTTATTGAAAATGAAGATAAAAACAAAAGGAAGAAAAGTTTTAATTTAACAAAAAAAACGGGTGCACTCTTAATGACCGGTGGTATTGTATTATCAGGTATGTTTGGTTTTGGAGGTGGAATGTTGGCGAATGAAATTACTGGAAATAGTGGAAAACCAGTGATGTACCAGTCCATTGAACGAACCGGTGCCACGGATGAAACCACAACTAATACCGGTACGATGACTATCCAACAGATTGCTAAAACCGCTGCAAATTCGGTAGTTGAAATCAGGACTGAAATTGTAACCGGTGGTAGCCGGGTTCAGCAAGCTGTATCAGAAGGTGCGGGTAGTGGTGTTATTGTTACCAATGATGGGTATATTGTTACCAATAATCATGTTATTGACGGCGCTTCAAAAATTACCGTTAAAACGAAAAATGGTGAAAGTTATAAAGCTACTTTGGTGGGTACTGATCCAACATCAGATGTGGCATTGCTTAAAATTGATGCCAAAGATTTACAACCGGCAGTCATGGGTGATTCCGGAAAATTGACTGTGGGCGAACAAGCTGTTGCCATTGGCAATCCGCTGGGTGAGCTAGGTGGAACAGTGACAGATGGAATTATCTCGGCGCTGGATCGTGAAATTACCCTTGACGGTGATACCATGAATTTGCTCCAGACCAATGCTGCAATTAATCCGGGGAATTCCGGTGGTGGTTTATTTAATGAATATGGTGAACTTGTTGGGATTGTTGTGGCAAAATCATCTGGAACCGGCGTTGAAGGTTTAGGTTTTGCCATTCCGATTAATGATGTTAAATCAGTGGTTGAATCTTTATCTAATTACGGTTATGTAAAGGGGCGCGTTAGCCTTGGTGTGTCGCTAGTTGATGTTGATTCAGCTGAAAAGGCGATGCAATATAGAGTATCAGAAATGGGTGTTTACGTCGCTGAAGTTACTGATAATTCGGGTGCATCTGCTGCGGGCATAAAAACTGGAGATCGTATTGTTTCTGTGGATGGTACTGAAGTATCCACCTCAGCAGATGTGAAACAAGCCCTTAAAAAACACAAGGTTGGTGATCAGACTCAGATTGAAATTAAACGTGATAAAGGGTCTCAAACATTGACCGCTACTTTAGGAGAACAGGAAGCTACAACAAATTAATTGTAGGATGAGGCAATGAAATGTATCGAATTTTAATGGTTGATGATGAAGAAAAAATCAGGGCAATTGTTAAAAAATATGCGGAATTTGAAGGAAATCAAGTCATCGAAGCCAAAGATGGCATGGAGGCGATTGAGCTTGTCAGAAAACAGGATTTTGATATTGTTATTCTTGATATCATGATGCCGGAACTGGATGGCTTTTCAACCTGTAAAGAGATTCGTAAATATAAAAATATACCAGTGATCATGCTCTCCGCCAGAGGTGAGGAGTATGATCGCATTCATGGTTTTGAATTAGGAATTGATGACTATGTTGTTAAGCCTTTTTCACCTAAAGAGTTGATGATGCGAATTAATGCCATTATGAAGCGTAGTGGCAGTGGTGTAGATGAAAAAGATATTGTGAAAATTGATGCTTTAGAGATTAATTTTACTGCACGACGAGTCACCATTTCGGGTGAAAATATTGAGATGACACCCAAAGAATATGATCTTTTTTTCTATATGGTCAGAAATCGAGGAATTGCATTAACAAGGGAAAAATTAATTACCGGGGTCTGGGGATATGATTTTTATGGTGATGACAGAACTTTAGATACTCATATTAAATTACTGCGAAAAAGTCTTGGTGAATATAGCAAGTATATTGTGACACTTCGTGGTGTGGGGTACCGTTTTGAAGTTTAAAAATCCTAGTATTAAATGGAAATTATTTGTATATATTTCGTTGTTTGCTGCGTCGATGATTTTTATTATTTGGCTTTTTCAGATTGTTTTTTTGGATAGTTTTTATAAACGGATCAAGATTGATGAGCTAAAATCATTGTCTAGAACTATTTCTGAAAATATTGATAATCAAGATTTATCTTCAATTGTCACCGAGGTGGGTTCTAGAAATAATATTTGTGCAAAAATTTTAAATACATCCGGCAATGTTGAAATCAACGTGGATACCGCACCAAATTGCGCATTGCACCACTTATCCGGTCAAGATTTGATTACATTATATTTGGAAGCTGAGAAACGAGGCGGCGCTTATCTTGACGTTTTTGCAACGGAGCATCCTGTGAAAAGAGTTGATATTTCTAATGATCAATTTCAAACCAGTGGTATTCTTCCCGAAAATAACTTTAATCAGGATGAAAATATTATTTACACCCAGGTGGTGACCGACAAAACAGGTAATAAACTGATTGTGATGCTGAATACAATGATTTCCCCGGTTAATGCAACCGTTCAAACTTTGCGGTCTCAGCTTTTTTATATTACAATTATTTTCCTAATTTTGGCACTTGTTTTTGCCTTTATTATGTCAAAAAAAGTATCAAAACCTATCGTAAAAATTAATAACACAGCTAAAGAATTGGCAAAAGGAAATGTGAATGTTCATTTTGATGGGGAAGGGTATCAAGAAATTACCGAGTTGAATGACACCTTGAATTATGCGGCAGAAGAGCTTTCAAAAGTAGAAAAACTGCGACGTGAACTTATTGCGAACATTTCTCATGATTTAAGAACACCTCTGACGATGATTACGGGCTATGCCGAAGTCATGCGGGATATTCCAGGAGAAAACACCTCGGAGAATGTTCAAATTATTATTGATGAAGCTAACCGTCTAGCAACTCTTGTAAGTGATGTTTTAGATATTTCTAAACTTCAGTCTGGTGTTCAGCAATTGGATATTCAAACCTATAATTTAACCGAAAGTATCCGGAAAATTCTTGATAGGTACAGTAAATTGAAAGAACAGGATGGCTATAACATTTGCTTTAAAGCTGATGAGGATGTGATGATATCTGCCGATGAAGTTAAATTGTCTCAGGTGCTTTATAATTTGATTAATAATGCGATTAATTATTCCGGTGAGAATAAAGAAGTGCTTATTCGCCAAAGTATTCAAGGAACGCTTGTAAAAATAGAAGTTATTGATAAAGGTGAAGGAATCAATCCGGAGCTGTTACCTCACGTGTGGGATCGTTATTATAAAATTGATAAAACTCATAAACAAGCATCCGTTGGAACCGGTCTTGGCCTGTCAATTGTTAAGAATATTCTGGAATTACATCACCTGGAATTTGGTGTGAATAGCCAGGAAAAAAAAGGAAGTAATTTCTGGTTTGAGATACCGAAAGTAGATACAAATATAGATTAAAAAATAGTACAAGAGCAACTCAATCAAAGAGTTGCTCTTGTTTGTATGTCCATTTTATGATAATAAAGATTGATTGATTAGTGAATGCGTGTTATAATGAAGAACACACTAAATTTTTATAATAAAATATTATTATAACATAACGTACGTGTAATGTCAATGTTTTTTAAAAAAACAGGAGGGATCATTTTGGGGTTTGAAATAATTAGTACATTGGAATCATCTTTGCAGAAACAAGCCATTTTAGAAATTCGGGATTGCAACGATTTTACAGAAAAATATGGTGTTGTGTTGACTGATGACGAGGCTATTGATCTTGTTAAAACACGATCAATAGCCTTGCAGAAAAATGGACGTATTGAATTTGGCGGCGGCATAATTCATAAAATTATCAAAGCATTCTGTGATTCTCCATATATTTCAATGCAAAATTATGCAGAAACACTCCATGAATTATTGGAACTATTTTATTATTTTAAGAATGAAACCTTTGATTTAATCAGTGATAATGATTTGATACAGTATATGGAAAAAGCCTTTAATAGTTCATGTCAAGGATCGCTTGAGATTTTGGCAGGGCGAGAGCTTAATAGACTTGTGCGTAAATTACATAATGGGAATGTTTCCGATGATGGCGATAATATTCTTGATTATGAAGAAAATCCAGAAGGTAAATGTTATGAATAAAATAGAGAAAAAATCAATGTCTATTGATAGGGCTCATATTGGTGCTGAAGAATATCTTTTTGCATTAATTAAAGAAGCTTACCATATTGGGATATTATCGACAAAAGACATGGAAATGTTGCAAATGCAATGTGTGGAATTAGCGGCACAACGGTGTGAACGGTACACTCTGGGAGAAAGTAGCTCACTTCCAGTGGAAATAGCTGAACGAATAATGCTATCTAACTTATATACCATTGGCATTTATTTGAAAACAGGACTATCAGCGAATCAGGCAGTCAGGCTCTTAAAAAAAGAATCAATTAGGGAAATTTATGAAAAGGGGCTAAAAACCATTGATACGAAGTGCCAATCGACGCACTATGTATATCAGCTTATGAAAAAAAATAAAATTGACACGCCTCATATAGCGTATAATAACACAATTTGTTCCTCCGGAATTCAACCTTTTTTTAAAAATTATAATCCGGATTATGAAGCAAATGAAATTCCCGCATCAATTGATTATCAGCTTTGCAATCCCGTAGGGGATTTTATAGGCATTGAATACATTCAAAAATATATTGAATATCTTTATTTTGAAAATCAATTCTGTCGAAAATTTGATCAAAAAGCGATTCACTTTCTTTTATCTGGGTATGATAGAAACTATAAGGATCTGTTAATTAATATTTTTGAGCACGTTTTAATATCGGCATTGGGGTGTGTTTTGGTTTCTAAAAATCCTTTTGAACTGACTGTTACTAAAAATGAAACTATTTTGCTCCAACATCAATTTGAACATCAAGGAAAAAATGCGATTTTGGATCAAATTGATTTGGCATGTAGTCGGCTTGTGGATTTTCTTGGATTTAAGAACAAAGGATTAAAAAATTATATTCAAAAAAGTTTACCAACAATTAAAGCATCTATTTTAAATGGTATTCAACTAAAAACATTGAATAAAGTATTGATTGAAGCTAAAAACTCGGAGACTGTGTCTAAAATTGTTTTTCAAACTGAAAGTAAGATGACGAATATTGAGTATTGTAAAATCATTGAAGAATTGATCCAATGTCGTTATTTTTCGGATAAAGTAGCTTTGATTAAAGATAAATTTCATGCACTTGATGATTTCGAGGAGATGATTTTTGACGTTGATTTAACCGATGGAGAAGTCGAAAAGATATTTCTTTTGTTGGGAAATTATGAAATTGGCGTATTTGTAAAAAAATATGAGGTAGAATCAAAAATGTCAAGTCGTCTTTTATCTGAAAATGAATTAAGATTACAGAAAATTTTAACGCATTATATTTATGAACTTGAAGATGACTTGAGAAAACAAATTTTTGATCTGGCATCACGTCTTGACATTTATTCATCAAAAGAATAAACTAATGAAAATGAAAAATAAGAGGTAATAAAGATGAAAAATAAAGTCGTTATTATAACTGGTGGTGGCAAAGGAATTGGTTTTGGCATTAGTACGGCATTTGCAAAAGAGGGTTTATCTCTTGTTTTAACTGGACGCACGCTTAAAACCCTTGAAAAAGCAAAAAAAGAGCTTGAAAAAAAATATGGGGTTAAAGTACTTACTGTTGTGGCAGATGGCGGAAATGAGGCTGAAGTAAAAAATGTTATTAAACGAGCAATTGCTTGTTTTGGTCGTATTGATGTCTTGATCAATAATGCTCAAACTTCAAAATCCGGAGTATTGCTTCAAGATCATACCAAAGAGGATTTTGATCTAGCCATTAGTTCAGGGTTATATGCTACTTTTTTCTATATGCGTGAGGTTTTTCCATATCTGAAAGAAACGCATGGGAGTATTATTAATTTTGCTTCTGGTGCGGGTATTTCCGGTGGAGAAGGGCAGGCATCCTATGCCGCAGCAAAAGAAGGAATACGCGGTTTATCGCGTGTGGCTGCTACAGAATGGGGAAAATACGGAATTAATACTAATGTAGTTTGTCCACTGGTTGAAACACCGGGTTTGGCTAAATGGAAAGAAGAATATCCGGATCTTTATCAAAAAACAATTAAAGATATTCCGGCTGGCCGCTTTGGTGATGCGGAAAAAGATATTGGGCGGGTTTGTATCTTCTTATCAAGTCAGGATGCATCATATATAAATGGTGAGACCATTACGCTCCAAGGTGGATCGGGATTGCGTCCGTAAAAAAATATTTTTTTATTTGCTTTAATTTTCAATTTAAGGTATAGTTATTAAGTTAGTAAACCAGATAATCGCGGATCGGTTTCGATCGGTCTGAGGAAAGTCCGAGCTCCATAGAGCAGGGTGCCGGGTAACGCCCGGTGGAGGTGACTCCAAGGCAAGTGCAACAGAAAGTATACCGCCAAGCAATTGGTAAGGCTGAAAGGGCGAGGTAAGAGCTCACCAGTGACGTGAGTAATCCGTCAGCTATGTAAACCCCACCTGGTGCAAGACCAAGAACGGATGTTAAAAAGATGATTGCTCGTTGTTGTCCAAATGGTAGGTCGCTTGATTTCATTGGTAACAATGAAGCTAGACAGATGATTATTTAAACAGAACTCGGCTTACAGGTT
>JAVXTS010000013.1:0-44748 GCA_036642535.1 Eubacterium sp. | reverse complement strand
TATCCAAAACCAATGCATAAGCAGACGGCGTTTAGGGATGTTCCTTTTGTGGATGAAAGTTGTGATGTGACTGAGAAAATATGTAAACAGGTGTTGGCATTACCGATGCATGCTTATATGAAAGAAAAAGAGATTAAAAATATTTGTAAAGTTTTAAAAAAAGAGATTTTACTGCAAGATAAATGATATAGTATTAACAGCCTTGCGAAAAATCAAATAAATTAAAGAAAACAGATTATAGCCATCTTGGGGTAAAACCTTAGACGATGGTTACCGGCCTTATTTGGCGTTCGGCCAAGTTTCTAATCGCCCATCTTTTAGAACACTTTCAAAATAAGGATAACGTATAAAAAATTAATTTCGTAAAATCAAAATTAAAAAAACATAAAAAGATGATTGACATTTTTTGTCAGTCATTTTTTTATGGAGAAATATGCATTCTTGTTGAAATATTATGTACAAAAGAGACGTGTATAAAACCAAAACTTAAATTTTTCTAAAGAAAATTACGCTTTTAAGTGGTTTTAGATTTGAATTTAAAACGCTGGGGTATAACATTAAACGAATTGCAAGATGCAATAACAAGAAGAGAAGGAAAATAAGTTTATAACACTATTTTCATAGCGGTGAACTTATGATGCGTAAAGATAAAATGAAGAAATCAAAGAGAATCTACTTAGTCTCCCCGCACATGGGTGGTGATGAAATGGCTTATATCAAAGAAGCGTTTGATACCAACTGGATTGCACCTCTCGGAGCGAATGTAAACGGTTTTGAAAGTGAAACGGCGGCTTATATTGGGATTAAAGCAGGTGCGGCGCTGACTTCGGGGACTGCGGCCATTCATCTGGGATTAAAAGCATTAGGCGTGGGCGAAAATGATTTTGTATTTTGTCCGTCATTAACGTTTTCGGCCAGTGCAAACCCAATTATTTATTGTAATGCGAAACCCATTTTTATTGATAGTGAAACGGACACTTGGAATATGAGCCCAGTTGCATTAAAAAAAGCATTTGAACGTTATCCTCATCCAAAAGCAGTCATTATGGTTGATCTTTACGGACAATCTGCGGATTATGATGCACTTCTTGAAATTTGCAAAGCACATCATACGCCTGTACTTGAAGATGCCGCCGAAGCACTTGGCGCAACATATGGTGATCAAAAATGTGGAACTTTTGGTGATTTTTCGGTACTTTCGTTTAATGGGAATAAAATAATCACTTCTTCCGGGGGTGGGATGCTCTTATCAAATGATGAAGAAGCTATTCAGAAGGCACGTTTTTGGGCAACACAATCGAAGGAAGATGGTCTACATTACGAGCATAAAGAACTGGGGTATAACTACCGTATGAGCAATATTATCGCAGGTATCGGTAGAGGACAGCTTAAAGTACTTGAGCGACGGGTTGAAAAGAAAACGCAAATTTTTAAAAGGTATAAAACAGCTTTTGAAGCATTCAATGCTCTTACCATGATGCCAATCTCTGAAAAAGGAAAACCAAATTACTGGTTGAGTGCTATCACAATAACCCCCCAAAGCTCGGTGACACCGCTTAAACTTATTGAGGCACTGGAAAATGAAAATATTGAATCCCGACCTATCTGGAAACCCATGCATTTACAACCTTATTTTAAGGAATATCCTTTCTTCAGTCATTGTGATCAAACAAATCATAAAAGTATTGCCGAGTCCGTTTTTAAGAACGGTGTTTGCCTTCCCAGTGATACCAAAATGACTGAAAAGGATCAAGAAAGAATTATTGAAATCATTCAGTCTTTGTTTTAAAAGAGAAATGGAGAAAATTATGTTTGCCAATAAAATACTGCTCATAACCGGTGGTACAGGCTCTTTTGGAAATGCTGTCTTGAACCGATTTTTAGATACCGATATTCGGGAAATTCGTATTTTTTCACGGGACGAAAAGAAACAGGATGATATGCGTCATTTGTATCATAATGATAAAGTAAAATACTATATTGGTGATGTGCGAAATCTTCAAAGTATCAAAGAAACGATGACGGATGTGGATTATGTTTTTCACGCAGCCGCTCTTAAACAAGTGCCTTCCTGTGAATTTTTCCCTTTGGAAGCGGTCAAAACGAATATCATCGGTACCGATAACGTCTTGACCGCAGCCATTGAGGCAGGGGTTAAAAAAGTTATTTGCTTATCAACCGATAAAGCTGTTTATCCGATTAATGCCATGGGGACTTCCAAAGCAATGATGGAAAAGGTTTTTGTGGCTAAATCGAGGGGCATTAATACGGAAAAAACAATGATATGTGGTACACGTTTTGGTAATGTAATGTGTTCAAGAGGATCGGTTATTCCTCTTTTTATCGAACAGATTAAAACCGGACAACCTTTAACGTTGACCGAACCTAAAATGACACGGTTTATTATGAGTCTTGAAGAGGCGGTTGAACTGGTTGTTTTTGCTTTTGAAAAGGCGGAAAATGGCGATATTATGGTTCAAAAATCACCGGCCTGTTTCTTGGAAGTTTTAGCACAAGCAGTAAAAGAACTCTTTCATGCTGAAAATGCGATTCAAGTGATTGGTATTCGCCATGGTGAAAAAATGTACGAAACCCTTTTGACAAAAGAAGATTTCACAGATGCCATTGATTTGGGAAATTTTTTCAGAATACCGGCAGATAAAAGAGATTTGAATTACGACAAATATTTTAGCAAAGGGAACATGTTTCGTAAAGAAACCAGAGAATTTAATTCGGATAATACCAAACTTTTAGATATTGAAGGCGTAAAAGCTAAACTACTCAAACTAAAATATATCAACGACGAAATTGCGGAATGGAAAGCATACCAACATATGAATGAAAATAAGTGAGGAGAAAAGCGGTGAAAATACTAATAACCGGCGCCAACGGTTTTATCGGAAAAAACCTTGTTGCTGAACTTAAAAACAAACGCATCAAAGACGAAAAAGAAAACGGCAAATCTATTATTGGCACTATTTTTGAATATGATCGAGATACAAATCCTGAGTTACTGGATGTCTATGTAAAGCAATGTGATTTTATATACCATTTAGCTGGCGTGAACAGACCCGATAATAACGAAGAATATAGGATCGGAAATGTTGGGTTTACGGAATCTTTGCTTGAAAAACTTAAAAAACAAAGGCGTAAAATACCAATTCTTTTTGCTTCATCCATTCAGGCTAAAATGGATAATTCTTATGGCATCAGTAAAAAGGTTTCAGAAATACTGCTTTTTAAGTATGCCAAAGAAAACGGCAGTACGGTTTTAGTTTATCGTTTTCCCAATGTTTTTGGCAAATGGTGTCGTCCAAACTATAATAGTGCAGTAGCAACCTTTTGCTATAATAGTGCGAGAAATAACCCCATTTGTGTGAATGATCCCGAAGTGCTGATGCACCTCGTTTATATAGACGATCTGGTCGAAGAACTCATCAATGCGCTTTACGGTAAAGAACATCAAGATGAAAATGATCACAATTTCTGTAGCGTTCCCGTTGTAAAAAACATTAAACTCGGGCAGATCGTCACTCTTATTAACAGTTTTCAAACCGGCCGAAAGACCTTGGAAATTCCAAAACTGAATGATCCTTTTATAAAAAAACTATATGCAACCTTTATTTCTTATTTACCTGAAGATAAATTGAGCGATCCTTTAAAAATAAATAAAGATGTAAGAGGTTCGTTTACTGAATTTATAAAAACCGATGATCGTGGGCAGGTATCTATCAATGTTTTAAAACCTGGGATAACAAAAGGAAATCATTGGCATCATACAAAAACGGAAAAATTTTTAGTGGTTAAAGGCCAAGCGATTATTCGTCTTCGGAAAATTGGAAATGATCATATAATCTGTTATCACGTTGATGATACGAACTTTGAAAGTATTAATATCCCTCCAGGATACGTACATAACCTGACAAATGAAGGGTGTGAGGATACAATCACAGTGATGTGGGCTAGTGAAACTTTTGATCCGGATAAGCCGGACACCTATGCTTTGGAAGTATGAAAAAAGGAGTGAATCTTTCATGAAAAAACTGAAATTAATGACGATTATAGGCACGCGACCGGAAATTATACGTCTCTCTGCCACCATTAAAAAATGCGATCAATATTTCAATCATATTCTTGTACATACCGGACAGAACTGGGATTATACTTTAAATCAAATTTTCTTTGAAGATCTGGGTTTAAGAGCACCCGATTATTATTTAGACAGTGTGGGAAATGATCTTGGTGAAACATTAGGCAATATCATTACTAAATCTTATGATGTGCTGATGGATGAACTACCGGATGCACTGCTGATTTTAGGCGATACAAATTCTTCTATTTCTGCGATTGCGGCTAAACGCTTAAAAGTTCCTATTTTTCATATGGAAGCCGGCAATCGTTGTTGGGATTGGAATGTACCAGAAATGGTTAATCGTACTATTGTTGATCATATTGCAGATGTTAATCTCCCTTATACCGAACATAGCAGACGTTATCTTCTGGATGAAGGACTAGATAGTAAAATGATTTTTGTTACAGGATCACCCATGGGAGAAATTCTTGAAAATCATCAAGCAGAAATTGAAGCCTCAAATATTCTTGAGGAATTGCATTTGAAACCACAGCATTATTTTTTGGTTTCGGCACATCGTGAAGAAAATATCGATCATGAAAAGAACTTTATGAATTTAATGAATGCTATGAATAAAATTGCCGAAAAATATAAAATGCCGGTTGTTTATTCAACCCATCCAAGAAGTCGAAAATTTATCGAAAAAAGAAATTTTAAATTTCATCCTTTAGTCATTAATATGGAACCCTTTGGATTCTTCGATTATAATAAGCTTCAAAAAAATGCTTATTGTGTCCTTTCCGATAGCGGTACTCTTTCCGAAGAAAGTGCGTTGTTAAATTTTCCAGGCGTGCTTCTAAGAACATCCACTGAACGACCGGAAGTCCTTGATAAAGGAACCCTTGTTATTGGTGGAATCACAGAAAATGAAGTGGAGCAAGCGGTGGAGATGGTGATAAAGATGTCTAAAAACCATGAAAAAACAGCGTTTCCGAATGATTATATTGATACCAATGTGAGTGTGAAAGTCGTAAAAGTGATTCAGAGTTACACTGAAATTGTTAATCAGATTATATGGAGGAAGTAGAGCATGAATATTTTGCTAGCAATGGTAACTTTAAATGGGGAAAAGTACCTTTAAGAACAACTATGGGTTAGAAATTTTGTGGGATATGGATGCATTAGCAAATTGTAATGGATTAATTACTGAATGATCAATCCTTAAGAACGGAGTGCAAAATGAAAGTTATTTTATTATCGGGAGGATCTGGAACCCGTCTTTGGCCGTTATCCAATGAGGCACGCTCCAAACAATTTTTAAAAGTATTAAAAGACGAAAAAGGTCAAAAGCAGTCGATGGTTCAGCGGGTTTATCGTCAACTTAAAAAACAAGTTAGCGAAGATGATATTCTCGTGGCAACGAATCAAAATCAAGTGGATTCGATTAAAGATCAAATAGGTGAAACAACACAGATTGTTATTGAACCGGAAAGGCGAAATACTTATCCCGCCATTGCTTTGGCCGTATCAAAATTATTTTATGAAGAGTATTGTTCACCGGATGAGGTTGTGGTGGTGTTGCCCATTGATTCCTATGCAGAAGATCACTATTTTAAGTTAATCAAGAATCTGGCAATGGTGGCAGAGAGTGATGTGGATATTTGTTTGATGGGAGTGGCGCCAACCTATCCTTCAGAAAAATACGGTTATATTGTACCGGATAAGTCTATCAGAATGCATTATGGAAAACGCGATCATCTTTTCTATCAACAGGTAAAGTATTTTAAAGAAAAACCAACCGAAACCGAAGCAAAGCGACTAATGGATCAAGGGGGTCTTTGGAATTGTGGTATTTTTGCTTTTCAAATTAAAACGCTCATCGCACAACTTAAAAAAGATATTGCGTTTGACAGTTATGACGCTATTTTAGCTGCGTATAGGACACTTGAAGAAATTAGTTTTGATTATAAAGTCGTTGAAAAGGCAGAATCGGTTGCAGTGGTTGAATATGTGGGGATATGGAAAGATTTAGGAACCTGGAATACCCTTTGTGAACAGATGGAAGAAGCTATTATGGGGGACGTTGTGCTTTCAGAAACCGCTACAAACACTCAGGTGATTAATGAACTTGATATTCCAACGATTGTGGTCGGAATAAAAGATGCGGTAGTTGTGGCTTCCCATGACGGTATTTTGGTGTCCGATAAAAAGGAAAGCAGTTATCTTAAAGATTATTTAAGTGATAAAATGCTCAGACCGATGTATGAAAAGCGGTGTTGGGGGCAATATACAGTCCTAGATCACGGAAACAGAGAGGATGGTATTCAGATGATCACCAAAAAATTAGAGATTACCGCAGGTAAAAATATCAGTTATCAATACCATGAGAAACGTTCGGAAACTTGGGCAGTCATCGAGGGGAGTGGTTTTTTCGTTTTAAATGAGAAAGTTTATATCGCTAATCCTGGTAATGTTTTTCGGATTAAAATTGGCGATAAACACACCATACGTGCCATAGAAAATCTAACTCTCATTGAAATACAAATAGGAACTGATTTAATTGAAGATGATATCCGACGACTCGAAAAAAACTGGGATAAAATATTATTAGCCTGCGGATTGCCTGAATTTGAAACATCTTTTAATGGAGAATGACCATGAAAATAGCATTAATTACCGGAATAAACGGACAAGATGGATCGTACTTAGCTGAATTTCTTCTTGAAAAAGGGTACATGGTTTACGGTGTGATCCGAAAAAGTTCCGTCAATACCACGGAAAGAATCAATCATCTTTTAGGTGAACGTTCTAAACTTAAACTTATTTATGGTGATATGACCGATTCACTCAATATTGTCCGTTTAATTCAGACTATAGAGCCAGATGAAATCTATAATTTGGCAGCACAATCCCATGTGGCAGTATCTTTTGAAGAACCTGAATATACGGCCAATACTGATGGTGTAGGTGTTTTGAGAATTCTAGAAGCAGTGAGAATCGCTAAATTAGAATCGAAAACTCGCATTTATCAGGCATCTACTTCAGAACTTTACGGGGATGTTGTCGAAATTCCCCAAAGTGAAAACACTCCATTTTATCCCAAAAGTCCTTATGCCGTAGCAAAACTTTACGGATTTTGGATGATAAAGAATTATCGAGAAGCTTACGGCATGTATGCGGTTAACGGGATTTTATTCAACCATGAATCTGAACGGCGTGGAGAAGATTTTGTCACACGAAAAATCACATTAGCTGTGGCACATATTGCAAAAGGAATGCAAAAAAAATGTTCCCTCGGAAATCTCAATGCTAGACGTGATTGGGGTTATGCCGGAGATTATGTGGAATGCATGTGGCTGATGCTACAGCAAGATACCCCAGAGGATTTTGTAATTGCCACAGGAGAAACTCGCA
Organism: Eubacterium sp.; assembly: GCA_036642535.1. Taxonomy (GTDB): domain Bacteria; phylum Bacillota; class Clostridia; order Eubacteriales; family Eubacteriaceae; genus Eubacterium. The sequence goes on along the minus strand of JAVXTS010000013.1, from coordinate 37,262 downwards.
GTGTGCGAGAATTTGCAACGTTGGCATTTAAAATAGCGGGGTTTGAGATTAAGTGGGAAGGGAAAGGTTTAGAAGAAAAAGGGATTGACAAAAAAACCGGGAAAGTAATGATTGATGTTAATCCTCAGTTTTTTAGACCGGCCGAAGTCAATTTACTCCTTGGAAATCCGACCAAGGCAAAAAAAATACTTGGTTGGAATCCACGCAAGACAACCTTTGAAACATTGGTGAAAATCATGGTTGAACATGATTTAAAGGAGATAGAAATGCATGAAAATCTTATGGCTTTGTAACTAATCAAGCTTTTAAAAATGATATAGAATGGAGTGTTTATAATGAATTATAATAGTAAAATTTATATTGCCGGACATAAAGGTCTTGTAGGATCTGCTATCGTTAGAAATCTGAAATCCAAAGGGTATGAAAATCTAATCACACGAACTCATGGTGAACTTGATCTGATCAATCAGCAGCAAGTATGGGATTTTTTTGAACAGGAAAAACCGGAATATCTTTTTTTAGCGGCGGCAAAGGTTGGCGGAATCCATGCGAATGATACCTATCCAGCTGATTTTATTTATGAAAATTTAGCGATTGAAACCAATGTCATTAAAGCAGCTCATGACCATCAAGTTAAAAAACTTCTTTTTCTGGGATCAACTTGTATTTATCCTAAAAACATTCCCCAGCCGATGAAAGAAACCTATCTTCTTTCAGGTTGTTTGGAACCAACAAATGAAGCTTATGCCATTGCAAAAATAGCAGGTCTTGAAATGTGTAAATTTTTTAAGCGGCAATATAATGATAATTTTATTAGCTGTATGCCCACCAATCTTTACGGACCACATGATAATTTTGATCTGAATACCAGTCACGTTTTACCGGCGTTAATCAGGAAGTTTCATGAGGCTAAAGTGAATGGCAAAACCGAAGTTGAAGTATGGGGGACGGGGAAACCCTTACGTGAATTTATTTATGTGGATGATATGGCCGATGCCTGCGTCTTTTTGATGAAACATTATAATGGTGAGCAACAGATTAATATTGGAACGGGTGAAGAAATTAGTATTGCAAACTTGGCAAAACTCATTGGCGAAACGGTTGGTTTTGAAGGCGATATTGTTTTTAATCCGGAGATGAAAGATGGTATGCGGCGCAAACTCTGTGATGTTCATAAAGTAAACCGTCTGGGGTGGAAACATCAAATTGATTTGAAGCAAGGGCTTAAAAAAACAGTTCAGTGGTATTTAGACAATCAAAACCCGGTCAAAAGCTGATCCGTTTGGAAAGAAGTGAAGTGAATGATTTATAGAAAATATATAAAGCGTCTTCTAGACATTACGCTTTCCACTGCTGCACTTATTTTACTATCTCCGATCATAGGCATAACTGCTTTACGGGTTCGAACTAAACTTGGAGCACCTGTTATCTTCAAACAAAAACGCCCCGGAAAAGATGAAAAAATTTTTACCTTGTATAAATTTAGAACCATGACCGATGAACGGGATGCGGAGAACTTTTTGTTACCTGATCAGATCAGGTTGACCCATTTTGGAGAAAAACTCAGACGAACAAGTCTAGATGAGTTGCCGGAGCTTTTTAATATTTTAAGAGGTGATATGAGTATTGTCGGTCCACGTCCACTACTCATAAAGTACCTTCCCTTATACAGTGAAACAGAAAAACATCGACATGATGTAAGGCCAGGTTTAACGGGTCTGGCAGCGGTAAACGGGCGTAATAATCAGAGCTGGAGTAGTAAATTTAAACATGATTTAGACTATATTCAAAAAATATCTTTTTTACTTGATGTAAAAATTATTCTGTTGACCATTCAAGTGGTGAAGCAAAAAAAGGACATTCATCAAGATGGAAACGCAACTTGTCAGGCATTTAAGGATAGTGAGGTACAAAATGATTGAAAATTTATTCATTTATTGCAGTGGTGGTTTTGGACGGGAAACCCTTGAGTTAGCACGAGTGATTAATGCACAGTGTAAAATGTGGGAAAATATTTCTTTTGTTGATGATGCTCGTGAAAAAAAAGAGATTAATGGTGCAAAAATTTATGCTTATGATGAAATTCATTCGTTTTTAGATAAAGAAAAAGTTGAATTTATTATCGCAAACGGTGAGCCTATGATCAAAAAGAAAATCTGTGAAAAATTGATCATGGATGGCTATCAAATGACCAATCTAATTCATCCATCGATTCATTATTCTCGTTTTAATCAAATGGGAATTGGGAACATTTTATGTGAAGGATCGATATTGACAACCAATATAACGATTGGAAATTGTGTGATTATTAATATTAATACTACCATTGGCCATGATGTTATCATTGGAGATTATACCACACTTTCACCATCGTGTAATATTTCCGGTGGTGTGAAGATTGGAAATGACGTTTATATTGGAAGTGGTGTCACTATACGAGATGAACTTTCAATCGGAAATCATTCGATTATTGGTATTGGATCCTTGGTTACAAAAAATATACCGGAAAATAAAATTGCGTTTGGATCGCCCATTACAAAAATGTATGAAAACAATGGATGCCCTATTTTTAAATGAAAAGAGACGATATGAAAATTTTGATTATTGCAGCACATCCGGATGACGAAGTTTATGGTATGGGCGGTACAATTGCAAAATTGAATCGTGCCGGGAATGAAATATATGTATTAATTGTAACAGAAGGATGCTCAACACAATATGTCGGTAATAAAGATATCATTCTGAAAAAACAGAAAGAAGCCCAGATTGCTGGTGAAATTTTAGGGATTAAAGCGGTAATGTTCAGTAATTTACCAGATATGAAGTTAGATACCGTGAGCCATGTGGCCGTCAATCAGGTCATTGAAGATGCCATAAGAAAAATTAAACCGGCGATTGTTTATACCCACCATCGTGGAGATGTCAATAAAGATCATCGCATTGTATACGAATCAACAATGGTTGCAGTCAGACCCATTTATACCCAATGTGTAAAGAAAATATTATGTTATGCCGTTCCGTCTTCATCGGAGTGGAATGCCGATCTGGTTGAAACGACGTTTCATCCTACGGTATTTGAAGAAATCGATCCCTTTTATGGATTGAAACAAAGGGCTATCGAAAGTTATGGTACTGAAATACGGGCATTTCCACATCCGAGATCCCTCAAATACGTGGATATTTTTGATAGGGCAATGGGTTTAAAAGTAGGTCTTAAACGATCGGAAGGGTTTCAACTTATCAGAGAAATAAGTGGAGAATGAAAAATGAAAATGCAAATAGAAATGGCGTGTATTTTAGATTATTTAACATCGATTAAAGAGGACTATACATTTTTCGGTCATGAAGATGCACATATCATGGGTTATTCATCTATCTTTAATTATGAAAAAGGAAGTATGACATGGATTAGAAATGGCGATAATTTAGAAAAGTCGACTGTGAATCCTGAAGAAATTAAACTAATCATTTTACCTTATTCCTATAAAACGCCCTATGAATTTCAAAATTATATTTGTACAGAAGATTCACATCGTCTGTTCTTCAGACTACTTCAAAAATTTTTTGTTTCTGAAGTAACCTATGCGATCGGAAAAAATTGTAATATTTCAGAAAGTGCAAAAATAGCAGAATATGTTTCTATTGGAAATAATTGCACGATTTCAGATCATGTTACAATCGGTGAAGGAACTCGGATTTACCACAATGTTGTGATTGCGGAAAATGTTTGTATCGGTAAAAATTGCACGATCAAATCCGGTGCGATCATTGGAGAAGAGGGTTTCGGGTTTATGAAAGACAAAAATGGTATTAATTTTAGAGTGCCACATTTAGGTAAAATTATAATTGGAAATTATGTGGATATTGGCGCCAATACGTGCATTGACCGTGGCGTGATGGAGGATACTGTAATCAAAGATCATGCTAAAATAGATAATCTCTGCCATATTGCTCATAATACAGCGATTGGTGAAAATACCATTGTCGTTGCGTTGACGTTGGTTGGTGGCAGTACAAAAATTGGCAATCATTGTTGGATCGGCACATCAACCATACGGAATCTTCTCGAGATCGGAGATGAAGCCTTTATTGGTATTGGCTCAAATGTTGTTTCAAACATCGCTAAAAAAGCTTTAGTTTATGGAAATCCTGCAAAAGAGAAAAAACCATGAAAGTGTTGTTTTTAACGCTTGTCAATATTGAAGCTTTCAATATACAAGGGATTTATACCGATTTATTAAGAACGTTTCGAAATAAAGCACATAAAGTGACGGTGGTTTGCCCGAGGGAACGAAGAACCGGGTTAGAGACGGTCTTGTTCGATAAAGAAGATATTCAGTTTTTATGTATTAAAACAGGCAATATCACCCAGACTAGTTTTTTAGAAAAAGGAATAATGACGGCATTTATGCCATGGCTTTTTATACGAGCGATCAAAAAATATTTAAAGACAGAAACCTTCGATTTAATTCTCTATTCAACACCGCCGGTAACATTTGAAAAAGTTATTCAGTACGTTTCAACACCGAATAATATTAAATATTTATTACTCAAAGATATTTGGCCCCAGGGATTAGTCGATTTAGAGGTGTTTAAAAATAGAGGGATTCTCTATCGTTATTTCAAGAAAAAAGAGGAAAGGCTTTATCAGATATCGGATTATATCGGGTGTATGTCCGAAGCTAATGTGACGTATATTACCGAACACAACTCTTTTGTCGATTATCATAAAGTTGAAATCTGTCCTAATAGTATTATCCCTAAATGTGTTGAAATTGATCAGAATAGGGTTCAAAGTCTTCGGAAAAAACACAACCTTCCCATGGATAAAATCCTTTTTATCTATGGTGGAAATCTTGGAAAACCCCAAGGGATTGATCATATTATGTCTTGTTTGCAAATTTGTGCCGATTGTAAAAATGCCTATTTTGTTATTGTAGGCTCCGGAACAGAGTTTGATCGGTTGAAACAATTTTTAGAGGAACAGCGATTCAAAAATGTGCAGCTTTTATATCAGCTTCCCAAAGAAGATTACGATTTACTGGTGAATAGCTGTGATATAGGACTTATTTTTTTAGATCATCGTTTCACTATTCCGAATTTTCCCTCTCGGGTACTTTCTTATATGCAAGCCTCTATGCCTGTGGTTGCGTGTACGGATCCCAAAACGGATATCGGTAAAACAATTGAAAAAAAAAGGTTTGGTTATTGGTGTGAAAGCGATGATGCTAAGCAGTTTAGAAAAATAATTGATCAAATATGTCATAATAAAGAAGCGTTAGATATTCTTGGTAAAAATGCAAGGGTTTGTCTGGAACAGAATTACAGTGTAGATCAATCATATGAAATCATTATGAAACATCTTGCAGAAAGGTAATAAGATGAAAATATTACAAATTAATTCCGGTTGTGGTTATGGTAGCACTGGCAGAATTGTAACGGATTTGTATGATATTCTTAATGAAAAAGGTCATGATTGTTTAATTGCTTATGGTCGTGGTACAGCACCTAAGGGCTATCAAAACTATAAAATCGATACTGAATTAGAGGTAAAATGCCATGGATTAAAAACACGATTAGCAGACAGTGAAGGTTTTGGTTCTAAAAAAGCAACTGAAAAGCTCATTGAAAAAGTAAAGTGGTATAATCCGGATGTAATTCATCTTCATAATCTTCATGGGTATTATATTAATATTGATGTCTTGTTTCATTATTTAGCTAATGCCAATAAACCGGTGCTTTGGACACTCCATGATTGTTGGAGTTTCACAGGACATTGTTCGCATTTTGATGATATCGGTTGTGATAAATGGCGAACAGGCTGTCATGATTGTGAGCAAAAAGAAGATTATCCGGCAAGTTTATTTTTGGATCAGTCCCGGAAAAACTATTTCAAGAAAAAAGAATTGTTCACATCGGTCAAAAGAATGATGATTATAACCCCTTCCAATTGGCTTAGCGGTTTGGTTGAGGAAAGCTATTTACAAAACTATCCGATCAAAGTGATTCATACTGGTATTAATCTGGATATTTTTAAACCAACGTCAAGTGATTTTAAAAAAAAGTATCATCTGGAAAATAAAAAAATTATTCTAGGTGTTGCTAGTGTATGGAGCACTAGCAAAGGTTTAGATACTTTCATAAAATTAGCTTATATTCTACCGTCAAATTACCAGATTGTACTGGTTGGTATGACTGAAAAACAAATCCAAACGATGCCAAAGCAGATATTAGGTCTTAAACGGACCAATAGTATAAAAGTATTAACTGATATTTATACGGCAGCCGATCTCTTTATCAATCCAACCGTCCAAGAAGTATTGGGGCTTGTTAATCTAGAAGCGCTTGCTTGTGGGACACCGGTTATTACTTATAATACAGGAGGCAGTTCGGAGTGTTTGGATGAGAGCTGTGGTAAGATCGTTAAAAAAGGGGAACTTGATGGTTTAGTGTCAGCGATCCTTGGTTTTAAAACAATTCCAATCGAAAATTGTATCAGAAAGTCAAAAGAATTTGAAAAAAAAGATAAGTTTTCAGAATATATAAAAAGTTATGGAGAAATTCAATGAAAGTGCTATGGCTAACCAATATCCCTTCACCGTACCGTGTTGCTTTTTTTAATGAATTAGGTAAACAAGTCGCATTGACAGTTCTGTTTGAAAAAAACATCTCTGAAGAAAGAGATGTAAGTTGGAAAGAATATCTTTTTGAAAATTTTGAAGGTATTCTCTTAAAGGGAAAAACAACCCGTGTCGATGGAGCATTCTGTCTTTCTGTCCTTGGTTATTTGAAGAAAAATGATTTTGACATCTTTGTAGTAACCAACCATTCAACGTTAACAGGTGTGTTAGCCGTTGAATATTTAAAATTGAAAAGAATTCCTTTTATTATGGAAGTGGATGGTGGATTTCCTAAAACTGGAAAAGGGTTAAAAGAAAAATTTAAAAAGCATCTTATTTCCGGTGCGTCAAGATGGATGAGTACTGGTAAAGTAACCGATGAAACGCTGATGTTTTATGGTGCTACAAAAGAAAAAATTTATCGCTATCCGTTCACGTCACTTTATGAAAAAGATATTTTAAAAACACCGATTAAATCGGAAGAAAAAAAGATTTTGAGGGATGAATTGGGTATTAAGGAAAGAAAGATGGTATTAGCGGTTGGTCGGTTTATCGAAAGCAAAGGTTTTGATATACTTCTTGAAGCCTCAAAACAATTAGAAAAAGATATTGGTATTTATATTGTCGGCGGTGAACCAACCGATAGATATAAAGAGTATAAACAACATTATAATTTGAAAAATGTTCATTTTGAAGGTTTTAAACGAAAAGATACCTTATCACAATATTATAAAGCTGCCGATGTTTTTGTCTTACCCACAAGGGGCGATATCTGGGGACTTGTCATTAATGAAGCGATGGCGTATGGACTACCGGTAATTACAACCGATCAATGTATTGCAGGGGTAGAACTAGTAGAAGAATGTGTGAATGGTTATATTGTACCGGTTGAAGATGTTAATAGTATTGCCGATCAAATAAAAAAGGCAGTGCATAGGCGGTGGCAACCTGAAAAAATTTTATGGGGAGTTAAAGAGTATTCGATCGAAAAAATGGTTAGTACACATATTGAACTTTTTAAAAGCCTACAGGAAGAATGCAAATGAAATGAAAAATGAACTGATTTCACAACGCGTTGAATGGATCTGTGTGATTATTCTTTTAGGAATTAGTTTATTTGGTATAGTAGGATTGCTTTTATTCTGTCTTTTATTACTTATTTTTTTAAAACAGCGCCGCATTGGTGCTATAAAAATGCTGGCATTATTAGCGTATCGCACGATTCTTTCACCGGGAGTGGCCGCACCCATCAATTCAATACAAATCCTTAAATATTTTATGATCATCGGATTATCATTTTACTTAATTACAAATTTCAACAAGCTGAATCATCAAAGAAAAAGGAAATTAAGTATTATTTTAGCACTGCTGACCGTGTTCTTTTTATTAAACTTTGGCGTTAATTTTTTTATTTCCTCATTACCATTTGTTGCAACCTTAAAATTAATTCTCTATATTTTGCCATTTGTAGCTGTATTTGTTGGCATTGGGGCATCCATCGATTCATTTAATTGGATAAATTGGATGACTAAATTATTATGTTCGATTCCAGTCATTTCATTGCCGTTTATCGTTCTGTCAAAAGGTTATTTAGTCAATCATGTATCCTTTCAAGGCATTACGAATCAACCAAATATGTTAGGGATCATCTTAGTGCTAACCACCGCTTTTGTCATTTCGGCCTATCAGCAAAGCATTAAAAAAAAGAGCTTTCAGACTATTTTTCTATTAATCCTTATTTTGATAGAAATTATTTTAAGCGACTCGAGAACAGCATTGATTGGTTATGTTGTGTTGATTATTTATTTTTTTATCTTTATTGATTTTCCAATTATGAAAAAAACAATCTTTATATTATCAATGATTATCATCATTACCTTTATATTTTTGATAAAAGGAGATGTGATCATTAACTTCTTGGTAAATTATATAGCAAAGGGCAATATGAGTAATATATTATATTCGAGAGAAGCCCAATTAGAGGAGTTGAAAATGAACTTTCTTAGAAGTCCAATTTGGGGAAATGGATTCTCGGTGCCCGTTTTACAAGAAGTCACTTGGAAGATTTCTTTTGATTATCTGATTGAAACGGGTAATCTAATTATGGCGGTATTATCCTATTCGGGAGTTATTGGTTTTTTAATTTTTATACTGATGATATTTGCAATCTTTACCCAAAATAAACGACATAAAATAAAACTGTTACCACTTTTTATGGCACCACTTTTAATCAGTATGGGGGAGATGGTTTTTTTCAGTACTAATAATATGGCTATTTGGTTGTATATCATGTTTGCGCTCTATTGTTATGGTTAGAGGATAAGGGAGAAAAGATGAAAGTACTTTATTGCGATATTGTGTTAGATGGACATCATAAAAGTTATTTAAAAACATTGTCAGATCATCAGGAAAAATGCATTACAGTCATCCCGCAAAAAGAAGAAGGGATTAGAAATCAAATGATTGTTCATTATAAGGATTATTATACTTATACGCGAAGACTATTAGCACTAATGGCTGATACAAAATGTGATAGCATTCATTTTGTATATGGCGATTGCTTTTTACGACAGCTTTTTAAGCAACCAAAAGACTTTAGAGAGAAGATAATTATTATGACATTGCACCATATTGAAATGAGCTTTTTTCGAAAAAAAGTCTATCAATATTGGTTTAAAAGAATAACCGTCGGCATTGTCCATACCGCTTATATGAAAGATCAATTAAATGCGATTGGCATCAAAAATGTTGTTCATATTGAATATCCTAAACAATCCGTTGTAATGACACTCAGTCACAGTCAAATAAAAAAACACCTCGGTTTACCTGACGGTGTACCCATTTTGGGGTGTCTCGGAGGTACTCGAAGTGATAAAGGTCTGGATATTTTGCTAGACGTACTTTCAAAGATAGCATCTCCATTTCATCTTGTTATTGCCGGAAAAGAAGAGGATATTACAAAGGATATGATCACTAAAAAAATAGTCTCTTATCACGATCAGGTTACTCTGGATCTAAGTTTTTTATCCGATGAGCTTTTTAATCAATATTTAAATGCCGTTGATTTTATTGTATTACCTTATCGAAAAGTTTTTAATGGTGCCAGCGGACCCCTTACTGAGGGGGTATGGCTTAGAAAAACAATTATCGGACCAAATCATCATAGCTTAGGCGATATTATTATAAAAAATCAATTAGGATATACTTTTGAAGCGGAAAACCATAAGAGTTTAGAACATGTATTAGAAAAAGCATTAACCGAAAAATGGCTATGGCATGAAAAAGCTGAAAAATATCGTGATACCTTAAATGTAGAGCATTTTATTGAAGAACATCATAAATTATATGAAACTTTGGGTAAATAGATCATGAGAATCAAAAGTGTTCTGAAAAATAGTACTTACTCAATCGCATCTTATGGTATATTGGCCGTTTTAGGTTTGATCAACAGGAAAGCTTTTGTTTATTTTTTAGGTATCGAATTACTGGGATATGAAGGTCTGTTTGCAAACATTTTTTCGATTTTGTCATTGGCAGAACTAGGCGTCAGTTCTGTAATAACTTACAGTTTATATGAAGAAATTGTCAACGATAATGAAGCTGAAATTGCAAAACTTATGATGATCTACCAATTGATGTATCGGATCATTGGTTTTGCGGTAACGATTATCGGTATTATTTTATTTTTCTTTTTACCTTATATTATTAAAGATAATACGATTAACTGGAATTATGTACGAATTATTTATCTGGTTCAACTAATAGCAACCGTGTGTACTTATTTTTTATCGTATAAACGTATTTTGTATGTGACTGATCAAAAAGAATTTGTCTGTGTCAAAGTGGATACACTTATAAAAATAGTGATGCTGATTGTACAAACCATCATTATTGTTTTTCTAAAAAATTATATTCTTTATCTGCTGTGTACTGTTTTTTCGAATATTATCGCCAATATCATCATTGCGAGAAAATGTGATAAAGCATATCCCTATGCAAAAAAAGCAAAAATCACATTTGCCGATTTTAAAAAAAGGCATTTTTTTAAAGATCTTAAAAATTTTTTAGTGCATAAAATTTCTTATGTTGTTTATGGAGGAACCGATAATATTGTGATTTCAGCAATACTTGGGATTCAATCGGTAGCGTTATATTCAAACTACGTTTTGATAAAAAATCAAATAATCAGTATTAACAATAAGATTATGCAACCGATGCAGGCGAGTATCGGCAATCTGATTTATACCGAAAATAAAGAAAAGGCGAAAGAACTTTTTAATCTCTTTGATTTATTATCGTTTTTTTTCGCCGCATTTGTCGGAACATCTTATAGTGTTCTTTTTCAACCTTTTATTGCTTTATGGCTCGGTGATCAATATTTATTACCCGTTTCTTTTGTATTCTTTTTAGCGTTTAATGAATTTCTTGGATGTCACTTTCAAATACTTTGTCTCTATCGAAATGCCTTTGGATCCTATGAAAATGATAAAAAATACATGGTATTATCAGCCATTACAAATCTGATACTATCAATTGGATTAGCACCTTTTTGGGGAATAACGGGAATTGTGTTTGGAACCGTGATAGGGCACCTTTTTATTATTTATGGACGGATGCAGTTTGTTTTTCGACTCTATTTTAAAACATCCATGAAACATTATATTTTAGTACACCTTGGTGAAATTGGAATTGCTGTGATTGAGTTTTTACTGACCTATAAGATCGCATTGCTGCTACCCAATACTTTTATCGGTTTTATGGGTAAAATTGGATTGTGTTTATTAATCCCGACTGGGATTAATCTTATTATTTTTATGAGAACAAAGGAATTTAGTTATCTTAGAGTGTATGGGAAAACGATTGTAAAATTATTAAAGGGGAAGAGTGTTGACAAATAATTTTAAGAGACGAAAAATTCGCCTCCTAAAATCAATCACAAACGGTTATTTTAGTAATCCACGATTGATAGCAATGGCTCTCTGTACTGTTGATTCGGCCGGTCCGCCGATGATATCTCTCTGATTTACGCAAGTTTGCAGATCGATGGCTTCATAGATGCTATCATCAAAAACAGAATCAATTGCGTGATACTCTTCCATCGTCAGTTCATCTAAACTCTTTCCATGTTCTAAAGCATAAAATACAAGTTTGCCGATAATCGCATGGGCATCTCTGAATGCGACACCGTGTTTTACTAACCAGTCGGCCGCATCGGTGGCGTTACTGAATCCACCGGCGGCGGATTTACGCATAACATCTTTATTGACGGTAATAGTAGCAATCATTTTATTAAAAGTGATGGCACATATTTTAGCGGTATCATAGGCATCAAAAACGGGTTCTTTATCTTCTTGCATATCTTTATTATAGGCGAGAGCGATGCCCTTCATAGCGGTTAAAAAGCCCATGAGATCACCGTAGACACGGCCTGTTTTTCCTCTGACGAGTTCTGCAATATCTGGGTTTTTTTTCTGAGGCATAATACTTGATCCGGTGGAAAAGGCATCATCTAAAGTAATAAAATTAAATTCGGAAGAACACCACAGAATAATTTCTTCGGAGAAACGGCTGAGGTGCATCATAAAGACAGAAACAGCTTCTAAAAAGTCAATACAGAAATCACGGTCGGAGACGCCGTCTAAACTATTCATTGAAACACTTGAAAAACCAAGTTCACTGGCGACGTAATAGCGGTCAAGGGGATAGGTGGTCGTTGCTAAAGCACCTGAACCTAAGGGGAGTGTATCGGCCATATCGTAAGCTTGTTCGAAGCGTTTAATGTCGCGTTTAAACATTTCCACATAAGCCATCAAATGATGGGCAAAAGTAATGGGTTGGGCACGTTGAAGATGGGTATAACCCGGCATAATGGTTTTTGTATGAACCGACGCAAGATCTAAAAGAGTGATCCCCAGTTTCTGGATTAATGTTTTTAACTCAAGGGAAATATCCTTAACGTAAAGACGCATATCGGTGGCAACCTGATCGTTACGGCTGCGGCCGGTATGCAATTTTTTTCCGACATCACCGATCCGTTCGGTAAGGATGGATTCAATATTCATATGAATATCTTCCATATCGATGGCAAACTCAACATGACCTGCTTCAATATCTTTAAGGATAGCTCCTAATGTTTCGACGATTAATAAAGACTCGGGAACAGAGATGATTCCCTGTTTCCCGAGCATTTTAGCATGGGCAATACTGCCCGTAATATCTTGTTTGTATAGGCGTTTATCAAAAGAAATAGATGAATTAAAATCGTCTGTTAACGTGTCTGTTCCTTTATTGAATCGTCCGCCCCACATTTTACTCATTGTCTGATGTTTCTCCTTTTTCTTCACGACTCATCCGCATTAAAGCACGGACTTTAAGCGGTAATCCAAACAAGTGAATGAACCCTTCAGCATCTTTATGATCGTAGAGATCGCCTGTAGTAAAGCTTGCGATTTCGGCATTATATAAAGAGTATGGGGAAGAGACAGAGGTTAAAATAGTATTGCCTTTATAGAGTTTTAATTTAACGATGCCAGTAACTGTTTTTTGTGTTTCATCAACAAATGCGGATAATGCTTCACGCAAAGGGGTGAACCATTGGCCATTGTAAGCAATTTCTGCAAATTTAACAGCAGCTTGCTGTTTAAAGGCAAAAGTTTCACGGTCAAGACACATATGTTCCAGTTCTTCATGGGCACGGTATAAAATGGTACCACCTGGCGTTTCATAAATTCCACGAGATTTCATACCAACCACACGGTTTTCGATAAGATCGACAATACCGATGGCATTTTTGCCACCAATTTCGTTACATTTTTCAAGAATCTGACGTGCGGTCATTTCAACGCCGTTAATTTTTTTAGGTTCGCCCTTAATGAACTCAATTTCGATTTCTTCGGGTTCGTTTGGAGCATCTTCTAATGTTTTTGTCAGTTGCAGAAGATGAGCATAATTCGGTTCTAATGCCGGATCTTCCAGTTCTAAACCTTCATGACTCATATGAAGCAGGTTGGTATCACGGCTATAACTTTGATCGTGACTCATGCTGACTTTAATATCGTGCATGATGCAGTAATCCATACAATCTTCACGGGATTGGAGATCCCAAATCCGCCATGGAGCAATGATTTTTAGTTGTGGATCTAAGGCACCAATACCAAGTTCAAAACGAACCTGATCGTTTCCTTTTCCGGTAGCGCCATGACAAATGGCTTCTGCGCCTTCTTTATGGGCAATATCAACCAGGACTTTAGCGATTAAAGGACGTGCTAAAGAGGTTCCTAACAAGTATTTCTTTTCATAAATAGCATCTGCTTTTAGTGCAGGCCAGCAATAATCTTCGACAAATTCGTCGGTAACATCTTCAATATATAATTTGCTGGCACCAGAGGAAAGGGCTCTTTCTTCAAGGCCTTCAGTTTCTTTGCCTTGTCCTACATCAACGCAAACGCAAACAACTTCGTAATCATAACTTTCTTTTAACCATGGAATAATGGTCGTGGTATCCAACCCGCCTGAATAGGCTAAAATAACTTTTTTCTTGCTCATCTTTAAATGTGCCTCCTGAAATCTTATTGTTTATTTTGGTGTTTCACTGACTATCTGTGAATTATTATACATCATGAAAAGTGAAAATGCAAGGATTATTTGGAAAGTTCAAAATAAAAATACATAAATATTCATAAAAAGTGCTTGAATATTCATGAAAGAACGAGTATAATATCAAAATAGACCTAACGGAAAGGATATAGCCTAACCGTTTCTTTCATTTAAACACTTTTTCGTTTCAATTTGAAATCACAGTAACTTTTATGATACCATTTATAGACGTAAAAAGAAATAATAAATTCGTTTAAAATATTTTTTTATCAAACAATAAGAATGGAGTGAAAACTATGATTAAAGCATCTGTTATTGGTGGCACCGGTTATGCCGGCCAGGAATTATTGAGAATTTTATATAGACACCCTGAGGTGGAAGTGGTTTCGGTTGGATCCAGAAGTTTTGTAGGACAGCCTTTAAAGGAAGTATACCGTAATTATGAACAAATTACAGATGCGGTTTGTGAAGCCGTGCCGATTGATGAATTGGCTGAAAAATCAGATGTTATTTTTATGGCACTGCCCCATGGTATTGCCTCGAAACAAGTGACGGAAGATCTTTTAAAAAAGACAAAAATCATTGATCTGGGGGCAGATTTTCGTTTAAAAGATGTGACTGTTTATGAAGATTGGTATAAAGTCAACCATTATAATAAGGATTTACTCAAAGAGGCTGTTTATGGTTTATGTGAACTGCATCGGGATGAAATCAAATCGGCACGTCTTCTTTCAAATCCCGGATGTTATACAACATGCAGTATTTTAAGCCTGGCACCGCTTGTTAAAAACCATCTCATTGATGTGAACAGTATTATTATCGATGCGAAGTCCGGTGTAACAGGTGCCGGTCGTGGAACGGATCTTCCCCTGATGTATTGTGAGTGTAATGAATCGATCAAAGCTTATAAAATAGGTACCCATAGACATACACCCGAAATTGAACAAGAACTTGGGTTACTGGCAGATGATAATTTTAAATTGTTGTTTACACCGCATCTCACACCAATGAACCGTGGAATTCTGGCATTATGTTATGCGAATTTAACGGAAGATTTAAGTGAAAATGCAATCAGACAGATTTATCGTGATTTCTACAAAGATGAATATTTTGTACGCCTAACCGAAGAAAATATGCCAGAAACACGCTTTGTCAAAGGATCCAATTATTGTGATATTGGTATTAAAGTTGACCCAAGAACAAAACGTGTCATTGCAGTGGGTGCCATTGATAATTTAATGAAGGGTGCCGCAGGGCAAGCCGTTCAAAATATGAATTTAATGTTTGGTTATGATGAAAAAACGGGAATCGATTTTATTACGGATTTTCCTGTATAATGAAATGGAGATTAACATGAAAAATATAAAAGGTGGCATCTTAGCCGCAAAAGGATTCCTTGCCGCAGGTATTGATGCGGGAATAAAAACAGATAATGTTAAAGATATGGCATTAATTTATGCTAAAAAGCCTGCGGTAACAGCTATTATGACAACATCAAATGTGGTTAAGGCCGCTCCGGTTATGTGGGATACTCAGGTAATGAAAGATTCCTTCTATAAACAAGCCATTGTTGTTAATAGTGGAAACGCCAACGCCTGTACCGGTGAGATTGGAAAGAACCATGTCCTTCAAACGGCTGAAAAAGCCGCTGAACTTCTCGGAATTCAGAAAGAGGATGTCTTAGTCTCTTCAACCGGTGTGATTGGCGTTGCTTTACCGATTGATAAAATTCTAAACGGTATAGAAACCCTTGTTCCGAATTTGGGTTCAGACGAACAACATGCAGATGATGCCGCTCATGGTATTATCACCACGGATTTAAGAATAAAAACGGTTGCCGTTGAAATTGAATTGAGTGGTAAAAAAGTGCATATTGGCGGAATGGCCAAGGGCTCGGGGATGATCTGTCCGAATATGGCAACCATGCTCTCTTATGTAACAACGGATGCATCAGTTGATCCGGTTTGTCTCCAAACTTTACTGTCAAAAATCACTCAAGATACCTATAATATGATGTCCGTTGATGGTGATATGAGTACGAATGACACGGTGGTGGCGATGGCAAGCGGTGAAGCCGAAAATGCGGTAATCACTCTTGAAAACTTAACGGATCCTGATTTTTTAACTTTTAGTGAGGCCTTTTATTATGTGAATGAACATTTGGCAAAATCAATTATTCGTGACGGTGAAGGGGCTACCAAATTTGTAGAAGTTGATGTTCGGGGCGCAGCATCCAAGGAAGACGCTCGAATTTTGGCAAAATCGGTGATTAAATCCAGTTTGGTTAAAACGGCGTTATTTGGAGAAGATGCTAATTGGGGGCGGGTGTTATCCTCGATTGGTGCATCCGGCGTTTTTTTTGATCCTTTAAAGGTATCTTTACTTTTCTCAAGTAATGCAGGTATGCTAACTTTACTCAATGAAGGGGTACCCATTACGTTTGATGAAAATGAAGCAAAACGTATTTTGAGCGAAAAAGAATTGACCCTTACGATTACCTTAGGTGAAGGAGAAGATAAAGCCACCGCATGGGGCTGTGATCTATCTTACGATTATGTAAAAATCAATGGCGATTATCGATCATAATCGTTTTATTTAAGTTTTTTATGGGAAAATAAAGGCAGAATGAGAAGAAAGTAGAGAATTTTAAAAATGGATATGATCAACGAAAAGCAAAACATGGATCAATATATTGAAAAGGCAAATATTCTGATTGAAGCATTACCTTACATTAAACAATTTCGAAAAAAAATTGTCGTTATCAAATATGGCGGTAGTTTTATGTATGATGATGCGATTAAAGAATCGGTAATGGATGATATTGCGTTAATGAAACTTGTGGGTCTACGTCCGATCATTGTTCATGGGGGTGGTAAAGATATTTCCGCTCTTTTAAATGATTTAAATGTTCATACTGAATTTATTGACGGACTCCGAGTGACAACAGATGATGTGATTGAAGTCGCTGAAATGGTTTTATCGGGAAAGATTAATAAGGAAATAGTTCAGCTTTTAGAAAATCGTGATATTACGGCCGTCGGTATTTCAGGTAAAGATGGTGGAATGCTTAAAGTGACGAAAAAATTTGTCAATGGCATGGATATCGGTTTTGTTGGCGATATTGTTAAGGTAAAAAGTGATTTGGTACATACCCTTTTAAAGAGTGATTATATTCCAGTCATTGCCCCCATCGGAAGTGATGAAACGGGACAAAGCTACAATATTAATGCAGATCATGTTGCCTATGCCATTGCTAAAGAATTGAAAGCGGAAAAACTGGTTTACCTAACCGATACCGATGGTGTTTATATGGATGCTGAAGATCATGCATCTATTATTCGAAAACTTTTTGTGGAGGAAGTGCCCCAATTAATTGAAGAAGGCATTATTTCCGGTGGGATGATTCCAAAAGTTGAAAATTCGGTCGATGCCATTGAATCCGGCGTTAATTCCGTCCATATTTTAGATGGAAAAATTGAACATTCATTGTTGCTGGAATTATTTACAGCAGCAGGTTGCGGTACGATGATTCGTAAAGCAACAACAAAACAAGAAAAACCAATCAAGGAGAATTTATTATAATGAGTGAAGCATTACTAAAAAGAGCAGATAAAGTCATTATGCCAACGTACAGTCGTTTTAACATTGCCTTTGAAAGTGGCAACGGCTGTGTTTTAAAAGATACCAACGGAAAAGAATATTTGGATTTTGTAGCCGGAATTGCGGTGGATTGTTTAGGTCACAATCACCCTGGACTTAATAAAGCGATTGCCGATCAATGTCAAAAAATCATGCACGTTTCCAATTTATATTATACCGAACCTCAAATTGAAACGGCAGAAGTTTTAGTGAAAGCCAGCGGTTTGGATAAAGTGTTTTTCTGTAACAGTGGGGCAGAAGCCAACGAAGCAGCCATGAAACTTGCCCGTATTTATGCCAAGCACTTTAAAAGTAAAGATGCGGTTGAAATCATTGCGATGGATCATTCGTTTCACGGACGGACTTATGGGGCTATCTCGGCAACCGGACAACCAAAATATCAAAAAGATTTAGAGCCACTTTTACCGGGGATTAAACATATTCCCTTTAACAATTTAGAGGCTCTAAAAGAAACTATATCCGATAAAACCTGTGCTATTTTGTTAGAACCAATTCAAGGAGAAGGTGGCATTTATCCGGCTGATTACGATTATCTTCAGGCTGTTCGAAAAATCTGTGATGATGAAAAAATTGTTTTAATTTTTGATGAAGTTCAATCCGGTATCGGGCGTTCGGGTAAATTTTTTGCATACCAGCATTATAATCTAAAACCGGATATAGTGTGTATGGCAAAAGGCATTGCCGGTGGATTTCCAATGGGCGGTATCATTGCATGTGACGAAGTGGCTCAAGTCTTTGTACCGGGCACCCATGCCTCTACTTTTGGCGGTAATCCTCTGGCAACGGCGGCGTCACATTACGTATTAAATACAATATCAGATCCTAAGTTTTTGGCAACTGTAGCTGAAAAAGGCGACTATTTAATGGCAAAATTAAATGCGCTTAAAGCAGATCATCCTAATCTTATTGATGTTCGTGGAAAGGGACTGATGGTTGGTGCTGCACTCTCAACGCCAACCGGTGAAGTTGTAGCAAAAGCGATGGATAAAGGGTTGCTTTTGGTGGGCGCAGGCAATGATGCTGTTCGTTTTGTTCCACCTTTAATTGTTACTAAAGATGAAATTAATAAAGCGGTAGAAATATTTGCAGAATGTCTATAAATTTTAGTTGCACAACTTTAAAACCCATGATAGAATATTATCATGGGTTTTCTTTTTTTTATTTTGTCGATGATCGTGTTAATATATTGTAAACGTCGACACATAGAAGAAACTCGTGTGAAATATGATTATGAAGGTGGTGAGATTAAATGTCAATTCTTGATTCAATTAATGAAGCGGAAGAACAAGCGGCTCAAATGCGGTTAGATGCAAAAGCAGAAGCGCGCGAATTGATTCGTTTAGAAGAATCAAAAGCTAAAGAAAAAGGTCAAGGTCTTATTCTCGAGGCTAAAAAAGAAGCGGATGCTGCATTAGAAAAAGCTTTAGAGGAATCCCGGCTTGAAACACAAGAAGCACTTGCCAAAGAGGATGAACTTAATAAAACTGTAGCCGAAAAAGCAAAAACCCGTGTGCCCGCTGCGGTTAGTTTTATCTTGGAAAGGGTTGAAATGTTATGATTGTACCAATGAAGAAAGCAAGATTAATTGCTTTGAAGGAAAAGAAAGAAGAATTGTTGCTCTCTCTTCAGCGGTGTGGTGAATTCATGGTAATACCACCAAAAAATGAAGAAGAAAAATCAGTTAATAATGAATTGGCTGATATTAAAGTGCAACAAGCGGATTCAATGCTTCGTTTCATGAAGCAATTTCAAAAGAAAAAAAGTTTTTTTGAAGATCGTCCAACCGTTGATTTCGAAACTTTTGTGAATGAAAATAAAAAAGGTTGCGAACTCATCGAAAAAACCGAGGTACTTTCGGAGAAATTGATGACGGCAAATGCCGAAATTGGTACCCTTAAAACTGAATGTGATCAATTAGAACCTTGGTTAAATTTAGATATTCCTGTCGAATCTATTAAGCCAACCAATGATACCAATTTTCATATTGGTTATATCCCACCGGTTTTTCATGAAGCTATTTTAGAATGTATTCATGAAAATGGTGGTGAGGTTAATCTTTTTGGCAACGCAATGGAAGGTCAGGCAGCACTTGTTATTACTTATAAAGCAGATGATGAAGTGATCTCGAAGGCTATTAAAGAGGCCGGGTTCATCGAAGCATCACTTCCGAGAGTAATCGGATTACCTTTTGATGTATGTGAACAGAATAACCGAAAAATTGTAGAAATCAATCATTTAATTGAGGGTTATAATGAAGAAATGCATCATCTGGCGGAAGATCATGATCATCTGGAAATACTTAATGAACAGTACAAAGCTGAACGCGACCGCAATGCGGTTCGTTTTTCGGAAACCGTGGAAACCCTTTTTATTGAAGGTTGGGTCAGAAGTGATCGTATAGAAATTGTTGAAAAAGCAATTTCAGATGTAACGACCATTTATGATTTATCTTACGAGGATCCTGATCCGGATGAACAACCGCCGACGGTTACTCAAAACAAAAAATTCTGGACTCCTTTTGAATCCATTACCGAAATGTATTCACCGCCAAAACCGGGAACCATTGATCCCACGCCTGTTTCGGCACCATGGTTCTGGCTAATATTCGGTATGATGATGGGTGATTTTGGTTATGGTGTTTTAATGGCTGTTGGGTTTGGTCTTTTTAAGAAATTTAAAAAACCAAAGGGTGCTTTTTTAATGCTTATCAATTTACTGCTTTACTCTAGTATTACGACCATGATTTTTGGAGTTTTATTTGGCAGTTATTTTGGAGAAACGTGGCATCCTCTTATTTTTTCGCCAATGGATGATCCGATGGCGATGTTAATTTTCTCCCTGATTATCGGTGTGCTCCATATCTTTAGTGGCATGACCCTTAAAATTGTAGAAGATGTAAGAAGTGGGCATATTTTAGATGCTATTTTTGATCAGGTTAGTTGGATGCTTTTAATTTTAGGCGCAGCAATGCTTTTCTTGCCACAGACCAATAAAATTGGAATGATTATGGCACTTATAGGTGCGGTTATTGTACTCTTTACTGCCGGCCGTGACAAACCGAGTATTATTGGAAAAGTAACCGGCGGTATTGTAGGCCTCTATGGCGCTACCAGTTATCTAAGTGATATTCTGTCGTATTCAAGAATTTTGGCATTGAGTTTAGCCACCGGCGTTATCGCCATGGTTATGAACTTACTCGCCGGAATGATTCAAGGCAGTGTTATTGGTTTTATTTTATCATTGGCAATTTATTTAGTCGGACATACATTTAATATTGCTATGAGTTTGTTATCGGCTTATGTCCATGACAGCCGGTTACAGTATATTGAATTTTTTAATAAGTTTTATGATGGTGGCGGTTATGAATTTACACCGCTGGCAATCAGAACAAAAACAATCGATGTTGTCGATGAGTTCAATCAAAACTAAGGAGGAATAAAAATGTCTTTAGGTTTAGCTTTAGCTATTTTTGGTGCAGCCATTGCTGCAGGTTTTGCGGGGATAGGCTCCGCTTACGGTGTTCAGATCAGTGGGCAGGCTGCTGCCGGGGTTATTTCTGAAAAGCCGGAAATGTTTGGTAAAATGCTTGTGTTGCAGGCGCTTCCAGGTACTCAGGGGATTTATGGATTTCTAACTGCCGTTTTAATTATGGTTCAAATCGGTGTTCTTGGTGGGTCACCTGTTGATCTTTCAATTCCACAAGGTTTGTCATTTTTAGCTGCAGGAATTCCAATCGGTATGGTTGGTCTTTTTTCCGGGATTGCCCAAGGTAAAGCAGCAGCCGCTTCGATCCATATGGCCGCAAAAGACGAAAGTGCTTTTGCAAAAGGGATCACGATTACTGCTATCGTTGAAACATACGCTATCTTAGCATTACTCGTATCAATCTTGTTAATTTACAGTATCCAGGTATAATGATAAAAATCATAAAGAAAGCGAGGTGGTAGAGTGTGAGTGCAGATAAAATTGTTGAAAAAATAATCAGTAAGGCGGAAGAAGATATTGCCTTGATTCAAAAAGAAGCCAACGAAAAAGCACAAGTTGTCGTTAATATAGCCAACAAAAAAACAGAAACGACACTTATCACTCTGGAAAATAAAAAAACGGCCGATGTCGAAGAAATTTTTCGCAGAGGTCGATTAATGACCCGTTTGGATTCAAGAAAAAATACATTAGCTGTCAAACGTTCAGTCATTGATACTGTTTTTGCAGAAGCTAAAACCGTTTTAAATAACCTTGATGATGCTCGCTGGGCAGCATTGATTACGAAAATTGTATTAAGCGGTGCTGAAACCGGAAGTGAAAACATCATGGTGCCCGAAAAAGATATGAACAAATATACAAACCCTTTTATGGGAAAGGACTCCATGCTGGAACAATTGAACAAAGCCTTAGAAAAATCAGGAAAAAAGGGTGAATTAACCCTTTGTAACACACCTGCGAATTTTGAATCCGGCATTATGCTGGTGGGTGTAAGAAGTGATGTCAATGGTTCTTTCGATGTTCTTTTAAAAGAAGCCAGAGATCAATACGAGCGAGAGGTTTACGAGATACTCTTTGAAACGGAGGTGTAGATATGACTGAAACCAGTTATCCCTACGCCGTAGGACGGATTAAAGTTCAAGAAACACATCTCCTAGATCGATCAAAATGGAATAGACTCTGGGAAGCCGATGAAACCGAAGCGCTAAAACTTTTAGATGAAATCGGGTATGGTGCAGATGCACCGGGGTCTCATACTCTTGAAGATTTGATCAATACTGAATTAAAAAATGCCCGAGAACTGATTAATACAATTACACCGGATCGAATATTGACGGATCTTTTGTTAATACCGACAGATGTCCATAACATAAAGATTATTTTAAAAGGGCAACTACAACGTGTTGAGGTTGATAATCTTTTACTTGATGGAGGCAGTATTCCACTTGACGTGTTAAAAAAAGCTTTAGAACATGGAGACTATACACTTCTTTCGGAATCCTTTAGAGCACCCTTAAAGAAGCTTGAAGATGAAGAAAATCCGAGAACGATCAGTTTAGTCGTAGATGAAGCGGCCTATACACATATTATGTCCGTACTTTCAAAACATAAAAATCCATTGTTACAAGAATATTATCAGGCTAAAATTGATTTTACAAATATTTTAACAGTATTAAGAGTAACAATTTTGAAATGGGATAGCTACAAAGTGAAACCACTCCTTTTAAAAGGTGGCGAAATTGCCGAAGGGGTTTTACTGGACAGCGTGGGGATTCCTGCAGAACAATTGGCTAAACAACTTGGTCATGGATCACATAGTGTTCTGATTAAAAACTTGCTTGAAAAATATGCTCAAGATCATAATCTTTCAGAAATTGAGCAGAAATTTGAAGACGCCTCATTTGCGATTATTCATGAAAAACGCAACGATTCTTTTGGAATCGGCCCCATCGCAAATTATTTATTCCAGCGTTTTTCCGAAGGAAAAGCTCTGCGCGTCATGTTTGCCGGTAAACGGGCGGGTGTTAAAATACCATTGTCCGATCTCGGCATCGTATAGGAGGTGCGGCATGAGTAATGAAGCAAAAATGGCAGTAATCGGTGATCGAGATTCCATTATGATTTTTCAGGCTCTTGGATTCTATACGGTTTACGCTGATAAAGGCCCGATTATTGAAAAAGAAATTCATCGATTGGCAAAAGAAAACTATGCGGTGATCTATATTACAGAACAAGCTGCGGTAATGGTTCCCGAAGCAATCGAACGTTATAAAACTGAACCTTTTCCAGCTATTATTCCAATTCCGAATCGTTTTGGAACAAATGGGCTTGGAATGAAAGGAATTAAAGATAATATTGAAAAAGCAATCGGAGCAGATATTTTATAGACTAAAGAAAGGGGTGGATAGACGATGATTCAGCCCAATGAACAATCGCCTAATAAACAGGTAGGGACAATTGTTAAAGTTGCCGGTCCGCTGATTGTAGCGACGGGAATGAAAGACGTTCAGATGTTTGACGTTGTCCGAGTAAGTGAAAAAAGACTGATTGGTGAAGTAATTGAGTTAAGAGGTGACAAAGCCTCCATTCAAGTATATGAAGAAACAGCGGGATTAGGCCCGGGGGAACCTGTTTATATGACAGGGGAGCCATTGTCGGTTGAACTGGCACCCGGTTTAATTGAAGGGATTTTTGATGGTATTCAACGTCCCTTAACCACTATTTACAATGAAACAGGTGACCGTATTACAAGAGGGATTGATGTTCCTAAACTTAATCGTGAAAAGAAATGGTCCTTTGTAAAAGCTGTGGAAATTGGCGCAAAACTAGTTCCTGGCGATCTTTTAGGAACGGTTCAAGAAACACCTGCCGTCCTTCAAAGAATTATGATGCCACCAACATTAGAAGGAACTGTCTTATGGATTATGGAGGGTGAAGCAACCATTACTGAACCCATTGCCAGAATTCAAAAAGAAAATGGTGAGGTAGTAGAAGTACCGATGTTACGTACATGGCCTGTACGCCGTGGCCGTCCTTTTGCAGAAAAAATTGCACCGGATGAACCAATGGTAACGGGACAACGTGTTATTGACACTTTATTCCCCATTGCAAAAGGCGGGATTGCTGCTATTCCTGGTCCTTTCGGCTCAGGAAAAACAGTGGTTCAGCATCAGCTTGCTAAATGGGCAGATGCCGATATTATTGTATATATCGGATGTGGTGAACGTGGTAATGAAATGACGGATGTTCTGATGGAATTCCCGGAACTTCACGATCCACGAACAGGATTATCTCTAATGAAGCGGACTGTTTTAATCGCCAATACGTCAGATATGCCTGTTGCAGCCCGTGAAGCTTCAATTTATACAGGCATTACTATTGCGGAATATTTCCGTGATATGGGTTATAAAGTAGCCATTATGGCTGATTCAACCTCCCGTTGGGCAGAAGCGTTGCGTGAAATGTCCGGACGGCTTGAAGAAATGCCCGGTGAAGAAGGTTATCCTGCTTATTTATCTTCACGTTTAGCAGAATTTTACGAGCGTGCAGGATTTGTAAGATGTCTTGGATCAGAAGAACGTTATGGTGCCATCTCGGCAATTGGGGCAGTATCCCCTCCGGGTGGTGATATTTCAGAACCGGTTTCCCAGGCAACTTTACGTATTGTTAAGGTATTCTGGAGCTTAAATGCAAATCTAGCTTATAAACGTCATTTCCCGGCTATTGACTGGCTTCAGAGTTATTCACTGTATAGTGATAAAATGACCGCTTATTTTGATAAAGAAATTGCACCGGATTGGTCGGCTCACGTCCGTAGAACGATGCAAATTTTACAAGAAGAAGCTGAACTTGACGAAATTGTACGTTTGGTTGGTGTAGATGCACTTGGTTTTAAAGATCGACTCACACTTGAATGTGCACAATCGATTCGTGAAGATTATTTACATCAAATTGCTTTTGATGAAGTGGATACTTATACATCTCCGGAAAAACAATATGCCATGTTAAATATGATTTTAGCTTGGTATGAAAAAGGACTGTCGGCTCTTGAAAGCGATGTTGCTTTTTCAAAAATCATCAATATGACCGTTCGTGAAAAAATTGCGCGGATGAAATATGTAAAAGAAGATGATAAAGCGGAACGTTTTCCGGCAATTGCAGTTGAACTGGACGCTGAATTTTTAACGCTAATGGAAGGAAGTGATGTCGATGAATAAAGAATATAAAACCATTAGTGAAGTTGTCGGCCCTTTGATGATGGTTGACCATGTCGAAGGGGTTAAGTTTGATGAACTTGTTGAAATCGAACAAGCAAATGGCGAACAACGTATCGGCAAGGTTCTTGAAGTCAACGGCGATAAAGCTTTAGTACAACTTTTTGAAAGTTCACAAGGTTTGCGTATTTCAAATGCAAAAGTACGTTTTCAGGGTCATGGTATTGAACTTGGCGTAAGCCGTGACATGTTAGGACGTGTTTTTGACGGCATGGGTCGTCCCAAAGATGGCGGTGCAGATATTATTCCCGATAAAAAATTGGATATCAATGGTTCGCCCATGAATCCAGTTGCCAGAGATTATCCGGCTGAATTTATTCAAACCGGTATTTCGGCTATTGATGGATTAAACACCCTTGTCCGTGGTCAGAAATTACCTGTATTCTCAGGTTCAGGGCTACCTCATGCACAATTAGCAGCGCAAATTGCCCGTCAGGCAAAAGTTTTGGATGATGATGAAGGGTTTGCTGTTGTTTTTGCAGCCATTGGGATTACTTTTGAAGAAGCGGATTTTTTTATTAAGGATTTCCGTCGTACCGGTGCCATTGAACGTGCTGTTCTCTTTATGAATTTTGCCAATGATCCTGCGGTTGAACGTATTTCTACACCACGTATGGCCATTACTTGTGCCGAATATCTGGCTTATGAGCTAGGAATGCAAGTACTCGTTATTTTAACGGACATTACAAACTATGCCGAAGCACTCCGTGAAGTATCTGCAGCACGTAAAGAAGTTCCCGGTCGTCGTGGTTATCCCGGTTATTTATATACAGATTTAGCGTCTTTATATGAACGTGCCGGACGTATTCGCGGTAAAAAAGGATCCATTACACAAATTCCTATTTTATCCATGCCTGAAGATGATAAAACCCATCCAATTCCAGATTTAACCGGTTATATTACAGAAGGCCAAATTATTTTATCCAGAGATCTTTATATGAGAGGTGTTACACCCCCCATTGATGTATTACCGTCTTTAAGTCGATTAAAAGATAAAGGGATTGGTGAAGGCAAAACCCGTAAAGATCACGCCGATACGATGAATCAGCTGTTCTCAGCTTATGCTCGTGGTAAAGATGCCAAAGAACTTGCGGTTATTTTAGGGGATGCGGCATTATCAGATGTCGATAAAGTGTATGCTCGTTTTGCCACAGAATTTGAAAATGTTTATATCTCCCAAGGATTTGAAACCAATCGTAGTATTGAAGAAACTTTGGAAATCGGGTGGAAATTACTCTCGATTCTTCCGCGTACCGAACTCAAACGTATCAAAGATGAATATATTGATGAGTATTGTCCTTCACCCGTAGACGAGGAGGAATAAATCATGGCTATTCGAGTTAATCCTACCCGGATGGAGCTCACTCGGCTGAAAAAAAGATTAAAAACAGCAACACGAGGCCATAAGCTCCTAAAGGATAAACGGGATGAAATGGTGCGTCGTTTTATGGGATATATCCGAAGAAACAAAGCACTTCGAGAAGAAATTGAAAACCAGCTCGGTGCTGCAATGGGGCGTTTTGCCATTGCAAGTGCCAGAATGGGGGAAGGGGCAGTAACGGAAGCGTTACTGTGTCCAGCAAGGGAAGTATCTATTACACTAGGTAAAGAAAACATTATGAATGTTGATGTGCCTACCATTAAATATACAGCCCTTGAAGAAGGAGCGGATTTACCATATGGTTTCGCCTTTACTTCTGGAGAACTCGATGGGGCTGTTTTAGATATGGCAGCTCTTTTACCTCTACTGATTGAACTGGCAGAAGTCGAAAAAACATGTAACATGCTGGCGGATGAAATTGAAAAAACCAGACGTCGTGTTAATGCGTTAGAACATGTTATGATTCCTGAAATGCTCGAAACGATTAAGTATATTACCATGAAGCTTGAAGATAATGAACGTGGCAATATCACCCGTTTAATGAAAGTAAAAGAAATGATGGTTGCAGAAAATCAGTAAATAGTATGCGTTGTGTTATTAAAAATAGAAATTTTTTCATTTTTAATGCGCAACGCATTTTTTAATTTAAAACAAATGACTCTGTAGTAGAAATAAAATTATTTAAAATAGAAATAGCTAGACAAAGAGGACATTTTTCTGTATAATAAGACAATAGTATGGTAATGATTACAAACATTTAAAATGGTTATTATTTTCAGAGATTTCTGTATTACTCCATTTAAAAAGAACTGAATCAGCTCTATACAAAGAAATATAAAATGGAGGTAATAACAATGGAAGAAAGAACTTTAATTTGCCAAGATTGTGGCGAAGAGTTTGTATTCACTGTTGGTGAACAAGAATTTTACCAGGAAAAAGGGTTTGATAACGAACCAAAAAGATGTAAAGAATGTAGAATGAAAAGAAAACAAACTAGAAAACCTAGAAACGAATTCTAGATTAAACGTGATCATTTAAGATCCCTATGGGGATCTTTTTTAATTTTTAATAGCTTAAAATAAAAGAGGTGTCGGTATTAATGGACAAACATTATATTTATATAGTAAAATGTAAAGATAATAGTTATTATACTGGTTGGACGACCGATATTGAAAAACGCTTAAAAGCTCACAATACCGGTAAAGGTGCCAAGTACACAAAGCCGAGACGCCCTGTAGTGCTAGTCTATCATGAAACTTTTGATAATAAAAGCGATGCTCTTAAACGTGAAGCAGCCATAAAAAAACTTACCCGAAACCAGAAACAAAAATTGATACAAACGAGTGAATCAGAAGAGGAGATAAAAGACAATGGATAATGTGGTAAATGAATTAACCATTAATCAAACTCTGGCAAATGGCGATACAATTATCTTTTTTTATGATATTTTTGTACTTTTACTCTTTTTCTTTGAATTATTTCTCTATATTAACAACGAACGTTTTGAAAAAAATATCGAAAAAATAACTTCTGAAAAAATCAAACCCATTCGTCGATTTATTTTAAAATTAACCAAATATTATGATAAACACGGTTTAATTACAGTAAATACCTTACTCTTAGTTATTTCCATCATTGTTATTTCATCAAACCATGCACTAACAATCCAAGATATTATTGGAATTATTGCAAGCTTTTTGAGCTTTTTTTTAATCATGTATTTTGTACAAAAGTTATTTGTTGGGTTAGATTCATTTAAAGATGCTATGGTTAGCCGCTATGTAGATGTTATTTTCTACATTCTTCTTGGTCATTATTTTGTTTATTTTTCCCCTTTTGTGTCAAAACCTGATTTGTTTTTAACCTTTATTGGCTTAATGTTTGCACTGTTACTCTGTTTTACCGTTATGATCCGTGCGATTATTAACCCTAATATTCTGATGAAACCTACACAAGAATTTCGAAAAAACCGAGAATCCCTTGGGATTATCAAAGGGATGGGCGCACTGATGGGCTGTGAAATTAGTGTTTTATATCTGATGATTTTCAGTTGTTTTAAAACAGACCCGTCTTTTTATATACACGCCGGTGATCGAGCACTTGATGCTCTCGATTTACTATACTATCTTTTTGTCTCATTTTCAACGATCGGTTATGGTGATATTTATCCTGTTCGATTTGAAGGAATGTTTTACAGTCAGTTTACGGCCATTGTTATCTCTATTACAAGCATTTTCAGCACCGCTTGTTTCGTCGGTGCCGTTGTCGCCGGTGCTTATAATATCAGCCATGATAATCGTGTGGAGGCTAAAAAAGATGCGGTTTTAAACGTTGAAGAAAAGAAGGATATAGAAAAAAATAATGAATCGTAAAACGGTTTAGATTAACATTTATTTTTCACTCAAAATATAGCCTGCTCCTCGCAAGGCTTTTTCAATTTCTGTAATATGTTCATAATTACGTGTTTCCAGTTCAATGCGTAAATAGCAACCGTTAATATCTGAACTTTCACTGGCACGTTCATGATGAATAGAAACAACATTTCCCCCAAGATCGGCAATAATAGTAGAAACACCGCGTAGTTGTCCCGGTTTATCTACCAGTTCGATATTCAAAGAACAGGTTCTACCGGATTTCAATAAACCACGTTTGATCACTCTGGATAAAATTGTAACATCAATATTACCACCGGATAGAAGGCAAACTGTTTTCTTCCCCTGGATCGGTAATTTATTAAAAAGTGCAGCAGCCACCGCCACAGCACCGGCTCCTTCCGTAATCAATTTTTGCTGTTCGATTAACGTTAAAATTGCAGTCGATATTTCATCATCGGTAACCGTTACAATCTCATCGACATATTGTCTGCAAATATCAAATGTATGGATACCCGGCTCTTTAACGGCGATACCGTCTGCAATGGTCGAAACCTCATTTAAACACTCGATTTGCTGATTTGCAATCGAATTAAGCATACTCGGAGCACCTAATGCCTGAACACCATAAACTTTTACATGAGGATTGAGGGATTTAATGGCAAACGCAACACCTGAAATTAATCCGCCACCACCAATAGGAACAATGACTGCGTCTAAATCCGGTAATTGATCTAAAAGTTCCAGTCCAATGGTTCCTTGACCAGCAATAACATCTTCATCATCAAAAGGGTGAATAAAAGAGTATCCTTTTTCTTCTTTTAGTTCAACAGCCTTTTTAAAGGCATCATCATAAACACCTTCCACAAGGCAGACTTCAGCACCATAGTTTTTAGTGGCCTCTACTTTTGAGATTGGTGCACCATCAGGAAGACAAATAAGGGATTTAATTCCATTTTTAGTTGCAGCTAATGCGACACCTTGGGCATGATTTCCGGCAGAACAGGCAATTACGCCTTTTGCTTTTTCGGATTCACTGAGTTGTGAAATTTTATAATAGGCACCACGTACTTTAAAAGAACCGGTGATCTGTAAATTTTCTGTTTTTAAATAAATGTCACTATCCGGGCAGATAGCCGGTGCATGAATCAGGTCTGTTGGCCTTATGATTTGTTTTAATGTATACGAAGCATGGTAAATTTTATCTAGAGTAAGCATAGAATTCCTTTCAATATAAAGTGTTGTCAGTTACTTGCCTAATATACCTCTTGAAATTTTTTTTGTCAAGAAA
Source organism: Eubacterium sp. (assembly GCA_036642535.1). Lineage (GTDB taxonomy): Bacteria > Bacillota > Clostridia > Eubacteriales > Eubacteriaceae > Eubacterium. The sequence goes on along the minus strand of JAVXTS010000013.1, from coordinate 6,585 downwards.
CTTTAAATAAAAAACTAAATATTGTTGGACTTATTCTATTAATTGTAATATAATTTTATCGTTAACGATAAAATTATATTACAATTAATTCACGAATTTAAATCAAATTGGAGGACATGAAATGAAATTTTATTTAGCGCTATGGTACGCTAAAGTTATTAATGGCTTGATTAACCTTGTCAGCAAAGGGAGAGGTTCAAACCTATCCGGAGAGAAAGCTCTTACCATTGATCCGCGTATGGTGGCGCATTTTAAAGGCATTAATTATTCTAAAGTGGTGTTTATTACAGGAACCAACGGAAAATCCAGCACAACAAATTTAGTAACGCATATTTTAAGGGATAATGGTAAAACGGTGGTTTCTAACTTAGAAGGAGCCAATCTTTTAGCAGGTATTGCCACAATTTTAGCAAAAGAATCCAACCTTACCGGTAAACTTGATGCCGATTATTTTGTCTTTGAAACAGACGAACGCTATTTACCGATTATTTACGATCAACTTCCGGCTGAAAATATATTAATTACAAATTTACAAAAAGATCAAGTACAGCGTAATGGTGATCCTGATTTTATTTACCGGAAACTAACTTCTTTTATGGATCCTAAAATACACTTGTATCTAAATAACGAAGAACCTCGGGCAAAATCATTTGAACGATTTAGTGATCATGTCATCTATTATGGTGTTGAAAAACATCAGGAGTCCTTTATGAAAAGCGCTTCTTATCCGACATCAGCTTGTCCAAAATGCCATCATAAAATTAATTTTGATTATTATAATACGGATAGCGTCGGACCTTTTAAATGTCAAAACTGCGGATATGCCAGTGAAGATGTTCCTAATTACCAAGTAACGGATATTAATTTTGAAAACAAAACATTTAAAGTGGATGATTATACATTCAAAATGCCCTATGATTTACCTTTTATGTTTTATAATTATAGTGGTGCATTGGCACTCTGCCAAGATTTTGCAGGAATTTCCATTAAAGATGCTGTTTCTAGTTTTGATTCGTTTGAAAATATCGGCGGACGTTTTGAAATTTTTCAATACAAAGATAAAACAATTAAATATATGCGCATTAAACAGGAAAATCCGGAAACGCTTCAGAGTACACTCAATATTATGGCCTCTGATTCAGAATCAAAAATGATCTGCTTTGGTTTATATGCAGTAGCTGATTTTATTCCTCATTATACGAATAGTTTTTACGCTTATGATTGTGATTTTAAACCACTTGTTGAATCAAATGTTGAAAGCTATCTTTGCTTTTCAGAAAATGTTTGTTATGATACCGCCAATCGCCTAATTTATGAAGGAGTTAATCTTGATAAAATTACAATCAAAGAAACTGACGATATTAAAACGATCTTTGATGAACTGGATAAATCGGAAACAAAAAACATTTATTTAATCACTTGGCTTGAAACATTTGAAAAAATGAAAAAATATATTCAGGAGGGAAACTAAGATGGAGAAGACCTTTAAAATTGGATGGTTATTTCCAGATACTCTATATCTTCATGGTGAGCGAGGAAATATTCTTGCTATTGAAAAGATGGCAAAAACCGCCGGATATAACGTTGAAATTGAAAAAATTAATTTTGAAACGATTGATTTCTGCCCAACTGATTATGATTTTCTTTTCTGTCCTCCTGGAGAAATAGTAGTTTTTCAATCGATTATTGATTATTTAAGAACTTATTTGGTGGGTTTAAAGGCTTATGTTCAAGCGGAAAGACCTCTTCTTGTCACTGGAACAAGCATTGCACTTTGGGGAAATGAGATAATTCGTTCGGATGGATCAAGAATCAAAGGATTGGGAGTTCTTGATATTGTAGCAACCGAAAATGAAGCTGTTTACGGAGATGATCTTTTCTATACCTGCAACATTAACGGTCAGGAACTTGAAATTATAGGAAATCAAATTCAAATGTTAGATATTACGCTTAGTGATGAAACCCCTTTTGGAAAATTACACTATGGCTATGGTAATAACGGTAACGATACAAATGAAGGCGTTCAGATTAAAAATTCGGTCTTTACGAATACATTGGCACCTATTTTAGTTTGTAATCCATGGCTAACCAAAACTTTTGTTGATATTATGATCAAAAATAGTGGAGCGGATACTGAAACTTTTAACGTCGATATGGAACTCGAAAAAAAATCTTTTGATGCCAAAAAGAAATTTATTCAAAATAAAACAACACATTTGACTAATTTTAGTAAATGAAAAATAAAAAGAATGTTGTGATCGGCATTAGTGGGGGTATAGATAGTACGGCAGCAGCATTATTATTAAAAAATGAAGGTTATACTGTTTTCGGTGTCACCTTTAATTTTTTTGGAGATCAGGCACTCTTAAAAAGTGCAAAAAAAGCAGCTGAATACCTTGGTATTCAACATGAAATACTCGATTGCCGGAAAGATTTTAAAAAAAATGTTATTGAACCGTTTATCGATGGTTATCTTAAAGGATACACACCAAATCCTTGTGTTCTTTGTGATAAAGAAATGAAGTTTAAAAATTTAATTGATTATGCCGATTCCCATGATGCTTTTTATATTGCTACCGGACATTATCTTCAATTAAAAGAAGAAAACGGTGAAATTCAGCTTCTGAAAAGTCTTAATTTAAACAAAGATCAAAGTTATTATTTATATACTTTAGATCAAAATACTTTACGCCGTTTGATTTTTCCGCTTGAACGTTATGAATCTAAAGATCATGTACGACAGCTTTTAACAAACGCCCATATTGAAATTTCGTTTAACAAAGAAAGTCAAGGCATTTGTTTTATTCCAGATGGAAATTATGGTCGGTTTATACGGAAAGAACTCCCACTTTCTTTATTGCCTTCCGGTCGTTTTAAAGAAAGTAAAAGTGGTAAAATTTTGGGATCCCATCCCGGATTTTATTATTTTACAGTAGGACAACGTAAAAAATTAGGAACTGCTTTTCAAAAAAAATATTGTGTTGTTGAAATTCGTCCAGAAACGAATGAAGTAGTCCTAGGAAATGAAAGTGAATTACTGACCAATTATATTTATTTTAAAGAGTCACATTTTATTTTAAACTTAAAAATTGAAAAGGATAAATTGATTACTTTTAAGATTTGCCGTTGGGGATATGAACTTGAAGGATTCTTAAATATCAATGATAATGGGTGTGGCTTCATTAAAAGTAAGATTCATGTACGGGCACCAATGCCTGGTCAATCCATTGTTTTTTACAATGAAAATGTTCTTATTGGTGGTGGTACTATCGAATATAACGTTAAAATTAATAAAAAATGAAAAAAAATTGATTTTTTGCATTTTTAACGATATAATGTTATAGAATTTATTTGATTATAGAATAGAGGTTTACAGCATGGGGAAATTATTTGGAACTGACGGTGTTCGTGGCGTTTTTAATGAAGAACTAACCGTAGAATTAGCGTATCAATTAGGAAGATTTGGTTCACATGTCCTTTCAGAAGGCAGCCATAATCCTAAAATAGTTATTGGAAAGGATACCCGTATTTCAGGTGATCCTTTAGAAAAAGCACTTACGGAAGGTATTGTATCGGTTGGTGGTGATGTCATTTTAGCTGGTGTTATTCCCACACCGGCAGTGGCTGTTATCGCCCGTGAACTTGGTGCAGATGCCGGCATTGTTATTTCAGCATCACATAATCCTTACCAATTTAACGGTATTAAATTTTTTAGTGGTGATGGTTATAAATTATCAGATGATGTTGAAAATCATATTGAATCTTTTATCTTAGAAAAAAAAGAAGTTGAGAGTCATCCAACCGGAACCGTTACGGTTTTAGAACATCCTGAAAAAATATATTTGGGACATATTACAAAAGATTTTGATTGCGATTTTTCCGGATTAAAAATGGTTTTAGACTGCGCACACGGTGCTTCTTATTCTATTGCACCTGAGTTTTTTGTAAATGGAGGGGCAGAAGTTGTTACAATCGGTAACAAACCGGACGGTAAAAATATTAATGCCGGTTGCGGATCTACATGTTTAAATGTTCTTTGTGATGCTGTCGTTAAAGAACAAGCAGATATTGGTATTGCATTTGACGGTGACGCTGATCGATGCCTTGTGGTTGATGAAAAAGGCGAAATTGTTGATGGGGATAAATTATTACATTTAATCGGTGTTAAAATGAAAAAAGAGGGTCGCCTTAAAAAGGATACCGTTGTTGTTACAGTAATGAGTAATATCGGCCTTGATATCGCCCTTGAAAAATCAGACTGCAAAACCATAAAAACCGCCGTTGGCGATCGCTATGTTTTAGAAGAAATGCTGAACAATGGCTATAATCTTGGTGGGGAACAATCCGGACACGTTATTCTTTTAGATCATAACACTACTGGAGACGGTATGTTAACAGCATTGGTATTTTTAACGTTGCTTAAAGAAGATGGTCGTTTAGCTTCTGAGTTATCAGCTTTAATGACCTCTTATCCTCAAGTATTGGTCAATGCAAAAGTAAGCAACGATAAAAAGAAAGCTTATTTATCAGATGAAGTAATCCAATTAAAAATTTCTGAAGTTGAAAAACACTTTGACGGTCAAGGACGTGTTTTGATCAGACCATCTGGTACGGAACCTCTAGTTCGTGTTATGATTGAAGGAAAAAATCAAGATGAGCTTGATGAAATTGCACATGATTTAGCAAATTTAATTGAAGAAAGATTAGTGTAATTTGATCTTTTATGATAGTATAGAATATGTTTAAGAGGTTCGTAACCATCCCTCTATAAAAAACTAGGAGTAACGTTATCAAAAGGACGTACGGGTTACACGTATGTCCTTTTTTAATGTGTTCCTGAACCAACCGAAATGAGGAACAAATCAATGGAAAAACGTAAAGTAATTATAGACTGTGATCCGGGTATTGATGATGCATTAGCTATTATGCTAGCTTGCCGTTGTGAAGAACTGGATATTTTAGGTCTGACGATTGTATCCGGTAATATTACCGGTATCCAATGTGCTGAAAATGCCCTTCAAATTTTAAAAATAATGGGCAGATTAGATATTCCTGTTTATTTAGGTGAAACCAAACCTCTTAAACGAGAAAATATTACTGCTGAAGAAACACATGGAAACGATGGATTAGGTGGCGTTCATTTTGAAAAATTAAGTGGAATTACTTATAAAATGAGAGGGATTGATTTTTTAGTAAATACGCTAAAAACCGAAAAAAATATTTCAATTTTAGCCATTGGTCCACTCACAAATATTGCCTCTTTAATAAAAAAGGATAAACAAGCAGCATCCAATATAAAAGAATTGGTATTGATGGGTGGAGCTTTTAAAAGCCATGGAAACTGTTCACCTGTTGCTGAATTTAATTTTTGGGCAGATCCAGATGCAGCAGAAATAGTGCTAAACGATCTTAAACGCCCCATCACTATGGTCGGTCTTGATGTAACACGAAAAGTTGTGCTTACACCAAACTATATTGAATTGCTCCATCAATTACACAATCCTATAGCTGATTTTATTGTCAACATTACCCGTTTTTATACAGATTTTCATTGGAAACAGGAGAGAACACTAGGTTGTGTAATTAATGATCCTTTAGCCATTGCTTATTTTATTAATCCGGAATTATGTGACGGTACCGATTATTATGTTGATGTTATCACCGAAGGTAAAGCAATTGGAATGAGCGTGGTTGATTGTGGAGGAATCACGGAAAAACCAACTAATTGTCATGTGTTAACTAATGTTAAAGCTAAAGAATTTATGATTTTATTGATGATACGTCTCTTTCCGGAACACAAAAAGGATATCCTCACCATTTTAAATGATCCGAAATATAGTTATGAGTAGGGTGGGGAGAGAACTAATGAAAGAAATTAAAAATATAAATATCCTCATCTTTATGTCTCTTGGTATTGTTGTTAATTTTGTTGGTGGATATATTGCACTTTTAGCAAAATTACCTATTTATTTAGATAGCATCGGAACCCTTTTAAGCGCTGTTATGTTCGGTCCCTTTTGTGGTGCAGTGGTGGGGGGGATGACCTCAATTATTAATGGTGCGACTTTTGATCCTGTATCATTTTACTTTGCGCCAGTACAGATTATTGCCGGTATTTCAACCGGATTTCTCTTTAAATCCGGAAAATTTGAAGGATTGAAATCCATTTTAAGTATTTTAATCGTTGCTATTTTAGTATCAATGGCATCATCAATTATTGTTTCTTTTGTTTTTGACGGTGTAACGTCATCCGGATCCAGTCTGATCGTTGCAGTATTAAGAAACGCAGGTGTAAATCTGTTAACGGCCGTATTTTCAATACAGGTGTTAACAGATTTACTTGATAAAGTAGTTAGTTTCAGTTTAGTATTTTGTGTGATCAAAACAATCCCGTCAACAATAAAATTAAAATTAACAAAATCTATTCAAATGAATGAGAAAATAAAAATAAATAAGTAACTAACACACCTATAAAATAACAAAACACCTGTCATTGATAAATGGTCAATTATAGGTGTTTTTCTTGACAAAAGAACCTAAATTGCGGTATACTATCTTTATCGTACCAAACTTGTCGCTAAATAT
>JAVXTS010000012.1:46957-49422 GCA_036642535.1 Eubacterium sp. | reverse complement strand
AGAACCAAAAAAACAAGCACATCATTATATGCTTGTTTTTACGATTCTATAATAAATAATCTGGAAGATGATGACGTATTTTTTCTTTTTCTTTTTTAAGATCTGCTTTTATCTTTTCTTCCAGTTCAATTTTATTTTTAACTTCTTCTGCTTCTTTTTCTTTTCTTTCTTTTTCGATTCGAAGTGCCTCTTGACGTTCAAATTCTTTTTGCTTTGCTTCAGCAGCTTCTTTTTTAGCTTTTTCTTCCGCTGCTTTCTTAACAGCTACTGCTTCAGCAGCTTTTTTCTTTGCTTCTTCTTCGGCCTTTGCTTTCGCTTGTGCTTCAGCAACCGCTTGTGCTTTAGCCTTGGCTTCTTCATCTGCTTTTTTCTTAGCTTCGACTTCTTCTTTTGCCTTCTTTTCAGCTTCTTGTTTTTCTTTTAAAATTTTCTCAGCTTTTGCTTTTTCGGCTGCTGCTTCTTTTGCTTTCTTCTCAGCTAATTTTTCAGCCATCGCTTTTTCGGCTGCTTTTACTTCAGCCGCTTTTTTTTCAATTTCTGCTTTCGCATTCGCTTCAGCTTCTTCGGCAAGTTTCTTAGCTTTTTCAATTTCAGCCGCTTCTTTTTCAGCCTTCTTTTTTGCTTCAGCTTCTTTTTGTGCCTTCGCTGCTTGTTCAGCTTTTCTCTTAAGTTCAGCTTCTGCTTTTAGGCGCATTTCTTCAGCTTTTTTAGCTTTTTCTTCAGCTTCTTTCTCAGCTTGTAATTTTTCTTTTGCAGCTACTTCCGCTTTTATTTTTTCAGCTTCGCATTTTTCTGATGCTTTAATATCTTCAGATGTTTCGCCTTTTATTATCTTTTTCAGATCATCAATAAGTCCCACTTCTTTATCCCCCGTTTTAGTAGAATTTTCATCTGTCAAAACCTTTGAAGCCAATTCGTTTTTCTCTTTAATTGTACTATTATGATTCTTTAATTCTGATTTTAATTTACTCTTACGTGCCATTTAAAATCCTCCTTTTTCTTCAATTTCTTTAAATAATTTTTTATAATCTTCCGCTCCCCTTGATTTCGGTTTATATTCAAAAATAGATTCTTTGAATATAGGTGACTCCACCAAGGAAATATTTTTACGGATAGATGTATCTAAAAAACGACCTTCAAAATTTGCTTTCAAATTATCATATTGAAGATTATTAATATTATTACGTTTATCATGTAATGTTGCAAAAAGAAGTGTAATTTCTTTATTAACACCCAATGACTTATTAATATATTCCAATGTCTCTTCTAATAAATGCACGCCGTCCACTGCGTAATACTCCGTTTGAACCGGAATGTAAATTTCATCGGTTACAATAAGCGCATTTGTTGTGACAATACTAAATGATGGTGAGCAGTCAATTAAGCAATACGCATAATCATCTGAAATTTCTTCAAGTTTACGTTTAAGAATAAATTCTCGTCCGTACATACCGGCCAATCGTGGCTCAATCGTTGCCATCAGCAAACTAGAAGGAATCATATCAATATTATCGCTAATGTGATAAATTACATCATTTGCTTCTTTTTCATCGGTAAAAAGATGGTAGATACAAGGACGTTCCAAATCGTATTCCATTAAAGAATTGGTGAAATTACTTTGCATATCACAATCGATATAAAGAAGTTTTGTACCTTCTTTTTTACATTTTTCTCCAAGCAAATAGCCAAGATTAATGGCAGACGTTGTTTTTCCGCACCCACCTTTAAGATTAAATAAACTGATTGTTTTCACGTTGGCCTCTCTTAAAGTATTTTTATTTTTTATAAAAGATCATTCGAAATAATCACTTATAAAAAATAAAAGCCCCATATATGAAAAGATGTTTAGATGGAAGAACACTTCCATCTAAACATTTTAATTGTTTTAGAAAATAACTTTCTTAATATCTTTGTGTGGTGATGCAATAACAGCATAACTTGTAATTACGCCTAAATCACGCATTTGTTCTTCGGCAGATTTAATTGCCGTTTTAACAGAAGAAATTTCACCAGTCAATAATACAAAACCTTTACCACCCAAGCCTCTGGCAATTCTGATCTCGATTAAATCGACATTGGATGCCTTGACACAGACATCACCGATCATAATTGAAGATATTGCATTAATTGTTTCTACGATACCAAGAGCTTTTACTTCCCCTACTTCACCCGCTCCTAACATTGCCGGTAATACATCCGGATGAATATTAGGAATAACGTGGGATTCGAGTACATAAATTCCACCGATGCGCTCGCCGTTTTTGATTGACGATTGAACAGCCCCAACGTCACCGGAAATTATGGTTACATATTTCCCGGGACATAAAGGTGAGGCCATCATTAAATCAACATTTCCGGCTTTCAGCATATCATCAGTGGCTTCAATGCCGATAGGAATACTCTTAAATTCTATAAAACCTACTGCTTTTTTCAAAATACCACTTCTTTCTATACTGTGAATGTAA
>JAVXTS010000012.1:0-46857 GCA_036642535.1 Eubacterium sp. | reverse complement strand
TATAAAACCTACTGCTTTTTTCAAAATACCACTTCTTTCTATACTGTGAATGTAAATTACAAAATTTTACCAATACTTTAGTCTATTTACCTATCCTAATAAAGCTAAAATTTGTGGATGTGGTGCCACGATTGACATCAAAATAGTAAAGTTAACAAGTTCCCAAACCCAGATTGTTGCTGCTGGAGGGTCAATATGAGAATCTGCATAGCTGTTGAAAGTCATGCCAGCCCATTCACCCCATAATGAAGTGATGATACCCATAACTGCACCACCAAGGATGGCAACAAATGGGTTAATGGTTGCTGCAAAAAGAATCATTGCTGTAGCACCTGCTGGCAGGATTATATGATGGTATCCTTCCAAAGGAAGACCCATACATAAGAATGTCAATGATACTGCGGCGATACCGAAACCGATAACTCCGATATTTTTAAATAAAGCTAATGCAAATGGAGCTGCTGCGGTTGTCCCTAAAGCGGTCATACCTAAAGAAGCTGCAACACCACCGATAGCAATACCGATGCCTAAACCAACAACAATTAAGAAAGTAAGACGTTTTCCGGTTGGGAAATATTGTCTTTTTTCTGTTCCGGTGTATTTTCCTGTAATACCGGATTTTGTAAAGATTAAACGTGCTAAAATACCAGAAATAAATACAGTCATAGCAACACTATCAACCCAGCCTTGACCAAATCCTATAGCTGCATCATGCCATATTGTATTTGGTAACGCACCAACAATGAATCCACCTAAAACGCCACCAAGAATGTAATTAATTAAATAACCAATAATACCAAATACACCACCGACGATTAAAACGCCAGCATCTCCAGTTTTGAATAATGGAGTAACGATGTCTTGTCCATCGTCTAATAAATTTTTACTCTTTGCATAAGTAGCAGCTGCAACAGCTCCACCAAATGCTACGTGAGGTCCAAAGAAAGAACCAAAACTAATAAAACCAACCATTGGAGCACCTGCTTCACCACCGAAAACAGCAGCTAAAACAGTTAAACCTGTAAATACGAATGAAGGAACACCACCGATTGCAGCAGCTAATAATCCCCCGCCAAATGCGGTAATTAACATTGTAAAGTCCATAATTATCCCCCTTATTAAATATATTTAGGACCGGATGGTAATTTTACCATCTTCAACAGCAATAACTTTGCCGTTGATACTTGAAAAAATTCTCGCGCTCAGTTTGCCTTCCGGAATTTCTCCGATCAGCGAACCCTTTTCAACAACATCCCCAACACTAACAACAGCTTCCGCCGGAGCACCAATATGTTGAGACAACTGAATGGTAACTTCATTGAATTGTTTATCGCATTTTACTAGTGGTGCTGGTTGATCGTAATCATCCAGACCGAGACGTGAAATTAAGCGATGCACATCGTACTGTTTATTAGCTTTAAATGGATCTGCTTTTTCAGGTTTGTTGTGATGAGGATTCTTTATCCCCTTACTTGATAATTCTTTCTTGAGTGTGATATTAAATTTCCAGGGTTGGAGATTCATAACACACGCATATTGACATAAGCCACATTCACAGCATAAGAAAGCATTTGTAGCTTGAGTGGTCGAATCACACGTTGAGCCGTAAGCTGCAATACGCATTAATTTATGCGGTTCAAGATTATGCCCAAGCGCATGTCTCGGACATACTTCTGTACATAAACTGCATTGCATGCAAGCCATCCCGGCCATTTTCATCGTATCGCGAATACTTCTCGTTTTCGATTCGATCAGAGAATGATCTTTCGGTAATACGATAAAGCCTTTCGTCGTTTTTGTCACGTAAGAATCGATATCAACGATTTTACCCATCATCGGGCCACCGTTAATAATGACAAAATCTGAAATGGTTGGGCCACCTGCCAACTCAAGTGCTTCACGAACGGTAATTCCCAAAGGAACCATTGTCGTGATTTTATTACGGACTGCGCCTGTAACGGTAATATATTTATCAACCACAGGTTTATCCTCATACATTATATCATAAATATTGAGTAATGTCTCTACATTTATGACTAATGTTCCAACATTTAAAGGAATTCCTCCCTCTGGAACAATACGCCCGGTAGTTTCATACACTAGGGTTTGTTCATCACCTGCCGGATAAAAGTTATTCATTATATGAAGTTTGATTGTTTTAAAATTCGGTAGATCCTGTCTTAACGCACCAATGGCCGGTACATATTTTTTCTTTAAGCCAATAATGCCTTCCTTTGCTTTTGTTTGATCCATAACAGCTTGAAGAGCCACCAGCATGTGGTGTGCTCTCTCAGCCATTAATTGTTGGTCAACTCTTAACAAAGGTTCACATTCAGCACCATTGACGATAACAGTCTCAACTTCAGCATCAATCTTCACGTGGGTTGGAAAACCAGCCCCACCGGCACCGATAATACCGGCACTTTTGACAATTTCAACTAAATTTGTGCTCATGAACAACACCTCTGTTATTTAATAGTGAATCCTCCAACCAATACGCATCTTCTTCTTCTTGCGAATGATTTTGCAGATGTCAGGCCTTCACCTGTCGGTCCGGCAATAGTAAAGGTTGTGTAACCTTCGCCGCCAACTCCGATACCTGCGTAAGAAGGTCCGTTTTTAACAAAAATAGTGGTTTGGATTCTTTTTGCCATTTCTGTTAATTTATCAACATTTTTAGAGTGCATGATAGCGGTATGTCTGTTACCATGTTCTAAATCAACCGATACATCAATACCTTCATCAACATTATCAACACGAATAATCGGTAATACCGGCATCATTAATTCTTCAACGGCTAAGGTATGATCCTTGCTTGTTTCCATAATTAAAACGCGTGTATCTTCCGGAACGTTGATGCCTAATGCTGCGGCAATGTATTTTGCATTTTTACCAACAAAATCGCGATTCAAGTTACCGTTTGGTAATACCATCTCAACTAATTGGTCAATCACTGCTTTATCGGTGATTTCATAAGCGCCGTGTTTTTTCATATTGAAGATTAAATAATCTGCAACTTGATCGACAACAACCACTTCTTTTTCAGCAATACATGGTAAGTTATTATCAAAGCAACAGCCATCAATAATATCTTTACCTGCTTTTTCAATATCTGCTGTTTCATCAACAAGTGCCGGTGGATTACCAGCGCCTGCGCCAATGGCTTTTTTACCGCTTTGCAGTACTGATTTAACAACACCCGGACCACCAGTTGCACAAAGCATTCTGATTTTTGGATGTGCCATCATTACGCCGGCACTTTCAATACTCGGATTAGTTGTTGTAACAATTAAATTTTCAGGACCACCGACAGCAACAATTGCCTGGTTCAGTAATTTAACACATAAAATACTGGTTTTAACGGCTCTTGGATGGGGTGCAAAAACAACTGCATTCCCTGCTGCCAACATACCAATACCATTATTAATAATGGTTTCACTTGGGTTTGTCGTTGGTGTAATTGCACCGATAACACCAAATGGTGATAATTCTAGCAATGTTAAACCATCATCTCCGGTAATTGCTTCTGATAATAAATCTTCAATACCTGGTGTTTTGGTTGCTGCTAGTTCCTGTTTTAATAATTTGCATTCATAATCGCCCATACCTGTTTCTTCAACAGCCATGTGACAAATTGTTTCTGCATTTTCTTTTTTCAACATTGCTTTACGCATTGCTTCAATCATTTTTGAACGTAAAGCCAACGGCTGCTTCATATAATCTTTCTGAGCGGCAGCGGCTGCTTCAATGGCATTATCCATATCTCCAAAAACGCCCCATTCACCATCTTTAAGTGGTGCACCGGTTTCGTCAGCTACGTCAATACTTGCCATAACTTTTTTTACGATATACTCAATGCCTGTTGTATCAATATTCATACTGCTTCCTCCTCGTTATCTCTATTAAATCTTTATGTCTTATAAAATTCCTAATGCACTTTGGGCAATAGCCATATCCTGGTCAGCTGTACCACCGCTGACGCCAAGACCGCCAATTATTTTTCCTTCAACGATCAATGGATAACCACCGCCAAAAGTGACGATGCGACCTTCATTTGTAAATTGAATTCCAAAGAGGGCTCCATTTTCTTTTGCCAGATCCGTCACTTGATCAGTGGGCATCTTAAGTGCATTGGCTGTATAAGCTTTATTCATGGAAATATCAATACTTGCTAACAACGAATTTTCCATGCGTTCATAATAGGCAAGATTGCCACCGGAATCGACTACCGTGAATACAATCGGTACACCTAGTTCTTCCGCTTTTACTCTTGCTGCCGCACCCATTCTTTTGGCAGTTGTCAATAGAGAAACATCTTTTACTTCTTCTGAAGGATCTTTTGTCATTTCAATTTTTGCAATGACTCTTTTAATGATTTCCTTCACCATTTCATTATATTCTTCGGTTCTTGCAAGTACAAAAAGCAGATCTGAAAGACGGTTTGCAAATTTAATTAATTCAGGCCGTACATCAGGATCTTGATATGTGTATGTCACAATTCTTCGTTCAGCACGACGTACTACCGTACGTGCCATATGGAGTGCCGAAGATGCCGGATTTTTGCCCGGTATAACAAAGTCTTTCTGCGGTCCGATAATAGCAAGATAATAGTCAAGTTTTTCTTCCATATAGTCAATATCAGCTTGGCTGATACTATCCTGAAGCATCCCTTTTCCTTTATCGTCACTCGCAAGTTCCGCGCCTAAAACGAAAATTCTTTTTTGTAAATGGTGGAGGATTTCACGAATATCTTTGTCATCCGATAAAGAATAAGCTAATCCAATGGTCGAATTGGCTTCGTCCATCGTACCATAAGCTTCTACTCGAATGTCATCTTTGGCAGTGCGATTTCCACCGAATAAACCGGTTTGACCTTTGTCACCACCTCTTGTATAAACGTTTGGCATAATATTACCTCACTAAACAATTTGAATTTCGTCAACAATTCCAACGATTGTCATATCCAGCGGTGCCAGCTTGTCACCATAAACGTAACGTGCCGTACTACCGGTTGTTACAATAACAGTTTCTCCAATTCCGGCGCCTACGGAGTCAACAGCGACGGCAGTAGATTGACTTGAATATTTTTCAAATTCGCCGTTTTCATTAATTTTTTTGATAATCAGAAGTTTACATCCCACAAGATTGGAATCTTTCTGGGTTGAAACAACATTACCAACAACTTTTGCTAAATGCATTCAATCACCTACTATATCTTTTCTACTTGAAGTCCAAGGGTAGCGATTGCTTCCTTAGCATATTCTGTAATAATGGCATCTGCCGGAATTTTAATCACTTTGCTGTTACGGTGTGCTAACACATCGCCTCTGCTGATGATTCGTTTCGCGATCATTCCGTCATCTGTGTCAAAAGGATCTGCTTCTTTTACTGTTACCACTTTATTGACACATGAAGCGCCTACTGCCGTTGTTTCAGAATTGATACAACCTGCGTATAAATCTTCGGCGTTTACTGTCTTTATCCCAAAACTTTGAATTATTCTGAGATTATTGCGTAATATTTCACGGTAACCATCCGAAGAATTCCCCATACCAATTTTTTTTCTAGTTTCATTATCTGGACAAGCACCGTCTACTGCACAAACACAATCTGTCCCGGCCATTAAGCCATGATTGATTATTGTAAGCATTGCATTATCACAAATACCGTGTGCCAGTTTAGCTGCTGTATTAACGGTCGTTGATGCAATAATAATTTTATCGACATCACCATATAAGTCTTTTTGTGCAATTTGAGATTTACTGTTATAAATCACATCAACGTTTAAGGTTTCCTTTATATAGCTCGGTGTTAGCACCGTCATTGCTTCATCTGAAAGAAAAACCTTTAACTGCCAACCATCATCTTTTAGCTTTACAAGTGAATCCATTGCTTCATTAAACCCGATTGCCGCACCGGAAAAAAGAACGAGTGCTTTCTTAGGTTTATTTTGAATTCTTTTGATAACTTCATCAATTATCTTACTCATAAAAGCATCCATAAACGCTTTATTATTCATTAAATCTTTTATTTCCAAATTATATCACCACATTTCTTACCTTTGACAATTAAAGGCAATCCCCAGTGGGGTTACCAGCAAAGGTTCTACGGGTTTTACTGTTTTGATGCCAATTTCTTTTTCAAAAACCTGTTCGAATTTGTCAAAGACACAAGCACCACCAACAACGTAAATTGTATCTACATCATAACCTTTTATAAAACGATGGACAATCGATGCCATTTTTTCCACTACCGGTTTAATGACCGGGAACACTTTTCGCTGATCGGTATGCTTCTTCATTTTCTCAGCTTCTTCAAAGCTGATATGATTTGCACCTGCCAGCACAAGACTCATATGTGTCCCGCCTGTTGCTTCATCTGCTGTAAAAACAACTTTCCCATTCTTCAATATACTGATCCCTGTCGTTCCGCCCCCAACATCTACAACGGCTCCGTTTTGGATTCCCAAAACTGTCGCTGCTGCTGTCGGTTCATCAATAACATTGGTTACTGTAAAATCTGAAGAGTCCACCACATTTGAAATGATCTTTGTATTTCCATCCATAATACCCGGAGGAATTGCCGTTGCTGCATTTGCATAGGTTAAGTCAATACCAATGATTGCTTCAACTTCAGCCTTCAACTTCTTAACGATATTAACAGCGCCAAGATAGTCAACAACAATACCATCTCTTACAACAGATGCGCCCTGGGTGGCACCTGCTATCGGCCGATTGTTTTCATCAACAACGGCAATAACAATATTCGCGGTTCCCAAGTCGACGCCCACTTTCAGGTTTCCCTGATAAGGGTTGGCTCTTTTGGCTTTTATTAATTCATTAAACTCTAATATAGTGTCATTACCGCTTTTCCAGTCCATTATTTCTCCTGTTTCTTAACAATCTTCAAAATATCATTATTTTTTAGCCCTGCAGCATTTGCTTCATCTGTATCAAGGTGCATTTCATAAGCAAATTTTGGAGACACACGTACTAAAACATCTCGAAATAAAGTTGGACGCATACCGCTGGATTCAACCCCAACGCAATCGCCATCTTTTAATCCCAATTGATCTGCAATATCCGGTGTCATGTGAATATGTCTTAATGCAATAATGACACCATGATCTAATTCAACGCTTCCGCAAGGTCCTTCTAATACAAGACCGGGTGTTTTTCCTAATTTTCCCGATTCGCGGATTGGAGCACTAATACCCAATGTACGCGCATCTGTCAAGGCCAGTTCGATTTGTGTTTCTGCTCTTTCCGGTCCAAGCACTCTCACTTTAGGAAATTCACCTTTAGGTCCAATAATTCTGACACATTCTTCACATGCAAACTGACCCGGTTGTTTTACATCTTTAAGTGGAGTCAGTTTATGTCCTTCTCCAAAGAGTATTTCAACATGTTCGGCTGTCAAATGAAGGTGTTTATTCGATATACCTAATGGTACGCGATTTGGAGCATTTTTTTCTGCCAATAACTTCTTAACCGTATTAATGACAATCTCTTCAATCACTTTTTTTTCTAAATCATTCATTCTGCTACACCTTTTCTATAAAAGACCGCACTTCTCAATTGTCTTTGTTTTATAAGGAATTTATTTTTCTATTTCTTCTTTAACGTTTTCTTCTTTAACAGGCACTGTATAACCTAATGTGTCATTATTAAAGATCAGGGGCATTAATCCTTCTGCAGGCCGTGCGATTACTTTTACACTCCAAACACCACGTCCTTTTGAACAGGCAGCGGAAGCAGCTTCGCAAGCAGCTTTAACTGCACCAACATCACCTAAAACTTTAATGGTGTGCATTCCGTCCCCTTTGCATGGTTCCAACCCTAAAAGTTCAACATTCGCTGATTTAACTGCAGCATCTGCAGCTTCAATAGCCGTTGCTAAACCAATGGCTTCGATCAAACCTAATGCTTGCTGTAACAAATAAATCCCCCCTCACTAATTAGCATTGTCAATATCTTTAAAAGGCATGCGTTTTACAAGTCTAGCGGCGTTCGCCCCAACGGCTCTCAGGATTTCTTCATCATTTCCTTTTACCGCAACCTTAAAAAGAGGTTCATTCTCTTTTAGTTTGATATAATTCAATGAGATACAATCACCAATTCCAATACCGACACCAAGATGTGATGCTTCTGCTGCTTTATATCCTAGCTCTACCGCATCATTATTATCTTGTTCTATAAGAGAATAGGGTAATCCTTCTTCTTCTATGCCTAACAATACCTGTGTTACAATGCTTTTATTGACAGAGTTTTTATTGTAATAAACCTTTATTTCAGGTTTAGGAGCTTCAAAGTTCACATTCATGTTATTCACCTTCGCCGTACGCAAGTACTAAACCGGTGGCAACTGCGTTTCGTGGACCTTCTATACTTCTAATATTTGCTCGTCCTGCTACAATACTATATTTTGATAAAGCATCGGTTACTAACTGCGGAATTTCAAAATCTAACGCAGAACCGCCAACCAATGTAACAAACTCAATATCCCTTACATTTCCGGTTGGGCTAACACGTTCAAGCGAACGTATTGCATTAACAACAAAAACTTTTGTTTTTGCATCACGGCGTACCGTTTTAATCCGATCTAATGAATAGTTACCTGGAATCGGAACCATTCCGTTTGGTGTCAGAATAACAACACGTGCAAACGTTTTTGGATTAAGTGGTTTATCAAAAAATTGAACAGTTCCATCTTCATGTCGAATATGGAATAAGCTTTCAACCTTTGCTAAAGGGTATTTCTTTATATCTTCGGCCAGACTCAGTTCTTCGAATCCAAGCTCTGATCCAATAAGCATAGTGACCATATTACCGGCACCTGCCAAATGAATCGAATGTATTTCGCCAGCCCGATTAATAATGGCTGCATCTGTTGAGCCAGCTCCCATGTCAATAATCGCTAAGGGTTTGTTGCTGCCCGGTGTTGTCAGAGCGCCACGGATAGCCATGTCTGCTTCAACCCCACCCACTTCAACTTTTACCTTCAGTTCTTTTTCAAGTTCTTCTGCAATCATGTTCATTTGTAATTTATCAGCTTTTACCATAGCGGCAATACCAACGGCATTTTCCATTGAAAATTCCTTTGCCATCCCACCTTTTACAGTTTGTGGTACAAACGTATCCACTGCCAATAAATCCTGGATTTTGATATTTTGGGGGAGTTGTTCGGTCAAGTTTGACATAACCTGTCTTACTTTTTCCAACATTCCACCGGCATTAGTTCCCGGCTCTCCTTTAACATCTTCAACAGGGGCAACACTTCTGATCGCCTCCATGATGATTTCCGCACCGTCGTCGACATTAACTTCAGCTTTCTTATGTTCGCCTTGGATAATGACTTTACCTGCTGGAATCTTACGTTCTTTAACATCTCCGGCTGGTGTCTTAATAACTACGGCTGATCGATTTCCAATCAAAGCTCTTGATACAGGAACAACCTGTTTTGTTTCATCTGAGGTTAAATCAAATACTGTAGCAATCCCATAAGGATTAGATAATTGTTCAACAACAGCACCCGGAGCGGCTACTTCAACAGCGGCGCGCATACCGATTGGCACCTTTTCAATTAAGGAAACTTCATCAACAATCGGGATTGGTTTTTTTAAACGGTTGTTAATTAAAACGCCATCATCACGTTGGACAATGGCACCATTTACAAAAATGCCGTTTGCAACGGCTGAATTAATAATATTAGAGGAACTTTCAAAATCAACTTCTCTTGGAATGATGACAATCGCAGAATCCCCTTTTGCGATATTATTAACTTCCCTTATGTCTACAGTAACACCTACACCGGTCCCCAATCCTCCCGGTGTGGAAGGATTGTGGCCGATCATGGTGGATTCTGTAATAATTGTCTCAGTAATAGTTTCCATTGCCACATCACCAATAACGGGTGCGGCTTCATTGATTCGTATTAAATCAACATCTTCTACAGTTAAATTAACCTTATCAAGGGCTTGTTTTAAAGAGGCGAAAACTCCATGAATATTTTGACGTGTTCCTTTCATGCCTGTAGTATCGACGATACCACTGCACAGAAACTCAGGTTTACCTTCGGTATAACGAGCAAGTGCCGTTTCGGTACTTGCATTACCAATATCAATCCCTGCAATTATCATATAGCTTCCTCCAAACAATCCTGACGGATTATAATATGCTTATTTAAATTCTTTTGATCTTTTTCTGTCGTAATAAACAACTGCAGCTTCTGAAACTAATGCAGCAGAAATTGGTGCGTTATACTGATTTTTCAGTTCTTCAGCAATAGCAATCAATTCATCTTTAGTAGACTTATAAGGTCTCAAAGCATTGTAAATTTCAAGTAAACGTGCATCCGGAACAGCGATTAATTCAGCAGCTCTTCTTAAGTTACCTGCAAATGCACCACGTTTTACAGAATCAGCAACCTGAGCCTGTAATTCTAATGTTTCCGGTCTAATTCTTAAATCTTCAGCTGTTAATTCGCCAGCTAATAATTTATCCAATGTTAATTCTTTGTACTGTTTTCCAGTAGCAGAGATAATTAATTCTGGTCTTTTATCACCAATTGGGTAATCTTCTTTGGTAACAGTATCGCCACAAGAAGGTGCAGCCGCCGGTGCAGATGACATAGACGCCATAACTTGTTTAACGATTTGTTCTAACATTTGTTCTTGAGTCATTCTATCCACCTCCTATTTGAATGTAACTTTCATTTCAACTGGTTTCTTACCACTAACAACATGTTCTGTTTCTTTAATATGTAATAAAGCAGCTTTTGCCTGGTAAGCAGGACGAGCCATCTGATCATTACGAACAGGAACTGGAGCAGGGCTTTCACCTTTTGCGTATTTAGCAGCATTTTTACCGATAGCACGGTATGTGTCTAAGTCAATCAATGGAGCTTGTGGGAATAATTCTAAGTTAGACAGCTGTGGTAAATCTTTTTGATGGATCAAGCAAGTTCCTTTTGACTGTAAGCCAATAGCAACACCAGAACCACTTAATTCAGCAGCATCATGTCCACATACAGCAACATCAGAGCTTCTGTATACTTTGATTATACGTGCTTTCATGCCTTCTTCTTCAATACCGGCAATAATTTCTTTTAATACTTTATCGTGAGGTACACCTACGATTGTTTCATGTTGAAATTCAGCGAATGCCGGAGCTAAGCCGATTAATACTTCGTCTGCAGCAGTTCCTTGTTTAACATCGCCAGCAACTGAAAGTTCTACAGAACCAGCAGCGGCAGCAGCAGATGCTACTGGAGCAGCAGTTGCGGCAGGAGCAGCTCCGCTCATTTCATTTAAAACATCTTCGATGATACTTTTTAACATTTGTTCATTAATAGCCATTCTACTACACTCCTTTCCTTAAATGCTTGCTGGGTCAACTGCCCATGGAATATCCTGAATCTGTGCCCATCTTTCATCACTGATTACATAACCAGTCATTGGACCATGATAGTCATTCATATAGTTAACGGCAGAAATAACTTCCCAATCAGAGCTTAGTTTAGAAGCGGTGTGTAAGTAGTCACCAGCACATTTCTGTAACTGGATATTAAATACAGATTCAGCAACATCTCTCATGCCGCCACGATCAAGTGCTTTGATGAAATCAACAGCAGTTGCGCCTCTGTTTAATAAATCTTCAGCAGCTTTCAAGTCAGCTACTACATCACGGTCAGGCATATCCTGAGAACCGTTAGCGTAAGTTCCTGCTTCAACTTCTTCATCTGTAATTTCTGATAAACCTAATTCTCTGAATAATGTCTGCATAGCACGAGCGGCTTTAGCACGAGCGGCTACAACAGTTTCTTCATCAGCTGGCTGTAAGCCGGCATCGATTTTTAAGTCACGTTGGATTACATTCCAGTCATCATAATCTTCAGCATCCCAGTTAGAACCTGCGAACATGTTGTCGTAGTTTGGTGTAGAAGAATAACCAGAACAAATATAATCTGTTCCTGGTACCATCTGCATTAATGAACGAGCAACTCTTCTTAAGTCACTGTGTGTAAAAGTTTGGTCATTAGAAGATGCACATTCAAGATCTAGACATGCAGCTAATAAGTTTTCGGCCAATACTTCACGGATACCGCCTGGTACACCAGCAGGTACACCAATACAAGATACAGAACCATTCTGTGTTCCTTGAACGCCAGCGCCTTTAGTAATGTATAAGCATCTAGCTTCCAAGTATAACATTGATTTACCTTCGGCATAGCCCATTTGTACTTCTGAACCAGAACCGGATGTAAAACGCATTTTCAAGCCACGAGAAGCATAACAAGATGCTAAAAATGCTTTAGAATAAGGGGTGTCATCGCCATCCATGAAAACTGGTTCTGTACCATATACAGAAATAGTTTCAGCATAAGCGGTGTAGCCTTTCATTCCTAAGTCAAGTTCAGTTGCTTCTTCAACAGCACATTGTGTTAAAATACCAGGACGACCAATATTTGCGCCAACCATGATAGCTAAAGCATTGAATGGTGCATAACGAGCGATACCAACCGTTGTTTCCATTTCGTCGAAACCACGGATAGCAGCTTCAGCAGCATCACATGCAATTTGAACCATATTATCTTTAACGTTAGTAACATGACACTGATTAGAAGGCATTAAACGTGCTCTCATTTTTGTTTGAGCCATCATCATTTCTAATACAGTCATTTTACCAAGTACTTCAGTAATTTTTGCAGGAGTAATGGATGTAGTAATGTCTACAACGTCTGCTCTTGGTACATTAATATCACACAGCATACGTGCGATATCTAAAGAATCCATCTGCATATATTCCTGTGCTTTTTCTAAACGAATACCATAATTAGCGATAAAAGTATCAAGCATATCAAAATCTGCTCTTTTCTTACCATCTAATTCTACTACTACGCCATTTTCAACAACTAAACTCGGAGTTGGATCTCCAGGGTTGTTCATTGCAATTAAGCCAACTTCCGGCCATTCTTTTACGAAACCGTCCTTTTTAACTGGACGAGCATCTAAAGCTTCAAATCTTTTTGATCTCATAGTCATTCCTCCTCTTTTCTCTATTAACTATTTTATCGCTTCTTAAATATAAGGAGTGGTAGAAGATGGTGCTGGACCAGCCATTGCTTCTAAAGCAGGTTTCCCAACTTCTCTTGCAGCGTAAATAGCCTGACGAACTGCACCAGCGTCGCCTGAGAAGAAAATCATTGATTCATTTGAGTATTGTGTTCCGCCATTATCAGGTGAAGCATATCCTACTAATTCTACGTTTGCAGCTTTTAAAGCAGCATCTGACATTAATACGCCGATACCTGCTGGAGCACCTACAACGATACCAAAAGCTTTACCAATAGGAGCGCCTAATACCATGTTACAAGCGAAAGAAGCTCTTGCTGTGTATTGGAATTCCAAATGTCCAGCGTCATTTCCGTAAACATCTCCGAATGTTCTGTTTAAGTCATTTAAAGCAACTTCAACAGCACGTTTAGCATCCGATACATCTTCAGCACCGAAAATAATTAAAGAACCATGACCTGCGCCACCTTTAGTATCTCTTGCGAATTCACAAGAAACAACTTCTGTGTTTGTTGCTTTTACAGCTTCATCAGCTGCGAAAACCTGAGGGCCTGCACCAGTTCTAGCGGATAAAATACCGATAGATCTATATTTAGGGTCGATCTTCATTGCTTCATGTAACTGAGCGTCAACATTAGCGATTACAAATCCGATGCTATCTCCGATAGCAGTTCCGATAAATTCAGTTAAACCACAAACACCAGTAGCCGCAGCACAAGTACCTGTTTCTTCAACTTCGTCCATTTTCTTCATGACTTCTTCCATCAATTTGTTCATTAAATCATCTTTCATTAATTTACACCTCCATTAAATTAATTAATTAAAAACTTGGCAACATTTTTTCCACATCTTGATGTGGTCTTGGAATAACATGTACAGAAACTACTTGTCCTACTTTGTCGGCTGCTGCTGCGCCTGCGTCAACTGCTGCTTTTACAGCACCAACATCGCCACGAACCATAACCGTTACTAAACCAGAACCAATTTTTTCGTAACCTGTCAATACTACATTTGCAGATTTAACCATAGCATCAGCTGCTTCAATACAACCAACAAGTCCTTTGGTTTCAATCATACCTAAAGCTTCATTTGTCATAAGCTTCGCCCTCCTTGGATTTAATGTAATTACTATTACTGTTATTATTTTAATCCAAACCCCATGGTAATTACTTGCACTATTGTTATAAAATTCCTGTTTCTGATAACTTATTTTTGAAAACGGTTTTCTATGAATTCATTTTTTAGTTCCACGTTTTTTTATCAATGCTTTTTTTAGTGATTAACTAGCATTTTTTTGCTATTTTCGCCAATAAAAAAGCAGAATGGATATTTTTTCAATATTCCACCTGCTTTTTACTCTTTTGTGATCAAGAAATTTCTCTTTTGTTTTCTTGTAATTTTTCATCTTTTCGGAGTCTTCTATACTCCGTTGGTGTCATTCCTGTACTTTTCTTAAAGACTTTACTGAAATAATTTGGTTCATGGTAAGACAAATCAAGTGCAATATTAATAATAGGTACATCCGTATTCAATAACATATCCTTTGCAATCTCAATTTTACGATCCGTCAGATAAGTTACAAAATTTACACCTGTTTCTTTTTTGAAAATCTTACTCAAATAATAAGAACTCATGTTAGCATATTCACCAACTTGATCGAGCGAAATATCTTTGTGACAATTGCGGTCGATATAGTTTAAAATATCCTCAATATTATTTTTTCGATTTTCTTTATTATCCATTAAACGATCAAATATTTTATCAATGACTTTCATAATTTCGACTTTTAAATCATATCGATTTTTATAAGCACTTACAAACTGCTGATTATTTTTTGTCCGCAAAGGGCTTTTAATATCATATTCACAAGTATCCATTGAAACAATATTCAATTCATCCATAAAATGTTGAATTTCACTTTGAATGGACATCAAATCATAACCGTAATGATCATACAACATATTTAAATAATCCGATAGAACTTGACGTGTATCACTGTATTTTTTTTGTACAACAGCAAAAATAACTTCGCTCATTTTTTCATCAAATTGATTTTTAGCATTTTCTTTTAAAGACATGATCACCATATTGATGGATTCCATCAATTGTTTCGGACGAATCGGTTTAAGTAAAAAATCATCTACACGTGCTTTAATCGCTTGATGCGCAAAATCAAATTCATTAAAAGCAGTAATTAAAATGACTTTTTTTTCTTGATCTTCTTTTTTCACAGCACGAAGAACATCAATTCCGTTAATTTCCGGAATATTAATATCCAGTAAAATGATATCCGGATCTAACCGTCTGATTTCTTCAAGTGCGACCAACCCTGATGATGCTTTTCCGATTACCGTAATATTTTTACCGTATTGGCTCAAAATCAGTTCGATTGCTTCAATTTCCAAATGTTCATCTTCTACGATAAATAATTTATACATTTAATCCTCTCCCTAATAATGCCTTCCGGGGTATTTTTATCAATACTTCAGTGCCATTATTAATTTCACTATTGATTATAATACCAAATTCAGGGCCATAATAATATTTTAACCGTTTATTTGCATTATCGATACCGATACCGGTATTGTTTTCATTTCCCTGGGATTCAGGGTCATAATTGCCATCAAGGATCTTTCCAATCAGTTCAGAAGACATTCCTTTTCCATCATCAATCACTCGAACCATAAGAACATCATTTTCCATTTCACCGGTGATCATTACTTTTCCGCCGGCAGCATTGGGTTCGATTGCATGGTTAATCGCATTTTCCACAAAAGGTTGTATACTCATAAAAGGACACATTACTTCTTCTGTATCGTCATTAATATGAATCGAATAATCCAACCGTTCTCCTAAACGCATTTTTTGAATTGATAAATAATTTCTGACATGTTCAATCTCTTCTTTTAATGTAACAATATTCGTATTCTCTTTTTTTAATGTATAACGCATCATATCGGAAAAAGAATAAATCATCTCCTGGGTTTTTTCAGCATTTTCAAGAAGTGCCAATCGTCCGATTGTATTGAGCACATTAAATAAAAAATGCGGGTTAATCTGGGCTTGAAGTGCTTTTAAATCAGCTTCTTTAAGAGCCGCCTCAACTTCACTGCGCAGTTTAACTTCTTCCATTAATTCTAAATTTTTATTGTGTAATTCTTCCTGCATAATATGAATCATTTGTTTTTCAACAAGATAATTGGCAATCGTATACAGGAGATCGGCAGCTGCATTTACTTGTTTAAGTGTAGTGACAAGCGTTTTATCATACATTTTTCTAATTTCTCCATTATTAGAAAAATTAGTCAATTTTGATGCTGATCCTAACGGAAGGTTCTTCATCCCTTCCTCATCAATTCTAACCTGTCCCGATAAAATAGCGCCCAAGTAATTTCCTTTAACCATAATAGGAACCGCTAAATCCACAAGACCACCATGACAGATATAAATGGATGGTTTTCCTGATCGTGCCGATTCTATACCACCATGTGCATCTGAACGATAGCAACACTCTAAACATTTAGAATCTTCACGCACTTTCATGCAAAAATCCGAAAAATTACTGTACTTCGTGATCGGATTTCCTTTATAATCCACTGTAATAGTTGCAAAACCTGTTGCATCTGAAAAAGAATCTTGAATTTTTTGCAATACGTCCACATCAATAATGTCAGTTATTTTTAATAAGATCCTCATAGATTACCTCTTCATCCTCATAATCATACTTTAACTTAAAGTATTATTTGCATAATATTATAACACATAACAGTACTTTTTTAACCTATTTTTTTGATATTTTAGATTTTTTTGTCCTTGATTAGGATAATCTTGTTCGGTACTTCTAATTCATTATAATTTAGTGGTGAATTTTTCCTTTTTTCACAGTTTACTTATTTTACCGTTGAGTTGTTTAATTGATTCTAAGTTTTTATTCAGGCTTTGTCTTATACACGTTACTAAACAATCTTATTTTTTATTTTAAATTCTTTTATCTTTAAAGTTCGGTTGACGCTTTTCTTTTCTCTGCTTATAATTAAAGGAAACAACTTCCGGAGGTTTACATGTCATCTAAAAATAAACTTTTAACTATTTTAGAATCAAATCGAGGCCATTATATTTCCGGTGAAACCATCGCCAAATCTCTAGGTGTCTCTCGAAACAGCATCTGGAAAGCCATTAAAGCCCTTAAAGAACAAGGTTATCATATTGAATCAAAAACAAACATGGGCTATACACTCCTACAACAAAACGATATTCTTTCTATTGCTTCCTTAGCCCCTTGGCTTAAAGATCCTGAAAAAATTCATCATATTAAAATTTATCCTACTCTTGATTCAACAAACACATTTGCTAAAAAATGTGCTTTTGAAGGCGCACCGGATGGAACCGTTATTCTCGCTGAAGAACAAACTGCCGGGCGAGGACGGATGGGACGGGCGTTTTATTCTCCTGCCAATTCCGGTATTTATATGAGTATGATCTTAAAACCGCAAATGGCTCTCGATCAAGCTCTTTTTATAACCAGCGCTGCCAGTGTCTTAATTTCACGAGCCATCAATACTGTTATGGGCATAAGACCGCAAATTAAATGGGTTAATGACCTTTTTTATCAGGGCAAAAAAATTTGCGGTATTCTCACTGAAGCGGCTACTGATTTTGAAACAGGTAATATTGACTATCTTGTTTTAGGGGTCGGTATCAATTTCACCTCTCCCACAAAAGCCATTCCTGCCTCATTACAGCCTATTATCGGAACCCTTGTAGATCAAACCGAAGATGGGCAGTTACGAAGCCATCTCATTGCCGAAATCATCAATGAACTCAGCACCCTCTCAACACTTACTGAAACTCAAGATATTATCCGAGAATATCGAAAATATTCTATGGTTATCGGAAAAGAAGTCCTCCTCACTTCCGGCAAAACCACTCTTACCGGTACTGTTGTGGATATTAATGATAACGGGTATTTACTGCTTCGTACCGATGATGACACCCTTCATACTATTTCATCCGGAGAAGTGAGCCTTCGATTAACAGAACACCCTTAATGACAATAAAAAAAGACAGCCTCGCTTTTTGTCTGGGACTGCCTTTTTTTAAACCTTTTATTTAATTAAATATTTTTCGATCACTTTCATTTGTTCCGGCGTTTTTTCCGGTTCTGTATAACTTGCTAAACGTTCTGCTACTTTATCAGTTGCTTTTTCTTTAATACTCTTTTTATCTTCTGTTTGCCATGTGTTGTAATCAATTTTTACAAATAGATCCGGAACATAATGTTCAGTACGATACGCTTTTGGTGTACGTCCAGACATATAATTTCCTCTTGGTCCTACTTTGCTTATTTCTTTAGTATAATCATGGTCATAATCAATGGCAATACCTGTATGCAAGCGCTTCAACATTTTAATAAGTTGTTCATCTGCAACATATTTTTCAAGAGATGTTACATTAAATCCACTGAGCATGCCACAACTGAAGAAAATAAGATCTGTATCACTGAGGACGCCACTCATAAGATTAATGGTCGATTCAACACCTGCCTGATAATCCACGTCGATGGCATCATTCAAAGCACCTGAAGTTCTAAATGGCATCTTATAATGTTTAGCCATCGCCGCACTTGCTAAAGAAATCAGAGCTGTTTCAGAATTTCCAAGAGCCATTGAAACATCTTTTAAATTAGTCGATGTTGATGTATTTCCATAAAAAACAGGCAGACCCGGTTTAATAAGCTGAATCAATACTGTTACGGCAAGCAATTCAGCATTATTCTGAATAATGGTTCCTAAAACTGAAGCTGGACTGGTTAATACAGGCAACGAGCAAGTTGCTAACTGCATTGGTTGATTCAATGCACAATAAGCAAACATAGAATCCAAGCTATCTTTCACCCATGCAAGCGGTGAAATCGGGCTGATACAGCCAACAGCAACATATTTATCATGAACACCAATGAAATTCTGAATCATATTGACTACATTGGTCGTTACTTCTCCGGAATCATGCAATTTAGTTGCAAGGGTTGTCAATGAAATCGGCAGTGTTGTATAATTCAGTAATGCCGCAGTCATATGATATGAACGTTCTTCTCTTGGCACATCATATGTATCACATAGAAGTAAATGTGTCATATCAATGCAATCACTGGTTTGAACTAATTTACAAAGATCGACGTAATCATGCATTTCGGCAAAACGGAATTCACCATTTTCCATAATATAAGGAGGACTTCCTGCCGTTGCCATGGTTTTGCTCCCATCGCCCATATGATAACTTGATCCGTCAGGTCTTAAAATATCAAAACTTTGTGTTACGGTTGATAATCCTTTTTTAATCAGTTCATCATTAAAATGCACCGTATAACCATCAACAGTAGCACCATTTTTTTTGAAAATTTCAATTGCACGATCATCTTCAAAAACACAACCTGTTTCACTTAACAATTTAGCCGTTTGTTCGTGAATAAATTCAACATCTTTCACATTTAAAAATAATTTTTCTAATTCCATTTTTCTATAATCGCTCCTTTTTTTCTTTTCCCTAATTTTCCTATTTAATTGGCTTCTTCAATTGGGCTGTTGCTTTTTTTCTTATTATAAGCAAGAACCAGAAGTCCACAACCCATCGCTAAAATAGCGCTCACACCTAATACAATAAAAATATAAGTATACGCTTGATTTCCATATTGATCTAACCATCTTCCGGCAATTGGTGATACAAACATATCTGGTAAAAATCCAATTAATGATAAAATTCCTGAAGCCGAACCAAAAATGGCAGCTGGTACTTTTGTTTCTGTGAACAACGATGAAGCCACACCATAGGCACCACTCAAGAAAAACGATAAAATCATAATTAAAATAATGGCAGGAATCATAAATCCGGCACTTTGAGGAGCCAAAACAATGATAAAGAGACAAATTGCTGTAATGCCCATACATAAAACAATCGTTTTTGACGGTGATTTAATTTTAGTCGCCAATGCTCCAATAATTGGAGATGAAAATAATGACGTTCCGTACATACGAATATTCCCCATAAGCGCTGCCATTGCTACGCTGGCACCAAATACAGCTGTTACATAAGGAACCGTATAACTCAGTGATGTATAAACGGTATAGGTAAAGAACATGCACATGGTCGTTAACCAGACACCCGGATGTTTAATCGCTGCTACTAATTCTGATAAATCAAATTTTTTCTGGCTTTTAATAATTTCATCTTTAAATTTAGGAATAAAGATAAAAGATGCTACGGCACATAAAATGTTTAATCCCGCATAAAACATTAGTACCATATTAAATCCTGTTGCCGAATCTTCAAATAATCCGAAAATCCACATTGAAATAAAGTTAATCGCCAAACCTAGAATACCGACAATACCATAACTGATCCCGATATTTCTTGAATAGGTATTGTCATCACTGACAAGACGGATTCCCTTATAACGGATTCCCCAAAAGATAAACGTCGTACAAATCCCCATTAATGGGAATATGATCAACAGTTGATTATAACTCGGTAATGTTGAATACCAAAAAGTTAATAATGCCGAGATGGCAAATCCTGCTGTCGCTAAATATTTTACGCGAATTTTATCCGCTAAAATACCACCCGGAAGGTAAGAAATCATAGCCGTTGTGCCATAAAGTCCATACAAAATACCTAACTGTTCATTCGTTAACGCCAAACTTTGCAAAACCGGTTCATAAAAAACGTACCGTATCAAAAAAGTCAGATAGATAATGACCGCTCCGGAACTGACAATTCCGATGACTGCGTTTCGCATTGCACCGCTAATATTTTCGTTTGTTACTTCATTTTTATTCATTTTCCCCTCCAAAATCATAAAATTCACTTCATTCCAACACGTGTTCTATACAAGTATGGTACAAATATAACACGTTAATCCTTTTTTGTCAATGCTTTTAGTTAAAATATATATAACACTATGTATAACTGTATATAACAAGATCCGTAAAAATAAAAAAGCATCAAAAAAAACAATTGTCTTTTGATGCCTTAATTTTTCTAATATTTCATTTTTAGCTGTATTTCATCACAAGGTATATACGTTTCGGATGCCCCTGCAATCTGTCCGCCTGCAGTACGATATATTTGTTTGAATTCAAACGCACTGTCATTTTCATCCAAAAACAAAAGATTTCTAATGGGTTCATTATCGGTCATCACTTGAATTTCCAATTCTTTATAAATATCATAATTATTTAAAACAAGTTCTAACGTTTCAATCAGATGTTGAGATTTTTTAACCGGAAATTTAATTTTTGAATTTCGGATCAGGTACTTGATATTAAGACCGATCGGAATTGTGCTATTATAAAGTGTGCTGGTCATTTTTAAGCAATGTGAATTTTCAGGGATATCAATCTTAAATTTTTTACAAATGGTCTCTGCTTTTTCTTCTTCAATACAATCAAGACGAACTTCAGTCACTTGATCAATACTTTTTATTTCGTGAAAAATCATTGTATAATTTTTATTACTTGAAGACCTCACAAAAAAACCTTTGCGATCAACGACGTAAACATAACCCCGTTCTTCCAGAATGGATAAACTTTTTTTGACCGTAATCGGTGTTGTATTATAAATTTTAGCAAATTCTCTCAACGAAGGTAACTGTTCTTCTTGCTGATAAACACCCTGTTCTATTTTTTTCTGGATATCACCCAGAATATATTCATATGTTTTCATCATTGACCTACACCTTTGAGTATCCATGTAAATGGCAGATATCACCTTCAACGTATAGTTTTCCATAACCAATAGGAATATCATCTGCATCATACATTTTCTGTTCAAAAAGCATCATAAATTTTTGTTTCTGTCCAACTTCTTTTTTGAGTTCTTCAAAATATTGACATACTTCACTATCTGCCGTCACACCAGTCATAAAAATTTCTTCCCAATAACCATAAGAATAATTTTCACCAAAAATAATACTAACCATATCCCGATAACTAAAACTATCCTCTTTGATATTCATGCCGGGAAAATAAGGAATATATTTCTCATCTAAAGCCACCGGACGCTCATTTTGGTAAAGCATTGAACGAATACACACGATTTTCGTTTTTGGCGCAACTTGCAAATGATAAACCAGATCAATAGTCGGTGCCATAATGCGTGCGTGAATTAACTTAGCATGTGTGTAACCACCTTTTATAATTTCTTCAATATTAAATTTTACATCAAATTTATTGAGTGAATATTCTTTAACAAAAGTTCCCTTTCCCGGTGACGACATCAAATACCCTTCGCCCACTAATACTTCAATGGCTTTTCGAATCGTCATTCTGCTAACATTATATTCATCACATAAATTATTCTCAGATGACAATAAATCACCGGGTTTGTAGATATTATTTAAAATTTTTATTTTAATGGAATCGGCAATATTCAGATACTTAATTTCATTTTTGCTCATTTTTCAACCATTCCTGACAAATCTCGACACCTTTAATCGCTGATTTTGTATAGGCATCTGCTTTAACAAAATCGCAGACTGTTTTATTTGCAACACAACCACCAATGATAATTTTTACCTGATCACGAATCCCGGCTTTTTCAAACGCCTCTACCACTTCCTGTATTGATGGAATACAATCTGTCAATACAGCACTAAGCCCTATAATATCGTATTTATGCTTAAATGCCTCATCTACAAAATCTTGAGCTTTTACATCAACGCCTAAATCCCTTACAATGAATCCTCCGGCCTGCATTGCTCCTTTAAAAATAGATTTGCCGATATCATGAATATCACCTTCAACCGTTCCAAGTAACATCGTCTTTCCATAAATATCAGCTTCGATATTTTCATATAAGTTACAAATATTGGTATATTCTAAAACATTTTCAAAAATAATACCGACCACCATCAGATCAGCAATTGAATATTCACCAGATTCATAGCGAAGACCAACCTGTTTTAATCCTTTATTTAATGTCATCCATATTTCCTGTACATCAACCTTTGCCGCAATGCACCGTTTGACAATTTTAATGACTTTTTCTTCATCTAATTCTTCAATCGCATTGATTAACATTTCTAACATTATTATACCCCTCTGTACTATACTTGTACATTAAATTATAGCACAGTTTATGGAAAATAAAAATATTTTCTATAAAACTTTCTTTGCGTCTCTTGAAAAATAATGGTAAAATCAATTTATCTTTTATTTATGGAGGCACCAATGCACATACGACCAAAACCTTGGGCAAGACCCGAGCTGGAAACTTGCGGTTTTTTTATTCCCGATCCAACGGCTTGTTGTGGAAAATGGCAGAAAAACTTTAACCATTCAAATCCCATTCATATGGAACTAGGATGTGGAAAAGGTACTTTTATTGCCGAACTCGGCAAATCAAACCCCAACATCAATTATATTGCCATCGACCTTATTGATGCAGTTCTCGGTGTTTCTAAACGCAATATCGTTACTGTTTATGACGGGCAGCCTGTCGAAAATATTAAACTCGCTGCCTATGATATTACCCGTATTGAAAATATCTTAAATTCAGAAGATGCTATCGAACGTATTTATATCAATTTTTGTAATCCTTGGCCAAAACGCCGGTATCATAAAAAAAGGCTGACGCATTCACGTCAGCTTGAAAAATATAAAAATTTCCTATCACCCGGCGGAGAAATTCGATTTAAAACTGATGATGATAACCTTTTTGAAGACTCACTTCATTATCTTAAATCTTCCGGATTTGTAATGACTACTGAAATTCGTGATCTTCATCATTCAGATTTCAGTGAGAATATTGAAACTGAACACGAGCGTATGTTTTCGGAGCAGGGTATCCCAATCAAATTTGCCATTGCAACATTGAAAAATGTATCCAGCAATCTTTAATTTACTTTTATCGCATCCAATTCTTTCATCCACAAGCTCACCTTTGCGTCCGATGGCATCCGCCAGTCTCCTCTGGGAGAAAGCGAAACTGAACCTACTTTAGGGCCATCGGGCAAACAGGAACGTTTAAACTGCTGATTAAAAAAACGCCAGTAAAAATTTCGCAACCACTTATAAATAATTTTTTCATCATAAATTCCCATAAAAGCTTTCACACCAAGTGCATAAATCTTTCCCGGTGTATATCCGTTACGCAGTACATGATAAATAAAAAAATCATGCAGTTCATAAGGACCAACTAAATTTTCTGTTTTCTGTGCAATTTTACCGTTTTTATCCGGTGGCAATAATTCCGGTGATACCGGCGTATCCAAGACATCGTATAAAATAGTTTTAATCGCCTCATTGTGTTTGCAATCAGCAATATAACGCACTAAATAACGTACTAATGTCTTTGGAATTCCACCATTTACGCCATACATCGACATATGATCGCCATTATAAGTTGCCCATCCCAACGCCAGTTCCGATAAATCACCGGTACCGATGACAAGTCCGTTCCATTGATTAGCCAGATCCATCAATATTTGTGTTCGTTCTCTTGCCTGGGCGTTTTCATATGTTACATCATGAACATTAATGGCGTGTCCAATATCTTCAAAATGGCTTGTACACGCCTCTTTAATTGAAATTTCGTGAAACGAAACGCCTAAGGCATGAATAAGATTAACTGCATTATCATAGGTACGATCTGTCGTTCCAAAACCCGGCATCGTTATCGCACGGATTTTTTTTCGATCAATTTCAAAACGATCACACACATTAACACAGACTAAAAGCGCCAGTGTTGAATCTAACCCACCGGAAATACCGACAACCATCGCCGTATCTTTAACATGGGCCACTCTTGACCCTAACGCCATGGTTTGAATATTAAAAATTTCTTCGCATCGTTCATTGCGATCTTTGATATCTACCGGTATAAATGGATGGGGATTTACGTCACGCTTACAATCCGGGGCATCAATCGTCGAAAAATCACAATACGTATAAATTCGATCGTCGCAAACATTAATCGAATCTCCAAAAGACGTTTGCATCTGACGGTCATGAATCAAAGATTCCACATCTACATCAGCCACAATTAACTGGTTTTTAGTTTCAAAACGTTTGGATTTCTCCAGAAGCACACCTTTTTCACAAATTAGCGCATCACCACCAAAAACCATATCGGTAGTCGATTCTCCAAACCCGCAGGAACAATAAAGATAACCCGCATTACAGCGCGCAGACTGTTGCATAACCAAAGATTGACGATAGGCACTTTTACCGATAATTTCATTGCTCGCCGACGGATTAAGAATAATTGTTGCCCCCGCAATGGCTTGATAACTGCTTGGCGGTATTGGCGCAAAGAGATCTTCACAAATCTCAATCCCTAAAATAACATCTTTTCGCTCTTTATGTTTAAAAAGCAGATCCGTTCCGATAGGAATCGCTTTACCGCAACATACCACCTCATCCACACGTAATTTTTCCGCTGAATGAAACCAACGCTTTTCATAAAATTCTTGACTGTTAGGAACGTAAGTTTTAGGAACGATCCCTAAAACTTCACCATCACAGATTGCAATGGCACAATTATAAATACCACCTTCTACTGATAACGGTGCTCCAATAACAATAAACATCTGTTTTTTTTCAGACCATTCTCGCACTGCTTCAATACCAGAAGTTGCAGCATTCAGAAGGGTTTTCTGATAAAATAAATCACTGCAGGTGTAACCTGTCACGCAGAGTTCCGGAAAAACAACAATGCCAACCTGTTTTTCAAAAGCTTCCTCACACAACTGAATAATGGCTTCAATGTTCGCCCCGCAATCTGCTGTTTGAATCACCGGAATAGCACAAGCTACTCTCATATATCCAAATTTTTCCATGTTTGTAATCATCCCTTTCACTTACATTCAAAACACCGTTTTAAAAAATAGTGTTTTTTCCGTAAATTTTTTATAGAATAAACCCATTGATCCTTATTATACCAAATGTTTGTAATTTGTTTATAGTCTATATCAATAATTTTCATTTATTTAGAAAAATAAGACTAGCATCTTGATAAATACTTAATATTAAAAAAATAGCGATTCCGAAGAATCGCTTAGTTACTCATTTATGGAGCCCTTGTCCGGATTCGAACCGGAGACCCCCACCTTACCATGGTGGTGCTCTACCTACTGAGCTACAAGGGCATAATGGTGGGAGAAGATGGATTCGAACCATCGTAGACTTAGTCAACGGATTTACAGTCCGCCCCCTTTAGCCACTCGGGCATTCTCCCTAATCGTTTTTGCTGAATTCAGCTTCTCTATAATACTCTATTCTGTGTTTTTAGTCAATACTTTTTTACTGTTTTTTAAACTTTTTTTCGAATACGTTGTAGTGCATTGTCAACCGCTTTTTTAGAACGTCCAATTTCTTCTGCAATCTCCTGATGTGATTCGCCCTTTAAATAATAGTAAAGTACTTGCTTTTCCATTTTTGAAAGTTCGTTTTTAGCCACTTCACCAATATGCTCTACGGCTTCTCGGGCAATCAGTGTTTCGTCCGGTTCTGGGTAAGATTCTGCCGCTAGTTGATCCATCAATACCACTTCTGGATACTCCTCGGAAATCGGTTCATAAAGTGATATTGATTGATTGAGTGGACTATACTTAGGACGATTTGCTGTAGTAACCACTGTTTTTATTCTATTTTCAATACAAAGAGCTGCAAAGGTTCGAAAGGTAGTGCCTCGATTTACTTTATAATTCCAAACAGCATTCAACAAAGCGATCATTCCTTCTTGAATTAAATCTTCCTGATCACCACCAATCAAATAATACGGACGTGCTTTTTGGGTTACGACAACCCGATATTTTTGGATGATTTCCACTAATGCTTCTTTATCTCCGGATTGGGCTTTTTTAACTAAATCCAAATCTTGATCCATCAATCGTCACTATTTCCTTTGCGTAATTCTTTCATAACCGCCAATACACGCTCATCCATATAATCTTCCAATTTATTCCGGTCATTCTCTTTTTTCTTTCGGTAATTGTTTCTGATCTCTTTAGACGATTTCTCCATTGCATCAAGAAGTTCTTTGGATGTTACCCGTTCTCCGCCAACAGCTAAAACCATACGTTGAATTGCATAATCCGACGTCACCACTTTAACCGTATAAAGTTTTGGCAGATTAAAAACAAATTTTTCAATATAAGAATCCGCCGTTTTATTTTTCTCAGTAAAAATAACTTTAACTTTTCCACGCATTTCTTCGCGGTTCAAATTATTTTCTTTTGAGTAGGCGTCAAAAACCAAAATTGTTTCGTATCCCATAAAACTACTGTAACTATTAAGCTTTTCGATGAGATTTTCCCGAGCTTCTTCAAGTCTAATCTGTTCGATTCCCATGAGTTCTGCCCAGATATGAATCACATTGTATCCATCTACGATCAAGAATGTTTTCATAACGCCTCTCCTTTATCAAACCGCCAACACTAAACTTTAATGTCTTTGTTTTGCTGCTTCTGATAAAATAATCGATGCTGCTGCTGAAGCATTAAAAGATTCGATTTCACCATAAATTGGTACAGATACTGTAAAATCACATTGTTTCTTGATGTTAGGACTAATTCCTTTGCCTTCACTTCCAATAACAATTGCCAGTTTTCCTTTAAAATCATTTTTATAATAAGGTGCTCCATCCATATCGGCAGCCATAATCCAAAACCCTTTTGTTTTTAATTCATCAATACACTGGGATAAATTATTAACTTTAACAACAGGTGTATGCATCACTGCTCCGGAAGATGCTTTAACAGAAGTTGGTGTCAATGTTGCTGAACGTCTTTTAGGAAAAATCACACCATGGGCTCCGCATAAATTGGCACTTCTTATAATCGCCCCCAAATTATGAGGATCGGTAATATGATCAAGAATAACTACCAATGGTTCTTCGCCTTTAGCTTCGGCTTTTTTTAAAACATCATCAATACTGCTATATGGAAATGGCGCTAATAAAGCTGCAACACCTTGATGTGGCTGTCCTTCTGATAAACTTTCAAGCTTCATTCTATCTACGCTTTGAACAACAATTCCACGTTTACGTGCTTTTTCTGCCACATCTTTCAAAACATGATCTTTATTATCTTTCAAAATAAGTAATTTATCGACTTCTTGTTCTGAACGCAATACTTCTAATACCGGATTTTTCCCAACAACAACGAAGCTTTCTTCTTCAACCTCAACGTCTGCTTCTTCTTCCTGTCTTCTATCTCGATTGGTGTATTTACTTTTTTCATTTGATACTTTTTCATGGTTATCCCGTGAATTGTTTTTTCGATTATCTTTCATTTAATGCCTTCCTTAATTTTTATTTTTATTCAATCCTCTAATGACTTTTACTCCACACAATCCATTTCTATTTCTGGACGTCTCGGACGGGGCGGTAATGGTCCAAAATACTGATAGAAATAAGTTTTAATGGTACTGTTATACAATTTTCTATTTTTAGTTGCCTTTTTACCAAAATATTTTTCAAAATCCGGATAACCGCAAATGATAAAATAAGACCAATCCTCAAGTGTTTCAAAGACACGTCCCATATCTTTGTAAAGGCGTTGAATTTCTTTTTCCTCACCAATCCGTTCACCATAAGGCGGATTAGTCACAATAACACCATAACGGCGTTTTGTAGCTACATCTTGAACTCCTAATTTTTGAAAGCCAACATAGTTGCTCACACCGGCTAATTCCGCATTAATACGTGCCTGTTTCAATGCATTAGAATCAATATCTGATCCCAATAATCTGAATTCACGATCATTAATCGCTTCTTTTGCTTCGGTTCGTGCTTTTTCCCACAGTTTACGGGGAATGACACGCCAATTTTCAGAAGCAAATTCTCGATTTAACCCCGGTGCTATATTTTTTCCCATTAGTGCTGCTTCAATAACAATCGTGCCCGAACCACAAAGAGGATCTAAAAAGACACGTTCAGGTCTCCATCTTGATAAATAAACTAAAGCGGCGGCTATGGTTTCTTTAATGGGTGCTTCACTTCCGTATTGACGATATCCCCGTCGATTTAATCCGGAACCACTGGTATCAATGGATAAAACCACTTCATCTTTAAGAATTTGAATATGAATCGGATAATTTCCTTCTGTTTCTTCAAGCCAACTTCCACCATAAGCTTTTTTTAGCCGTTCGACAACGGCTTTTTTGACAATCCGCTGCCCATCCGATTTACTAAATAATTTTGATTTAACACTTGTGATCTTTGCTGCCGGAAAAATACCTTTTTCCGGAATCCAATCCTCCCACGGCAATGCTTTTGTTTGCTCAAAAAGTTCGTCAAATGTTTCCGCATGAAATTGACCCATCTTTAAGAGCACCCGATCTGCGCAACGTAGCCATAAATTTGATTTTGGAATAGCTTCCAAATCACCTGTATAATAAACTCTTCCGTTTTCAACGGCTTCAATTTCAAACCCTAGGTTTTTAACTTCATCTTTAACAACACTTTCAATTCCAAAAGCGGTTGTCGCAATGAGATGTACTTTATTTAACATAATGTATTTCCTTAATCTCTATATTTTAACTTAAGGAAATATTATACCACAAAAAGTTTTAAAATGATCAAACAAACTTTTTTTAAAGAAAAGACCGGAATGCACAAAACACATACCGGTCAAAATATCATGATTTATTAAAATTCTTTTAACGCTTCATCTCGTCCATAAACTATAAATCCACCATATTCTTTATCACTATAATAATTAATCTGTTTTCCGAATTTTTTCTTCATTGCCACAAGATTAACCATCATTCCTTCGGTACGAAGAACATCGGCTTCATTGATCACATCAGCCATCTTCTGTTCTGCCGGATCATAAAAAAGAATGATCCGTTTATTTTCTTCCTTTTTATCGGCTTGTTCTTCTAATAAAATATTAACAATCCGTTCAAATCCAATGGAAAAACCAACGGCCGGCACCGAATTTTTAGAATACTTTCCAATCATATTATCATATCGGCCACCACCCGCAATAGAAAAACCGTAAGGACCATAACTCACTTCAAAAATCTGTCCTGTATAATACCCCATACCTCTGATCAATGTAAAATCAAAAATAACGTCATATTTTCCGTCAGCAAGTTCTTTTGATGTTTCAATAACCCGTTTCAAATCTTCAACCGCTTCCGGTTCATTCACTGCTTCTTCAATGGTATCAAGGGTCATTATTCCTGCTTTATCAACAAACGCATTGACTAAAGCTTCATCATACCCTTTATCAATCAATTCTTTTTTAACACCGTCTGCTCCAATTTTATCTAACTTATCCAGTGAAATACAAATTGATCCTGCATCTGCTTCTTTAAAACCGGACTGCTTGATAAAAGCATTTAATAATTTTCGATCATTTACTTTTACGGTGAATCCCTTAAATCCAATCGTCATAAGCGCTTTGGATGTTGTATTAATCAGTTCCATTTCAGCTGATACGGTAGGATCTCCGATAATATCAATATCACATTGTTTAAATGAGCGATAACGCCCTTTCTGTGGACGTTCCGCACGAAAAACATTGCCAATTTGGATTGCTTTAAACGGTGTTTCTAATGTTTCTGCATTATTTGAATAGAAACGACTTAAAGGAAGGGTTAAATCAAAACGCAGACCCATATCGCACAAATCCGCTACTGTGCTTTCTTCATTTACTTTTAATTTATCGCCCCTTTTAAGAACAGTAAAAAGCATTTTTAAATTTTCACCACCATCGCTGCCAAGGAGTAAATGAATATTTTCAAGTGCAGGTGTCTCTATGCGTGAAAAACCGTGGCTTCTATATATTGCTAATATCTGCTGTTCTAACTGATCTCGAATAAGCATTTCCCGGGGCATAATATCACGTGCTCCCCGTACTGGATTTGAACTAATCAATACTGTCACCTCACTACTTAATTTATACTAATTTAATTTGACGATAAACCTTTTTGCCTTTTTTAACAATAAGAGCACCATCTTTGAATTCGTCTTCTGTAAATACTGCTTTAATATCGGTTACTTTCTTACCGTCAACTTCAATACCACCTTGTTGTACAAGTCGACGACCTTCACTTTTACTAGGTATCAAACCTGCTTTTTCAAGAAGATTTAAAATTTCCAAACCATCTCCAAGTTCTGCTCTAAGCAAATCGACACTCGGAATATCTTCCGTTTTATCACCACCCGCAAACAAGGCTCTCGATGCCTGCTGAGCCTTTTCTGCTTCTTCTTTATTGTGGATCATTGCGGTTACTTCATATGCTAACACTTCTTTTGCATGATTAATTTCAGCATCTTTAAGCGCACCTAGACGACGTACTTCTTCCATCGGTAAAAAAGTCAACAATGCCAAGCATTTTTCAACATCGGCATCTGCAATATTCCGCCAGTACTGGTAAAATTCGTAGGGAGATGTTTTTTCAGGATCGAGCCATAATGCACCCTTTGCTGTTTTTCCCATCTTAATGCCTTCGCTTGTGGTCAACAGTGAAAAAGTCATTCCATATGCGGCTTCACTGTCTTTACGCCGGATTAAATCGGCACCTGCAATAATATTTGACCATTGATCATTTCCACCAAACTGCATTTTACAATTGTATTTTTTGTGCAATACATAAAAATCGTAAGCTTGCAAAAGCATGTAATTAAACTCAAGAAAAGTAAGCCCTTTTTCCATCCGTGATTTGTAACAATCTGCCGTCAGCATCCGATTAACTGAAAAATGTGCTCCAATTTCGCGTAAAAAATCAATA
The DNA here is from genome assembly GCA_036642535.1 of Eubacterium sp. Lineage (GTDB taxonomy): Bacteria > Bacillota > Clostridia > Eubacteriales > Eubacteriaceae > Eubacterium. Next base: position 15,048 of record JAVXTS010000012.1, on the reverse strand, counting down.
TAATTTAAGGATAACAACCATTCGGCATTATCATCCATCAATGCTTTATCATCTTCAAATGTTAAGAATTTTTCAAAAACCCGTTTAAATTTTTCACCGTTTTCTGCAATTCTTTCACGTGTCATTACCTGACGCATATCTGTTCTTCCGGATGGATCACCGATCATTGTTGTACCACCGCCGATTAACGCAATAGGTCTGTGTCCATGACGCTGCATATGTGCCATAACCATAATTTGAATAAAGTGGCCGATATGAAGGCTGTCTGCTGTTGGGTCAAAACCAATATAAAAAGTCACCGATTCTTCAGCTAATAATTTTTTAATTTCCTCTTCATGTGTACATTGCTCAATAAATCCACGTTCTTCTAATACATCAAATACATTTTCCATTTGTATTTCCTTTCTTTCATTCAACTATCTATATTTAATTGTTATTGACATTAATCATCATTCTTGAAGATTTAAATTCTATTTTAAGTGTCAAGTCCTTAAAATCATCCTTCATATCTTTAAACACTTGCTTGTTCATCCATCGCTTCGGTCTAATTAAAAAACAAATAACTATTGGTAATTGTATTTGCAGTATCCTTATCTCTGAAATTTCAACAATACTCGATTGAATAAATCCAAGGTTATCTGATATTTTATAAAATAAAATAAGCGTAATGAGGCCTAAAATTGCATAAGTATAGTATTTTAAATATTCTTTATTAAATTTTAACCGCATTTTAGCCTCCTCTTCATCCAGAAATATGTTTAACAACCACCATCTTAACATTTTAAAGGGAAAATTTAAACAATTTTTAGAATAAACTTTGAAAATTTTTAAATTTTCATGTATACTTGTACAATAACTAAACACAATGACCTTTAAGGAGCAACTATGTTATTTTATATCCTATTTATTATAGTAGGCATCATTTTGGATCAATTCACAAAATATTTAGCAATTACTTTTTTATCTCCTGTCGCTACCGTTCCTATTATTCCTCATGTTTTTCATTTGACCTATGTTTCAAACAGGGGTGCTGCTTTTAGCATCTTAGAAGGAAAGCAAACTTTTTTAATTATTATGACTGTTATTTTTATCGTTGCACTCATTTATTTTTTCACTGTAATACCTAAAACACGTAAGTATTATGATGTTAATTTTGCTTTATCTATGATCATCAGCGGTGCCTTTGGTAATCTTATTGATCGGATACGCCTTCAATACGTTGTCGATTTTTTAGACATTCGTCTCATTGGTTTTGCTATTTTTAATATTGCCGATATCTTTGTGGTTGTCGGTTGTTTTTTAATTATTATTGCTTTATTCAGAAACAAAGAATTTTTAAACGAAGTTACGTATTCTCCCCCAAAAAGTTTTCACCAAAAAAAAATAAATTCTAAAAAAGCAATCTCTAATTCTACCGGGCTTCATAAAGATGTTTTGTCCGGTCAACTGATAAAACCTAAAGAAAACACACGTAATTTAGAACCCAAAATCATGACCGAAATCAGAGAATTATCTAAACATCCGGATGCTGTCAATTTTGATCCAACACCTCCTGATTCCAAGCAATTTTGCATTTATAACAATTCTACAACAAAAAATCCCAAGGATTAATTTTCCCTAGGATTTTTTATTTTTTTTAAAATTAATCAAGAACCGCAACCATATCTTTTTCAGTTATTTTAATATGATTTGATGCGGAAACACTGGCTTCTTCTTCCTGATGCTTTTCAATATTTTCAATAATGATTTGATGCTGTCCAATAAGTGGTGTTTTATCTTCAATGTGATGAACATATTCAACTCGTATACGCTGCATCTGTTCTCTTAAAGAATTAATCATCTGACATAATTTCTCATTATGTGTTGCCTTATAAATCGTCTCATGAAATTTAATATCATACTCAATAATGCCACTTTCATCATTTTTAAGCGCTGATTCTTCAAATCCTTTATTGCTCTTTTTAAGCTGTTCAATGTCTTCAACTGTCGCATTTTTAGCTGCTAATTCTGCCGAAAGAGCTTCAAGCGCGCGTCTGATTTCCATCATATCACGCAAATCATCAATCGACATGGGTGTAACATAAGCCCCTTTTCGCGGTACCATTTTCACAAGACCTTCCAGTTCTAATTTTCTGATCGACTCACGTACCGGTGTACGGCTTACTCCCAGTTGCTCTGCCAGCTGTACTTCCATTAGGCGCTGTCCGGGTTTAAGTTCTCCGATGACAATAGCATTTCTTATGGTTTCAAAAACGATCTCACGCAGTGGTTTACATGAGCTTACGTCTAATGTTAAAATAATTTTATCTTTTTCAGCTTCCATATTATCCTCTATTCTGTTTCTGTTAAAAAAGTAACTTTATAAATTTTCTTAAAATGATGATACGCTTTTGTAGCATCCTTAACCGTTTCAAAATAACCAATAACGGTTGAACCGCTACCACTCATAATGGCTGACCATGCTCCTTGTTTAAACATTTCCTTTTTGATTTTTCCAATTAAAGGATACTCTTTAAACACGGCTTCTTCAAAAGTATTTCCCATAAGATCTCGCAATGATGTATAATCTTCAATTTCAATACAATGAATTATCTGATCAATATCCGGATGATTCATCTCCAATGCACCATCTAAACATCCAAACGCCCATGGTGTCGCAATATTAATATCCGGTTTAACGACCAACACATTCATAGGTCTAATCGGTTTGATTGGTTTGATTTTTTCTCCAAATCCTTCAACTAGTGCTGTACCTTTAAAACAACAATAAGGAATATCCGCACCAATTGTACTTCCAAACCTAATCATCTCATTAAGACTGAGCTTTAAGTGCCAAATAATATTGAGTCCTAAAATTGTTGCAGCACCATCAGAACTTCCTCCTGCCAATCCTGCCTCACTGGGGATATTCTTTTGAATATCAATACAAACACCCTGTGTAATCCCATATTGCTGTTGAAGCTTTTCAGCCACTTTATAAACCAGATTGTTTTTATCTGTTGGAATTCTTGGATCACTACACAGGATTTTAATCCCAAAATCTGTCTTTTTAAAAACAAGAACATCTGATAATGCAATGGCGTGATTAATCATCCGCATTTCATGATAACCATCGGCTCTTTTTCCGACAACATCTAGTGAAAAATTTACTTTTGCAGGTGCTTTTATAATAAATTCATTCATCCATTTATTTCCTCAATTATTTGCACAAATAGTACATTGTATACATTATAACATATACCTTTGTAAATTCAACTCTTATAGACAGATTGACAAAAATTTATCATGTTCATAAAATAAGTTCTTTATCCTGTATTTTTTAAAGTAAATAGTGTATAATGAAAAGAATTTAGTTGACAGGAGAATAGCTATGACATTCAATAATTATAAAGCCGTCATTTTTGATTTTGATGGCACACTGGTTGATTCTATGGGACTTTGGCATGACATTGACCGTATTTATCTTAAAAGACACGGTCAAACCTGTCCTAAAGATCTTTCCTACGAAATTACCGGTAAAAGTTTTACCGAAACAGCTGAATATTTTAAAAAACGATTTTCAATTTCCGATTCGGTTGATCACATTATGAATGAATGGATAGAAATGTCCCATGACAATTATTTAAACCATATCACTTTCAAACCCGGTGCCTTAGCTTTTTTGGAGTATCTGCATACTAAATATAAGAAAATAGCTATTGCTACATCAAACAACCGCAACACCACAGAAGCTTATTTAAAAAAACATGGTATCTTGGACTATTTTGATGCATTGTGCTTTACTTGTGAAGTAAGTGCCGGTAAACCGGATCCTGCTGTATTTTTAAAAGCGGCTGAATTGTTAACTGTTTCACCTTCCGAATGTCTTGTTTTTGAAGATACATTTGAGGGAATACAAGCCGCTAAAGCTGCTAATATGGATGCCATAGCAATTTCTGATTTATGGCAAGGCACCCAAGTAGCCAAAATCAAAGCACTTGCCGATGCTTATATTCAAGATTTTAATTCTCTTGATTTTTAAAGGAGTCACCATGCCGATTAATTTTAAAAATGATTGGGAAATATCCCTTCAACATGAATTCAAACAAGATTATTACCTTAAACTACGTCAATTTCTCATTCAAGAATATCGTACAAAGGTGATTTATCCTAATATGTATGATATTTTTAATGCCTTCCATTTTACGTCCTATTCCGATACAAAAGTCTGTATTATAGGCCAAGATCCCTACCACGGGCCCGGCCAAGCACATGGTCTTTGCTTTTCGGTAAAGCCGGAGGTCAATATTCCTCCGTCACTTCTGAATATTTATAAAGAACTGCAATCTGATCTGGGCTGTACCATTCCAAATCATGGTTATCTCAAAAAATGGACAGAGGAAGGTGTTTTACTCCTCAATGCCGTTCTGACCGTTCGTGCCGGTCAAGCCGCATCACACCGTGGTATGGGTTGGGAGCAATTTACAGATCATGTTATCGAAAATTTAAATAAGCGCGAAGACCCCATTGTTTTTATTTTATGGGGTGCCTTTGCCCAATCAAAAATCCCTATGATTACAAATCCTGTTCATCATATTATTAAATCAACACATCCCAGTCCCTTGTCTGCACATCGAGGTTTTTTAGGCAGTCGGCCATTTTCTCAAACGAATGCTTTTTTAGCCAGTATTGGCAAAGATCCCATCGACTGGCAAATTGATCCCATCGGAAAAATAGAGGTTTAAATGGATTTATCAATTTTACTTTGGATACAAACGCATCTGCGTTGTGACCTTCTAGATTTTATTTTTAAAACATTCACCACATTAGGCGATGCCGGTTTAATTTGGATTCTTTTGGCTTTTATTTTAATTATCCGAAAAGAAACTCGTTATACCGGTTTAATTATGGCTCTTTCGCTGATTCTTTCTGTTCTCGTTGTGGATATCGGCATTAAAAACCTTGTTAACCGCCCTAGACCCTTTATAGTATATCCTTTTGATTTAATCATCACACCACCTCATGGAACATCTTTTCCATCTGGACACAGTGCCTCATCTTTTGCTGCGGCTTGGAGTTATATGCTGACACATAAAAATAAAATTCGTTATTTCTGGGTTGCGCTTGCATCAACTATTGCTTTTTCAAGGTTATATCTCTTTGTTCATTTTCCAACTGACGTGTTAATGGGATTAGCCATCGGGATACTTTTAGCTTACTTTTCCCGGGCAATTATTGACTGGATCGTCAATACCAAAACTTGGTCATGGCTTCCTGAAAAGCCACTTAAGTAATTTCTTGAAATAAACCTGGAGGTTCAATGTCACCTATAAAAAAAAGATCTTTTTCTTTGTTTCTTATCGTTCTTATCCTCTTTGCTGCCGGTACTTTTTTTATTTCTTACCGTGAGTCTTTTATTGTTACACAGCATAAAGCTGAAAATTATTCAATAAAAGGTGTTGATGTTTCAACTTATCAAGGTTTTATAAATTGGCCAATACTGGCCAAAAATGATATTGTCTTTGCTTTTATCAAAGCAACAGAAGGTAGCTCTTTTGAAGATGATGATTTTCAGTATAACTTTACCGAAGCCTTAAAGACCCCCTTGATGATCGGTGCCTATCATTTTTTTAGTTATGAAAGTACCGGTCAAGCCCAAGCTGATCACTACATAAAAACAGTTCCTTTGTCTGATAGGTGCCTTCCTCCTGTGGTTGATATCGAATTTTATGGTCAGTATAGTCGTTTTAATGTTCCTGATGAAGATCAAACTCGAAAAGAGCTTTCTGTGCTTTTAGAAAAGTTAAACGCTCATTATGCTAAAAAGCCAATTATATATACTTCTTCAAAAGTATATAATCTCTACATTGCCGATTATTTTCAGGATTATCCCATCTGGATTTCAAATTATAGCGGATCTCCCTCACTAACCGATAAAAGACCATGGACCTTCTGGCAATATACCAATAAAGGCGTAATGCCAGGATATTCCGGGTATTCACCCAATATTGATCTTAATGTCTATCGTGGGACAAAAGAAGAATTTATTGCCCAATTCGGACATTAACGAAAAGCGTCAAAACGATGAATCCCCTTCAGTACGTTTAAATTTTGGTGACTTAATCTGTATAATATGCCACCAAGCGAATGATAATATGGCGTTAAGTTTTAATCGTATAAACTAATTGTAAGGAAAAATAAAAAGAATCACTCAAAATCGGTTAAAATAAAGTTACAATCCAAATAACCAGAAAAAAGTGATCTTTATGCAAAAATCTAATTGACACCAAACACACTATTTTCAAAAAAACCTGCTAACAAAAGTCAATACTTTTGAAGGAGGTTTTTTTAATTAAAAATGGTGCTGGTATGCGTACCAACACCAAATATTATAGAACCAATATTATAGAACCTAAAAACGAAAAATCACCAGAATCGGCATTTGCCGGAACTGGTGATTCTTGATTAAGGCGTTTTTTTTACAGCCCCTTTTAAAATACTTTTATCTTTAATTTAAGGTGTGCGTTTTTTATACGCAAGTAGTCCAGCACCTGCCGTTAGAAGAAGTATCATCGCTATCACTGGGTTTTGAGCAGTGTTATTCATGCCAGTTTTTGCGTTTGTGCCGCCAGGGTTCACTGCTTTACTACCTTTTACGGTAACCGTGGCTGTTGCCTGGGCTGTTCCGGCTTTGGCTGTAATGGTGGCTTCTCCACCGGAAATAGCGGTTACTTTGCCGTTTTCATCGACATTTGCAATTTGTGGCTGATCACTTTGGTAGACCACGGTTTTATCCATAGCGGTTTCGGGGCCTGTGACGGCAGTTAGATTTGCGGTTTCACCTTTATTTAAGGTGAGTTTATCGGGCGTTAACGTAATTGTTTCGACGCCCTGATTGGTAATGGTAAGGCTGCAGCTGGCAGTCGCCGTAATGTCGGCATCGCTGGTTGCGGTGATGGTAACATTACCAGGCTTAAGTGCTGTAATCACAGATACACTTTCACCGCTTTGGCTGGCGGTTGTTTTTAAACGTACACTGTCTACGTCACCGCTGACACTCCAGTTGATACGGGTGCTTGCGGGACTTTGTGCTCCTACTAGGCTCGCCGTTAAGTTAAGGTCTTGCTCTGGACTTTGGCTTGTGAGCAGTAGGGTTTCTTCTCTTTGGGACAGGCTCACACTTTGTGGGTAATCCACGGCATAACCGCCGTTACGGACGATATTGTTTTCGATGCTGGCTATGGCGGCAAATGTCCAACAGCTGCCTAAATTGCCTTGATTACGTACTGGGGTAAGGGTTCCGGTCTCTCGCAAATCGAATTTTGCGGGAAGGTTGGTGACAGGTGCTTGCGCGGTGTCTGCATTTTGCATATGCACCCCAATAGCACCGTATGTACCGGCGGTTTCCTGACCAAAGTAAGTAATACCGCTATCGATTAAAGTGTCATCATTTTTCTGAATATCTGCGGACTGGGCTTCTGTCATTTGAGCAGTCTGAATACCCGCGGTCTGGATAGCATCGGTATAGTTTTGATTGCTCGTATTACAGGTGTAGGCACGGAGGTTAACGTATGACCCTTTGGCTCCGATATCTTCGCCGTTATAATAGCATATACCGGTTTTTTTAGGAATACCACTGGTAACACCTGATAAATTTTTAGAATAGCCAATACTGCTGTTCCTTGAAGAGTCAGTGGATTCCAACCGCAGACTGATGGTAAAATCTTTGCCTGCGGGTAACGTGATGGCCTGATTAAGGGGCTCCGTATAGTAGCCGGCATATTTTTTAACGCCCTCGGCTACTTTTTTAGTTTGTCCTTCTGTGGTGACACTAATTTCATACCTTGTATTAGCGCTCCCAAGAACAAACGAGACTGCTTTTAAAAGCTCTGGCTCTCCCTCAGTGGTAAAGGTCTGGGAGGCATTGATGTTAGAGTTTGACAAAAGCTCAACGGTTCCCCATGGGTCGTTCATATACTGCTTATTATAGTTGTCGGGCATTTCGTCTGCCATAAAAACAGTTGGGTTGTTACTAAACATATAGGCATCTTCGTAGGATAAGTAAAAATAACCCTTGTCACCTTGTCCTTCCTCATCCCCCCAGGAGTTTTTAATAATAAAGGCACCGTTATTTTTAGGCTGCGGGATTTTGGGATCTTCATAACCAAATTTTCGAGCCACTTCCGGGCTTCCCGTAAAGTTCTCTTTATTGTAGTTATCATCCCATCCTACAACTGTAACAATATGGCCATTATTGCCACGTTTGCATTGATAGGTAAAATCTTCTTGATCAACAAAAAGATTTTTTCCATCCTGCGTGAAATAAGCACCGGCAATCAGTACATAAATATCTGCCGCGCCATAGCTGTATACGGCATTTTTAAGAGCGGCAATGCTATTTTCACGTTCACCATCATTTCCTGGCAGGTAGAGTGTATTTTGCACATGGTATTTTGGGCTTAATGCTTTGTATTCTACCGCCTGCTCTGGATTATCATCATAACGGTCCTGACTTTCGTCTACGGGACCGTCCCAGTGGCTGAAATAGGCTTGAGACATTAGATTGTTGCCACCGCCATTAATGCCTAAATCCCAGGCATAACCGCTTTCTTTGTCATTTAACGCCATGAGCATGTTTCGTTCAGACAAATCAAGGTTCTTTGTTAGTTGGGTATCGTATTCTTTACGAAGATTCAAGGTGTAAGTTTTACCCTCATCGACACTTTTATCTAAGCTTTGAACCTTAACGCTGTACTTGCCCGAGGCTGATGGATACCGCAGATTTTGGCTGTTGTTTTTGAGGCTGCTTTCTGAAAGCTGGGTTCCTTTTTCATCGAACAGAGTAATACCGTAGCTTGCTTTTTCTGGCGGGGTTAGGGTTAAGCTGAGGGTAGCGGGTGTGGTTAGCTCAAAGGTGTAGTAATCCACATCTTCTGGCGTGTGAATGGTAGCTTTTACATTTGCGGGAAAGCTAAAGACGGTAGCCTGGGACTGACTATCGTTGGGTTCGTAGCCGTCGGGCTGCGGTGGTCTTATTTTATAATCAAAGCTACGAACTGGACCAACACCAATGTTTTTACCGGGACAATAGCTGCCGGCTCGCAGAGTAGTGTCGGCGGTAATGGTGATAGGTTCTGTATAACGCTGTCCTTTACCCTCTTTAGGGTTTGGGTCGGTGCCGTCTGTAGTGTACCATATTTCTGCGTTTGCAGTGGAACAACTTAGGGTAACTTTGTCACCGGCTTTTAGGCTACCAGATGCTTTGTCCGCAGTGACTTCGTTGGAACGGACTGAAATCGAATGTGTTTTTATCTCCGAAATTTGGTTATCCTGATCAACGGTACATGCTTTTATGATGGTGTTTTCGGTAAGTATGATAGGGGCTTTATAGAGGGTACCCTCTTTTACCGGATCAGCATTTTCGCCAAAGGCATACCAAATTTCGGCGTTTTTATCGGTGGTGCTGAGGGTTAGGGTTTCACCAAGGGTGTATATGTCCTTAACTGGGCCGATATTAACACCGGATAAGGCTTCAGTATTAATGCCCGAAAAGCGGATCTCTGGAGCTGGATTCTGCGGGGTCACACTGCCGCTTATGTTACTAAAGGTTGCGCTTCCGCCACCAGGTATGGTAGCTCTTGCGGTATCAAGGGACTTAAAGTCAGGTGCGGTAACACCATCAATATCCTTTGGGTTTTGCGGGTTACCCCCCAGACTGTAGAGTCCTGTGGGTTCTTTGAGGTACAGAGCAGTGTTAAAGTTGACGATTAACTCCTCCATATTGCTTACAGCGCATCCTTCTCCCATATAGCCTACTTCTTTAAGGGCGGCTTCAATACCTTTCAGGGTGCAGCCAAGACGTTTGTTATTTTCGTCCACAGATACAAGGATTTTTTTGTAAATGTTGTCGCCACCGTTATAGTAACCGGCGGTTTGGTGGGACAGGTATCGTCCAAAAATATACCACATGCCATAAGGGTCTACTGAATCTTGTGTTTCGGCCACATAGTTATCTTTAAAGATAAAAGGTGCTGTATAGCCATTATCATCGTAGAAATCCTCTTGTGTTTTTACTTCACCTACACTGGTGTCGTTTGCCTGACCGGTAATGGCAATGGCGCTTTGAGCAAAGACCTCGTCAAGCCAGCCCTCTTTATAACTGCCTTGTTCGGTCTGGGCATAATTGATAAGGTGTTGAAGTTCGTGGGCCAGAGTGCCCATTAACCTTTCTTTGTTCTTTTTAAGGTCAGCAGTGCCAAAATTTAACATATCCATACAGTTACCATTACCCCCATCTTCTTTTGAAAATAGATCCTGATTGTAAAAGTAACCCAGCATGTCGTTATTCATTTCATAAAAAACGAAAGCGGTTTTTCCGTCTTTATCTACGTCCCATTTGCTCCAGTCTCCAAATGCTTCTAACATTGGGCCGTATATTTGATTGTCCATGGTGTCTGCAATTTCTTTGGCCTGATCTTTTGTAAAGATTTCCTGTGGCAGAGCCTTGTCACGCCAGATGGTACAGGTTTTACCGGCGTAGATCATCTCTGCCGTATACTCTTTTACTTCTTTGTAATAGCTGCTAAGCGACTTGGTATCACCCACTTGGTAACTTTTGCTTTCTGCTGTCGGATCAGCCTTTTGCTGCGCTTTCAGGCTGTTGTTCTGCGGTAATAATGTGGTACCACAGACTGGTTCATTCGTTAGCACGGCTGATTTTGCTTCGTCCTGGCAGTCACTGGCACCGGGTAAACCGGTTGCCAGTGCCTTATCAAATTCTTCATCTGAGCCAATGGGGTTTATGCCACCTGCCATAGCAATCTTGCCATGATAATCAGGGCCTGTTTTATCAACGATGGTATTTTGGGCAAGGACAGGCAGAGACAGGTTAATGAGCATCAAGAGCGTTACAAGGAGGGCTAGTAGTACTTGTTTTTTGATTTTCATGAATTTCTCCTATTCGTTATGATTTAGCTGTTTCGCTTTTTGTAGATAATTACAATACCGGTTCCTAAAAGAATCAACACCGTCGCAGCTATAATGGCTATTGCGGCAGGACTGCCGATCAGTCCAGTTCTGATGTTTTGACCCACTGCTTTTGTATCCGCAGGCTTTACCGTTGGGTCCGGTTTAACAGGGTCTGGATCTGGTTTCGGGTCTGGTACGGGTGTTGATCCCGATGGGTCGGCAATTGGACCCGTATATTTGACCTCGGTTGACCTAAATATCAGGCCTGTTTCACCTGAGTTTTGTAAACCAAGGACGTAAAACTTGCCCTTTGCTGCTGTGCTTATGATGCTTGTGGTTTTTGACTGACTGTAGAGAAGGTTGCTGTCGCCAGACCAGTTGCCGTTTGCCTGATCAAAGTTCCAAGTGTCCTTCATATCTGCAGTTTGAAATTTACTTACCGGGCCAACGGCGATCGCACCAGTATCTAACGCACATAATGCAATGTCAAAGGTCTGCTCTTTGTTAAAGATTGGGTTTTTATTGTTTAAAAAGTCATCGCCATAGTCTTTCCATTCCTTGCCGTTATAGATCATCGTATTGCTATAGTTTATTGTCTCTGGTCCAAAACCGTTGATACCATTATTTCCTCCCTGAACAATGATGTTGTTGCCAGAGGCTGAAACAGATGCTGCATTACGTGCTTCTGGTAGATCCGGCAAGCTCCCTTTTATTTTACCGGTTGTAGGGTCTATGATGCTTACACTTTTGAGGGGGGTAAAGACTTTGGTATTCCCTTCGCCGGAAACAATACGTCCGCCGATGGCTAGCAGTTGATCTTTATAGACTAACAGACGTTCGCTTCCGTTTAGCTCTGTCGGTACCGTGCTCCATTTTTTTTGATTGGGCTCATAAATACCAAGGTTATTCCTGCCATCTACATCGGTATAAAGCATGTAGAACTTCGTGAGGCCGCCAGCAATAGAATCGGTTTTTGTCAGCTTGTCCGGCAGGCTGACATTTTCCCACTCGTTTTTATCGATGTTGTATAAATTCATTTTAAACTGGTTGCTTTCATATATTGTAGCAAGATAAGCAATATTGCTGTCTGTTGCAGCCATGGCAATGGGGTACAGATCTTTTGAAGAAATCTCTAAGTTCTCAACATTGTACTTAAAACCGGGTGCATTTAAAACCTCATATCCTTTTGTATCGGCTGTAACGTTAAAGAAGCCACGGCCATAATCTTTATTGACTGGTATAACGGTTATTTCTTGCTTACCGCCAATATTGGCCGGCATATTAAAGGTAATGGTACTTTTCTGGCTGCTGGTATCGGTTGTCCATTCTTTAATCTCTGTTTCCTCAATTGCGCTTTCACCAACCTTCAGGGTTCCTTTTTCATTTCCAAAGAAGTAACCCGTTAGCGTTGCTTTTCCGTTTGCAGTTTCAAGGTTATTGAGCACTGGTACACAGGCGGCGTTGCCTTCAACGGCGGCAGCGGCGTTGATAAAGCCGTTTGAGATAGATTTGTCGATTAAATCCTCATTCGCATCCTCACGGTTGACACCACCTTTAATACGGGCAATGACTTCATCTGCGTTATAGGCTCTTTCTCCATCCGCTCCTTTTTGGGAAGACAAAAGGCTTGCCAAACCGGTAACCACCGGTGTTGCCATGGAGGTGCCATAGGCATAAGCATAGTCGGAAGCACTTTTACCAAAGCCAACATCATCGAAACGGAATACGGCACTTTCGCCTTCGGTACGTCCGGTCATTACTCCCTGGTCCTGATCATTGTCTTGTTTTGGAATCATTCTCAGAACAACGTCGCTGTTAGTCTCTTTACCGTACTTCATAAAATCGGGCAGGTTTAACTCACCGGATGCCTGGTTCCAGTTATAATCCATTACAGCAAGTCCAACAGGAACAATAATACTGCCCACTTGCTGGGTTGTATTGAGGCTTTTCCAGTTGCCATCGGGCTCTTGATACTGAAGGAGCATGTTTTTGCCAAACATGGCATTCTCAAATCCGCCTGAAAAAGCAAAATTGAAGTCTTTTTGAGTGTCTATTTGTGCCGCTTCCAAGATTTTCCGATTAAAGACCATTTCGATGGTAAACTTTTCCCCTTCGGCAATGCTGTCTAAATTAAGCTGCAAACCGTTAGCACTAGCACGACCGGGTGTTAGACTTTCTGACGTTGCTTTTTCCTCACCATTCGCATTTAAAAGCCGCAGTCTGACTGGATAGGGTTCACCGCTTTCGAAATTTTCATAATAATATGAAGCATTTTTTTCTTTGTCTTGATTATCCGGACCCAGTTGTGGAAGATATTGTGTCGGCATAAGGTGCTCTTTCATTGGGACTGCATCTGTGTCGGTGGTGATGGTGGATAGAATCTCGGTGCCCGGAGCAAAAACCTCTACGCTTTCTTTACCGTAACTCGAAAAGCTTGCTCGATGTCCCTGACTCTCCATGGCACCTACATTAAGAATATAAGGACTTTTTGTAATGCTACCTGTATTAAGGTCACAATTACTATTGGCGTTTCCTGCTGCGAAGCAGGAAATTATATCACATGATTTTCCCATGGCTGTGGCTGCGGTAGAAACTGATCGGAGTTGGACGCCATCGTAGCTACTTCCACCCCAGGAGTTGTTAACGGCAGCCACGTTGACACCATTTTCAGCCGCGGCCTGAATATAATTGTAGGCCTTGACCACACCTGCAATATCACCGTTGCCAGAAGAAAGCATTCGAACTGCCATAATTTCAACATCCGCCACGCCTGCCATGCCGACATCATTCCATTGCGAGGCAATGATACCGGCACAATGGGTGCCGTGACCAATATCTTTATCCATAGGATCGCTTGTGACTTCACCCGGGGTTTTTCCTAAAGCATTAAAACCGTATTTACCACCGCCCATAGCTGTAAGTTCCGGAATTTTGTCGCCATCATCCCACATAATATTTTTAAGGTCTGGATGGTTATAGTCAACACCGGTGTCGACTACTGCCACAACAGGTTTTTGACTGATTTGTGTATTTTCTGTTCTTGCTGCAGCCCAAGCGTCCGGTGCCTTAATATCGACCCCTTTATTCGCAACTGTCTGACCATTATCGAGCTGATTTTTAAGACTCCATTGGTATCTATAACCCGGGTCTGTAGGTTCTTCTGCCGTGTAAGGTCTAATGTAGTAGTTTGGTTCTGCATATTCTACATTTGGGTTGCTCTCAAGCTCTGCAATGAGGCTTTCGGTGTCCTGTCCACTTTTTACTAGCGCCAGGCTTTTTGTGCCTTGGCCTTGATCGGCATCTTGGGCCGAAGCGCTTCTGAGGGGCGTTTTGGCCGTAGCACCAACATCCATCAGGTTTTCTATTTCATAAGCTGGTTCCGCGCTGCGGCTCTTTTCATTGCTATTTAACGCAGCTACGCCTCCATTCACACACACAATGGCTTGGCCCGGCGCATAATCCACCCCTTCGGTACCGTAGTTCTGTGTGTTGTCTTCCTGAGCAAAAACAGCTGATGGTATTGAAGAAAATACCATCAGCATACTCATCACAAGTACTAAAAATCTCTTTTTCATTTTACTCTCCCTTAACTGAAGTGCTTTTAGGCAATTGTTAAATGCCTACACTCCTTGATTTCTCAAGGTTTTTTAAAAAATTTATATTTATATAAATTTTCTCTCCATAAGACGTATAATAGAATCATCCACTACTCTATAACACTCTCATGGAGGAAAACTTATGTCTCTTATGTTCACTGGCTGAAACGTCTCAAACGGGTCATGTTATTCACAATTCTTTTTTTCATTACCTATAAATTTTTGGTTTTCTATGAACATGAATTGCCCCTGCGTGAACCGCATCCACTCTGTTTTGCTCATCATTTGACAGCATAACAACCGCAAAATTCACTGTATGATATCTCCTTTTTGGAAATATTTTCGCCATTCTTATTTCATTATACAATACGAAGTGTCGGGAAAGCGTCGGGAATTTTCAGCTTTTTTCAAAATCGGGTAGGCGGCTGACCATTTTCTTTTGTTCTCCTTCTATAGCGTAATGTTAGGCACAATTCTTTTTTACAATTTCTTTTAACAATGACCT
>JAVXTS010000011.1:0-50258 GCA_036642535.1 Eubacterium sp. | reverse complement strand
ACTCATCCTCATGGGATTAAAGTAATGCTTAAGAATGGACAGATTGGACGCGTTCAGGAAATCTTATAAACATGTCAATTAAAAAAGCGTCGAAAGTTGCCAAAGCAAAAGACTTTCGACGCTTTTTAACGACACTCAAAACAAATCACTTATTCATTGACAGTGGGTTCTTCAACTGCGGCTTCTTCTACAACAGCTGCTTCGCTATCTGCTTGTATGTCAACGGGTTGCTCTACAGGAGCAGCCTGTTCTGCAGGAGCATCGTCATGATGGGAGAATTTATCTTCAACCTCATCCAATTTTCCTCTAAGGGATTCAATTCCGCCAGAAACAGCATCTTCCAAATTGTCTACGGCACCTTCAACCATTGGAGCCACTTGATCTACTACTTTTTTAATACTATCGCCAATATCCATATTTTCCTCCTGATATAATTATTTTTCTTATTATAACATATTTTTCAAGAAAGTTGTATATATTTCGAAAAAAGATTAATTCTATGCAGTATAATAAAAAGATTTCGATTACATTCGCACTTGAAATACAACTTATTTGAATTAGTTATTCAAGATGGCAAAGTTATGTTCTTTTCTGTGTGAACTTTGAGGGGATAAATCACCATAAGAGATATTTCATAAAATTAAGCTACTAATGATTACTACAGAAAATCTCAAATGAAATATTTTTTTTAATATTTCATTTGCTTTTTAGATTCTTTATCGCTATAATTATAAAGTGATTTATGCGCCCGTAGCTCAGGTGGATAGAGCAATAGTCTCCGAAGCTATGTGCCGTTGGTTCGAATCCAATCGGGCGCACCATTATATTAATAATAGATTTACAATACTCTTACTGATAAATGTTGGTAAGAGTATTTTTTGTTTTAAGTTAATACAATTAGAATATAGGGCAAATAATCGTTTAATTATTTGTTGATAAAACGTTAATAAAATTAAATAACTAGATAATTTATTCATTATAGTATATAATAAATAGGCATAAGCTTATATCAAAACATAAAATAAAGGGTGAGAAAATGAAAAGAAAAATAGTAATGAGTGTACTATTGGTCATGGTATTATTAATAATGATTTTACCAGGATGCCAATTAGTCCAAAATAAAAATATAAAATTAAATCCAAATGATCCGGTGTCTATTAAACTTTGGCATTATTATAATGGTCCGCAAAAGGGATCGTTTGATCGTCTTGTAGCAGAATTTAATAATACTTTAGGTGCAGAAAAAGGAATAATAGTAGAGCCTTTCAGCCAAGGAAGTATTGATGAATTAACAAAAGCTGTGACTGATGCGGTTACTAAAAAAGTAGGGGCAGACGAGACTCCCGATATCTTTTCAGCTTATGCGGATACAGCTTATGAGATTGATCAATTAGGTGTGGTGGCTTCTTTGGATTCTTATTTAACAAAAAAAGAAATTAGTGAATATATTCCGAGTTATATTGAAGAAGGTCGTATTGATAAAGAAAAAAATTTAAAAATTTTTCCAATTGTAAAATCAACCGAAATTTTATTGCTTAACAAAACAGATTGGGATAAATTTGCATCTGCTACCGGTGCAGATATCAATCAGCTGTCAACGATTGAGGGTCTAACTGAAACGGCAAAGGCATATTATAACTGGTCTGGCGGAAAAGCGTTTTTTGGACGTGATGCTATGGCTAATTATATTATTATCGGTTCAAAGGAGTTGGGAAAAGAAATATTTGAGGTCAGTGATAGCAACGTTAATTTTAATGTTGATGAAAAAATAATGCGTCAACTTTGGGATAATTATTACATCCCTTATATTAATGGTTATTTTAGCTCAAACGGTCGTTTTGCTTCAGATGATGCAAAAATAGGTTCAATTATCGCTCTTGTGGGCTCAACGGCGGGCGCCACATATTTTCCGTCAAGAATAACGATTAGTGATTCTGAAAGTTATCCAATCGAAACATTGGCACTGAAAGCTCCTGTTTTTAAAGATGGCATTGAAACAATAGCACAGCAAGGGGCCGGAATGGCGGTTCTTAAATCAGATGAACGTAAAGAATATGCAGCAACTATTTTTTTGAAATGGTTAACCGAATCGGATCGTAATATCGATTTTGCAGTTACATCTGGTTATCTTCCTGTAAAAAAAGAAGCAAATCAAAAAGATAAAATAAATGGAGCCATTGAAAAAAATCAAACAACGGTAATTTCTGAAAACTTGAAAAAAACATTGCCTGTTGCAATTGATCGAACAAATACTGCGGAGCTTTATACAAGTAAAGCTTTTGCAAAAGGAACATCAGCACGTAACGTGTTGGAAGTTTCGATGAAACAGAAAGCAAAAACTGATTTAGAAACCATTAATAATCTTGTTAAAAATGGATTGAGCAAAGATGCTGCAGTGGCACAATTTAGTACGGATGAAAATTTTAAGCAATGGTTTGAAAGTTTAAAGGTTAATTTAGAACAATCTGTGAAGTAAAGACTATGGAGTAACAGTAATGAAGAAAAATATTTTTAGCGAAAAAAATCAATCGATTATGAAAAAACTTTTTATTCCGATGATTATTGTTATGGTTATTCAAACGTTACTTTTTTCTTGTGTTATTTTATGGGGAGGAACAATTGATAATTTAAACAAGAATGCTTTAGATATTCTCAATGAACGTGTGATTAATCGTAAAAATTATCTAGAAAATGAAATGGCACAGCGGTATTCAAATATAGACGAATCAGTTAAAAAGATCGGAGAAACGGTTCAAAACACACTAAACAGTCAAAATGCACAAGTAGAAATGATGGGCACAAATGAGGCATTGAAAGAAGCAATATTACTTAATAATGCTGATAATTTAGTTTATACACTCCGAAAAAATGCAGTGACTGGGGCATTTTTGATTTTAACAGAAAATGATAAAAAGTATGATTTAGGCGTAAAAGATGCCACTACAAAGTCAGTGTTATATATTCGAGATTCTGATCCTGGAACAGAAGTTGAAGATTTATCGGATTTATCGATTGAACGTTCACCGGTGAATGTTGCTAAATCTTTAGATATTACGATGTCTTCATTATGGGAAACACAATTAATATTTAGCGGTAATGATCCGAATCAATCGGATTTTTATTATAAACCTTTAAGAGCACTGCGTGACTATCCTGATCTCAGTTATAATGATTTGGGTTATTGGAGCAAACCATTTATAATGAGTAAAGATCAAGAAACGGTTATTACATATTCCGTACCACTTAAAACAAAAGATGGGAAAGTTTACGGAGTATTTGGTATTGAATTATCAAAAGATTATTTATATAAAAATCTTCCAAGTAATGAATTAGATAAAAATAATAATGCATCTTACTTATTAGCGGTTAATTCTGATGCTACAAGAGATAATGCATTTACAAATATTGTAACATCGGGGACTGCTTACAAGCGGATTGCCGGAGATACTGATTCAACTCTTTTTTCGGAAGTACCTTTTTATAATAATACCTATGCATTAGAAAAATCGACAAGTATTAAAGAAGAGGCTCTCGGTTGTATTCAACCGTTAAAGCTTTATAATACAAATACACCTTTTGTTAATGATCAATGGGCTTTGATTGGTGTTATCAACCAAAATTCTTTATTCGAGTTTTCACATAGAGTGATAAAAATGGTTCTTTGGGCGATGGTCATTTCATTGATTATCGGAATTTTTGGAATTTTTATAGCGGGAACAATGTTTACAAAGCCGATTAAAACCTTAGTTAATCAAGTAAAAGCGAGTAATCCGAGAAAGCCTGTTTTACTGGATAAAACAAATATTAAAGAAATGGATGAACTGGGTGATTCAATTGAAAAGTTAAGTCTTGATGTGGCTGATTCAGCGTCGAAATTGTCACGTATTATTTCAATTGCAGGTGTGCCAATAGGTGCTTTTGAGTATAATAAAAAGGCAAATGAAGTTTTTTATACGAATTGTTTTTTTAATATTTTAAATTTAGAAAATGATGGATCAATGGGTTATATGAGTTCTGAAAAATTTCGTCAATCTTGTGAAAAGATGAAAATTTATTCTGAAGAAGCGGATGAAGAAAAAGATTCCAGTATCTTTGAGATTATCGATAAAGCGGGTAAATCAAAATGGATAAAGATTAAAAAAGTAGAAGATGAAAATGGAATTTTGGGTGTTATTCGTGATGTAACGGTTGAAAAGCTTGATCGTCTTAAAATTGAGCATGAACGTGATTTTGATATTTTAACGAATTTACTCAATCGGCAGGCATTTTATTTAATGTTGAGTCAAAAATTTGAACAGCCGGAGACTTTAAAAACAGCAGCTATTTTAATGATGGATTTAGATAACTTAAAATATATTAATGATACTTACGGACATAATTTCGGAGATGAATACATCAAAAGTACTGCAAGAGTATTGCGAAAATTTGCATCGAATAATGTTATTTTCGCACGTATTTCAGGAGATGAATTTTATGCACTTATTTATGGATATGAAAGCAAAGCACCGATACGTGAATTGATAGCATCTATCCAAGAAAAATTAATGGGTACGGTGTTTCCATTATTGAATGATCCTAATTTTAAAATTCGTGCTTCAGGTGGTGTCACCTGGTATCCGGATGATTCATGTATTTATGAAGATCTTGTAAAGTATGCTGATTTTACCATGTATGAAATGAAAAAGACGGTAAAAGGTACATTTGGTGAATTTAGTATGCGGCGCTATAATGATAGTGTTTATCAACATGAAAAAGAAAAAGATCTTAATAAATTGATTGATGAAAAAATGATAGATTATGTTTTTCAGCCAATTGTAGAAACAAAAACGGGTTGTATTTTAGGCTATGAAGCATTTATGCGTTCTGATTTAACAGTGATTAAATCACCGTTTGACATTTTAGCATTGGCAAAATCTCAGGGAAAACTACATCAGATTGAAAAATTGACATGGTTTAGCGTTATGAAAGTATTTAAAGAAAAAATAGATGC
This sequence comes from Eubacterium sp., assembly GCA_036642535.1. Taxonomy (GTDB): domain Bacteria; phylum Bacillota; class Clostridia; order Eubacteriales; family Eubacteriaceae; genus Eubacterium. The sequence goes on along the minus strand of JAVXTS010000011.1, from coordinate 45,268 downwards.
TTTTGGTGAAGCTAAATTATTTATTAATTCTATTGCTAACCAATTTTTAAAACCCGAAGAACAAAAAAGAATTGAAGAAATGTATGGATCTTTATTAAATCGAGTCGTCATTGAGATGTCAAAAAAAGGAAATTTTGATTCAACATTGGCATTGGAAAAATTAGAATGTAGTCGAAACTGGGGAGGTAGTTTGGTTTTAGAAGATTTAGATATTAATTATAATGATACTGATTTTCTTTTTATTACACCTAATTATGTAAAAATTGATATGTCGATTGTTCAAAATGTTGATCAGGAAAAGAATCGGCGTAAATTATTGCAAAATATGATTGCATATTTCAAAGAAAAAAAAATAAAAATTATTGCAGAAGGTGTAGAAACAGTTGAAGAATTGAAAATTTTAATCCAATTTGGTGTTGATTATGTTCAGGGCTATTACTTGGCAATGCCGAATTCTGACCCGCCACAATTGAGTCAGAAGCAAATCGATGAAATGATAAAATTAAATAAAGAAATAAATGTAAGGTAATAAAATTAAAAGAGCGCATTGAGAAATTTTTTTCAATACGCTCTTTTAAAAAACAAAAAATTAAATATGACAGTAGTGATGAACACTGCCAACACTAATACCAAAATTTTCGGCGATTTCAGCATAAGTGCAGCCTTCTTTTCGATAGTGTTGAATCATTTTAATATCGTCGTTAGAAATTTTTCGTTTTCTTCCTGCACCACGAGAATTTTGCGCTTCAAGTTGAGTTTCAAGTTTATGAATATACTCTTTTTTTGTTTTTAGCTGTTCTTCCAAAAGTAAAATTTGTTCATAAGGATTCATAAAGAGGGACTCCTTTCAATAATTAATTATTGAATTTATTATATATGATTTAAAGAAAATATTCAACAATTAAATATTGAATATTGAATGTTTTCTTAATTTACAGGCGACAATTAGGAAGAGTTAAGGTAAAATATAAAGAAAATGAAAAAGGAAAAAAGGTATTTAAATGAATCAGCAAAGCGAACCGAATTATGATAATCTTTCGCATTGGGCAGCATCACCTCATAAAAGATCATTAAGCGAGACAAGCCTTTCTTTTATTGAAAAAAAAGAAAACAATCATCAGGTTGATGTTTTTTTTATTCATCCGACAACCTATTTGGCATTCAATTCAGAGTTCTCTAAAGTTATGATCGATCGTAATGCGGAAAATCGCTTTTTAGCGAGTCTTAATGATGATCCTATGAATGCGGAAATTTCGGATAAAAAATTAAATATTTTTACGGATCAGAGCACCATTAAAAATCAGGCATCTGTTTTCAATGATGCATGTCGTATTTTTGCTCCTCGGTACCGTCAGGCACATGTAAAAGTGTTCTTTTTTAAAGAAAATGAAGCTGTGAAAAATGCCCTTGATCTGGCTTATTCGGACGTACGTCGGGCTTTTAAATATTATTTAACTTATGAAAATCAGGGAAGACCGATCATTATTGCCGGACATAGCCAAGGAACTTTTCATGGGTTGCGTTTGCTACGTGAATTTTTCGATGGTACTGCACTGCAAAAACAATTAGTTTATGCATGTTTACCAGGATTTCAGATCAAACATCATTATTTTAAAGTATTACCTTTTTTAAAAACACCGGAAGCGATCGGTGGATTTTTAGGTTGGCGCAGTTATCAGCGAGGGGTAGTGCCAGAAGACTTACCAGATGAACAAGGGGATTCTTTGTGCATTAATCCCTTGACTTGGACCGATACAATGAAAAAAGTAACCGCCGAAGAACCCTGTGGTATTGAAGATTTTAGCCATCCATTGATCTGTGGAATTCAAACAACGATTGAACCCAATACAAAAACACTTTTAGTAGATTTACCAAAAGAAGCCCCGCTAAAAATGCGTATTCACCAAAATTTGCATCTTTATGATTATAGTTTATTTTGGCTATCCATTAGAAAAAATATCAAACAGCGGATTGATGCGTATCAAAATAAAATTTAAAAAGGTAAAATAGATTTAAAATATTGTTTCATTTAATAAAACCATGTGAATATGATCTTCCCACTGACCATTAATTTTTAAATATTTTTTAGAGAGTCCTTCATTTTGAAAGTTGAGCTTTTCAACCACTTTTAATGAAGGCTTATTTTTAGGCATAATATTTGCTTCAATTCTGTGTAAATGTAGCGACTGAAATGCAATTTTAATACCAATTGAAAGAGCCTCGGTCATAAACCCTTTATTGAGATAATCTTTATCCAGTCGGTAAGAAAGATAGCAGGATTCAAATGCACCTTTAACAATATTATTGAGGGCAAACATTCCGATAATTAGATCACTGTTTTTTGGAGAAAGCCAAAATTTGACACTGGTAAGAGTAACGCAACAAAATTGATCTTTTAGCAATTGACTTTTTTGAAAAGCATTGGTGTAAAAATTTGTATCATGCAGTGACTCTGTATTGGCTAAAAATTCTTTATTCCGTATAAAATAATCAGTGATGCTTTGAGATAAATCAGGTGTTGATAAATGTAATTGAAGTCTTGCTGTTTCATAAATAGATTTGATCATTGCCATCCCCTTTTATTAAAAGTTTTTTAATAGTATAACATATCAGAAATCAAATGTGTTATAGGAAAGTATTTTTTAATAGCTAGTCTTTTTCACATAAAAGAGGTATAATGATTCTATAAGAAGGAGGTGCATTATGTTCTATGCAACCAATCCTAAATTGAAAATAGCGGTTAACTTTGCAACCCAAAAACATAGAGGACAAAAGAGATGGGGTGGTGAACCGTTTATTAGCCATCCGATTGCAGTAGCTGACTATTTATATAAAAGGGGCTATGGAGAAGAAACTCTTTTGGCTGCTTTATTTCATGACTTATTAGAAGATACAGATACTACCGAGAATGAAATTTTAGAAAGAAGCAACGCTTTAGTTTTAAAAACGGTTATTTTATTAACGAAGCCCCTTAAATATGATATGAAGATTTATTTGGAAGCTATTAATCATGTGGAGATGGCAAAAACAGTTAAATGTGCCGATCGTATCCATAATTTAAGAACGACTCGAAAAGGAAGCCGCGCTTTTCAGAAAAAATACTATGACGAAAGTGTGGTTTGGTATAAACCGTTTTTTAAAAATACGATTTTCGAACCTGATTTTTTAGAGGCATTGTTAGAACTTGAGCGACTCATTGAGCCCAATGATGAAAAAGAAAAACTTTTTTGTCAATCGGAAAAACCGATTAATCGTTTTTCTTGATTTTTTAAAGGTGAATTAAATAAAAAAATAAAGATGCGCTTTGTAAAAAATACAGAGCGTTTTTTTGACTTTTTCAGATTGACGGCGTGTTGTAAAAGGGGTACAATAAGAATCACCTATTTAATTGATGAAACAAGTATGAAATAAGAAAGTGAGAAAAAAGATGAGTCGAGAATTTAACCAATGCATTACTAAATTGACGAAAGAAATGGTTGAAAGCTATCATGAAGATGATGCTTATTCTTCTCATATATCAACGGTTTTGCCAAACCGAAATGAGATTATTAAACTTTTAAATGATTTGAAAGAACTTTTTTATCCAAGACATTTTGGTGGACGCGAGTTATATAATTGCACCATTCAGTACTATATAGGAAACTTGATGATGAGTGTGGAAGAACGTCTGCATAAGCAAATTCGGTTGGCTTTAATGCGTAAATATGAACAATCAGAGGCACATACACCGCAGAGTGTAGCTGATAAAGCCGCAAAAATGAGCTGTGCTTTTATGCAGACTTTACCGAAAATAAGAGAACATATGACGATGGATGTTCAAGCCGCTTACGACGGTGATCCGGCTGCTGCGGATAAAGATCAGATTATTTTCTCATATCCCGGTGTTTTTGCAATGATGGTTTTTCGGGTTGCTCACGAGTTGAGAATTTTGGATGTTCCATTAATTCCAAGAGTTATGACTGAGTATGCTCATAGCCGAACAGGGATTGATATTAATCCGGGTGCGACGATTGGCAAGTACTTTTTTATGGATCATGGAACCGGAATTGTTATCGGAGAAACTACGATTATTGGTGATTATGTTAAATTATATCAGGGTGTTACCCTTGGGGCACTATCAACCAGAGGTGGTCAGAATTTAAGTGGTAAAAAAAGACATCCTACTATTGAAGACCGTGTGACTATTTATTCGAATGTTTCTATTCTTGGCGGTGAAACGGTTATTGGACATGATGCGATTATAGGGGGAAATGCTTTTATTACACAATCGGTTCCTGCGGGATCAAAAGTCAGTGTGAAAAATCCAGAACTCCAGGTTGAGGGTGGAGAAGCCTATGAAGTCTCCGAAGATTTTGAATGGTAATCTTAAATAAATGATGTATTAAAAAAACTTTTGCAGTCATTTTGCAAAAGTTTTTTAGATAATCAGCAAAGTTCCTTAGCAATTGATCGTGCCCATGAATCAACGCTTAAAATATCATCTAACGTGGGATTTTTGATAGCATTATGTTTAAGCATCACAGCTTCATTAATTTTAGGAATATCAAGAAAAGTAATTTTTTCTTTTAGAAAATGAGAAACGGAAATTTCGTTGGCAGCATTGAGAACAGCAGGCATAGAACCACCGATTTTAAGGGCTTCAAATGCAAGTCCGAGACATCGAAATGTTTTTGGATCAGGCTTTTCAAAGGTTAAAGTTCCAATTTTAGCTAAATCTAATGTTGGTTTTGTGTTTTCAATCCGACCGGGATAAAAAAACGCAATTTGAATAGGAAGTGCCATATCCGGAAGTCCGAGTTGTGCAATAACCGCACGGTCATGATATTCAACCATGGAGTGAATAATACTTTGGGGATGGACGACAACGTCAATTTGATCCATTTTAAGATTAAAGAGCCATTTTGCTTCGATTACTTCTAAACCTTTATTCATCAGAGTGGCAGAATCAATTGTGATCTTAGGTCCCATGGACCAGCTAGGGTGTTTGAGCGCTTGCGCCAAGGTTACTTTTTCTAAAAAAGTATGATCTTTGCCACGAAAAGGACCACCGGAAGCAGTGATAATTACTTTTTTAATCTCCTTGTGTTGATTACCCATCAGGCATTGGAAAATAGCAGAATGTTCGCTATCTACCGGTAAAAGGGAAACTCCTTTTTTAGCGATGGCATCCATAATGATCTGACCGCCGGCTACTAAAGTTTCTTTATTGGCAAGTGCAATATCAATGCCGGCATCAATTGCGGCAAGTGTTGGTCGAAGCCCTACCATCCCGGAAACTGCGGTTAAAAGCATTTCTGTTTTTGGAGCGGTTGCAACGGAAATAAGACCTTCTATTCCGGAAAGAACTTCGATATGGGGATGTTTTGTAGCAATACGATTTTTGAGTTCAAGAGCCATTTTAGGGTTCATAACGCCGACAACATCCGGATGATATTTATTGATTTGTTGTTCAATGGTATCAATTTCATTAAAACAAGAGAGTCCTACAATATTTAAAGCATCAGGAAATTCATCGACAACTGAAAGGGCTTGTGTTCCTATAGAGCCTGTGGAGCCGATAATACTGATATTTTTCATAATTTCACCTCGAAATAGTCATAAATTATAAGATTATTATACCATAATTAAGGGCAAATTTGATTAAAATATGATATAATAATTAAAATTTGAAAACCATTGACTGGAAAGGTTATATTGCTATATAAAAATGTTGACGTTAAGTGATGATCGAGTATAATTAAAGCAAGACAACTTTTTAGAATGGAGGGATATACAAATGAAACATTTTGTAGGCAGAAAGCAAGAACTTGAATATCTTGAGAATGCGTATCATAATAACAATGCTTTTGTTATGGTTAACGGAAGACGTCGTGTGGGGAAAACGACATTGATACGTCATTTTTTAAAAAATAAAAAGGCATTATATTTTACGGCAGAAGAAGAAGTAGATTTACTGAGTCGTAAGCGAATGCTCCGAGATTTTGCAGACTATTATGGGGATGATAATGGTGAAAATAATAAAATTGCTCAGTGGAAAGAGATCTTTAAAACCTTTGGTTTACACGTTCAACCTGAACGAAAAATACTGGTTATTGATAATATAGGTTATTTAATTCAGTCAAATCCTTCTTTCATTAAGGCGTTAAAATATGCCTGGGAACATTTTTTTAAACAAGCATCGGTTATGCTGATTATTATTATGCCAAATGATAGTATTTATGTAAATCTTGAAAATAAAAAGAATACATTAATTAGCGTATTAACATTGCAAATTAAATTAAAACCAATCAGTTTTGTCGATTTATTCCAGGATTATCCCCATCGGGATTTTAATCATCTGATGTCGCTTTATGCGATTACGGGTGGTGTACCTAAATATTGGGAATTCTTTAAGAATTGTGAAAATACAATGGACCATATGGGTGTCATTCGTTCTGATATGCTCAATCCGGCAGGTTTTCTATTTGAAGAACCGGCTAATTTATTGAGTTGGGATATCTGGGAACCGAGCTATTACCAATCCATATTAAAAGCGATTGCAGATGGATTGCATAAACCGGCGGATATTGCAAAAGCACTGGGAATGAAGCAGAGTGCAGTGTTTCATGGAGTTAAGAATTTAGTTACTTTAGGCTATATTGAAGGTAAAGTATCGGTAACAGATCGAAAAACGATAACAAATCGCAGAGTGCAGTATTATTTTCTTGATCCAATGATGAATTTCTGGTTTGCGTTTGTTTTTTCACATCGTGGTGAGTTGGAAAATGGTCGAGATTTAGAGATTTTTGAAAATATCAAACGTAATTTTCCTATTTATATTCAATATTGGTACAAAATAGTGTGTCAGGAAATTTTTGCAACAGCCTGTAAAAATGGTAGTATTCCATTTAAAATTGATCGCATCGGTGAACTTTTTGACAAAAACGGTGAGGTTGATATTGTAGGTGTTGATGATCGGCGAAAACGACTTTTTTTGGGAGATTGTTTTTATAATAATAGACAGTATACCATGGATATGTTTGAAGATTTTATGGAAGAATGTAAAGTAATGAAAGAATTAAAACCGTATAAAGATTATGAATGGGTTTATGGTGCCTTTGCTGGCAATCCTTTTGAGTCAGATCTTGTCGATTATGCCTTAATATCATCAAATATCATTCTTTTTAGTGGTGTTACCGTTTATAAAAAAGGTTAAATAATAAAAAACGTCAGAAAATTAATATTTCGGACGTTTTTTATTGGTTTATTTTCGTATTTTTGATAAAGCAATACTACTAAAAACAAGACCGGTTACAGAGATAGCAAGAGCGACGATACTTAAAACGAAGGATGTTATTTTCATAAATGTACCTCTTTCATTAATTAATTGATTTTATTATAACATATTTTATAATTGTTTCAAACGGTTGAGAAAGGACAATAAAATGGAAACAAATGAAATTCTAATGATTGGCGATAGCCTGATTGAATATGGAGATTGGGAGAATCTTCTTAATCGAAAGATTAATAATCGTGGAATTGGTGGAGATACAACTTATGGTGTCTCTTGTCGTATAAGAAGAAACTTAAAAAGACATCCTGAAAAAATTATTTTAATGGTAGGTGCGAATGATATCATTTCAGGTGAAACGGTAGAGACGATCGCTAAACAATACGAGGTGATTTTAAAGTTAATGAGAACAGAAATACCAAATTCAGAAATAATAATCCATAAGGTATTACCTTGTAATCCGGAAAAATTATTTTTTGTTTTTGATAACAATCAAGCAATAGCGTTAAATACTGAAATTATTAAACTGGGAAAAAAATATAATACGATATGCGTTGATTTGTGGGAAGATTTGACAGAAAAAAGTGAACTCATTAAAAAATACACCCTGGATGGGGTGCATTTAACAAAAGAAGCTTATTTAATTTGGGCGGAGCGATTAAAAACAGTTTTGGATTATCTTTGAGAGGTATCTTGAATTTTACACGACACTAGACCACTGCCAATACCGAGAAGAGTGCCTACCAGTACATCGGACGGATAATGTACAAAAAGATACATCCGTGAGAAACTGATAATGGTTGCTAAAGGAATTGCGCCTATACCGAAAGCTTTGTTGGCACTGATGAGGATAGTTGTGGCGGCAAATGAGGTAAGGGCATGACCGGAAGGAAAGGAGTAGCCAATGGGTTTCCGGATCATCAGGGTTTCTTCTGGGTAAGTGATAAAAGGTCTGGGTCTACGAATTATGTTTTTAAAAATAAAATTGACAATAAAAGAGTCAATAAGGGTTGTGGCGGATAACATACGTCCATAGTGTTTATATTTTTTAGAAAATAGCATAAGTGATCCAATGAAAAGCCAAATGGCTCCACCATTTCCGATTTTAGTAACGGTAATCATTACTTTATTCAGGGATGGTTTGCGAATATTTTTTTTTATGGCATATAAAATAGAACAATCCTTTTTTGATATTTTTGATAGCATATGATTCTCCTTTGAAATTCTATTATAAATGAAAATGAACGAAAATGCATTAAGTTTAAATTTAAACGAAAAAATTAGATTTTCGGGATCCTTTTTTTATTTTTAGTGTTGTGTTAAAATATAAGAACGTTAAATCTTCAAAAGGGGGATAATAACTTGGATAGATTTCCTAAAATAAAAATGCAATATGAAAAATTGATTATGGTTGTTAATCATGCAGAACGAAAAGAAACAGATTCGAATAAATTAGAGTACCTTCATTGGTTAAGAACACAATTAGAGGCTATTACGATTGATGATACAGATTATAGAGATTGAAAGGAGGGTGAAACATGCCGGTACCGGGATGGATGTGGGGTGTTGTCATGCTATGTTTTTGTGTAGCTATTTTTTATAAAAATAAGCGACATGACGATGATGATCACAAAAATAATCAAAATTATTGAAATTTCCGATTAATTCCGATTTTTCTATTGTAAGATTAAAAATACCAAAGAAAGATTAAGCTTTTAAATTTATACTGTAACAATTGGTATTAATAAAAAGATTTTCTGAAGAATAAGTGCAGATAAAAACTCATGAAGCGGATAAGTGCGCTTTCGTCCAAAATATTTATAAAAAGCTCTCAACCCACTAAATTAGGTAGGTTGAGGGCATTTAACAAATGCCTAGGTATTAATAAATAAAGGAGTTATAAAAATGAAAAATTTTAAAGAATCAATTTTAGGTAAAAAAGGGTTGATTATTATTAGTGGTGCAGCTGTAGCTATATTGGTAGCTGTTGTTTTATTCTTCATGCTAAATACATTTACAAAAGATAATGGCCCGGTAAAAGGGGTTGATGTTTCAGCTTATCAGGGCGATATCAATTGGAAAGAACTGGCAGATCAGGATCTTTATTTTGCATTTATAAAAGCAACCGAAGGCGTGGACCATGTTGATAAAAAATTTCAAACAAACTGGGATGAAGCAAGAAAAACCCATTTAAAAGTGGGAGCTTATCACTTTGTGAATTTTGACATTGATGGTAAAAAACAAGCAGAAAAATTTATTAGTACTGTGCCTAAAAAAAAGGATAGTTTACCACCGGTAATTGATTTAGAATTATATGGTGATTATCTTAATAAACCCATGGATAAAGATAAAGTTCAGGCAATTGTTAATGATATGATTATTCGTTTAAAAGATCATTATGAAAAAACACCGATTATTTATACCAATTATAATACCTATAATACTTATTTATCCGATGCTTTTGCAGAAACACCGATTTGGATTTGTGATCTTTCTGATCAAACACCGGAATTAAAAGGTGGACACGATTGGATATTATGGCAATATTCACAAAGAGGTATTTTAAAAGGTTACAATGGTGAAGAACGTTTTATTGATATGGATCTTTATAACGGAACGTTATATCAATTTAAAAAAGCATTTAAATAAACGAAACAAATTGAGTCATTCGACTTTTAACGCAACAAGGATTATGCTATAATAAAAAAGTTGACTAAAAAAATGGAGGAAAAGATGGATTACAATAAGGAAGCGCTGAAAGCGCATGAAGCCTGTAAAGGTAAAATAGAAATTGTTTCAAAAATGAAACTTGAAAATAAAGATGATTTAAGCATTGCTTATACACCGGGTGTTGCAGAACCTTGCCGGAAAATAGCTGAAAATAAAGATGATGTTTATAAATATACAGCCAAAGGTAACTTAGTTGCGGTATTATCTGATGGATCTGCCGTTTTAGGATTAGGTAATATTGGTGGAGAAGCAGCAATACCGGTTATGGAGGGTAAGGCTGTTTTGTTTAAATCTTTTGGTAATGTTGATGCATTTCCAATTTGTGTCAGTACTCAAGATGTTGAAGAAATTATTCAAACTGGTATTAATATTGCACCCACTTTTGGTGGTATCAACTTGGAAGATATTGCGGCTCCTAAATGTTTTGAAATTGAAGAAAGACTTCAAAAAGCTTTAAATATCCCTGTTTTTCACGATGATCAGCATGGAACAGCAATTGTTGTTTCATCGGGACTCATTAATGCCTTAAAAATTGTAAAAAAAGATATTTCAGAGATTAAAGTAGTCATCAGTGGTCCCGGAGCTGCCGGAACGGCTATTGCTAAAATGTTGATGTCGCTTAAGGTTAAAAATATTATCATGTGTGATCGCACCGGTATTATAGACATGAGCAGGGAAAACTTAACCGCTCATAAACAATGGCTTGCAGAGCATACGAATGCTGAACACATAACCGGAGGGCTCATAGATGCGATTAAAGGAGCCGATGTTTTAGTCGGTGTATCGGGGCCAGGAATTGTTACGGAAGAAATGGTGACATCTATGAATAAAGATGCGATTATTTTTGCCATGGCGAATCCTACACCTGAAATCATGCCGGATTTGGCTAAAAAAGCAGGTGCACGTATTATCGGAACAGGACGATCCGATTTTCCGAATCAGATCAATAATGTTTTAGCTTTTCCGGGAATATTTAGAGGAGCTCTAGATGCTCGTGCTTCACGGATTACCGAAGACATGAAAGTGGCTGCAGCTTACGCCATTGCCGGTCTTGTATCTAAAGATGAACTGAATGAAGATTATATCATGCCAAGTCCATTCGATAAACGTGTTTCAAAAGCGGTGTCTGATGCTGTTTATGATGCTTGGATGAAAGAATCAAAATTAAAATAAAAAAATAACAAAAACCTTCTCTTTGATAAATTACAAGAGGAGGTTTTTTTGTGCAAAGAAAGCATTAACACGTTCTTGAGCATTGTGGCGGAGATCGTAATAATAGAGTTGATAATCGGCAGTATGAAGGACGCCTTTTGGAAAAACAGACTCAAGATTGGGAATTTTAAAATCTAGGGATGAAACGGTTGAACACATAACCGTTCCACGTCTGAGATTAAGGGTGGCATCGGCATAATGAGGCATATCTTTTAGACCAATTAAAATTCCATTGGTGTCACGGAGCGTTAGACGTGCACCTAAACTTTTAGATGCTGGAGCAGGGGTATCGGATAAGGTAAAACTGATGGGATTGATGGCAATGGCGTTGGGTAAAAGGGTTAAATTATGGCCATGATAATGTGGTGTTTCGGTATTATAAGAGATAATGACACCAATGTCGTTTTTAGAGGTTGCAAAGTGTAAATGGGAATTATCCATTAAAAAATTTCGGGTAACGGCATAACCGATCACATAAGCTGCAATCATTTGCTTTTGAACTTGAGGAAATTTTTTGAAATAGGTACTTAAAATATAAAGTAGTAGCATAGAACCTTGAGAATGACCGGCTAAAATAAAAGGACGTCCATTATTATAATGTTTAATATAATAATCAAAGGCAGATAAGATGGATTGTATCGGACCGTCCTTAAAAAGCATCTTACTTTTCGGAGAGTTATCCATTAAACATTCAAGGGATGCTTGACGATAATAAGGAGCGTAAATATTGCCAATTGTGTCAAAAACAGAGCCCTTTGTGAAAAGATGCTCCTGTGCTCTGAGACGCATTCCACGATGGGTTGTTTCACAAATGAGAGGGCCCTTTTGTGTTTTATAATAGGCAGTAGGGTATAAATAAAAGATATCAACCTTTTTAAGGGCTTTTGGAAGCCTGAGCCAATTATCTGTTTCTGAATAATTAACAAATGGAGTTGAAAGATAAGGTGTGTTGGTTGTTTTCATGAGTGAGTCCTCTTTAGTAGTTAATAAAGGTATTTTAACATAAAAATCAGTTTTGAAAATTTTTATTTTGATCGATAAAATGAAGGCGAAATACAAATTTTTCAGGAGGATGTTATGAAAAAAAACCGTAAAAACATTTACAAAAGAAAAGACACACGTTATGAGGGTCGTTATATTGCTGGGTACCAGGATATCTATGGGAAGGCTTTTTATCATTCGGTTTATGGTAGCACCTATCAAGAAGCGGCCAGTCGTCTTGATAAAGCGGAGAAAAATGTTGAGGAGGAATTAAAGTTACAACGGATTCTTAGAAAACAAAAAAATGAGGCAAAAGGGTTTGGAATTATTGAGAAGGCACTTAAAAAAGAAGATTATGAGGGGGTGAATTGGTCATTAACAGTTGGAGAATGGATGGTGAAATGGCTTGAAGACCATAAAAAAAATACTATACGTAAATCATCCTATACACGATATTATACGGTTATTACGAACCATATTGTACCAAAAATCGGAAAATACAACCTTAGTGAATTGTCACCTGTGATTATTCAAGATTTAATAAAATACTTTTGTGAAAAAGCAGGGACGAAAGGAAATGGATTGGCGCCGACAACTATTCGGAGTTATATGATTATTTTGTCAGCGGCTTTGGAAAAAGCAATTGAACAGGGACTGATTCTGGTTAATCCTTGTAAAGGTGCGACACTTCCAGCGAAAAAATATCATGAGCCGGTTTATTTAGAGCCGGATGAATGTTTGAAATTAGAAAAGATGTTGTTAAAAACAGATGATGATCCACGGTCTGTTGCAATTATGATTGCGCTTAAAACAGGGCTTCGTTTGGGTGAGTTGGGTGCACTCCAGTGGAGGGACATTGATTTTGAAAATGAAATAATTCATGTTCGTCATTCATTGCAAAGAATAAAAACATTTGCGACAAAAGGACCTAAAACAAAAACGATGGTTGATGAAACAAAGACGCGTAATTCAATTCGAGATATTCCGATGAGTGATGATATTTATAATTATTTAAGAATGTATTACCGAAGTGAAACAGATTACCTTAGAATAATACTTCCATCAGATACCTTTGTTTTTAAAAATCCAAATGGAGATTTTATCGATCCCAGAGTTTATCAAGAATATTTAAAAAAAGTATTAAGAAGGGCGGGTATCAGATATATTAATTTCCATGCTTTGCGCCATACATTTGCGACAGTTGCAGCGAGTAAAGACATGCAAGTAGCGGTATTAAGCCGGATTATGGGACATTCAAATGTGGCGTTAACGCTCCAACTTTATGTCCATTCTGTTTGTAATCAAGATAAAAAAGAAATGTCAAAGATCGACTGGAAATTTAAATCGGCTTAAGGATCTTTGTGGTTTTTCTATTGTGCTGAAAAATTATGTATGATAAAATATAGTTTACTTACTATAACAATGGAGGAGGAAAAAATGGATTTTTCAGCAATTATTGGTGCGGTCAATGATTTTGTCTGGGGACCTATTATGCTTGTTTTTTTGGTAGGAACCGGTGTTTTTTTAACCATTCGTCTTAAATTTTTGCCCTGGCGAAATTTAGGATATGCGTTAAAATCGGTTTTTTCAAAACCGGATGATTCAAATGATAAAAATAGTGGAGATATCTCCCCTTTTCAATCATTAATGACAGCTTTGGCAGCTACAATCGGAACAGGAAATATTGTTGGTGTGGCAACGGCCATGGTCTTAGGTGGACCGGGTGCTTTGTTTTGGATGTGGATCAGTGCTTTATTTGGGCTATCGACAAAATATGCAGAGAGTGTCTTAGCGGTTAAATACCGTGAAAAGAATGCTAGTGGCGAAATGGCCGGGGGGCCAATGTACGCTATGAAAAATGGGTTTAAAGTGAAATGGGTTGGAACAACTTTAGCGATTCTTTTCTCAATATTTGCCGTTGTAGCTTCCTTTGGTATTGGAAATATGACTCAGGCCAATTCAATTTCGGGAGCAGTTCAAAGTACCTTTGGGGTACCTACTTGGATTACAGGTGCCATTATTACTATTTTGGCATTGGTTGTTTTAGTCGGTGGCATTCAAAGTATCGGTCGTGTTTGTGGATTGATTGTTCCAATTATGGCTGTTTTTTATTTTGTAGCAGGAGTGATTGTTATTATGATTAATATTCATAATATACCGGCAGGTTTAGTTAGTATTTTTCAAATGGCATTTTCGCCAACGGCAATGGCCGGCGGTGTGGGAGGAACTATTATTGCGTCAATGTTATCGGCTATGCGTTGGGGTGTAGCTCGAGGCGTTTTTTCAAATGAAGCAGGTCTGGGATCTGCACCGATTGCTGCCGCAGCAGCCAAAACAGACCATCCATCAAGACAGGGTTATATTAACATGACTGGAACATTTTTTGATACGTTAGTTGTTTGCAGTATTACAGGTCTTGTTATTGCGTCTTCTGGTGTTCTTGGAAAATTTAATGCAGCAGGTGAACTTTTAACCGGCGCAGATTTGACGATTAATGCATTTCAATCCGCATTGGGGCCGATTGGCGCATATGTTGTCACGATTGGAATTATGCTTTTTGCTTTTTCAACTATTTTAGGTTGGGAATATTATGGTGAAAAATCATTGGAATATTTAGTAAAAAAACCGATTTTTGTGAAGGCTTATCGTATTATTTTTTCACTGGTTACTTTTGTCGGCGCAACGACAACCTTGAAAATTGTATGGGATTTCTCCGATACGATGAATGGGTTAATGGCTATTCCTAATCTTATTTGCTTACTTGTTCTCAGCAATGTTGTGGCAAAAGAGTGTTTTGATTTTCAAAAAAACGTTTTAATTCCGGAAAAAGAAATGCAAAAAAATAAAAAATAAAAAGAAAAAAATCCCCCATTTTCTTAGTTAGTTATCGAAGAAAGTGGAGGATTTTTAGCAATTGTTTATGATTTATTTTATTTTACGTGCAGTAACAACTAAACGTCCATCATCCATATCAAAAACACAGGTTGAAAGTGTGAGAATCTCGTCATTAGGATCAATGACAACACCGGTTTGATACATACTACGGTCTTGAATACCTTTGAAATAAGCCATAAAATCAGCATCATCGGCAAAATCGGGACGACGATAATCATAATCAGCTTCTGTTTTATAGATTGAAAAAATTTCCCATTGTCCGGGATCGCCTACGCGGTCATACTCAATGATTTTATGGGCAACATAAAAATTTTGATCTAGGTAATTGTGTAAATCACCAAAGGTAGAGGATTTTTGAATATTATGACTGTGTCCGTAAAGCACACTGTTTTGGGCAATGGGAACACGGTTAAAATCATAAGTATAATCAAGAAAAACGGCACCCCATTGAGATTCCTCACCTTCAAAAGTAGTGTATAGATATTTGTCATTATTATCCGTTTGAACAACAGGATAATCAATTGCGGTACCGTCAATTTTAAGCCAACCGACTGTATCAGGATTAATAGCTTTTAAAGCATTAAAATCAATACCATCCGGGGAAGAGGGTTGGGCTATCTTAGTTATTTCCTCTTTATGAAGATAATTTTGAAGATAAGGCCACCCATAATAAGCCAATCCAATCAATGAACCAATGATAATGATGGTACAAATAATATTTATAATTAAGTTACGCTTCTTTTTTTTTCGTTTGTTCATAAGTTATTCCTTTTGTTTTTTAGTTTATTGTGGATACATTTTAACACAAAGTATTGAATAATAAATTATTTTTCAAATAATTTTAGATAGAATAAAGAATTGAATGAAAAGAAAGAATTAAAGAAAAATATTTTTAGATTGACAAATACAACCGGATTATGGTATTATCAACGAGTTATGAAGCCGCACATAAAAGGTATTAAAGTCAGAAATGCACCTTTCATGGCGAGACTGGTATGAGGAGGTGTTTATTCATGTACGCAATTATTAAAACAGGTGGGAAACAGTACCGTGTTCAGCAAGATGATGTGATTGAAATTGAAAAAATTAATTTCGCAGAAGAAGGCGTTAAAGAAATAACTTTCGAAGACGTTTTAGCAGTGAACAAAGACGGAGAATTAACGGTTGGAACTCCGGTTGTTGAAAATGCAGTGGTTAAAGCAGAGATTTTAGAAATCGCAAAATCTCAAAAGGTAATTATTTATAAATATAAATCTAAAAAAGATTACCGTCGTAAACAAGGCCATAGACAACCATTTATGAAAGTAAAAATTACTGCTATCGAAGCATAATGATTACTATTACATTTGAAAAAAACAAAGATAAGATCGCAAAAGTGATTGTATCGGGACACGGAGAATACGCGGATTCAGGCGAAGATATCGTCTGTGCAGGTGTTTCTATTTTGACCATTACTATTTTAAATGGTTTAAGTGAAATTGTGGGTCTTCAAGATCTTAATCGTGAAGTAAAAGAGGGTTATACTTCTTTTGAAATTCCTGAAATTAAAGATACAGTGCAAAGAATCCAGGCAGATACTTTAATGGATACATTCCATTTAGGGTTATGCGCAACAGAAGCCGTTTACGGTGATTATATTAAAATTATTGAAATTTAATTGGGAGGTGAACATAATGATTAAAATGAACCTTCAACTATTTGCCCATAAAAAAGGGGTTGGTAGTTCTAGAAATGGTCGAGACAGTGAATCTAAACGTCTAGGCGTTAAAAGAGGAGATGGTCAATTTGTATTGGCCGGTAATATTTTGGTAAGACAAAGAGGGACACATATACATCCTGGTAAAAACGTAGGTCGTGGTAAAGATGATACTTTATTTGCAACCAGTGACGGTGTTGTTACTTTTGAACGTAAAGGTAAAGACAAAAAACAAGTTAGTATTTACCCAAGGGAAGCAATGTAGTTTTTTTGTACGAACAACATAAAGATATAATCGAAACCTCTTATTGTATGTATATGATAAGAGGTTTTTATTTTATATGGGTATATAATAAGAAAGAAATGAGGTGTTTACGATGTTTATCGATCAAGCACAAATTTACGTAACTTCCGGTAACGGCGGTCATGGCGGAATGAGTTTTCGACGGGAAAAATACGTGCCTAACGGTGGTCCGGATGGCGGCAACGGTGGTAAGGGCGGCGATATTATTCTTAAGGCCGATAATGGCTTAAGAACATTGCTTGCATTTAAATATAAAAAGAAATACAAAGCAGAAAGTGGCGGTAATGGCACAGGTGGTCGTTCAACCGGTAAATCAGGGGATCATCTTATTATAAGGGTACCCATTGGAACAATCGTAAAAGACCGTGATACAGGAAAAATCGTTTGCGATTTAGATACAGATGGTGAAACTTACGTTGTTGCTAAAGGTGGCCGTGGTGGGCTTGGAAATATGAATTTTTCAACCGCTACACGTCAGGCACCACGTTTTGCACAGGGTGGTGTCCGCGGTCAAGAAAGAACATTAGTCTTAGAACTGAAATTATTGGCTGATGTTGGTCTTCTTGGATTTCCGAATGTTGGAAAATCAACGCTTCTTTCAATAGTAACTGCAGCGAAACCTAAAATTGCAGACTATCATTTTACAACAATTGTGCCTAATTTAGGCGTGGTTGAATGGAAAAATTACGATCCTTTTGTTATTGCGGATATTCCCGGAATTATTGAAGGTGCTCACGAAGGAACAGGGTTAGGTATTCAATTTCTGCGTCATGTGGAAAGAACAAAACTGCTCATCCATCTGTTAGATGCATCCGGCAGTGAAGGTAGAGAACCTTTAATCGATTTTAAAGCCATTAATGCTGAACTGAATAAATACAACGAACGTTTGGCAAAAAGAATGCAGGTGGTGGCATTAAATAAAGCGGATCTGGTTTCTGATCCGGATGAACTGGAAGCGTTAAAATCTGAATTTGAAGAAATGGGTTATGAAACATTTATTATTTCTGCGGCTACCGGTAAAGGCATTGATTTGTTATTAAGTCGAGTCACCCAATTATTGGATGAAATTGGTGAGGTTGAACCTATTTTTGATGTTGAAGAAGATGAAAATGTGGTTTATAAAGCTGATTTTGATGAGGATACTTTTAAAATTCATAAAGATGGTGATGTGTTTGTGGTAGAAGGTGATTTTGAGCGGCTTCTCAATTCAGTTAACTTTGAAGATTATGATTCTGTCGGATATTTTCAGCGATCATTAAAAGAAAAAGGCGTTTTTGAAAAGCTAGAAGAAATGGGTATTGAAGATGAAACATTGGTTCGGATTGATGATATTGAATTTGAGTATTTCAAATAGGCCGACAAATATGTTATAATAGAAAGAGAGTATTATGCTAACAAGTAAACAAAGAAGTTATTTAAGGAAACTTGCTATGGAAAGTCCCGATATTATTTTTATCGGAAAAGAAGGAATTACACGGGAAGTGATTACTCAAACTAAGGATGCAATTATTGCACGTGAATTGGTTAAAGGAAAAGTACAGCAAAATTCAATGGAAGATGCAGTTAATGCAGCTAAAGTATTAGCAGAAGAAACGAAATCTGAAATTGTATGTACCATTGGCAGTAAGTTTGTCTTGTACAAAAAAAACTTAATGAAAACAAAAATTGAAGTTCCTTCGAATAATAAAAAAACACTTAAAAAGTCAGGTAGAAAATTTTCCGGAAAACGGTAAATTAAGAGGTAAATATGGCTAAAATCGGTTTGTTAGGTGGAAGCTTTAATCCAATTCATACGGGTCATTTGCTTTTGGCAGAATCTGCAAGAGATCAATATGGTTTGGATAAAGTGCTATTTATTCCGGCTGGAAATAATCCGTTTAAAGAACTGAATAAGGAAATTGAAAAACAGCATCGCTTAAAAATGGTTGAATTAGCCATTGCTTCCAATCCTAATTTTGAAGTGCTTACAGTTGAACTGGAACGTCCGGGCATGACTTATACGATTGATACCATCAATCAAGTGAAAGAAATTTATCCGGAATGTGAATTTTACTTTATCACGGGTGCAGATATTATGTTTGAGATTACATTGTGGAAGGGCGCTCCTGATTTGCTGGAATCCGTCAATTTTATTACAACTTTTCGTCCCGGATATTCACATAATCGTTTAGATACTCGCATTGAAGAATTGCAAGAAATTTACAATGCTAAAATATTTAAACTTTTTACATCTGAAATGGATATTGCCTCTTCGGATATTCGAGGAAGAGTTAAGAATGGTTATTCCATTAAATATCTTTTACCGGACTCGGTGGAGAGATATATTAAAAAAAATGGATTGTATTTACCAAAAGGACAACCGGTAGACGAATATGAAATACAATGAAATTGAAAAAAAATTAAAAAAAGCGCTTAAACCAAAGCGTTATACACATACATTGAATGTAATAAAATCAGCTTTAGAGCTTTCAGAAAAATATCCTTGTAATTTTGAAAAAGTGCGTTATGCAGCACTTTTACATGATTGTGCTAAAAATTATTCAGATCAAGCTTTAATTGAAACGGCCAATCAGTATTATTTGAAAGTGGATGAGGTTACAAAACGTGAGCCACAGTTGCTCCATGGTCCGGTAGGCGCTGTTGTTGCCAGACAAGAATATGGTATTGAAGATAAAGAAATTCTTAGCGCTATCAAATACCACACAACCGGCAGAGAAAACATGACGGTTTTAGAAAAAATTATCTATCTTGCAGATTTCATTGAACCCGGGAGAAAATACCCCGGTGTTGATGCACTTCGAGAGATAGCGTTTGAAGATTTAGACGATGCGATGATACAAGCGTTGACGAATACAATCCGTTATATTACCAATATAAAAGGATTAATTCACGAGCGGACAGTATCGGCACGTAATTATTTGATCCTTGAAAAAATGGATCATCAAATAAAGGAGAGTGACTAATATCGAACCAAAAGAATTTGCAGAAAATGTAAAAGAGTGGATTGAAGCCAAAGGTGGAACGGATACCGAAATCATGGATATTGCCGAAGTATCGGCATTGGGTGATTATTTTGTCATTACCAGCGGAAGTTCGGAACGTCAAGTAAAAGCTATTGCCGAAAATATTGAGTATGAAGCGGGTAAACTGGATATCAAGCCAAAAGCAATTGAAGGTGAACGTGGAAGTCGTTGGATTTTGCTAGACTATTATGATGTTATTATTCATGTTTTTCATGCCCAAGAACGTGCGTTTTATAATTTAGAAAGATTATGGAAAGATGGGACAAGACCATCAGAAGTTGAATAAAATTATAAATACAATATAATAAAGTCAAGACAAAAAGCCGGCGTCAACCACGTTGGCTTTTTGTCTTGCGATAAACCTGTACGTATTGTATAATTATAAAGTTAATGATATGCTGAATTATGAGAAATGAGGTAATGAAATGAAAATAGGAATTGTTGGCTTACCAAATGTGGGTAAAAGTACAATTTTTAATGCGATAACCAAAGCAGGAGCAGAAGCGGCAAATTATCCCTTTTGTACTATTGATCCAAATGTTGGGGTAGTCGCCGTGCCGGATAAACGTCTTGAAGTCCTTGATAAAATGTATACATCTAAACGTGTTGTTCCGACAAGCATTGAATTTGTAGATATTGCAGGACTTGTAAGGGGTGCCAGTAAAGGAGAAGGACTTGGTAATAAGTTTTTATCTCATATTCGTGAGGTAGATGCCATTGCTCATGTGGTGCGTTGCTTTGAAGACGAAAATGTAGTTCATGTTGAAGGAAAAATTGACCCTTTAGATGATCTTGAAACCATTAATTTGGAATTGATTCTCGCCGATTTGGAAATGGTTGAGCGTCGAGTAGATAAAACCAGAAAAGCGGCTAAAAACGATAAACAAGAAAAAGCAAACCTTGAAATTCTTGAAAAATTACAAGCTATTCTAGAAGAAGGACGGATGCCTTTAGAAGAAGATTTTTCTGAAGACGGCTGGAATTTTATTACGGGTTTACAATTGATATCCACAAAACCGGTTCTTTATATTGCTAATGTTTCAGAAGATGATTTAACCGCAGATAATGAAATGGTAAAAGCTCTGAAAGAAAAGGTTGAGGGTGATAATCGGGAAGTCATTAAAATATCGGCTAAAATCGAAGAAGAAATTGCCGAATTTGATGAAGAAGAAAAAGCGCTGTTCCTAGAAGATATGGGGCTTAAAACATCGGGACTTGACCAGGTGATTCATGCCGGTTATAAACTTCTCGGTCTGATTACATTTTTAACAGCTGGTCCAGATGAATGCCGGGCATGGACGATTACAAAAGGGACAAAAGCACCTCAAGCAGCCGGCAAAATTCATACCGATATTGAACGTGGTTTTATTCGTGCAGAAATTACCACTTATGATCAGTTAATTGAAGCGGGATCGGATGTAAAAGCAAAAGAAATGGGCGTTACCAGAATAGAAGGAAAAGATTACGTCATGCAAGACGGAGATGTCACATTTTTTCGTTTTAATGTTTAACAATTGGGAGACTCTTGCAAAGATTGCAGGGGTCTTTTGCTTTATAGAAAGAGAGAACTAAAGTTGAAAAAAGTTGTTTTAGTTGGTGTGAATGCCAAATTTATTCATACGAATCTTGGAATACGATCACTTAAATGTGGGACGGATCGAGAAAATGTTGTCTTATGTGAAGTAACGATTAATGATCAGCTGAGTAAAATTACCGAAAAGTTGATACGTTTAGAGGGCGATTGTTACGGATTTTCCTGTTATATTTGGAATATGGAAATGATTCTTAAAATTTGTGAAGTATTGAAAAAAAGTAAACCGGAATGTTGCATTTTTTTAGGTGGACCGGAAGTATCCTATGATAGTAATACGCTCTTGAAAAAATATCCAAATATTGACTATATATTAGCGGGTGAAGGCGAAATTATTTTTCCGCAGTTTTTGGCTGCATTTGATAAAGATCAAAAAAATATTTTAGATTCAATCGGTAGAAAAGCGAATGGAGAATTAGCGATTGTTGAGCATTTGGATAAGTTACCATTTCCTTATACCGAAGAAGATTTAGAAGAACATACAAAGCAGATTGTTTATTATGAGAGCATGCGAGGATGTCCATTTAAGTGTTCCTATTGTTTATCATCCACCCTTAAGAATGTTCGGTATCTGCCCCTTGAGCGGGTTTATACAGAACTTGATTTTTTTATTGACCATGGGGTCAAACAAGTTAAATTTGTGGATCGTACCTTTAATGTGGATATCAAACGGACAAAAGCGTTAATGAGTTATTTAATTAAACGGGGTGGAAATACCAATTTTCATTTTGAGATATCGGGGGATCTTTTAGATGAAGAATTACTGGAATTGATCAGCCAAGCACCTGTAGGATTGATGCAATTTGAAATTGGCATCCAAAGTACGGATGAAAATACACTGGCCTCAGTTACGCGTAAGACAGATTTGCAGAAAATAGAACATTCTATTCGAACACTGATTCAAATGGGAAATGCCCATGTTCACGTGGATTTAATTGCAGGGCTACCTTATGAAACCTATGCAATTTTCAAAAAATCATTTAATGAAACCATTGCCCTTGAACCGGATATGCTCCAATTAGGTTTTTTAAAGCTTCTTAAAGGGACAAGGATACGTTTAGAAGCTGAAAAATACGGCTATGTTTATACCAGTTTTCCACCCTATGAAGTAATCGCTAATAACTTTATATCTGCGGGAGAATTGCTGGTGTTAAAAGACATTGAGGAGTTATTAGAACGCTATTATAATTCGGATGATTTTAAAATGACGATACAGTTTATTTTTGATCGTGAATTTTACGGAACACCTTTTGACTTTTTTGAAAGTTATTCTAAATATTGGCATAAACATAACTATTATGAGATGGGTCAATCGAAAGAT
Organism: Eubacterium sp.; assembly: GCA_036642535.1. Lineage (GTDB taxonomy): Bacteria > Bacillota > Clostridia > Eubacteriales > Eubacteriaceae > Eubacterium. The sequence continues at coordinate 22,245 of JAVXTS010000011.1, read as the reverse complement.
AAAATTTATAGCATATTACAGGATTATATTTTAGAAACAGTACAGGGCGCAGATCAGAAAACCTTGTTAGAACTTCTGAAATTTGATTATCTGTATCATGGCAATCGTTCGTTGCCACCGTTTTTTAAAGAGCATACATTAAGAAAAGAAAAAGCGTTTGAATTTTTAAAAAATACAGAAAGAGCAGAAATGCTTTTACCGGAAATGAACGGAGAAACAGCCAAACAAAAAATAAAAAAAGTTGTTTTTCAGTATTTTGATCCGAAAACATTAGAGATCGTAAGTGGATTTTTGAGAAAAACGGTAGAAGCTGATCAGGTTAAGAATAATCTTTGCTTATTTTATGATGGAAAATATGTGACAACGTTGTATTAAAAGTAAGGGCGAATGGCGTTCGCCCTTACTTTTATATGGTTTGTGCTAATTTCTAGTCTGTTTCGCGTTTTAAAACAATTTCAATGGTCGTACCTTTTTCAAGGACGCTTTTAATTTTTAGTGTTCCTCGGTGAAGTTTAACGATACTGTCAATAATGGATAAACCGAGGCCGGTACCACCAGTTTCTCGTGATCGATCGTCATCAACCCGGAAGAAACGCCGCGTCACGTTTGAGAGATCATTTTCGGGAATACCGATACCGGTATCGGTGACGGAAAGGATAACGTGGTCATTGGTTTTAATGCAAGTAAGACTGATGGTGCCCCCTGTTTTCGTGTATTTGACACTATTATCAATTAAACTGCGAAGTGCTAAAAGGATCAGTGCTTCGCTACCGTTAACGATACAATTTTGATTTGTATCCAGTACAAAATGATGTCCGGAATCGATCATGATAAATTCATGATAGGTTTTTTCAAAAAGTTTTGATACATTGACGGATTTGAAATTCTGTAAGAAATAATTATTTTCAAGACGTGTAATTAAGAGCAACTCTTCAACCAATTTTTTCATATTTTTAATTTCTTCGTTAATTGATTCGATGGATTCATCTAACAGTTCAGGATTGGTTTTTCCCCAGGAAGATAAAATATCGGAATAACCTTGCATGACCGTTAAGGGAATGCGTAACTCGTGGGATGCATCGGAAACAAATTGTTTTTGAGCATCAAAGGCAGATTCAAGCTGACCAATCATCTGATTAAGTGATTTGATGAGTTGATCCAACTCATCATTGTTACCCGTTTCCGCAATTCGTGTGTTGAGGTTGTTTTCGGTAATGTTTTTGGCGGTTTCCGCAATTTTAATGAGTGGCTTTAGCGATTGCTTGGTACCATAAATACCAAGAAAAATAATGGCGACAAGACAAATAGCGCTGATGGCAATCTGAATAATGAATAACGCTGTCATATAAACAAAACTATCGTTAAGGTTTTTTACCACTTGGATAAAAAGAGTGTAGTTATCACTAACAAAGTAGCTTGATCCAAGGTAATAGTATTCATTTTTATTATAACGAAATGAATCCACATTAACATTTTCTTCATTATCGGCAGGATTACTAATGTGTAATTTAAAAATATCAATATTATATTCTTTAAAATTATCCTGCTTTAGAAGTTCATCTACGCTATCTGAAGAAAGATAAACATTATTATGATTATCGGAAATTTTATAAGAAATTAATGTGTTATCTTTGATGTTAGGATAGATTTTTGCAGAAATAAAATTTAAACGTTCTTCAACAGGTAATTCTAAAATAGCGGATTCATTTTCTTTGATAACATTGATAATATAGCTGTTAAATTTAATTAAATTTGAACGATTTTCATTGAGTACAATCTGTTGCGAAAAATAAAAGACCATGATAAATGAAATAACCAATAAAACAGAGAATGCGAGGACAAAAAAGAGAACGATGCGGGTGTAAATTTTCATCGGTTTTGTCTCTTGCACTTTATTATTTAATAACATAGCCTCGCCCTCGAATTGTATGAATTAATTTGCGTTCAAAGGGTTTATCAACTTTGTCTCTTAAATACTTAATATAAACATCGACAATATTATCGTTGCCGTAATAATCAAACCCCCAAACTTGATTGAGAATTTGTTCTCTGGACTGGACAAGATCATGGTTGAGAACGAGATAATAAAGAAGATCAAATTCTGTTTTTGATAAATCAATGGATAATCCGTCCCGGGTAATGACAAAGGTATCGAGATCGATTTGAAGATCTTCAAAAATAAGATGATTTTTACCCGGAAGATTTTTCTTCCGGAGATTGGCATGAATCCGGGCTAAAAGTTCATCAAAAACAAAGGGTTTAGTAACGTAATCATCTGCACCAATGTTAAGACCCTTAACAACATCTTCAGTATCGTCTTTGGCGGTTAAAAAAATAACAGGAAGATTCGGTGTTTTTTTTCGAATATACGAAAGTACTTCGTAACCGTTTAGTTGAGGGAGCATTACATCCAGTAAAATTAAACTGAGATCCGGTGTATTATTAAAAACATCAATGGCTTCCCGACCGGTGAAAGCTTTGAGGGTTTCAAAACCAACGTGGTTTAATTGAAGCTCAATAATTCGAGATATTTTTTTATCGTCCTCTACAATGAGTATCTGTTCCATGAAAAGCCTCCTTTTTTAGGACCGTTAATAATATTATAGAGATTATACGGTCAGGATGCAATGAATTTTGGGGATTTAGGCTATTTCAACATTTTATTTACCAAAATTTAAGGTTCAACGGATATACTTTTAAATAATAACCTGAAATCTCAGAAGATGTATAGGAGAAAATATGCGCATATTATTTATTGAAGACGAAGTGAAAATTACGGATGCTCTGCAGGAGTTGTGTAAGATACAGAATATAGATTGCGATGTAGCAAATGATGGTGAAGAAGGGTTGCTTTTTGCTCTTAATCCGATTTATGATGTGATTGTTCTAGATATTATGCTTCCGATGAAAAGTGGTCTCGAAATTTTAAAAGAAGTACGGGACCGGGATATTACTACGCCGGTACTTATGCTGACGGCAAAGGGAACGGTAGATGATAAAGTAAAAGGCCTTGATTTAGGGGCAGATGATTACTTGATTAAACCTTTTTCTGCCAAGGAACTTTTTGCGCGTATTCGTGCATTGAGCAGACGTCCGGATCATGAAATTAAAGGTGAGATTATTGCTTTTGAAGATGTAAGTTTTAATACAAAGAAAAATATGATGCAGACACCGGAAAATGAATATAAATTATCGGTAAAAGAAGCTAAAATATTAGAAATGCTTTTAAAACGGCCTAATCAAGTTTTTACAAGGGAACAAATTTTAGATAGAGTATGGGGATTTGACAAAGAAGTCAATGAAAATAATATTGAAATTTACGTTCATAATCTTAGAAAAAAATTGGCAAATACAGAAGTAAAAATTGATACAATCCGTGGTGTGGGTTATACACTTGGCAAAAAATAATGTTCAAGGAAATAAAAAGACAAATCACACTGTTTAATACGCTCATTCTTATTGCTTTTCTATTTTTATTTATTCTTCTTTTAGGGTTTTTGGTGCAATGGAGTTTGGGTGTATCCGGTGAGGTCTATCTGGTTGAGACGGCAAAAAGTATTATCAATAATGATACAAATGCCGAAAAAAACGAAAGCCTTTTTAATAATGGTGTTGTCCACGATAAATTCGGTTATCAATATATTGAATGGGGACCGGATAATAATGTTGTTGATATGAAAGTAATAGACGACGATCTGATTATGCGTGGTTATGAAATGGCAATGGATCCTAAAACAGCACAAAATGACTTTAAAGTTTTTAATTTGGATAATAGTGAATTCAGAGTGTATTCTACTCGATTTGATCGGGATAATACTGAGTTTACACTTCAAGTATTTCAACAGATTACAACAGAACGCTCGGTAATTACTTATATTATTTCATTTTTATTGTTTATTGGAACTGGCGGTATTTTACTATTGATCCCGATTAGTTATTTTTTGGCGGGAAAATCGCTTCAACCAATTAAAGAAACTTTTGAAAACCAGAAAAAATTTATTGCAGATGCTTCCCATGAGTTAAGAACGCCTTTAACCGTTATTCAAACAAATGTAGAGGTATTAAAATTAAAAGATGAAGAAGTTCTGAAAGACAATATCAAATGGCTTAATAATATCAGCATTGAAAGTGAAACAATGGCTAAACTGGTGTCAGAATTGCTTCTGATTGCCCAGGCAGATAATAAAAAAGTACCAATGAATAAAGAAGTTTTTGATTTGAGTGCACTTTGTGCTGAAATTATTGATTTAATGTTTGATGTTGCACGGGAAAATGAGATCAGCCTTAGGGGTAACATTGCGGAAGGTGTGGAATATAAAGGCGATGAAGAAAGAATCAAACAAGCAATACGGATTCTCGTAGATAATGCCATCAAATATACACAAGGCAAAGGAACTGTAATGATCTGTTTAACAGAAACAAAAAGAAATACATGCATTGCGGTTAAAGATACCGGTATTGGTTTGACTGAAGAGGAAAAAAAGAAAATTTTTAGCCGTTTTTACCGGGTAGATGATGCTAGAAATCGTGAAAAAGGTGGCGTTGGTTTAGGTTTGAATATTGCCGATATGATTGTTAAGCAGCATAATGGCAAAATTAAAATTGATAGCGTTCCTAATGAAGGTAGTACTTTTACGATTGTTTTGCCTCGAATAATGCTAAAATAAACGTGAATTAAAAAATAAGATAAATTTCATACGGTTCTGAGTATCGGAATGAGATTTATCTTTTTTTATGATGAATCAATGCAGTAAAATTTTATACAAAAAAAGAAGGGCTTTTATAATATGAATATTGTACTTTATCAACCAGAAATACCACAGAATACAGGTAACATTGCAAGAACTTGTGCGTTAACAAATTCAACATTACATTTAATTAAACCATTGGGTTTTTCACTCAGTGATAAATATGTCAAACGGGCAGGTCTTGATTATTGGGATTTGCTTGATCTTCAGGTATATGAAGATTTTGAGGATTTTCTCAGTAAGAATCCGAAGCCGGAAATTTATGTTTTAACAACCCATGCAAAAAATTTTTATTCAGAGATTGAATACAAGAGTGACGGTTATCTTCTTTTTGGAAAAGAAACAGCCGGTTTACCGGATGAGATTCATGAGGCCTATCCTAATAATCGTTTTCGAATTCCAATGAAAAATCATGAACGGGCACGGTCACTCAATTTGGCAAATTCGGTTAACATTGTTCTCTTTGAAGCTTTACGTCAACAAGGGTTTGTAGAATTAATTTAAAAGGTTTTGAAAATAGAATGAAAAACATTGAAAAAAGATGAAAAAATGTTCTGATTTCATTTCGTTATATGTTATAATATTAAAATGAAAAGTAAAGATTTCTTATTTTCAATGAGAAACGTTTACGGGTAGGTGAACATGGAAAATAAAGATATCCCTAAAATTAAAAATGAATTTTCAAATTTTTGGAAAAAATATTCAAATTATATTTTCTTTGTTTTTTTAATTACAGCAACCATTGTTGTGATTTGGACTCAAGTGGATATGAATGAATTTGTCGAAACCCTGAAACATGCGAACTTATGGTTTTTAGTGATGGGGATCGGTTGTGTGTTGATTTACTGGCTTCTTGAAGGGTATATGCTACTTAAACTTATGCAGAGAGATTATCCAGGGGAAAAATTATCTTTTGCGATGATTGTGACGATTATCGGTCAGTATTACAATTTGATCACACCGGGCGCTTCGGGTGGGCAACCTTTACAACTTTATGAAATGTCTAAACGGGGTTATAGAATGGGTTCAGGAACAGCCGTTTTGGTTCAGAAATATGCGTTGTACCAGATTACCGTTACATTTTTAGCAATTTTGGCCACGTTTTTAAATTTAGGAACGATTAATAGTAGTTTAGCGGCAGCAAAATGGTTGATTGCAATTGGTTTATTGGTTAATATTGCTGGTGTTATTTTAGTTTTTATTTTGGCGTTAAGCCCTAAAATGGCAAAATCAATTATGATGGCTACCGTTAATTTATTACTTTTTTTACATATTTTTAAAGATACTCAAAAATATTATGGGAAAGTAGAACATTTTATTGCAGAATATTCGGATGCGATTAAAGCGTTGAAAGAGCATAAAATGGAAACAGTGAAACTTTTTGCGGTTTCAATTGTACAAATTTTAGTTTTTTACTGCATTAATTATTTAGTTTATCGTTCGCTTGGATTACATGATGCTAACGCTTTTACGATAATATCCATGCAGGCAATTTTATATGTTGCAGTGGCTTTTATTCCAACACCCGGTGCGGCAGGTGGTGCTGAAGCAGGATTTGCACTTCTTTTTGGTCCTATATACGGTGCAGTAAACACATCGGTTGCTTTGATTCTTTGGAGAATTATTACGTTTTATTTCATTATTTTATTCGGAGGAATCTTTTTATCGATACGTTCGATTATAATGGGGAAAAAAAAATATGATCAGATTCCATTGAAAACTGAAAAAATCGTTGAAGATAAAAATAATAAATAGTTGAAGGAGAAAATTTTGAGGAAGGTTAATGTTGAATTAATCCGAGATGCTGTTGCAGAAATGTGTATTGAAGCCAATTCTGTATTGTCTGATGATATCCGAAAAGAGCTGGAAATTGCCCTTGATCGTGAAGAATCACCGAATGGTGAAGCCATTCTTGATACCATTATTGAAAATCTTGAGATTGCAGAGGAAAAAAATGTTTCCATTTGTCAAGATACCGGGATGGTTGTTGTATTTGTAACTTTTGGACAAGAAGTTCAAATTATTGGTGGTGAGTTAGAACAGGCGATTCAGGCGGGAGTTGAAAAGGGATATTGCGAAGGTTATCTTCGAAAATCAGTGGTAAATGATCCCTTTATCAGGAAAAATACCGAAACGAATACACCTGCAGTTATTCACTATAAAGTGGTCAAGGGTGATGAACTAAAAATTAAAGTTATGCCTAAAGGATTTGGATCTGAAAATACGAGCGCTTTAAAAATGCTCAAACCTTCAGATGGAATGAAGGGCGTTGAGAATTTTGTGTTTGAAACGGTTGAAAAAGGTGCTCCCAATGCTTGCGCTCCGATTATTGTCGGCGTTGGTGTTGGTGGTACTTTTGAAAAAGCAGCTCTTATAGCAAAAGAGGCGTTAAGCCGTCCCATAGGGGTTCGTAATAAAGCACCTCATATTAAGGGGCTTGAAGAATTGTTGATTGACCGATGTAACAATCTGGGGATAGGTCCCATGGGGCTTGGTGGTATTAATACAGTGCTAAGTGTTAATGTGGATGTTTTCCCAACACATATTGCAGGATTGCCGGTGGCTGTTAATATTTGTTGTTATGTCAACCGTCATGTTGAAAGAACATTTTAAAGGTGGTGTAAAAATGGATATAATACGATTAACAACGCCGCTTACAAAGTATGAAACGGTGAAATTAAAAGCAGGCGATCAGGTGCTGATTTCCGGCGTTATTTATACGGCTCGAGATGCAGCACATAAAAGAATGATTGAACAACTTGAAAATGGTGAAAAATTACCGGTAGATTTTAGCGATCAGATTATTTATTATGTTGGTCCATGTCCGGCAAAACCGGGAGAAATTATTGGATCGGCAGGGCCGACAACCAGTCATCGAATGGATGCTTATGCTCCAACGTTAATACAACATGGTCTGAAAGGAATGATAGGTAAGGGAAACCGCAGTGAACTTGTGATCAGTAGTATGATGGTGAATCAATGTGTTTATTTTGGTTGTGTCGGCGGTGCAGGCGCATTACTTCAAGATCGCATAAAATCATCTGAAATTTTGGCCTATGAAGATCTTGGAACAGAAGCCATTAGAAAATTAGTCGTTGAAGATTTTCCTGTAATTGTTGTTATTGATGTGAACGGCAACAATTTATATGAGAGTGAACGGCGAAAATATGCTAATAAATTTTTTAACTAGGAGGAAAAGGAATGTCACGTATGGTTATTGAAAGTTCCGTTAGGGAAGCCGGAACAGATCCGATTTTTAGAGTAGCGGGTGAAGCAGCTGATCGTGTTAAGGAATTAGGTTCAGAGGCAGTTATCAACTCGACGATTGGTGCGTTAATGGATGATAATGGAAATTTGGTTTGTTTTAAATCGGTTTACGATACTTTGAAAAGCTTGCCGGACAATCAGATTGCAGATTATGCAGGGATTCCGGGAATTCCGGAGTTTTTAAATAAAGTTGTTGATGCTTGTTTTAAATCACATAAACCGGAAGGTTATATTCGTGCTATTGCAACACCGGGAGGAACAGGTGCGATCCGTCATGCGGTGTGTAACTATACAGAATTTGGTGATAAAGTATTGATTCCAAATTGGTACTGGGCACCTTACAACACCATTGCCGATGAGAATAGACGTTCAACGACAACTTTTGAATTATTTAATGAGGAAGGTACCTTTAATATGGTATCTTATCAAGAAGAATTTTTGAAATTGTTAGAGGAACAAAAGCGTGTATTGAGCATTTTAAACACACCGGCGCATAATCCGACTGGTTATAGCGTTTCTCTGGATGAGTGGAAAACGCTCATTGAATTTTACACTGAAACAGCGAAAGCATATCCGGAATCAAGAATTATTATTCTCTGTGATATTGCTTATATTGATTTTGCGGGACAGGGAGAAAGTGCCCGTGAATTTATGTCATTACTATGTAAAATGCCTAAAAATGTATTGCCACTTTATGCGTTTAGCGCATCTAAAGGTTATACTATGTATGGTTTACGTAACGGCGCTATTTTATGTGTGGCACCGACAGAAGAAATTGCAGAAGAATTTGCGGCTTCCTGTGCGTATTCAACAAGAGGTACCTGGTCAAACGGTACACGTGGGGCAATGCAGACTTTGGCTAATATTTTTACCGATGAAAAATTACATGCTCAAACGATGGAAGAACAATATGCAAATAGAGAAATTTTACAAAAAAGAGCAAAAGTTTTTTTAGATGAAGCGGGTAAAATTGGCTTAAAGCTTTGCCACTATTGTGATGGATTCTTTATTAGTATTCCTTGTAAAAACCCTAAAGCGGTAAGCGATTTATTAATGAAAAAGAACGTCTTTATTGTGGCTTTGGCAAAGGGACTTCGTTTTGCACCCTGTGCAGTATCCGAAGAAAAATGTCTCAAATCGCCTAAGCTTATTTTAGATGCTATTAAAGAAATTGCAGGCTGTTAAATACAAAAAAATGGAGGTATTATTTTGAAAGTTAAAATTGTAGATGTTGCAAAAGAGGCAAATGTATCTGTAGCAACAGTATCACGTGTTGTGAATAACATCCCTTTGGTTAATGAAGAAACCAGAGAGAGAGTACTCGATGCGATCAAAAGAACAGGATATAAGCCAAACGCCATTGCTAGAAGCTTAAAAATTCAAAAGACGAATACATTAGGAATCATGATTCCAGATATCACTAATCCATTTTATACGGAAATTGTCCGTGGCGCAGAAGATGTTTGTGGTATTTATAATTACAATATTATTTTAAGTAATACGGATTTTGATCATGATAAAGAACAAAGTTCACTGGGTGTTCTTGTTGAAAAACAATGTGACGGTATTATTTATGTTGGAAAAAATTTGACCGATGAATTACGTGATGATTTAATTGACGCACCGAGTGAAATTGTATTAGGTTGTATTCCGGATGAATCGGGTCAACTCAGCGGTGTACTCATTGATAATGAAATGGCTGCTTATGATTTAGCGGCTAAATGTATTGAAATGGGTCATACAAAATGTGCTGTTTTTTATGACGAACATGTTGACGGCTATATTAATCAGAAACGTCTTGATGGGATCAAACGTGCTTTTAAAGAATCTAATATTGAATTAAATGAAGATCTGTTTTATTATGGAAGCTCAAGTGTATTGGGCGGATATCATATGATGGAAAAAGCACTTGCAAGCGGTCATGAATTTACAAATGTATTTTGTTTTAATGATCAGATCGCTCTTGGCGCTATGCGTAGTGCAGAAGATGTTGGAAAAGTTGTTCCTGAGGATATTAGTGTTTGCGGATTTAATAATTTTTGGATTGCCGAATGGACACGTCCTGAAATTACAACCGTTGCACAGCCAATGTATGATATAGGCGCTATTGCTACTAGAATGCTAATTAAGATGTGTGAAAAAGAGGAACGTGAAACGAAAACCGTTTTTGTGCCTTATGAATTATTAATACGTGGTTCGGTTAAAAATTTAAAATAAATATTTTATCGGCTGCTCCCTTATTTGGCGGCAGTCGATTTTGCATAAAAAAACATGATAAAGGAAATGACATGATATTTATTAATAATACAGCGTATACAGATCCTACATTTAATCTAGCTTTTGAGGAGTATGTCTTTGAATCTATGGATCAAAATGAAACGTATTTTTTGCTGTGGCAAAATGATAATGCCATTATTATTGGAAAACATCAAAATACGATTGAAGAAATAAATCCGATTTTTGTTAAAGAGAATAATATTAAAGTTGTTCGACGTTTGACAGGTGGCGGTGCTGTTTATCACGATATGGGAAATTTGAATTTTACATTTATTGTTAATAATGATAAAGGTAAACCTTTTGATTTTCAAACATTTACAAAACCTGTTGTAAAAGCCCTTCAAAAATTAGGTGTTAACGCAGAATTTAATAGCCGAAATGACATTGCAATTGATGGTAAAAAGTTTTCTGGAAATTCTCAATATGCCAAACGTGGCAGAGTGCTCCATCATGGAACGATTCTTTTTAATTCTAAATTAGAGACCGTTCAAAATGCATTAAAAGTTAAAAATGATAAAATTAAATCAAAAGGTGTTAAATCGGTCAAAGGTCATGTCACTAATATTATTGACTATTTAGAAGAAGACTACACATTGGATGATTTTAAAAAAGTGCTGGTTGATTATATGTTCGAAGAAGAAAAGCTTCAGGAAAAAACATTAAGTGACACCGATATTTCAGCAATTGAAAAATTACAAGCTGAAAAATATGCCACATGGGAATGGAATTATGGAAAGTCTCCGGAATATAATCTAAGAAAAGAACGTAAATATTCTTGTGGACTTATCACCGTTTTAATGCAAGTTGAAAAAGGACAGATTGAAGGCATTCGTTTTTATGGTGATTTTTTTGGAAATGGTGATACCTGTGATCTTGAACAGCATTTTATCGGCAAAAAACCTAATGAAAAAACACTGCGTGACTGTTTGAAATGCATCCAATTGCCGGATTATATCAATGGATTATCAGAAGATGAATTAATTGATTTGATACTTTATTAAATGAGAAAGTGGTGAATTTTGGAATCAAATAATATTACGCGTCTAACAGTAGGCGATAAAGAAATTATTTTAATTGGAACAGCCCATGTTTCACCTACAAGTGTTTCTCAGGTTAAAGAATTGATTGAAACCGAGTGTCCGGATTCTGTTTGTATTGAACTGGATGAAGGTCGTTATGAATCTTTAAATCAGAAAGAACGTTGGGCAGATACCGATATTATAAAAATTATAAAAAGTGGTAAAGCAGGTTTTCTTTTTGCCAATATTATCTTATCTAATTATCAACGAAAACTGGCGGAACAGTTTGATATTCATTCCGGACAGGAAATGATACAAGGCATTGAATCTGCTAAAACCTGTGACGCAGAACTTGTTCTGGCGGATAGAAGTATTCAAATTACCTTTAATCGAATATGGAAAGGATGCGGACTTTGGGAAAAGATGAAATTGCTCACCACCATTATTATGAGCATTATTGATGATGAAGAAATCACGGAAGAAGAGCTTGAAGAATTAAAAACTGAAGATATGCTTTCAGCAGCCCTATCGGAACTTAGCATATCTTTTAAAGGCGTTAAAAAACATTTAGTGGATGAGCGGGATCAATATCTTGCTTATAAAATTAAAAATGCCCCGGGTAAAAAAATTGTTGCCGTTTTAGGTGCAGCACATGTTCCCGGTATTACTGAGGAAGTGTATAAAAAACAAGATATAGACGCACTTAATGCCGTGCCACCTAAATCAAAAATGGGAAAAATCGTCGGTTGGTCGATTCCTATATTACTGATTGCGTTGGTTGCATTGACATTTACAGTTAATCCCGGTTCAGGTTTTGAGCAAACCCGTAATTGGCTGATATGGACAACGACATTGGCCGGATTTGGTGCCCTTTTGGCAGGAGGTCATATTTTGACAATTCTGACTGCTATTGTAGCTGCGCCAATATCGGCACTCAGTCCTGTGCTCGCCGCCGGATGGTTTTCAGGCATTGCCGAAGCTCATTTCAGAAAGCCGAAAGTAGAGGATTTTGAAGCTCTCCCAAAGGATCTTGGATCGATTAAAGGATTATGGCATAATAAGGTAACTAAGATTTTATTGGTGGTAGTACTGACAAATGTAGGGTGTGCTATCGGAAATATTACCGGGAGTATTAATGTAATTGGTATTTTTATACAAACTTTTTTATAAAATCCGCTTAAAGAAGGCTTATAAGTGAATATAAATGTATAAAAATTAAAAAAACAGATATTTATAAAAAATCACTTGTTAATGTATACAATAAGCGATATAATTTTAACTATATTTTAACAATTATAGGAGGGAATTATGAAAAAGAAATTTTTGGTTTTGTCATTGGCTGTTTTAATGGTGTTTACAATAACACTGGCAGGATGTAGTAGCAAAAATAGTCAATCAAAAACGGCAGAAGATCCACTAGTCGGTGGAAAAATGAGAGTAGCTGTTGATGACACTTATCTTCCAATGGAATTCAGAGATGATCAGAATAATTTAGTAGGATTTGATATTGATTTATCAAATGCTCTCGCTAAAGAGATGAATGTCGAAACTGAATTTAGTACTGTTGCATGGGATGGTATTTTTAATGGCTTGAATGCAAAACAATATGATGCCATTATTTCCAGTACCAGTATCACCCCAGAACGTCAAAAAGGCTTTAACCAATCAGATCCGTATATTACAAATGGGATTGTGATTGTATCTAGAAAAGATGCAACACCGACTAAAACATTTGAAGAACTTGATGGTAAAACTTGTGGCGTTCAGATTGCGACAACCGCAGATATGGGGGCACAAAAATTAAAAGAACAAAAGGGCACAAAAGTTGAAATCAAACAATATGATGGAATGCTTGATGCTTTTGCCGCTTTACAAGGCAAACAAATTGATAATGTTATGACAGATGTTGGTGTTGCAATGTATTATGTGGCTAACAATCCGGATTTATTTGTGGTTACTTCAGAAGTGCTAACAAACGAACCGATTGCCGTTACCGTGCGCAAGGGAGATGATGCATTTACAAAAAAAATAAATGAATCATTGAAAAAGTTGCAGGAAAATGGTACAATGACTAAGATCTCAATGAAATGGTTCGGTGAAGATATGACAAACAATATTAACCCCGATATCAAAATCATTGAATAAATGAGCATGAAAATAATAATAATTTAATTTTTACAGAAATGGACTACTTTTTTTAAGTAGTCCCTGTAAAGTTATTATTAAAGAAGGAGAGATTATTTTGTTGAACGAAACCCAATTATGGGCGATTTTTGATGGGTCCATTGTGACACTTAAAATAGCAGTTGTTGCGATTATAGCAGGTGCGATTTTTGGTGTAATTGTGGCTCTGGGACGTATTTCAAAGAACAAGGTTGCGAATAGCTTATCTTGGTTTTATATCTGGTTTTTTCGAGGAACACCGTTGCTTTTACAATTATTTATGATTTTTTATGCAGTGCCGATTATTTACTTAGATATGACTGGTGCAACGTTTGAAATCAATCCGATGATTTGTGCGTACATTACATTTTCTTTAAATTCAACAGCTTATCTGGCTGAAATTATACGTGCCGCAATCGAATCGATTGATGGTGGGCAAATGGAAGCAGCAAAAGCATTAGGGATGAGTTATCGACAGGCGATGACAAAAATCATTATTCCCCAAACCTTTAAGCGTTTGGTAGCACCGGTTGGGAATGAACTGATTATGCTTTTAAAAGATACCTCTCTGGTTTCAACCATTGCCTTATTTGATTTGTTGCGTACGGTTAAAACAATGGCTAGTGCGACGGGAAGCTGGGTTTATTATATCTATGCTGCCGTTATCTATTTATTTCTGACGACTATTTTGCAAGTTGTTTTTGATAAGATGGAAAACAAATTAGGCGTATATGAAAAGAGATAGGTGGTAAAACAATGAGTATGGTAAAATTAGTAAACGTCAAAAAATCTTTTGGTGAACTTGAAGTGCTGAAAGGCATTGATCTGGAAGTTGCCTCGGGTGAAGTTGTCTGTATTATCGGACCCAGTGGTTCGGGAAAAAGTACGATGCTACGGTGTCTTAACCGTCTTGAACGTATTACCGATGGCGAAATCTATATTGAAGATGAACTGATGGAGAAACGTGAAGCTGATAAAGATCTTGAAAAAATTGATCCGGCTAAATTGCAGAATTTATGCTGTGATTTAGGCATGGTTTTTCAGAATTTTAATTTATTTCCGCATTTAAAAGTGTTGGAAAATATTACAATAGCACCTAAGATTGTTCGTAAAACTGATGCTGCTGTGGGCGAACAACGTGCGTTAGAACTTTTAGATATGGTAGGCCTTGCTGAAAAGAAAGATGAATATCCAGTAAGACTTTCAGGTGGACAGCAACAACGTGTGGCCATTGCCAGAGCACTTGCAATGGATCCGAAAATTATGTTGTTTGATGAGCCAACATCAGCCCTTGACCCGGAACTTGTCGGTGAAGTTCTAGGTACTATGAAAACATTGGCAAATGATGGTATGACAATGTTGATTGTTACCCATGAAATTGGTTTTGCACGTGAAGTGGCAGATCGTGTTATTTTTATGGATGAAGGTGTCATTTGTGAGCAAGGAACGCCACAAGAAATTATCCTAAATCCACAAGAAGAACGGACACAAAGCTTTTTAAATAAAATTTTATAGTTTTTTTAATAAAATAGCCCTTTGGGGCTTTTTTTTATAGACCTATTTATGCTACAATAATAGAAATTACTAAATATTTTTTCCGAGGAGGCATTATGATTAAATCAAATTATCATATTCATTCAACTTATTGTGATGGAAAGAACACACTCGAAGAAATGACCCTTGCTGCAATGGATGCAGGTTTGATCAGTATTGGCTTTACCGGCCACATGCCGTTACCTTATAAAAATGATTGGACAATGACAGAGGAAAAGGTTAAAGACTATATTGCAGAAGTAAAAATGTTGAAAGAAAAGTATAAACAAGATCTTGATATTTATCTTGGGATGGAAATTGACTATTTCATTGACGAAAAAGATATAAGCAACTTTGCGAAAACAGTGATTCCTGAACTTGATTTTTTTATTGGGTCTATTCATACTATCGGAAGAATGAAAAACGGTATTGTGGCCGATATTGATAATACACCGGAAATTTTCAAATCCGGTATTGATGACCGTTATCATGGATCAACAAAAGAATTTGTGAAAGCTTATTACAAAGCACTAGGTGAAATGGTTCTAACAATTCATCCGGATATCATCGGACATTTAGACTTAATTAAAAAAAACAATACAGATCAAGCTTTTTTTAATGAAGATGAAGATTGGTATCGAGAAGCTACTTTAGATTGCCTTAATCAAATAAAAGAATCCGGTTCAATAATAGAGGTAAATACCGGTGGAATGATCCGGTACGGGGCACGGTGCCTTTATCCTTCCTATTGGATCATGAATGAAATACACCGTTTAAATATCCCGATTATGCTTAATGGTGACACTCATCGTGTTGAAGGAATAAATTATGCTTACGATGAAAGTGAGATTTTGTTAAAAAAAATTGGTTTTAAAGAAATAATGATGCGTTTTGGAGACAAGTGGAAGCCTGTAGAATTTTAGGTGTAAGTATGGAAATCAAGCCTGAACAACGTAAATGGTTGTATGGCATTATTGTGGTATTAGTCTTATGCATTTTTGGTGTTTGGTGTTTTACTCGGGAAAATAATAAGGATAAAGCTGTTTTGGCAGAAGATGAATTGAAAAATTCCCAAAAAACCTCTGATGTTTCAGATCAGGGAGAAATTTATGTCCATATTACCGGAGCGGTTGCTAATCCAGGTGTGGTCAAACTTCCAAGTGGTTCAAGGATGATTGATGCCATTGAAAATCGAGGTGGCATGACAGAAAACGCAAACAGTGACAGTGTTAATTTGGCAGCTATTTTAAAAGATGAAGATAAGATTCACATTGATACAAAAGATGAAGTTTTAGGTGAAACAAAGGCAGATACAGCAGAAGTTTTGAAAAAAGTTAATATTAATCAGGCAACCGCAGAAGAATTAAAAACACTTCCGGGTGTAGGTGACGTTCTGGCAAAAAGTATTCTGGATTATCGTCAAAAAAATGGTAATTTTAAAAATAGTGAAGAATTAAAAAATGTTGATCGCATTGGTGACAAAGTTTATGAAAAATTAAAAGACTCCATTAGCCTTTGAGTGGAGTTATTTTTTAAAGAGTATGTGAAAAGGTTAACAAACTAACATTAAAATATTAAAGGTATAATAATATAAAAATATCAGCATTAAGTGTTTACTTTTTAATTATAAGTGCTATACTTAATATTATAAAGGTTCGTTAGATAGTAGGTGATTAAATGAAATTTTCACAGAGACAAAATGCAATTATTGAGATTGTGAAAGAGAAAGAGCCTATCAAAAGCATGGAAATTGCTGAGTTATTAAATTTGAATCGGGCGACGATAAGACCTGATTTAAAAGTTTTGACAATGATGGGAATCTTAGATGCAAAAAGGAAAGTTGGTTATAATTATACCGGTCGCTCATTACTTCATGTAATGGGAAGCTATATAAAAACGATCAGCGTGATGGATATTCAGTCTGAAGCAACAACCGTTGGTGAAGATACAACCATTTATGATGGTATTATTACCATGTTTACAAAAGATGCCGGAACACTCTATGTGGTCGACGGTAAATATCTATCTGGTGTTGTTTCAAGAAAAGATTTTATGAAATCAATGATCGGTAGGAAAGATATTGAAGCGTTGCCTATTCCGATTATTATGACACGAATGCCAAATATTGTTTATTTAGAAGAGCATGAATCGGTTTATGATGCAGCCGTAAAAACAATGGAACGTGAAGTTGAATCACTGCCGATTATAAGAAAAGAAATCACTGAAAAAAATACTACCCGTTTAATTCTTCTGGGAAAAGTCTCTAGAACTAATATTACACGGTATGTTGTTAATATGGGGCGAGATGATGTTACGGCAGAATGATGATGATAAACCTTTATTGATTTATGTGATATCCGATTCACTAGGTGATTTGGGAGATATATTGGCCAAATGGGGAAGGCGTCATTTTGAAAATATCCTTGGAGATATTAAAACGTACTCTTTTATCCATGATAAAAATCAAATTGTTGAAATTATAGATAAAGCTGCCCAAAAAAAAGCCTTATTACTTTGTACAGTATCATCACCGAATTTATTAAAATTTATAAAACAAAAAGTAAAAGAAAAAAATGTGTTATTTTATGATGTTCTTGATCCTTTTTTAGATGAATTAAGAATATTAACCGGGCAGAAACCGAATTTTAACCCCGTTGTGAAGAGCGAACTGGACGAAGATTATTTCAAAAAAGTAGAAGCTATTGAGTTTACCGTTAGATATGATGACGGTAAAAGAATGGATCACCTTGACGAAGCAGATATCATTTTGTTAGGCGTATCAAGGAGCTCTAAAACGCCGATCAGCGTTTATTTAGCAAATAATAATTATAAAGTTGCCAATATTCCGCTGATGCCAGAAGTCCAAATGCCAAAAGAATTATTTGAAATCTCAAACCAAAAAATATTTGGATTGACGATTAATCCCGATAAGCTTGTGAGCATCAGAGAAGAACGTTTAAAGACCATGAAACTTACCGGACATTCAAATTATGCGAGTCTACAACGTGTAGAATATGAGTTGAAAAAAGCCGAAGTGCTTTTTGATAAATTAGGATGTACTGTCATAGACGTTACATCTAAAGCAATTGAAGAAATTGCGAATTTTATACTTGCAACTATTATGAGGAGGTAGTCAATATGGAAAAAAAATGGGTTTATTTATTTAGTGAAGGTAACGCAGAACAACGTAATTTACTAGGTGGGAAAGGTGCAAACCTTGCTGAAATGACAAGAATTGGTTTACCAGTGCCCCAGGGATTTACTGTAACGACCGAAGCTTGTACAGAATATTTAAAAGAAGGACAATTAACACATGAAATGACTGGTGAAATTCACAGTCATATGACTATTTTGGAAGATTTAACACAGAAAAAGTTTGGGAATAAGGAAAATCCGTTACTCGTTTCAGTCCGTTCAGGCGCACGTATTTCAATGCCGGGGATGATGGATACCATTTTAAACCTGGGTTTAAATGATCAAACTGTGGTTGGTTTAGCCGAAAATACCGAAAATGAACGTTTTGCTTATGACAGTTACCGTCGTTTTATTCAAATGTTTGGTGACGTTGTTCAAGAAATCGATAAAAATAAATTTGAAAATGTTCTCGATGAAATTAAAGATCGTGAAAATTTCCAGATCGATACACAACTTACCACAAAGAATTTACAAGAAGTGGTTGATCGTTATAAAGAAATCGTATTAACCGCCACAGGAAAACCATTTCCACAAGATCCAAATGTCCAATTATTAATGGCTGTTGAAGCAGTCTTCAAATCTTGGGATAATCCACGGGCGTTTGTTTATCGTGATATGAACGATATTCCCCATGATATCGGCACAGCCGTTAATGTTCAATCGATGGTTTTTGGAAATATGGGCGATGATTCCGGTACTGGAGTTGCTTTTACCAGAAATCCTGCCACAGGCGAACGTAATCTTTTTGGTGAATTCTTAGTGAATGCTCAAGGTGAAGATGTTGTAGCCGGTATCCGTACCCCACGTGAAATCGATGAACTTAAGAAAGTAATGCCATTGGTTTACAAACAATTTCATGAAACATCCGAACTGCTTGAAAAACATTATAAAGATATGCAAGATATGGAATTTACCATTGAAAAAGGTAAACTTTTTATGCTTCAAACCCGTAACGGAAAACGAACCGCACCAGCAGCATTACGTATTGCGGTTGAAATGGTTGAAGAAGGCTTGATTACAAAAGAAATGGCTGTGGAAAGAATTGAACCATTAGCACTTGATCAGTTACTCCATCCTACTTTTAATGAAGACAAATTAAAAGCAGCCGATGTTTTAGCCAGTGGATTACCCGCATCTCCGGGTGCAGCAACCGGTAAAGTTTATTTTACTGCAGATGCTGCAAAAACCGCAGTTGAAAATGGTGAAGAAGTTATTCTCGTACGTAAAGAAACCTCACCAGAAGATATAGAAGGAATGTATGCAGCCAACGGTATTTTAACAGCTCGTGGTGGTATGACCTCTCATGCAGCAGTTGTTGCCCGTGGTATGGGGAAATGCTGTGTTGCAGGATGTGAAGTCGCTAAGGTTGATGAAGACGCAAAAATGTTTAGAGTGGCCCAGGAATATATTAAAGAAGGCGATTATATTTCGCTTGATGGGAGTACCGGTAAAGTTTATAAAGGTAGTATCGGAACCCAAGATCCTGAATTATCTGGTCATTTTGGACAGTTGATGCAGTGGGCTGATGAATTTAGAACGATGAATGTCAGAACAAATGCAGATACACCGAGAGATGCAGCCATTGCACTTTCCTTCGGAGCCGAAGGTATCGGTCTTTGCCGTACAGAGCATATGTTCTTTAATGAAGATCGTATCCCAAGTGTACGACGTATGATTTTATCAAAATCAAAAGAACAACGCGAAAAATATCTGGCCGAATTGTTGCCGATGCAGAAAGAAGATTTCACTGGAATTTACAAAGCCATGAAAGGCTTACCCGTTACAGTGCGTTTACTTGATCCGCCACTGCACGAATTCCTTCCGACTGAACCTGAAGATATTGAATCATTGGCAAAAGATATGGGCGTTTCACTTGAAGAAATGACCGCAACCATCAATGATTTAGAAGAATTCAATCCGATGCTTGGACACCGTGGCTGTCGTTTAGCCGTTACTTTCCCGGAAATTGCAGTTATGCAAACACGCGCCATTATGGAAGCTGCTGTTGAGGTGAAAGCATCAGAAGGTTTTAATGTGATTCCTGAAATTATGATCCCGCTCATTGGTATGAAAGAAGAACTGGATTATGTTTATAAAGTGGTTAAAGAAACCGCTGAAAAAATCAAAACTGAAAAAGGTTCTGATATCGACTATAAAATCGGTACGATGATGGAAATTCCAAGAGCAACGCTGATTGCCGATGAAATAGCCGAAACAGCAGAGTTTTTCTCCTTTGGAACAAACGATTTAACGCAGATGACTTACGGATTCTCACGTGATGATGCCGGTAAATTTATTGGTGACTATAAAGAAAAAGGTATTTTACCGAATGATCCATTCCAGAGTATTGATGTTCATGGCGTTGGAAAACTTGTTGAAATGGGTGTAAAATTAGGCCGTACCACAAAACCAGATTTGAAAATTGGTGTTTGTGGCGAACATGGCGGTGATCCAAAATCAATTTATTTTTTCCAGAAAGCGGGTTTAAATTACGTATCTTGTTCACCATACAGAGTGCCAATTGCACGTTTGGCAGCTGCACAGGCAGCAATTGAAGCAAAAAATAAATAGAATATAGCGTAAAAAGATCGATCAAAAAACTAAAAACCCCGAGAACGTTTTATAAGAGCGTACTCGGGGGATTTTCAATTTTACAGAAAAGGAAAAAGAGGGAGGTGTATAAAATGAAATGGCATGGATTATGGACAATGGGCGCATTATTTTGCATGGTTATGTGTATTTATAGCGGTCACAAAATTATTAAAAAATAATATAATGAAGAATGAAATTTTAACATTACACGTGAATCCTTTAATAAAACCGGTGTTTTTGATAAATAGAGAATTATTATAACCTTTTTTCTGTGAATTCAATTATATTTAAGATGTTGTGGTATAATAATATATGTGGATATGAATTAAAGTTCTTTCCTTAATGAAAGCTTCTTTAATAATTAACTTTTATAGAATCGAACGCTGTTCACAGAAAGAGGGTAAGATTTGATGAAAGATAAGGCAATAATTTATTGTGAAGGTCATTTTGGCGATTTGGACGGGAAGACTGCAAACGGTTTAATCCGCCATTCGAAAAAATATGAGATTACAGGTGTTATTGATAGTAAAAAATCAGGTCAGGATTCAGGCACCGTACTTGATAACGTTCAAAATAATATTCCCATTTTTAGTAGTATTTCAGATGCAATTACAAAACTTGAATTTTTACCAAGATATTTTATTTATGGCATCGCTCCGGCAGATGCTTTTTTATCGGCATCAGAACGTAATATTATTTTACAGGCCATGTCATTAGGGATGAATATCGTGATCGGTCTCCAGGATTTTATCTCGGAAGATGAAGAATTCATAAAAACGGCAGCACGTTATCATGTAAAAATTATTGATATTCGTAAACCACCGATAAAAAGATATCTTCATTTATTTAATGGTCGTATCAATACCGTAAAAATCCCTCGCATTGCCGTTTTTGGAACGGATTGTGCGATTGGCAAGCGAACCACCGCAATTCTTCTAACTAAAGCTCTAAGAGCGAAAAAGATACATGCTGTGATGGTTGGTAGCGGGCAGACTTCTCTTATTCAAGGTGAAAAATACAGTGTGGCCATGGATGCAATGCCATCGGAATACATGGTGGGTGAATTTGAAAATGCGGTTATGAATGCAATAACCCATGAAAAACCGGATGTTTTGATTATGGAAGGGCAAAGTGCACTCAGTCATCCCGCGTTTGTTAGTTCATTGGCCATTCTGCGAGGAGGTAAACCAAATGCTATTATTGTTCAAGATGTACCTAAACGAAAAATGCGTGTGGATTTTCCGGATCTTGAAGTGCCGGATGTTGGCGATGAAATAGAATTGATCGAAAAATATTCAGGTGCAAAAGTTATTGCGATTACTATCAATCATGAGGATATGGATAAAGAAGAAGTAGCTTCGACTATTAAAAGCTATGAAAAAAAATATGATTTACCGGTAACAGATACACTTATTTATGGTTGCAATGATCTGGTGCAAAAAATTATTCAA
>JAVXTS010000010.1:0-50703 GCA_036642535.1 Eubacterium sp. | reverse complement strand
AACACGGTAGGATAACACAGGTGATGTTTATTCTACCGTGTATTTTAAATTACTACAAAAGGAGGAAAACAGGTTGGGAAAATATATCCTTAAAAGAATCGGACAGACAGTGTTCGTACTTTTTGCAATCAGTATCATTGTATTTTTGCTGATGAATGTACTCCCCGGCGATCCCGTTGCACTGATGCTTGAAAAAAGAGCAGATCCGGCAACAGTGGAGCAGGTGCGTCATTCGCTAGGGCTTGATAAACCGTTGCTTGTACAGTATTTTGACTTTTTAAAAGGGGTATTCCAAGGCGATCTAGGAACATCTTATTTTACAAAAGAACCGGTTATGGAAACATTGACAAGAAGTTTCTTCATTACACTTCAATTAGCAGCAAGTTCTTTCGTATTTGCCGTTGTCATTGGGGTGACTTGTGGAATGTTGGCTGCTATTTACAGAGGTAAAGCGCTGGATTCAACATTAATGACATGTTCAATCATTGGTATCTCTGCACCCTCTTTTTGGGTTGCCATTATTCTACAGATTATCTTTGGTCTGCAACTTGACCTTCTCCCGATATCAGGATTTGCTTCTCCCATTTATTTTATTCTTCCGAGTATTGCCCTTGGTACACGGTATGCGGCGTCAATTGCCAGAATTACCCGTACCAGTATGCTTGATGTTATTAATCAGGATTATATTCGTACAGCACGTGCAAAAGGGGTTAAAGAGAATGTCGTTATGTTTAAACACGCCTTTAAAAATGCGTTAATTCCAATTGTGACCCTTTTGGGGACACAGCTTGGTTATATGTTGGGCGGTTCAATGTTGATTGAAAAAATCTTTACGATTCCGGGGATTGGTAATGTTTTAGTTACAAGTCTCAGTAACCGTGACTTACCACTACTGCGTGGTGCGATGCTGTATGTTGCCGTTGCTTTTGTATTGGTTAACCTTTTGGTCGATATCTCCTATGCTTTCATTGACCCGAGAATTCGTGTAACAGGGGGTAAAAAATAATGAAAACGCCAAATATTTCGTTTAAGAAAAATAATTATGCAGAAGAAAAAATGGATCAAGAAATCGTTGTACAGTCAAAAAGTTACTGGCGGGACAGTTTTAACCGTCTTAAAAAGAATAAAGTATCCATGGTTTGTATGGGACTGATTATTCTGTTGATGTTAGTGGCTATTTTTGCACCACTAATAGCACCTTCTGATCCAAACCAGCAAGAGCTAGCGATTGCACTTAAAGGACCATCGGGGCAACATCTGATGGGGACGGATGAATATGGCCGTGATATTTTCTCACGTGTTATTTACGGAACGCGGATATCACTGGCAGCAGGGATTATTTCTCAAGTCATTGCTGTTTTTATCGGTGTTAGTTTAGGGGCAATTGCCGGTTATTATGGGGGTAAAGTGGACTCCGTTATTTCTAGAATTATGGAAATTTTTGCGGCTTTTCCGGATCTTCTTTTAGCCATGGCCATTATGTTTGCCCTAGGGACAGGGATTACAAGTCTGTTTATTGCACTGGCGATTGTCAGCTGGGTGCAAACCGCTAGGATGGTGCGTGGACAAGTGATGCAACTTAAAGAAAAAGAATTTGTAGAAGCTTGTATTGCCAGTGGCGGTAGTGGTTTTCGGATTATTATAAAGCATATGATTCCAAACTGTATTTCAACGATTATTGTCTTAATTACCCTTGGTATTCCGGCAGCTATTTTGACAGAAGCTTCTTTGAGTTTCCTTGGGATTGGCATTCAGCCCCCTGATGCAAGTTGGGGATCGATGATCAGTTTTGCTCAGCCTTATATTAACAGCGATCCGTTATATAGTATCTTCCCGGGTCTAGCGATTATTATCACAGTTATTTCATTCAATATGTTTGGTGATGGGCTCAGAGATGCGCTTGATCCAAAACTGAAGAATTAGATCAGAAAGCGGTGATTACGACATGAAATTATTAGAAGTAAAAGACCTTAAAACTTATTTTTACACCGAAGAAGGTGTCGTGAAATCAGTTGATGGTGTTAGTTTTTCAGTTGATAAAGGAAAAACGCTCGGTGTTGTAGGCGAATCCGGTTGTGGTAAAAGTATCACATCGCTTTCAATTATGCAGCTTGTTGAAACTCCACCAGGGAAAATTGTCGGTGGTGAAATTATTTTTAAAGGTGAAAACCTCTTAGAAAAAGATAAAGAAGAAATGCGGAAAATTCGTGGTAAAGAAATTGCCATGATTTTTCAAGAACCGATGACCTCACTCAATCCGGTCTATACAGTGGGTGATCAAATTATGGAAGCGGTATTGATCCATGAAGATGTCACCAAAGAACAAGCACGGCAGCGAGCCATTGAAATGATGGATCTGGTTAAAATTCCGGATGCCGAAAAACGTTTAAATGCATACCCCCATGAATTTTCGGGTGGGATGCGTCAACGTGTTATGATTGCAATGGCACTTTCATGCAATCCTGAATTTTTAATTTGTGATGAACCAACTACGGCGCTTGATGTTACTATTCAAGCTCAGATCTTAAATTTAATTAATGAATTAAAAGATAAAATGCATACTTCTGTTATGATGATTACGCATGATTTGGGCGTTATTGCAGAAGTGGCAGATGATGTCATGATTATGTACGCTGGTCAGGTTGTGGAATATGCTGATGTGCAGACTATTTTTGAAAAACCGCTTCATCCTTATACGGTTGGTCTTTTGAACTGTATTCCAAGAATTGATGGTTCAAGTGAAAAATTGGCAACGATCAAAGGAATGGTACCGAGTTCGAATGATATGCCGGAAGGTTGTTTGTTCTGCCCGAGGTGTGAAGAAGCCAAAGCAATATGCCACGAAAAACGTCCGGGTATTGTTAATATTGACGGTCATCAGGTACGTTGTTTCAAATATACGAAAGAATGGGGTGAAGAAAGCTAATGGCAAATAATACAGAAGATAAAAATTGCTTGTTGGAAGTCCGTAACCTCAAAAAATGGTTTCCGATCAAGGGTGTCGGCAAAGAAAAACATTTTGTAAAAGCTGTTGACGGTGTCAGCTTTAAACTTAATAAAAGTGAAACATTAGGGATTGTTGGTGAATCCGGTTGTGGGAAATCGACAATGGGTCGTTCTGTTTTACGTCTAATCGAACCAACTGAAGGACAAATTTTGTTTGAAGGCGAAGATATTACGGCGTTGGCTAAAAAAGAATTACGTGCAAAACGTAAAGAATTCCAAATGATGTTTCAAGACCCTTACGCATCACTGAATCCAAGAATGACGGTCGGCGAAATTATTGGCGAACCGCTTGAAATTCAAACACAGATGAATGCTAAAGAGCGTGAAGAGGAAGTCCTCAAAATCATGGATCTGGTTGGCTTAAATACCCAGTATATCCGTCGTTATCCACATGAATTTTCAGGAGGACAACGTCAGAGAATCGGTATTGCCCGTGCGATCATTTTGCAACCAAAACTTCTGGTCTGCGATGAACCTGTATCGGCACTTGATGTATCGATTCAAGCACAGATTATCAATTTGATGGAAGAACTTCAAAAACACATGGGTATTGCCTATATGTTTATTTCCCATGATTTAAGTGTTGTTCGTCATATTTCCGATAAAGTGGCCGTGATGTATTTAGGACATATTGTAGAATTTGCAGAAAAAGAAGCACTCTATAGTAATCCGGAACACCCTTATACCATTGCGTTGCTATCTGTTATTCCATCGGTTGGCGCTCAAAAAAATAAAAAAGAAAAAATTATTCTTCAAGGCGATTTACCGAGTCCGGCAAATCCACCAAGTGGCTGCTGTTTCCATACACGGTGTTATAAAACACAGGATATTTGCAAAAGGGAAGCACCTGAGCTTAAAGATTTAGGAAACGGTCATCTTTGTGCCTGCCATTTTCCGGGTGAAAAGTAAGTTATTTATAGTGTGACTAAAAATTTAGGAGTTGACAATAAAAAATGAAAATTACAAAAATTAATACTCAGAGAGTTCAGATTCCACTCATTGAACCCTTTCATATTTCGCTTGGTGTGATTACCCATGCAGAGCAAATTTTGGTTGAAATTGAAACAGATGAAGGTTTAGTTGGTATCGGTGAAGGTTCAGCTGCCGTATTGATCAGCGGTGAAACGTTAGAAAGTATTGAAGCCGGGATCCGAATTATGGAAAAAGATATTATCGGATGTGATCCGATGGATATTGAAAAAATCTATTGGATCATGGATCGTGCGATTGCCCATTGTCCTTCGGCTAAAACAGCCATTGATATTGCTTGCTATGATTTAATCGGTAAAATTACAAACATGCCTTTATACAAGGTTTTAGGCGGAAATTCAAATACATTTGAAACAGATATGACCGTTGGTATTAACGATCCGAGCTACATGGCTGAAAAAGCCAGAAAACATGTGGCGGAGGGGTTTGATACCATTAAAACAAAAGTAGGAACAACCGTGGAAGAAGATGTCAAACGTGTGAAAGCTATCCGTGATGCCGTTGGTCCGGATGTGAAAATTCGTTTAGATGCCAATCAGGGTTGGACACCGAAAGAAGCCATTAGCGTCATTAATCGTTTAGCGGATTATGATATTGAACTGATTGAACAGCCGGTTCCTTACTTTGATTATGATGGTTTAGCATTTGTTACGGCTCATTCTCCCATTCCGATTATGAGTGATGAGAGTGTTTTTAATTCAAAAGATGCGTTTAGAGCGGTAAAAATGCACGCTGTGGATTTAATCAACATTAAGCTTATGAAATGCGGCGGAATCCGTGAAGCATTAAAGATTAACGCCATTGCGGAAGCAGCTGGTATTGAATGTATGCTGGGTTGTATGGCCGAGGAAAGTAACATCGGTGTTACTGCGGCAGCAAGCCTTGGTGCTGCCATGAAAAATATCACCCGTGCCGACTTAGATGCTCATTTGACCTTGACGAATTTAGCAGTCGAAGGTGGCGTCATTATGAAAAATGGAAAAACAATGATCTTGCCTGAAAAGCCGGGTTTAGGATTAGCGAAATAAAAAAATAGTGTAGGCCTTTAATTCAGAAAAGATATCTGAATTAAAGGTTTTTTTAAATTTGAACCCATATTTATTTTTGAATTCTGTATTTACCTTAAGTAAGGTTAAAATTTTTAAAATATATTCAAAAAAATCTTGATTTTTTGGTTGAGATATCTTATATTATTGTTAGCACTCGAATATGATGAGTGCTAATTACATTAAGAAGAAAGTGAGTGGAGTATATGGCTAAAAAGGAATTCCAGGCAGAATCCAAACGTCTGCTGGATTTAATGATTCATTCGATTTATACAAATAAGGAAATATTTTTAAGAGAAATTATCTCGAATGCCAGTGATGCCATTGATAAGCGTTACTTTAAAAATTTATCGGGTGGCGGAAATGGTCTTTCAAGAGAAGATTACAGCATTCATATTATGGCAGACAAAGAGGCACATACCTTAACCATTACCGATAATGGTATTGGGATGAATAAGGAAGAATTGGAAAACAATCTAGGAGTTATTGCTAATAGTGGCTCGTTAGAATTTAAATCAGAACATGAAGCTCAAGAAGATCTCGATATTATTGGCCAATTTGGGGTTGGTTTTTATTCAGCTTTTATGGTTAGTAAAGCCATTAAAGTACTGACGAGAGCAGAAGGTAGTGATGTAGCCTATGAATGGGAATCGGAAGGCGCAGATGGCTATACCATTATTGAATGTGATAAAGAAGCGATCGGAACAGAAATCATTTTGACTTTGATGGATGATACCGATGATGAAAAATATGATCAATATCTTGAAGAATATCGTTTAAGAGAATTAATCAAACGTTATTCCGATTATATTCGTTATCCTATTATCATGGAAGTTGAAAAACAAAGTCTTGTCGAAGCAACGGAAGAAGAAAAAGAAGCGGACGATTATGAACCGCAGTATGATACTTACATGGAAGATGAAACCATCAATAGCATGGTTCCTTTATGGAAAAAGAACAAAAGTGAAGTAAAAGACGAAGAATATGTTAATTTTTACAAAGAAAAATTTTATGATTATACCGATCCGGTCAAGGTAATTACAACACGTGTTGAAGGTATTTGTACTTATGATGCGCTTTTATTTATTCCCGGAATGGTACCTTATAATTATTATTCTAAAGAGTTTAAAAAAGGGTTGCAACTTTATTCCAGCGGTGTGCTAATTATGGATAATTGTGATGATTTACTACCGGATTATTTTGGATTTGTAAGAGGTCTTGTAGACTCTTCAGATTTATCCCTTAATATTTCAAGAGAAATGCTTCAGCAAGATCGTCAGGTTAAAGCGATTGCCCAACGCTTGGAAAAGAAAATTCGTTCTGAATTAACGGATATGCAGAAAAAAGACCGTGAAAAATATGAAGAATTTTATAAGAATTTTGGCATTCAGTTAAAATTTGGGATGTACGAAGAATATGGAAGAAACAAAGATAAATTACAGGATCTGGTGATGTTCTACAGTTCGACTGAAAAGAAAATGACAACTTTTGCAGAATATATTGCTAGAATGAAAGATGATCAGAAGTATATTTATTATGCTTGTGGCGAATCGACTGATAAAATTGCAAAAATGCCTCAGATTGAAATGCTAATTGATCAAGGATATGAAGTACTCTTCTGTACGGATGATGTGGATGAATTTGCACTTAAAATTGTTATGAAATATGATGATAAAGAATTCCGTTCAGCATCTGATGATGATCTGGGGATTGAACAATCGGAAGAAGACAAAAAAGAATCGAATGCTAAAAACGAAGAAAATAAAGATTTAATGACAGCAATTAAAGAAGCATTAAGCGGAAAAGTTGCTTCAGTCAAATTATCAACACGTCTAAAAAGTCATCCGGTTTGCTTTGCGACAGAAGGAATTTCGATTGAAATGGAAAAGGTTTTAAATTCTCAAGCCATGGGTGAAAAGGTGAAAGCCGATAAAGTACTTGAAATTAATGGCGATCATCCGGTATTTGAAAGCTTAAAAAAGGCACATGAAGAAAAAGATGATCCACGTTTGAAAAAATATGCAAATCTTTTATATGATCAGGCTCTTTTAATTGAAGGTATGCCAATTGAAGATCCCGTTGAATTCTCAAAATTAATCTGTGAATTAATGGTATAAAATAATCACTAAAAAACAGGAACACATCTATATAAAAGGGTGTTCCTGTTTTTATTATAGTTTTTTATTTTTAATCAATGGCATGTATTTCTACAATTTCACGATCTGCATCGAAATGTGTAAAATTCAGACGTTCACCGTCATACTCCACTTCACCTCGTTGGTTATCATAAGGGTCAGCACGTAGTTGATCTTTTGGTGGATCAAAGTCAAGTTGGAATTCAGAATTAGCAGACATACGGAAAGGTTCCAAATTACCAAAATAGAAATTCCAACGTTTTTCAGCACCATTTCTGTAAGCGCTACCGCCAAAAGAACAGTCACAATGGAGCCAACCGTAAGGGGCGATATAAAAGAGTGCCCAGTCGTGATTTCCAAGGGTAACCGGATTAGCATAAATACCGGATTGCCATTTGGCAGGAATGCCTGCACAACGGCACATTGTGATAAAAAGAAGGGCCTGAACGCCACAGTCTCCCTTTAAATTTGTAGCCGCATAATTGGGGATGTTTTCAATGGTCAGATATTCACGCATATAAGAATAATGTACTTGTGTTGTGATGAAATCGTAGATTTTACGGGCTTTAAGAAGTGGATTGGTTTCATCACCGATAATTTCTGAAGTCAACGCTTTTAGATAAGGATTAAATACGATATGAGGCTGGAGTTCTTGTGTATCAAAATCAGGTTGTTCGGTACTGACTTCAGTAGGATCTAAAACGACATATTTTGCATGATTTTCAAAAGAGTATTCGACAATAAATTCATCATCGGATGCCAGTTCTTTTTCAAAGCAAATGGTACGTTGTCCATATGTTTCATCTGCAATTTTAAGGGGCTCAAATGAAGTGTTTAAAATCTTGATGTTTGAAATTTGATCGGCACATTGGGGTAATGGTAAATAGACACGAATTTTTTTACCTAATTTTTCCCACTCTTTTTTAATTTTAATACTATGACGAATTTGAATAAAGTAACTTTTATGTCCCTTTTCAATCATTTCATTAACGGTTTGATCTAAGATTTCAACAGGGCTTACATCAACGGTAGCTTGGTCTTCGTCAAGTTCAATATGGGCATAATCCGGACAGGTTTTGATAATACTTGGTAAAAATCGGTCTTGAAAATGAACTTCACCATTGATGAAAATCCAGTCAGCATGACCATCGTCTTTTAAATTATTGAGATCTTCTGCGGTAAAACCGTCTACTTTTTCTTGCATCATTTTTAGAGCGGTGTCAAAATTAAAAGGGTATTGAATCGGTAATTCATTTAAAATTACTTTTTCGAGTGTAAGGCGATCGGTCATCGCTTTTGAAATTTTTCGGGTTAACCATTTGTCAATCAATTTCTGAGCGGTTTCAAAATCACCCCGAGCCTTTAAAAGGGCAACATCTTCAGGCAGATTTGTTTTTAGTGCTTCCATATAGTTCATTTTTTACCTCTTTTTCTTCATAATGAATGAATGTTATTTATTAATTTAATGTTTTTAGTACCGTTAAAAGATAATCCCATGTTCTCTGAGTAGAGGCAATATTCATCCGTTCTTCAGTGGTGTGAATATCTACAAGATCAGGACCAATTGAAACAATATCAAGATTTGGTAATTTTGAAGAAATAAGACCACATTCTAAACCGGCGTGGATGGCTTCGATTTTTGGCGTTTTATGATACATTTCTTCAAAAACAGTAATCATAATTTCTCTTAATTTAGAATCTTTTCGGTATTCCCATGCAGGATAAGCGGCTGCTTCTTTATAAAATCCACCTAAATATTCGGTGAAAGATTTTACTTTAGCACAAAGTGTTTCTTTTGCAGTTCCAATTGAACTGCGAATGGCAAAGCTGACTAAAAAATCATGATCATTTGAATGCATAATACCTAGATTCAAAGAAGTTTCAACCAGACCATCAATATCAAGACTCATAGCTTGAACGCCGTTTGGAATTTGCATGAGGACAAAAATTGCTTTTTCTTTAGATGTTTTAGAAAACACCTGATATTCTGCATTTTTCAGATTTTTATAATTTAGTGTCAAATTAGGATCTTTAGATGCATAATTTTTTTGATAAACAGTTTGAAGTTCCTCTAAACGATTTTTAAGAAGAGTTTCATCTTTTGGATCAATCAAAATAATAGCAGTGGCTGTTCTAGGAATAACATTGTCTTTTGAACCGCCATTAAGAGATTCGAGACTGTAAGTTAACGTTTGATCAAGATCATTTAGTAAAGTACCTAGAAGAACGCTGGCATTAGCACCAAAGCGGTTGATTTCTTGTCCGGAATGACCGCCATGGAGGCCTGAAACACAAATTTCACAAGCAAGATTTTTTTCAGGGTTACGTTCGATGGGAAAGGTACAGTTTGAACGAATACCGCCGGCACAACCGGCCAGTAAAATACCTTCATCTTCAGAATCTAAATTGATCATATAGCCAGCATCGTTAACTGGGGTTAAATCAATGGCATGAGCACCTTCCATACCCACTTCTTCTTCGGTGGTGAAAACCATATAAAGTTTTGGATGAATAAGAGTATTATCGGCGAGTAAAGCAAAACAATAAGCAATGGCAATACCGTCATCACCGCCAAGGGTGGTACCATCAGCAGTGATCCAACCGTCTTCAATTAGCAATGTAAGAGGATCGGTTTTAAAATCGTGGTTTGAATTTTCTGATTTTTCACAAACCATATCAAGATGGCCTTGAATAATAACCGGTTTTGCAGATTCGTAACCACTACTGGCTTCTTTAATAATAATGACATTATTTGTCTCGTCCTGATAATAGTTGAGATGATGTTTTTTTGCAAAATCGGTACAATAATCAGAAATACGTTTTGTGTCGAAAGAACCGTGTGGAATAGTGCATATTTCTTCAAAATAATGAAAAACAGATTTTGGTTCTAAATTAGCTAATACTTTTTCCATAAAATACCTCCAAGTTAGTAATGGGATAAAGTGATATATAAATAGCGCTTTAACGCTTTAAAAGAGTTGATTATTGTAAGCTTTTTTAATTATTATCACAATGATATATAATACACTATCTTCTCAAAATAGTAAAGAAAGAACGAAAATTTAATAGCTTATTTATATCTTGTTACAGAAATATGATATAATTCATAAAATGACTTGTTTTTAAGTGATTAGAGCTTTCATTATGGGTAAAAATTATATATAATAGGGGATATAATAATTGTTCAAAGGAGAAGGAAAAAATGGTAAAATATGTCGATGTTTATAATGCATATGGGAGTGATCAACCGGAGAATTTGAGAGAACACTATCACATGAATTGTGCAGAAGTTCTTTTACGTACGGGGAATGCGCAGTATGATTTAGGTCTTGAAGATAAAGATTTTAAAATGATGCAAGGGTTTGGCGGTGGTTTTTATTCAGGCTATACCTGTGGTGCTTTTTGTGGTGCGCTTGCTGTTTTAAGTATGAAATATGCAGAGGATCGTCCGAGTAAACAGGAAAAAGCCCAAAAAGCGACTAAACTTTTTGTTGAAGAATTTATAAAAGAATTTGGCAGTTTGGATTGCAGTTATATTAAGGAACATCATCGTGATGAAAAATTAGCATGTGATCCGGTAAAAGCAAGAGCTGTAACTGTTTTGGAAAAAGTGATTGCTCAGATGGAGGCGGCAGAGTAGCTGCAGAAAGGATGCTATTGTGAATAAGGAAACGATGAAAAATCGTGGTATCGGGCTTTTAGATCGTGTTTATGGTAAATGGTGGATGATGCTTCTTGAAGGCATTTCTCTGGTTATTATTTGCGGTTTAACCTTATTTATGCCCCATGTCACATTACAATTTCTAGTAATGATCATTGGGATTTATAGGGTGGCTATGGGTGTTTTTTATGGTATTGTCGGTATTGCGAGTCGTGTGGAATATGGCAATAATGGTGGATTCAGCTTAGGTCGTGGCGTTGTCGATATTCTTGTGGGTGGTATTTTTTTACTATGGCCGACGATGATCGTTTCTGTTTTTCTTGTAATTGTCGGGTTCTGGGCGATTATTACAGGAATTATCGTGCTTGTTTCTGGCGGAGGAAGTACGGGGATTTGGAAAATTGTAAAAATTATTGTAGGGATACTGCTGATTGCTTTTGGTATTTTTACTTTTGTTAATCCGGTGGAACAGGCAGTTATATTTTTAATTTTTATGGGAGTTATACTGGGTATACTGGGCGTTTTTTTCATCGTTCAATCTTTTAAAATGAAAAAAGCAATTCAAGAATTAAAAAAATTGAATCAAGGTTATCAAGATTATGATATTCAGTAGTTTTAAGATTAAATATAGTTTTTTTACTCTTGAAATAAGAATGGTGTAGGAGTAAACTATGCTAGGCAATCCTATGTTATTCTTTACGCTAAAGAGAATGAAATAAAAAGGAGTTTTAAATGAAAACAGTGCAAATTAAAAATGATATTTTTTGGGTTGGCGTTAATGACCGTGAAACTAAAATATTTGAAGGCCTTTGGCCGATTGAACAAGAAGGTGTTGCTTATAATGCTTATGTAATCAATGACGAAAAAGTAGCGGTTATCGATACGGTAAAATCTTTTAAACAGGGCGAATATATTGAAAAAATTAAGAAAATTATCGGAGATAAAAAAGTAGATTATCTTGTGGTTAATCATATGGAACCGGATCATTCTAGCTCAATCAGTGATTTACTGGCTGTTTATCCTGAAATGAAAATTATTGGTAATAAAAAAACATTTCCGATGATAAAGAATTTTTATAATATTGATACTAATTTCATGGAAGTCACTGATGGTGAAACGCTAAATCTTGGCCATCATGAATTACAATTTTATATGACTCCAATGGTACATTGGCCAGAATCTATGGTAACTTTTGATGCCACAGATAAAGTTTTATTTTCAATGGATGTATTTGGTAGTTTTGGCAATACAAATGGTAGTATTTTTGATGATGAAAATGACCTTGAATCGTTTGAAGAAAATACCAGACGTTACTATGCGTGTATCGTTGGAAAAGTAAGCGGTCAGGCACAAAAGGCACTCCAGAAATTGGGACCGTTGGATATTAAAACAATTTGCCCATCACACGGTTTAATTTGGCGTTCTAATGTAGGCTATATTGTTGATTTTTATGATCGTATGAGCCGTTATGAAACAGAAGAAGGGGTCGTTATTGTTTATGGTTCAATGTATGGAAATACGGTACATTCCGCTGAATTACTGGCGGGGTATTTGAAAGATGAAGGCGTGAAAACCATCAAAATGTATGATGTGGCCAAAACGGATATTTCTTATATTGTTGGTGATATGTGGCGGTATAAAGGATTAATTTTTGGAGCACCGGCATATTATGGACGTATTTACCCTAAAATGGCAAATCTACTTTATAAAGTCGAAGAAATTGGCATTAAAAATCATAAAGTAGGCTTCTTTACAGATTTTAGCTGGAGTAATGGTGCAGATCGTTATTTTAATAGTTTTATTGAGAAAACAAAAGCGGATGTTGTTGGAAAAATGGTTAATATACAGGGTTATGCTAACATAGACGATGAAAATAAGTTGCAGATATTGGCAAAAGAAATCGCAGAATCAATTAAATAAAAAAGATTTAGAGGATGGGATGTTGGGAGGAGGAGTGAAATGAAAATAGTTGTAGGCATGTCCGGCGGAGTTGACTCTTCCGTCGCAGCATTACTTTTAAAGCAACAAGGATACGACGTTATTGGTGTTTTTATGAAAAATTGGGAAGAAAAAGATGAGAATGGTGTCTGTACAGCGACAGAAGATTATGAAGATGTCCAGAGAGTTTGTGAAACTATTGGTATTCCTTATTATACAGTGAATTTTGAAAAAGAATACTATGATCATGTTTTTACTTATTTTCTTGATGAATATAAAAAAGGACGTACACCTAATCCAGATGTCTTATGTAATAAAGAAGTAAAGTTTAAATGCTTTTTAGACTATGCATTAAACGTTGTGGGAGGCGATTATCTGGCCACTGGACACTATGCTCAGAAAGATGTACACGAAGGACAATATCGCCTGATCAGGGCTTTTGATCATAATAAAGACCAAAGCTATTTTTTGTGTCAACTTGGACAAGAACAATTGGATCATGTGATGTTTCCCATTGGTCATCTGGATAAAAAAGAAGTACGGCAAATTGCAGAGCAGAATGATTTAATTACGGCCGACAAAAAAGACAGTACCGGTATTTGTTTTATCGGTGAACGTAATTTTACAAAGTTTTTGAGCCAATATTTGCCCGCACAACCGGGGATAATCAAAGACTTAGAGGGGAATGTAAAAGGAAAACACAATGGCCTCATGTATTATACGTTAGGACAACGAAAAGGTCTAGGAATCGGTGGTCAAGGAACCGGTGAGCCATGGTTTGTGGTACACAAAAATTTGGAAGAAAACGTCCTTTATGTTGTACAAGGTGAAAAACATCCGGCGCTCTATTCTAAATCATTAGAAGCAGAAGAAATGAGTTGGGTATCGGGTAAGGCACCGGCAGATTGCTTTGTTTGTACCGCAAAATTTCGGTATCGTCAACCAGATCAAGGTGTTAAAGTCACGGTTCTTCAAAAAGATACTCTTCATATTGATTTTGATAACCCCCAAAAAGCCGTTACACCGGGACAAGAAGTCGTTCTTTATGATGGACAGGTTTGCCTTGGTGGTGCGACGATTAATCATATTGAAATGATTTAAAAAAACTAAAAAATGATCGTTTGTTAAAAAGAATTCCCTTCGGATTTTAACAAGCGGTCATTTTTATTTTTTTATCGAGTTATTCCATGGCTATAAGATTAACATTGTGAACCCCTTTTAAAACGACTAGATCACCAACAAGATCTTCAATGCTACAGAGTAAATCTTTTCCATCCAAGGTTAAAATGACAACAGCGGCATGGTTGATTGGGATATCCTGATGAATCGTAATAATACTGGTTTGATGTTCCCTGAGAATATAAAGAACTTCGGATAAAATTCCGGGTTGATCATCAAGAATCATAGAGATCGTAAACTTACGACCAAAATCTTCCGAAGGTTTAAAAATATAATCCTTATATTTATAATAAGTACTGCGGCTAATACCAACCCGCTTAACAGCGTCGCTTACCGACTTACATTGGGAAGATTCCAAAAGAATGCGGGCTTCTACTACTTTATTGTAATAGTCCGGAAGGATTTTTTTGCTGACAATTAAATAATCACGAATCATAAAAACCTCCTTTTTTAATGTTGATTGGTACAAACACCAGTGTTATCGGGTTTAAGTTTGAGAAGTGTCCAATCGGGCAGTGCTTGATTGAGATAGCTTTTCATCTTCTCATAAAATTCATTGTTATCCCGTGTTGTTATGGATAAAATAGATGGGCCGGCACCGCTGATACAGCTATTTAAAGCACCAAATTCTTTTGCTTTTTTAGTGACATCATTGTAGTGGTCAATAAGATTTTCGCGGTAAGGCTGATGAAGTTTATCTTCAACACTGACTTTAATAATATCAGGACGTCCTTCAGTTAGACCCATGTAGGTCATGGTTGAACGGGAAATATTGAAAACAGCGTCTTTATGAAATATTTTTTTAGGAAGGACTCGACGGGCATCTAAAGTGGATAGCGTAAAATTGGGAATAATGCTGTAAAACTCAAAACAAGGAGCAATTTCTTTTTTTATATAATAATTACTATCCCGAGTTCCAAGAGAAACCACAAGTCCACCAAACATAGCGGGTGCTACATTATCGGGATGTCCTTCCATTTCAACGGCCATATCAAAAAGTTCTTTTCCGGTGAGGGGAGCATCGCACATGGTGTTAGCACCGACAAGTCCACCAACAATACAGGCGGCAGAACTTCCAAGACCACGACTAACTGGAATGTTAACATCGGTATAAATATAAAGCCCTTTTGGTGTGTAATGAATTTCATTGAATACTTTAAGCATGGCTTTATAGACTAGATTGGATTTGCCCTGATATTTTCGCTCAACACCTCGGATGGTTAGTTTTCCATTTGTTCTTTCTTCAAAACTAAAAATATTATAAAGTTGAAATGCCATCCCAAAAGCATCAAACCCAGGACCTATATTAGCACTGGTTGCAGGTACACGTACTCGAATCATGGTTTCCTCCTATAATTTTAAAAATGTATCAATGTACGCCGCCATTGATGATGGGGTGCAACTGATATCGTGGCAATTTGATTTTTGGTCAAGATCTTGGAGTGGTTTAGGAATTGGCGTATGTGTTTTGCAGGAAAGTTCTTTTAAAACAGCATAATCATCCATATGGTCAGGGATATGTCCGAAAATACTTTCATAAACACTATGTCCAAATTTATAGGGACTGGCGGTTGAAAGAATAATTGTTTTAGTCGTATCACCGGTTTCTTTGATATAATCGTCATATACTTTATTTGCAACAGCGGTGTGTGGATCCATTAGATAATTTTCTTTTTCAAACATATTTTTGATGGATGATTTGGTAGAATTTTCGTCAGCATAGCCACCATAAAATAAATCACCGGTTTTATTCAATAAAGTTTTTGGAATTTTATAAGCACCATCACTGCTTAAATGCTGCATCAAATCAGTAATGACGGAGCTGTTATTATCAGCAAGATCAAAAAGTAGACGTTCAAGATTGCTTGAGATTAAAATATCCATTGAAGGGGACATTGTTTTATAAAATTCTCGGTTGCGATTATATTCACCGGACTTGAAAAAATCGCTTAAAATATTATTGGCATTAGAGGCACAAATAAAACGATTGACAGGCAATCCTAAAAGATGTGCGTAATAACCGGCTAAAATATTACCGAAATTACCAGTGGGAACAACAAAATTAACGGAGTCGCCAAGTTTAAGATCACCTTTTCGGATTAATTCATAGTAGCTGTAAAAATAATAAACAATTTGTGGTAAAAGGCGTCCGATATTAATAGAATTGGCGGAAGAGAAGACGTAACCAGCTTCTTCTAATGCTTTGATTTTTTCATTTTGATTGAGAATTTCTTTAACGCCATTTTGAGTATCATCAAAATTTCCAGATACACCGATGACACAGGTATTATCACCAACTTGTGTAAGCATTTGTTTTTCTTGAATAGTACTGACGCCATCTTTAGGATAATAGACGATAATATTGATGTGTGGTACGTTTGCAAAACCTTCTAGTGCCGCCTTACCGGTATCACCGGAAGTTGCGGTTAAAATGACAATATCTTTATTAAGGGCAACATTTTTCATAGAAGTTGTCATTAAATAAGGTAAAATAGTTAAAGCCATATCTTTAAAGGCACAAGTCGGACCGTGAAATAATTCTAGAAAGTAACGGTTGTTTACTTTATTGAGAACAATAGGTTCCTTTTGTTCAAATTTTCCGGTATAATAGGCATTATTAATACAATCTTGAATTTGTTCTTCACTAAAATCATCTAAAAAGTATTTGAATATTTCAAATGCAAGTGTTCCGTAAGGCATATCCTTTAATGCGGCTAAATCAATCGTGAGGTCATGGATAAATGAGGGAATGAATAATCCACCATCTGATGCGATTCCTTTGATAATTCCCTGGGATGCAGAAATGTTTTTTTCTCCTCCGCGTGTGCTGATATAATTTTCTTTCATAAATTCCTCCAAATTTCTTGTTGAATATCCTTAATATATATGATAAAATGTTTTCGTGATAAATACAAGTGTTTTTTTAATGAATACATTTACAGAGGTGAAAATCATTTGAATATTGGACTATTAGGGTTCGGAACTATCGGAACCGGGGTTTACGAGCTCATCAATTTGAACAAAGGACGGTTTGCAAAAAACCTGGATGAAAAAGTGGTCATCACAAAAATTCTTGATCGCGATCCCAATAAAAAGATCGCCGGTGATGATAATGTGGCATGTATCGTAACGGATGCGGATGAAATTATGAATGATCCGGAAATCGAGGTTGTTATTGCGCTTCTTGGCGGAATGGATTTTGAGTACGGATTAATTAAAAAAGCGTTGCAAAGTAAAAAGCACGTCGTAACCGCCAATAAAGCGGTTATTTCTGAGTATTTTGAAGAACTTTTAACCATTGCAGCTGAAAATAATGTTATTTTACGTTATGAAGCCAGTGTCGGTGGAGGTATTCCCATCATCGCTTCGTTAAAAGAAGAATTAAAAATTAATCGTATTAATGAAATTAAAGGGATCTTAAATGGAACGACTAATTTTATTCTTTCAAAAATGACAGAAGAAGGTGCTGATTTTGATGATACATTAAAAGTAGCCCAAAGTATTGGTTTTGCAGAAGCAGATCCAACAGCGGATATTGAAGGGTATGATGTATCAAGAAAATTAGCGATTTTATCATCGCTTGCTTATCGTGGTATCGTAAAAGATGAAGATGTCACAAAACGTGGTTTGTCAGATGTTCGAGCAGTAGATATAGAAATGGCCGGTGATTTTGGTTATATTATCAAATACTTAGGACATTCCATTTTGGCAGAGAATAATCAGGTTTATTCAACAGTTGAACCGGTTTTATTTAAAGAAGCATCAATAATGAGTAATGTTAATTCCGAATTTAATATTATTTCTATTGTGGGTGACATTATCGGAGAACTTCAATTCTATGGAAAAGGTGCCGGTAAAGATGCGACGGCAAATGCGGTTGTTGGTGACGCATTATATATTATTAATTGCATTCGAGATAATAATTACCCTAAACCGTTAACTTTTAAAAAGAAATTGGATAAACGTGGTGTTGAAGCATTTAAAGGGCGTTATTATCTTCGTGTGGATATTGATAGTCATGATACTTTTGAACATGTGCTCAATATAGTTGATTCGGTGTGTAACCGAAAGAATATTATAGTTAGTGATAATCGAGTGTTTTTTATGACCGAAGAAATTAGAGCAGATATTTTTGATACAATGGTTGAAAAAATTAAAGAAAAACAGACTGAGCTATTTTATGCACGGATTTACGAGTAAGTTTTATTGAATCAATAACGGAGAATGTAAAAAGGAGTCGAATGAAAGATTTAATTGTTCAAAAATATGGCGGAACCAGTGTAGGAACAGTTGAGAAAATTAAACGTGTTGCCCGTCGAATCGTAGAAACGAAAAAGGCAGGAAAAAAGGTAGTTGTTGTGGTTTCAGCCATGGGGAAAACCACAGATGATCTAGTTACTTTGGCGATGGATATCAATCCTAAGCCCCCAAGTCGAGAAATGGATGTTCTTCTTGCAACAGGGGAACAAGTTTCAATTTCACTTTTGGCAATGGCCATCCAGACTATTGGACACAATGTGGTTTCTTTAACCGGTGCCCAATGTGGTATTCAAACGTCGGATGTGCATAAACGTGCCCGTATCAGTGGTATTGATACTGCTCGTATTGAACGTGAATTAAGTGATGATAAAATTATTATTGTAGCCGGATTTCAGGGAATTGATGAAAATCGAGATATTACAACGCTTGGACGTGGCGGATCGGACACAAGTGCCGTTGCAATTGCCGCAGCACTTGAAGCAGATGCCTGTGAGATTTATACCGATGTGGATGGTGTCTACAATGCCGATCCACGTATTGTTCCGAGTGCAACGAAAATGGATGAAGTATCTTATCAGGAAGTGTTAGAACTGGCAAGCATGGGTGCTGGTGTGCTTCACCCACGTTCGATTGAACTTGCCGAAAAGTTTAAAATGCCGATTATTGTCAGATCAAGTTATAATTACAACGAAGGAACAATCATTAAGGAGGATATTAATATGGAAAAAGTATTAGTTAGAGGAATTGCAT
The DNA here is from genome assembly GCA_036642535.1 of Eubacterium sp. Lineage (GTDB taxonomy): Bacteria > Bacillota > Clostridia > Eubacteriales > Eubacteriaceae > Eubacterium. The sequence continues at coordinate 31,738 of JAVXTS010000010.1, read as the reverse complement.
TAGACGAAAATATTGCTAAAATATCAATTTTTGAAGTGCCAGATCAACCGGGGATTGCATTTAAGTTATTCAGTGCTTTGGCAAGTGCCAGTGTTCATGTCGATATGATTGTTCAAAATGTTAACAGAACCGCAGTTAATGATATTTCATTTACCGTTGATGTTGATGAATTGCAGGAAGCGGTTGAAGTATCTCAACGTTTTGCATTTGAAGTTGAAGCTCAGAAAGTTGAATTTGATAAAGGTGTGGCTAAATTATCGGTTATTGGAACGGGTATTGTTGCAAATGCTGAAATCGCTTCGAAGTTTTTTGAAGCTCTTTTTGAGCTAGGCATTAATATTCAAACGATCAGTACCTCGGAAATTAAAATTTCATGTCTGATTGATAAAGAACGTGCTAAAGAAGCAATGATTTATATTCATAAAAAATTTGATATGTAGGAAAAATGAAATAAATCATTAAGGAGGTATCGATGGAATCAATACAAGTATTTGCTAAACGTCTAGATGGAAGAGAATATAAAAAAGAAATGACCCAGAAAGAAATACAGCTGGCAGCAGATGCCGGTTATGTGGTTGCTTTTGGTTGTTCTGATGATCGAACTGTTTTTCACGGTGCAATTGAGGAAGAATGCTTAACAGTTAATGGTGGTGAACTTTATATCACCGAAAAAGGCTTATTTAAGGATTGTCCGTGCAATTGTATTTATGCACAAGAAGCAAAGAAAAAAGCGAATTTACTAGTGGTAAGATGGTGCAAAGGGCCTTATGTGTGGTCTTATAAAACGGAAATTCCGCATGTGAGTTTTGAAATTATTGATAATCAACCGGCAGAAAACTTAAAGTTTTGTCAAGGAATCGTTTTTGACTTATCAAAGTTAAAAAATAAATAATTATTTCAATATAAAAAACAATTGCTTTGTGCAGTTGTTTTTTTATATTAAAAATTTGATTATTGGAATCTCCCTGAATTTACATTTCTTCTTGTTATATGACAAGACAGATGCTATAATAATGGTTAAGACTGTGTATATACGGAGGAGTTTTATGAACGAAATGCTGGAGCGAATTCAAACGCTCAAAAAAGAAAAAGATGTTATTATTTTGGCACATTATTATGTGACCGGAGATATTCAGGATATGGCAGATTATGTAGGTGATTCCTATTTTTTGAGCAAAAAAGCATCAGAAGCAAAAGAGAAAGTGATTTTATTTTGTGGTGTAGAATTCATGGGAGAAAGTGCAAAAATTTTAAGTCCGGAAAAAACAGTTTTAATGCCGGATTGTGAAGCTGACTGTCCAATGGCACATATGGTGCAACCGGAAGATATCTTAAAATTTAAAGCAGAACATCCTGATGCAGCAGTCGTTTGTTATATTAATTCTACAGCAGAAACCAAAGCGTTATCGGATGTATGTGTAACGTCATCTAATGCGGAATGTGTTGTAGCAGGATTATCGCAACAAGAAATTTATTTTGTTCCTGATGCTAATTTAGGTCAATATATTGCAAAGAATATGCCACAGAAAACATTTTATTTTCATAATGGATTTTGTCCCACACATACACGAATGACAAAAAAAACAATATTAAACGCCAAAAAAATGTATCCAAATGCAAAAATATTGATGCATCCGGAGTGTATACCGGAGGCATTAGCATTAGCGGATTATATTGGAAGTACATCCGGAATTATTGATTTTCCGAGAAATGATGAAAGTAAATCTTATATTATTGCAACGGAAGAAGGGGTATTACATCAACTAAAAAAACAATATCCTAACAAAGATTTTCATATGGTTGATTCGGTTTGTATCTGTGAAAATATGAAGAAAAATACGATGGAAAAAATATTAAAAACATTAGAAACTTTTGATAATACATTGGAATTGGATGAAACATTAAGTGTTAATGCATCTCATGCACTTAAAAAAATGCACGAACTGGCACAGTAAGGAAGTGTAAAAAATGATCAATCAGGCAGATGTCATTATTGTCGGAACGGGTGCGGCGGGTTTATTTTGTGCACTTAAGTTACCGGACAACATGAAAATTGTAATGATTACAAAGGATCAGGTAGAAAACAGTGATTCATTTTTAGCCCAGGGTGGAATCTGTATGCTCAGAAATCCGGCAGATTTTGAAAGTTATTATGAAGATACGATGAAAGCGGGACATTATCAAAATGATCCTCAAGCGGTCTCATTGATGATTCGAACATCACCTCATATTATTGAAAATTTAGTTGATTATCATGTTGATTTTAAGCAGAATAACGGAGAATTTGCGTTTACAAAAGAAGGAGCACATTCAACATCACGTATTCTTTATCATGATGATATAACAGGAAAAGAAATTACAAGTAAGTTATTGAGCCAGGTTAGAAAACGGAAAAATATTACTATTTATGACTATACAACGATGATTGATCTTATCTGCAGTAATGATGATTGTTTAGGAATTTTAGCACAAGATAAACAGGGCGAAGTATTTAATATTTATGCTAATAATGTGGTTTTAGCAACAGGAGGCCTTGGTGGTTTGTTCAGATATACAACAAATTATCCTCATATTACAGGAGATGCACTTGGCATTGCCATTAAACAAGGCATTCATTTAAAAAATATTAATTATATACAAATTCATCCAACAACATTGTATAGTGAAAAAGCAGGGCGTTCTTTTCTGATTTCTGAATCGGTAAGAGGTGAAGGAGGTATTCTTTTAAATGCAAAGGGAGAACGTTTTGTCGATGAACTTTTACCGCGTGATTTATTAACAGAGGCGATTGAAAAGCAGAAGATGATCGATCAAAAAGAATATGTTTGTTTATCGGTGGTACATCTTGGTAAAGAAGCCATTAAAAAGCGCTTTCCTAATATTTATAAACATTGTCTGGATGAAGGATTTGATATGACAAAAGAGTCAATACCGGTAACACCGGCGCAGCATTATTTTATGGGTGGTATTGAAGTGGACCTCGATAGCCACACATCATTTAAACACCTTTATGCAGTGGGTGAAACAAGTTGTAATGGTGTCCATGGTGCTAATCGATTGGCAAGTAATTCCTTATTGGAGAGTCTTGTTTTTGCGGAGAGGGCTGCAAAAAGCATTGAGTTGGGTGCTAAAGAAAAAAGAAATGATTTTTTTGATAAACAGAATGTAAGTATTCATTCAATTGAAAAGCATGACTATAAAGAAATGATTTTAGAAGAAATAAAGAGAAAGGATACACATTTTTATGAACAATGGTGTAACAATTAAGATTAATGCTGATGAAGCTATTTTAAATGCATTAAAAGAAGATGTTACGAGTGAGGATATTACTACAAACGCAGTGATGCGTGAACCACGCCATGGTGAGGCCGATCTATTATGCAAAGAGGATGGTATTCTTGCTGGCATTGGTGTTTTTAAACGTGTATTTGAATTACTTGATGATGAGGCAGTACTTGAAACAGAGTATCAAGATGGAGACTTTATAAAAAAAGGTGAAAAAATTGGTGTTGTTTCAGCAGACATTCGTACGTTGTTGACCGGTGAACGTACAGCACTTAATTTTCTTCAGCGAATGAGTGGTATTGCAACTTATACGCATCGTTTAGCAAGCGTTCTTGAAGGAACCGGAACAAAGTTGCTTGATACACGGAAAACAACACCTAATATGCGTATTTTTGAAAAATATGCAGTAAAAATAGGCGGTGGCTATAATCATCGTTATAATTTATCAGATGGCATTCTTTTAAAAGATAATCATATTTGCGCAGCAGGTGGTGTTAAAAAAGCCGTAGAAATGGCAAAAGAATATGCTTCGTTTGTACGAAAAATTGAAGTTGAAGTTGAAGATCTTGAAATGCTTTCAGAAGCACTTGAAGCTGGCGCAGATATTATTATGCTTGACAATATGAGTCTTGAAATGATGAAAAAAGCGGTAGAAAAAGTTGGAGGAAGAGCGGAAACTGAGTGTTCCGGTAATGTGACAATTGAACGATTGAAAGAAATCGGATCAATTGGTGTTGATTATGTGTCTTGTGGCGCATTAACTCATTCTTCACCGATTCTTGATTTTTCACTTAAAAATTTAAGATCCATTTAAAGGTGTTAAAATGGAAATAAAGATTACCAAACAAAGAGAAACACAAAGTTTGGGCGCTAACCAAAGACGCCAGGCAATTATTAATCTTTTAAAGCTTTCAAAAGAACCTTTATCAGGCACCGTATTAGGAAAAAAGTTTAATGTTAGCCGTCAGGTAATCGTACAAGATATTGCACTTTTACGAACGGCTGTACCGAATATTTTATCGACACACCGCGGTTATTTATTAACAAATTCTATTTGCTTTGTTCGAATTTATAAAGTTTGTCATAAAACAGAAGAAATAAAGAACGAACTTAATATGATTGTTGATGCCGGTGGTCGGGTGATAGATGTATTTGTCCATCATTCATTGTATGGAAAATTAATGGCACCGCTTCGAATTTATTCAAGATTGGATGTTTGTAAATTTGTTGAACAAGTAGAATCTAAGGGAGTTCGACCGTTGAATCTTATTACCGGTGGAGAACATTATCATACAGTTGAAGCAGACTCTGAGGAAATTTTAGATACTATTGAAATAACTTTAAGGCATGCAGGCATATTGATAGAAAAATAAAGAAAAAAAGAGATACAAGAGTTGAATTTGTATCTCTTTTTTTTCTTTAGGGTATAAACTTGTTATTGGTTTCTTTTTTTTTGAAATCGTTGTATAATAGAATAGAAATATAATAAATGAGGTGATAATATGAAAAGAAAATATGTGTATACAAGTTTAATAATTATTTTGACAATGATACTGATTGTATCTGGATGTGGAAAATCGGAAAAGACAACAATATCGCTTGTATCGGGAGAATATATGGGTGAGCAAGAAGTTGTACTCACCAGTAAAGGTGATGGTGAGATTTACTATACTCTTGATGGAAGTGATCCGAAAGAAAATGGATTAAAGTATAATCCAGATCAACCTTTAAAAATTAATTTTGATGCAACGTTAAAGGCTTATACTAAAAATGGAAATACAGATGGGCCTGTGGAAGAAGTAACGTATAAAATAAAGCCGATTAAAGTTCAGGAATTAAAACCTGGTGAAAGAGCGTTTTTAGGAGTTATTACAGGTAAGTATCAAAATGGTCAGGATGTAATTACAATTAATACCGATCGAACTGTAGAATGGAAAGATAAAAGCGGTAGTGGAAAATCAACCTTTATTGTTGCTGTACCAGAAGGAACAGATGGATATAAAGGAACGTTGGTGTATACTAATTCTGAAGGAAAAGAAGGAAAATATGAAATTGATTGTTTACCACAAGGGGATAATGCTATTTTTATTAACGGCGTAAGTTATGCTTATTTAGAATAAATAATTACTAAAAAAAGGACATTTAGTTGTCCTTTTTTTAGTGGTCTGCATATGGGAGAATAAGTAAAGTTTCATATACAGATTAAGATGTAAATTATTTTATAACGAGTAAGGTAAAAGGAGATTTTAATTATTATATACGTGTCATCGTTTTGGTTGCGACAACATCAATACCAGTTCCTAAAATATCTTTGACGATGATATCGCCACATTTAATAGGTGCATTAACAACCACTTTATTAATCACTTTCATAGCGTCGAAAATTTTCCCTTTGGGAATAGCATCGGCAGTTTTAACGGGTAAACGTGCCATTAAAGCACCATTAATAACGACAGTAGTTGGAATTACACGTCTCGGATCAGTCACTTCTTCAATGCCATATTTTTCACCATTTTTACAAGTATTGCCGGTTACAGTGTAGACGCCGTCTTTTTCTTCAACGACCATTTGACATCCTAAAGGGCAGGAAATACAGGTTACATTTTTTTTCATTATTTTTCCTCCTTCGGTTCTACGACAAATTTAATTTCGCCATTGGGATAATTTTCGAGAACTTCTTTTTTGATTTTAAAATTAACCATTTCAGCAGGCAAGAATTTTTTTGCTTTTTTAACAGCTATTTTTTCGCCATTAATATAAGCATTAACAACCATTCCTTCATAAACATTACGAACACGCATATAAAAAGTAATTGAATCTTCAATATTTTTTAAAGCAACATGCTGAGGAACAACATAACTGATACCATTACCATTAGTTGTATTAAAATTATTTTCAGTACTAAGTTCACCTTTAGTATATTTAGCGGCACCTTTTCCGGCTAACACCGATTCTTCAGATACAAAATCAACTAAATCATGTACATGAACAACGTTTCCGCAAGCAAACACACCAGGCATACTAGTTTCACGTAATTCTCCAACAATCGGTCCACTGGTACGTGGATCAATTTCAACACCAGCATTGCGGGTAATTTCATTTTCAGGTAATAAACCAACAGATAAAAGGAGTGTATCACAAGGAATAAACTCATCCGATCCAGGAATTGGTTTAAGTTTATCATCAACTTTCATAACAGTGACGCCTTCAATACGATCTTTACCATGGATAAAAGTAATGGTATGAGAAAGTCTTAAGGGAATATCATAGTCATCAAGACATTGAACAACGTTACGGACGAGACCATTGGAATAAGGCATAATTTCACAAACGGCTTGAACGTGAGCGCCTTCAAGTGTCATACGACGTGCCATAATTAAGCCGATATCGCCTGATCCTAAAATGACCACTTCTTTTCCGGCCATATAACCTTCCATATTGATGAAACGTTGAGCCGTTCCGGCAGTAAAAACACCTGCGGGACGATAGCCCGGAATACCAATTGCACCGGAAGTACGCTCGCGACAACCCATGGTAAGAACGACGGCTTTTGTTTCGATCGTATTGTAACCATCGGCTTCATTAACGGCGTGAATAATTTTAGTATCACCTTTATCTTCCATATCCAAAACCATAGTATTGAGTTTATATGGAATATTTAATGCAATGACTTGATCAATATAACGTTCTGCATATTCCGGACCGGTTAGCTGTTCTTTAAAAGTATGTAGACCAAAACCATTATGGATACACTGATTTAAAATACCGCCAAGTTCACGATCACGTTCTAAAATCAGAATATTTTCAGAGCCTTCTTCTTTAGCTTCAACGGCGGCAGCAAGACCTGCGGGACCACCACCTAAAATAACTACATCATAAATCATGGCTTATGCTTCCTCCTCAATTGATTTTGTTTTTCCGTTAAGAATATAGCCCTTATCTTGGGCATCATACATAACTTCATCTAATTCGCAGCCTAATTCTCTTGCTAAAATTTCAACAACTCTCGGAGAACAGAAACCACCTTGACAACGACCCATACCTGCACGGCAACGTTTTTTAACGCTTTTAACCGTTGTAGCCCCGGCACTACGATGAATAACATCAAGAATTTCACCTTCAGTGATCGTTTCACAACGACAGATTACTTTTCCATATTTTGGATCTTTAGCAATTAATTCACGTTTTTCATCATCCGATAGTTCGTTGAAAAAAATATGTTTTCTTACTTTTGGATTATAATCTTTATTTTCAGGCATTTCAACATGATCTCTTTCAAGCATTGGTTTAATGATTTCTTCAACAACATAATGAGAAACAGCTGGAATAGAAGTCAAACCGGGTGATTCATAACCGGCAACGTTGACAAATCCTTTAACCGGTGATTCTTCAAGAATGAAATCACCGTCCGTCGTCGTATAAGAAGCCTTTACCGGTGTATTTCTAGTACCGGCATAAGAACGGATTATTTTGTTAAAAGGAAGATTTGGACAGTTCTTAAGCGCATTTTCTTTAATATAGTCAAGTCTTTCTTGAGTAGTAGAAATATTTCCTTTTTCGACCGGTTCAGCATCAGGACCAATCAGAAGATTACCATGAACAGTTGGTGAAACTAAAATACCTTTACCTTTTTCAGATGGACAAGGGAAAATAACGTTATGAACGAGATCACCTACTTCTTTATCGAAAATAAAGTAATTTCCACGACGTGCTAATAATTTAAAATAAGGTTCACCGACCATTTTATAAACATCATCGGCGTAAACACCGGCGGCGTTGACAACATATTTGGCTTCAATATCACCTTTAGTGGTTTTAAGTAAGAAAGACCCATTTTTATTTTGAATATTTGTAACAAGATGATTGAGTTTTAAAGTAATACCATTATCAATAGCATTTTCTGCAACTCTTGCACAAAGTTCAAAAGGCGATACAACACCGGCAGTTCCAGACCACAAAGCACCACAAATATCAGGATTTAAATTAGGTTCTAGTTCATGTACTTCATCTTTGAACATAATACGAAGATCAGGAACACCATTTTTAAGGCCATTTTGATAAAGATTATGGAGGGTCATCATTTCATATTCATCATGAGCAACAACCATAGATCCAGTGCGTTTGTATGGAACGTTTAAGTCAGAACAAATTTTTTCGTACATAATATTTCCGGGTGCATTAAATTTACCTTTTAATTTATAAGAAGGTGCATCAAATCCACCGTGAACAATTGCAGAGTTGGCCATTGTAATTTGATTGCCAACATCGTTTTCGCCATCCAACAGAACTACATCTAACTGATAGCGGGATAATTCCCGGGCTACGTAGGAACCGGCAATACCAGCGCCTATAATAGCAATATCATACATAATAAATCCTCCTTGATTTGTAATAGTATAATGTATTAAATATTTAAAAATTGAAAACAAAGTGGGGGGGAATAAAAAAACCGCACTTTCTTCTTAAGTATAAGAATTACTAAGAAAAATGTGCGGCTCTCCATTGCCAGTGATTAAATTTTTAGGTTACCTCAAATAACAAAAGGTTCATTTTCAATTGTTTTTAAATTTTCCTTGATGCTTGAAAATGCATCCCATAATGGTTTATGTGAGGTGCTTGCAGAGATCGCACCAGCGTCAATACAAGAACGGACTTCTTCCTCTGTTTCAATGAATCCACCAGTGATAATAGGAATACTTAATTCTTTTTTAACATTGTGAATAATCTTGGGAACTAACCCAGGCAGAATCTCAACGGCATCCGGTTTTATTTTTTTGGCTGAACTCAATGATACATCCATAGCGGAAGAATCTAATAAAAACAAACGTTGTATTGTCATTAATCCTTCTTGTTTTGCCCGTGTAATTAAAGAATTTTTAGTTGAAATAATTCCGGTTGGGTTAATTTCCTCTTTTAGATATTTGATAAAATAATTATCCGGTGCATAACCTTTTAGTAAATCTAAATGAACAAAGACTTGCTTTCCGGAATGATTGGCGTATTCAACCAATTTTTTCAGATTGTAAATATTACCACTCAGTAAAAAGATGATTTGCGAATCGGATGCAATGGCATCGTGAATATCTTTAGGATTTCTCACAGCGACAATGATTGGATTTGCTTGAAACATAAGAAAACATTTTCTTGTTGACATTGAAATCCTCCTTCATTTATCTATGCCTGTATTCTAGCACAACTGCATAGGAAGGACAATAGTTTTTTAGATTTTCATTACTTTTGTTAAAGTTTTTGTCGAAGATATTTAAAATATCTTCGACAAAAACAATTAATTTTTACATTTTTAAAAATAGAGATTATTCAGCGTCTTCCCATCCTAAAGTACATTTAACAGCTTTATGCCATCCTTTGTATAATTTAGCACGGACTTCAGAATCCATCATTGGTTCGAAAGTTCTGTCAATTTTCCAAGCGTCGGTAACTTCGCTCTTACCATGCCAGAAATCTACAGCTAAACCAGCTAAATAAGAAGCACCCATTGCGGTTGTTTCAACAATAGAAGGTCTGTCTACAGGAACGCCTAAAATATCAGATTGGAACTGCATTAAGAAATTATTAGCACAAGCACCACCATCTACCTTAAGTGATTTTAAAGTGATACCAGAGTCTTTTTCCATAGCATCTAAAACATCTTTTGTTTGATAAGCTAAAGATTCAAGAGTTGCACGGATTAAGTGACATTTGTTAGCACCACGTGTTAAACCAAGAATAGCGCCACGTGCGTATGGGTCCCAATGAGGAGCACCCAAACCGGTAAAAGCAGGTACCATATAAACGCCATTAGTATCCGGAACTTTTTTAGCAAAATGTTCAGAATCAGGAGAAGTATCTACTAAGTGTAATTCATCTCTTAACCATTGAATAGCTGCACCGGCTACAAAGATAGAACCTTCAAGTGCATAGTTAACAGTACCGTCAAGACCCCAAGCAATGGTTGTCAGAAGACCGTTTGTTGATTTAACAGGTTTTTCACCGGTGTTCATTAGTAAGAAACAACCTGTTCCATAAGTGTTTTTAGCCATACCAGGTTCGAAACAAGCTTGTCCAAATAAAGCGGCTTGTTGGTCACCGGCAATACCGGCAATTGGAATATTGCCACCAAATAAAGTGGTTGAACCATAAACACATGAAGATGGTTTTACATCTGGTAATAAAGAAGCAGGACATTTAAATTCTTTTAATAATCTTTCATCCCATTTAAGTGTTTTGATATTAAAAAGCATTGTTCTGGAAGCGTTCGAATAATCTGTTGCATGAACTTTTCCATCTGTTAATTTCCAAAGTAACCAAGTATCAATGGTACCAAATGCTAATTCACCTTTTTCGGCTCTTTCACGTACACCTTCAACGTGATCTAAGATCCATAGTAATTTTGTAGAAGAGAAATATGGGTCAAGGATAAGGCCTGTGCTGTCTTGTACATAATCTGCAAAACCTGGAATCGCATTAAAATCATCAGAATAAGTAGCGGTACGGCGACATTGCCAAACAATTGCATTGTAAACCGGTTCGCCGGTTTTTCTATCCCAAACAACGGTGGTTTCACGTTGGTTAGTAATACCAATAGCGGCAATATCATCAGCAGTAGCATTGACTTTTGCCATTACTTCGCTTACAACACCACTTTGTGTAGCCCAGATTTCCATTGGATCATGTTCAACCCAACCCGGCTTTGGATAGAATTGTGTAAATTCTTTTTGTGCAACGCTTACAATTTCGCTTTCGTGATTGAATAAAATTGCTCTGGAACTTGTAGTTCCAGCATCCAGTGCTAAGATATACTTTTTCATAGTATAACCCCCTATTAAATTAAAATGATATATTTAATTACGCTTTTAAGCATAAAAAAATCGAAATAAAGAACTTAGACTAACTAAATTCATAAAAAAAAGGCGTACAATAACAACATTAACATATTCTATTCATGCAATGTGATAGTACGGCCCTCCAGAACTCCTGCCCAATATTCAAATAGTATAAACTCAATAATGACGGCGATTACAAAGTCCTTAAAAACTGCCGAACACATTTGTTTTATTGCTATTATCATAACACAATACTAAATTTTTGTAAAGGATTTACAAAAGAAAAATAATGTTAAAATTTTAACAAGTAATAGAATTTATGATATATTAAAGGTAGAGTTAATTAAAAAATAATCTGAAATTTATTTCAGAAAGCAATCGTGCTAATTTTAATGTAAGAGTTTTGATATAAGAGTGAAATTTTGTCTACAAAACATAAAAATTTGGTAATTTTAAATTTAACTTTATCAATTGGGTAAATAGTGATATAGTATAGATAAATCACTAGATTCATAATTCTGATTAGGAGGAATTTTTATGAAAAAATTTATTAATGATGTTGAAAACGTTGAAAACGAAATGTTAGAGGGTATTCTCTATGCTCACCATGATTATGTAACAAGAATTCCAGGGTTTGACGTACTTGTCAGAACAGACAAAAAAGAAAACAAAGTAGCACTTGTCAGTGGTGGAGGAAGCGGACATGAACCGGCACATGCAGGTTATGTAGGTAAAGGAATGCTTGATGCAGCTGTTCCGGGTGCAGTTTACACATCACCAACACCGGATCAAGTATATGAAGCGATTAAAGCGGTTGATGCAGGAAAAGGTGTTTTATTAGTTATTAAAAATTATACAGGCGATGTTATGAATTTTGAAATGGCAGCAGAAATGGCAGAAGGAGATGGAATTAAAGTTGAATCTGTTATTGTCAATGATGATGTAGCTGTCCAAGATAGTCTTTATACTACAGGTCGTCGCGGTGTTGCAGGTACCGTTTTTGTTCATAAAATTGCAGGCGCCAAAGCAGAAGCTGATGGTACTTTAGATGAAGTTAAAGCAGTTGCAGAAAAAGTAATTGCGAATGTAAGAACAATGGGTGTTGCTATTAAACCATCGACTGTTCCAGCAGCTGGAAAGCCAGGTTTTGAACTGGGAGAAGCTGAAATGGAAATCGGTATTGGTATCCATGGCGAACCGGGTACACACCGTGATGCAATGAAAAAAGCAGATGAAATTGTTGATCATTTGATGGAAAAAATCATGAAAGATATGAATCTTCCGGATCATGCTGAAGTAGCTGTTATGATCAACGGTGGTGGTGCAACACCAGCGATGGAACTTTATATTCTAAATAGAAGAGTTAATCAAATTTTAGCCGGCAGAGGAATGCATGTTTTTAAAACATATGTTGGAAATTTCATGACTTCTATTGATATGGCAGGTGCATCTATCACATTACTAAAATTAGACGATGAAATGAAAGAATTATTATTAGCTCCCGCTGATACCATTGGATTTAAAGAAATATAAGTTTAAAGATTAAGAATAGTGGAGTAAAATGGTGACAGGTCGAAAGACCTGTCATTTCAATTTCAAAATTATGGAGGATCATCATATGGTAGTTAAAAAAGAAAATATCGTTACTTTTATTCATCTTTTAAATGACAAAATGCAACAACATCGTCAAGAATTAACAGATATGGATCAAGCAATTGGTGATGGTGACCACGGTATTAATATGAGTCGTGGAATGAAGGCTGTTGAAGAAAAATTGCCAACATTTGAAAATAAAAATATTGATGAAATTTTAAAATCAGTAGGTATGACATTAGTATCAACAGTAGGTGGAGCTTCTGGACCTCTTTATGGTACAGCTTTTATGAAAGCAGGCATGAGCGTAAAGGGAAAAGAAACATTATCAAGTGAAGATATTGCGACTCTTTTTGATGCGGCAATTGACGGTATTGTTACACGAGGAAAAGCAACCACAGGTGAAAAAACAATATTAGACGCTATTGTTCCGGCAAAAGAAGCTTATATTAAAGCAATCAGTGAGGGAAAAACAATAATGGAAGCTTTGACGATTGCAGAAGCGGCTGCTTGGGATGGTGTTGAATATACAAAAACGATTATTGCAACGAAAGGTCGTGCAAGTTATTTAGGTGAGCGTAGTATTGGATATCAAGATCCGGGAGCAACTTCGATGACTTATTTGATCCAGGCAGCTAAAGAAGCTAGTGAGCAGGTGGAGGTATAAAATGGTCGGTATTGTTATTGTATCGCATAGTCAAAAAATTGCAGAAGGTGCAAAAGAGTTAGCGTTACAAATGGCACCTGAAGCTAAAATTGCAGCTGCCGGTGGTCTTTCAGATGGCAGTATTGGAACAGATATGGAAAAAATTGCAAATGCTATTAATAAAGTAATGTCTGATGATGGTGTTATCATGTTGGTTGATATGGGATCGGCTATTATGACATCTGAAATGGCCATTGAAATGTCAGAGCATCCTGAAAAAATAAAAATTGTGGATACACCGGTTGTTGAAGGAGCTGTTTATGGTGCTGTTGAATCAACAATTGGTTCAAAAATGGATCATATTATTGATGTTTTAGCAAAAGCAAAAACACAGCCAAAGTTTTAAAATAATTCTAATAACCTCTGCATTTATTTGGTGGCAGAGGTTTTTTTTATTGAAGATTAAATTGATAAATGGTAAAATGAATCTCAATGCATAATTATAGAAATTGATAATTAGTTGTAAATTATAAAAATGAGGTATCGATTAAAATGAAAGTATTAGTTTCCGGTGGCGCTGGTTATATTGGAAGTCATGCAGTAGTTCAATTGTTAGATCAAGGATATGAGGTTGTGGTTGTTGATAATTTATCAACCGGTCATAAATGGGCTGTGGATAATCGTGCAGAATTTTATGAATGTGATATTCGGAATCAAAATGCGTTAGAAAAAGTTTTTAAGGTAGAAAATATCCAGGTTGTTATGCAATTTGCAGCCGATATTGTTGTGGCTGAAAGTGAATCGGATCCATTAAAATATTATGATAATAATGTTTATGGTACGATCTCTTTATTAGAAGTAATGAAAAAAAATCAAGTGAAAAATATTATTTTTTCGTCAACAGCAGCTGTTTACGGAAATACTGAAAAAGTACCGGTGGAAGAAACAGATCCATTAGATCCGATTAGTCCTTATGGTAGTACAAAGGCTTTTGTCGAACGTATTCTTGAAGATTGTCGAAAAGCATATGGATTTAATTATTGTGTATTCCGTTATTTTAATGTATCAGGTGCTCATGAAAAATATCCAATTGGTCAAAATGTGAAAAAAAATACAGCATTGATTCCAATTATTCTTGAAGTTGCAGCAGGGGAACGGGAATATATCTCCGTATATGGTGATGATTATGCGACTAAAGATGGCACGGGTATTCGTGATTTTATTCATGTTGTCGATTTGGTCGATGCACATATTTTGGGGATAAAAAAATTAATTAAGAATGAGAGCGCAATCTATAATCTTGGAAACGGACAAGGGTTTTCGGTTATGGAAATGATTGAAGCCGCTAGACGTGTTACAGGAAAACCAATTTCTATTAAAGTCGGCATGCGGCGAGAAGGTGATATTGCTATTTCGATAGCTTCAAGTGAAAAAGCGAAAGTAGAACTGGACTGGAAACCGAGATATCCCAAAGTTGAAAAAATCATAGAAACATCCTGGAATTATAAAATGAAGAAAAACCATGATTAAAAAAATATTAAGTAAGATTAATAGTATATAAAAACCGATAATCAAAAGGAGTGAAAATAATGACAGATGAACAGATAGATCGACGATTTTTTGGGGTTTGTGCAATAGTATGGATGGCAATAATTTTTAGCTTTTCATCTCAAAATGCCCTGGAATCTAGTGCAATGAGTGGAGGAATTGTTGATACTATTGTCAACTTTATAGTACAGTTTGCTCATGATTTATCAGACACTCAGGTCGTTCAACTTAAAGATTTTTTAGAGATCTTTATTCGAAAATCAGCCCATGCGCTTAATTATTTGATACTGGCTATTTTAATTTATAAAGCACAAGTATCAACAAAAAATACAATTAAAAAATCTTTATGGGCAGGAGGAACAGCATTGATGTATGCTATTACTGATGAATATCATCAACTGTTTGTACCTGGAAGAAGTTGTGAATTACGTGATGTTTTTGTGGATTTTGGAGGAATATTAGTAGGGATAGCCATTGTTTTAATGATACAAAAACAAATAATTAAAAAATGATTTGAAAAAAGAATATTTAAAAGATAAGATGATTTATAAAATAATAAATTGCATTTCTCAAAGTTTAATAGTATAATTATACTAAAATTTAAATAAATTAATACAAAAGCATTATTGATAAAGCGATAATGCTTTTGTATTTAATAATATTGGGGAGAATTTGATAGTATGGAGAAAGAATCAAGAGATAAAGTAGCGCGGGTAATATTTCTCGTTTTCACAGATGTTATTGTTTTATTTTTGTCTTATTTTTTTGCATTTATTTTAGTTTATAATTTTGAATTTCCATATGAAGTGATACGTTCGGTACAATTTTTATTAATGGCCGGTATTATTTTGAAAATAACAGTTTTTTTCATTACAGGTATGTATAATACACTTTGGCGATATGCAAGTATTGAAGAACTTTGGCAAATTACTTTTTCTGTTATTTTAGCAAATATTTTGGCATTTGTACTTTATTTCATTGTAGAGACTAAGGTACCAACGACCGTTCAAATTTTAACCGTAGTTTTTGATTTAATAATGGTTGGAGCTATACGTATTTTTTATAGAACGGCGAGAAGATTGAAACAGGGTGGTATCAGCGGGCAATGCCATAATGTATTAATTGTGGGTGCAGGCGAAGCGGGCGTTAAGATTTTAAGAGAATTAGGTGCAGCACGACAAAAAAGTTTTGTGGTTGGTTTTGTCGATGATAATCTATATAAGCAGAAGAAAAAACTCAATGGTCTAGTGGTTTTAGGTGGTAGAAATGATATTGCAGAAATTGTAGAAGATGAAAAAGTGGATGAAATCATCATTGCGTTACCGTCAGCCAATAAAAAAGAAATTAATAAAATTGCAGAAATTAGTCATAATACGGGTGTATCCGTTAAAATTCTCCCTAATTTTAATGATATTTTAAATTATGATGTTAGTTTAAGTAAATTAAGAGATTTACAGATTGAAGATCTATTGGATAGAGATGAAATCCATTTAAATAAACAAGCTATCTCAGATTTCATTCGAAATAAAGCAGTTATGGTGACGGGTGGAGCTGGATCTATTGGTTCGGAGTTGTGCCGACAAATCATTAAATATCAACCTAGTCAATTAATTATTTTGGATATTTATGAAAATACATTATATTATCTTCAATTAGAACTCGAACGCTACATCAAAGAAAATGAAGAAAAAACAGGACATAATATTATCCTTGATTTAGAAATTACCAGTATTCGTGATCAGGAAAGTATTAATAAGCTTTTTGCAAAGTATAAGCCTCAGGTAGTATTTCATGCAGCAGCGCATAAGCATGTGCCATTAATGGAAAAAACGCCAAAAGAAGCGGTTAAAAATAATATTTTCGGAACCCGAAATATATTGGATGCCTGTGTGAAATATCATGTTGATAAATTTGTCCAAATATCAACCGATAAAGCCGTAAAACCGACAAATGTTATGGGGACAACGAAACGTATTTGTGAGATTATGGTTCAACTTTATGATAAACAGTATGATCCGGATTTCGTAGCTGTTCGTTTTGGCAATGTACTTGGAAGTAATGGTAG
The DNA here is from genome assembly GCA_036642535.1 of Eubacterium sp. Taxonomy (GTDB): domain Bacteria; phylum Bacillota; class Clostridia; order Eubacteriales; family Eubacteriaceae; genus Eubacterium. Next base: position 14,778 of record JAVXTS010000010.1, on the reverse strand, counting down.
CGTGATTCCGATTTTTAAAGAACAAATTGCCAATGGAGGGCCGATTACCGTAACGGATCCTAATATCGAGCGCTTTTTTATGACAATTCCAGAAGCTACACAGTTGGTTTTACAAGCGGGAAGTATTGCTCATGGAGGAGAAATTTTTGTTTTGGATATGGGAGAAGCTGTAAAAATAAAAGATTTAGCGGAGCGAATGGCAAAACTGTCGGGTTTTGTACCTTATACGGAAATGCCTATTCTTTTTACAGGACTTCGTCCGGGAGAAAAACTTTTTGAGGAATTATCTTATAATCTTTCGGATTTTGATAAAACGCGCTATAATGATATTTTTATTGAAAATCCTGTAGATTATGATAAAAAAACAATAGATGAGCAATTGGATAAATTATGGAAATTAATTCATGAAGGATCAACAGACGAGGTTATTGACCAATTACAAGTTATTGTTCCGGATTATGAACCGAACAGAGGAGACGCATAATTTGGAGATATGAGAATTTGTAAAAATTTCTTGTATCTCCTTCACTTTTCGGATATAATACATATGGTATAATAAAATTATGATAAATAAAAGAAATGAAAAATATGAAGGGAAGTATTTAATGGAAGAAATTAGTTTACACGACATACTTGATATGTTGAAAGAAAACTGGAAATTTATAGTAATTTTGACATTATGTTCTATGATTATTGTTTCCGCATTCACTATCTTTTTTATGAATAAGCAATACAGTAGCTCTACAACATTAATGATTGGAAAACCGGAAGGTTATTCTGATAATAGTTCAGGCGCTAACTATAATGAGGTCTTAACCAATCAGAAATTGGTGGGGACATATAGCGAAATTGCTAAAAGTAAAAGTGTTGGATCAGAAGTTTTGTCTAATTTGAATCTTGATATGACAGATGCAGGGTTAGCGAAAATGATTGATGTTACAACGGTTAATGATACCGAGTTGATTAAAATTACAGTGACAAATTCTGATCCGCTTCAGGCTCAGACAATTGCTAACGAAACAGCAAAAGTTTTTATGACCAATATCGCAGAATTGATGAAAATCAATAATTTGCAGGTGGTAGATCAAGCTGAAGTGAATCCAAATCCCGTATCACCAAACTTGAAATTGAATGTTGCGATTGCTTTCCTTTTAGGGATCGTTGTTAGTGTTTTTATTGTATTTATTCGTGAAATGTTAAATACCAGTGTTAAATCAGTTGAGGAACTAAAAGAATTAATTAATGATATTCCGATTGTTGCAGTTATACCTCATTCAGAAGAATTGATGATCCAGCAAGAGGGAGGGAAAAAATAGTGAAAAATGCAATTATCACATATAAGTCCCCTAAAGATCCTATTTCTGAAGCTTTTAGAAATATGCGAACGAATATTACATTTTCAAATATTGACGAAGAAATGCGTGTTTTAACGGTTACGAGTGCCGGAAAAGGCGAAGGAAAAACAACTATTCTTTCTAATTATGGTGTTGCTTTAGCACAATCTAAGAAAAAAGTAGTATTAATTGACTGTGATTTAAGGCGTCCACGGGTTCATCGTTTGTTTGAACAGCCTAATAAACGAGGATTAACAAATGTTTTATTACGCGAAGTAGAAGTATCGGAAGCTATTCAATCGACAGAAGTTGAAAATTTGTTTATTATATCTTCTGGTCCGATTCCACCGAATCCCTCGGAAATTTTGGCAAGTAAGCGTTTAATTGATCTTATTGAACAATTGAAACAAGTTTTTGATTATATATTAATTGATTCGCCACCGATTGGTGTTGTAACAGATGCTGCGGTACTTTCATCAGTAACAGATGGTTATATTCTTGTTGCAGCTATTAATGTAACCAATAAGGAGAGTATTAAATTATCGATAGATACACTTCATAATGTTAATGCCAATATTGTTGGCGTTGTAGCGAACAACGCGCCCGTTAGTAAACGGAGCGGCTACTATTACTATTATAGTGCGTATGAAGAAGATGAACAGCAATCTAAAAAGGATAAGAGACGACATCAAATTAAAGGAAAACAGAAAAAATAGGAGTGTGCAATATGATTGATATGCATACCCATGTCTTATATGGGATTGATGACGGATCTCAAAGTATTGATGATAGTGTTGAAATGCTTAAAAAAGCTGAAGAACTTGGATTTCGTGGTGTTGTTTTAACGCCGCATTACATGAGTTATACTAATTATGTATCTCGTGTGAATGAAAATAGAAAACGGTTTAAAAAATTAATCGACAAACTTAAAGAAGAAAATATGCAAATTCAATTATTTTTGGGTAATGAGATTTGTTATGAACCGGATTTAATCCATCGCGTGGATATGGGCGATTTTACAACACTGAATAAAAGTAATTATTTTTTAGTCGAAACAATGCGACATGATTCTAATGTTGAATATGTTCAGAATTTTTTATATAGGCTTCAGGCAAAAGGATATTCAACAATTTTAGCGCATCCTGAACGTTATGATTTTGTGAGAGAAAACCCCAATATTCTCATTGATTTTATGGAAAAAGGGACTTATATTCAGGCTAATATGCTCAGTTTAATTGGATTTTATGGTAGTGAATCTAAGCATACTGCTGAAATTATGTTAAAGAATAATATGGTTCAATTTATGGCTAGCGACGCACATCGATTACGGAGTTATGAACTAATGGAAGATGCCATTGAAAGAGCGATTGAACTGATTGGTCGAAAAAAATTTAATAAAATGATGACTGTGAATCCAGCAATTGTTTTAAGTAATAAGGGGAATATTGAGTGTAATCCTAAAACCTATATGCCTAAAAAAGAAAGAAAACATTTCTCATCTTCTTTTAATGGTGTTAAGAAGAAATCAAGAAGGGTAGGGATTCAACAATGAAAAAATATAAAAATTTTATAATAATAATTCTAGTGATCGCATTTTTCGTTATTATGATATACGGTTTAAAAACATGGAATAATGCCGGAAAAGAAATGGCATCAAAAGAGCCTCCAACAACATCTGTACCAGTACCATCGGTGATTAATTCTAAAAATAGTGTACCGGAAATTAAAATTACATCAGATAATAATTTTATGACTGGGAATATAACAAATACAGCAGTAACAGTGAGTATTGTTTCTAATGATCTTAAAGATATTTATGTGAATGGAGTATCATTGGGAAAATCAAATGAAGCACTTTTAGAAACACCGGGTAGTTATGAAATTATAGCAGAAAACAACGATGGTGTAAAATCAATTTTGAAATTCAACATTGATCCTGTAGCATCAATGCCAACAGTTGGAATAATTAAGTCAGAGGCAATTAAATCAGAACCTTACACAGGGCCTATAACTTCCCCGGGACCGGTTATCGAAACGCAATCGCCAGAAAATCTTGTAGATGGTGGAACGATTAGTGCAGAATTAGTTACTTTGGCATACAGTAGTGAAAATGAAATTACATCAGTAACGCTTGATGGCGAAAAAATGGAAATTGTTGGAACGGTTACGTCTTATGTGCCGGGGAAACATGTCGTCGTTGTAGCGGATGCAAAAGGAAATAGTACAACATTTACGTTTACAAATAATTATTAATCAAAAAAAACCGGAATGCGATTTAAACATTCCGGTTTTTCTTTTATTGGTCTTGGAAAATATAAGAATCCATTTCAGCACGGGCAGCGTCTAGGTCGAAGACTAAATAATAAACACCGTCAATCATTTGACCTTCAGCAAGAGAATCTTTTGGAAAACGATTCTGTTTGATGCCTTGTTTTGCGAGTGTACCGTATTTGGTAGTAAGGTCAATCATATCTTGATTGGTAAGGCTCGTGGTAACATAAGGTGCTAAATTAGCAATCAAACTCGGAAAACTGGTTACAGGTTGTTGAATCATTTTAATAACCAGAGCGTTAAGAACAGTTCGCTGACGTTCCGTACGTTTAAAATCATTGCCACTAGCGTAACGGATACGGGAATATGCAAGTGCTTGATCTCCGGTTAATTGTTGTGGTCCGGCAAGGGCTAAACCGGGAATTTCTCCAGTAGCAATCTCCTCTTCGGTAATCTCAATGTTAACACCGCCAAGTTGATCGATAATAATGGGAAGCGAGGTAAAATTAACGGACATAAAATCGGCGATATTTAAGCCGAAATTTTCATTAAGGGTTTTGATAGCAAGCTCAGGTCCACCATAGGCATAAGCGTGATTGATTTTATCCATACCGTGATCGGCAATATTGACATAAGAGTCACGCATAACAGAAGTCAGTTTCATTTTGTTATGAATGCCATCGATTGTCAGGATCATGATAGCATCGGATCGTCCGGAACTACCTTCTTCGGCATCAATGCCATAAAGTGCAATATTAATAATGTTACCATTTTTGTTTTCTGTAATACCAAGATTTTTAGTTTCGACATCAACTTTTTTCATTTTATTCATGGTGCCATTAACGTAACCATAGGCAGCAATTCCCCCCGCTAATATCAGTGCAAATATGATAGCAACGATAATAAGTGTTACCTTTTTGCCGGTACTCATTTTGTTTGTTTTACTCATCTTAAAGCATTCTCCTTCTTCGTTATTCTTTAAAAAGTATATCATAAAATGAAATAAAAGACTATTTTTAAAGAAACTCTTTAGAAAAAAAATAACTGGGAGCGATTTCATCCATATGGGACAAAATAGTTGTTTTTTATTTTGAAATTATGATATAATACTATATAAAATGATATAATAGTATCTGAATACGAGATGAAATTTAAAAGATAAGGAGGCGATCGGTTTGGAAAGACAATTTACACATTTGCATGTACACAGTGAATTTAGTCTGCTTGATGGTTTTGGAAGAATTGCCGGGCTTGTAAAAGAAGCAAAAAAATTGGGAATGGATAGTTTGGCATTGACAGATCATGGCGTTCTTTTTGGAGTGGTAGATTTTTATAAAGAGTGTTTAAAAGAAGGCATTAAGCCAATTATCGGTTGTGAAGTTTACGTTGCTCCAAGACGATTGACTCAAAAGGAAGGTAATTTAGATACAAATCCCTATCATCTTGTGTTGCTTGCAGAAAATAATGATGGGTATAAAAATTTAATGAAAATCGTATCCGAAGGATTTATTGATGGGTTTTATTATAAACCACGTGTCGATCATGATTATTTAAAAGCACACCATGAAGGTATTATTTGTTTATCTGCTTGTATTGCTGGAGAAATTCCTCGATTTATTATAAATGGAAATTTTGAAAAAGCCAATGAATTATGTCAGGTTTATCAAGAGATTTTTGGAAAAGATAATTTTTTTCTTGAGATTCAAGATCATCGAATGAGAGAAGAAGCTCAAGTGAATGAAACGTTAATTTCATTTTCAAAAAAATACAATATTCCTCTGGTTGCGACAAATGATATTCATTATATCAGGCAAGAAGATTCTGAGCCTCACGATGTACTTTTGTGCATTCAAACAGCATCAACCGTTGATGAAGAAAATAGAATGCGTTTTTTTAACGATCAGTTCTACATGAAATCACCGGAAGAAATGATGAAAATGTTTGTTGATGTTCCGGAAGCCATTGAAAATACGCATAAAATAGCTGAACGTTGTCATGTCACTTTTGATCTTGAAAGTGCACATCTTCCTGAATTTGCTTTACCTGAGGGAGAAAATTCTGCAGGCGATTATTTGAAAAAATTATGTGAAAGTGGTTTGCAAAAACGATATTGTGAAATTACTTCTGAAATACAAGAACGAATGGATTACGAATTGAATGTTATTCATTCGATGGGATTTGATAATTATTTTTTGGTGGTCTGGGATTTTATTAAATACGCTAAAGATCATGAAATTATGGTTGGCCCCGGCCGTGGTTCGGCAGCAGGAAGTTTAGTGGCATACGCCCTTGATATTACAACATTAGATCCGCTTAAATATAATCTTTTATTTGAACGTTTTTTAAACCCTGAACGTGTGACAATGCCGGATATTGATTGTGATTTTTGCTATGAACGCCGACAAGAAGTCATTGATTATGTCATACGGAAATATGGCGATGATCATGTAGCGCAGATTATAACATTTGGTACAATGGCTGCAAGGGGCGCTGTCCGTGATGTTGGACGAGCCCTTAATATGCCTTATAGTGTTGTTGATAAAGTAGCAAAAGAAATACCGATGCATCCCGGTCAAAATGTGACGATCGAGTGTGCAATGAAGGAAAATTCTGAGCTAAAAAAAATGAGGGACAGTGATCCCCAAGTGAAACGTCTTCTTACTATGGCAGAATCAATGGAAGGGTTATCACGGCATGCGTCGACACATGCTGCCGGTGTTGTTATTTCGGATAAACCACTGATGGAATATGTACCCCTTTATCGAAATGGTGATATTATTACGACACAATTTCCAATGGGTTTGCTTGAAGATCTTGGATTAATTAAAATGGATTTTTTGGGGCTACGCACATTGACGGTTATTCGTGATGCCGTTGAAAATATTGTCCATAGTCAGCAGAAAAAAATTGATTTGAATAGTATTAATTTAAATGATCCAAGAGTATATAAAATGCTTTCAAAAGGTGAAACTTTAGGGGTCTTTCAACTCGAAAGTAAAGGAATGATTTCATTTATGCGTGAACTTCAGCCTGAAAATTTTGAGGATATCATTGCCGGAATTTCACTTTATCGTCCAGGTCCGATGGATCAGATACCAAAATATATTGAGAATAAAAAGCATCCTCTTAATATTCAGTATCTTCATCCGATTTTAGAACCGATTTTAAATGTGACTTATGGTTGCATGGTTTATCAGGAACAGGTTATGCAGATTTTCAGAGATGTTGCCGGTTTTTCTATGGGACGCAGTGATTTGGTTCGTCGAGCTATGTCTAAGAAAAAAGGTGACGTTATGGATGCCGAAGGTAAAGTTTTTATTCACGGTGAAGTGGATAAAGAAGATCACATTATAGTGGAAGGTGCCATTCGAAGAGGTGTTCCGGAATTTGTAGCAAATCAAATTTATGCCGAAATGAAAGATTTTGCTAAATATGCCTTTAATAAATCCCATGCAGCGGCATATGCTGTTATTGCTTATCAGACGGCATGGTTGAAATATTATTATCCTTGTGAATTTATGGCAGCACTTATGTCTTCTGTTATGGACGATGAAAAAAAAGTTTCTAAATATATTGAGGATTGCCGAAAGATGGGGATTAAAGTTCTTCCACCGGATGTCAATGTGAGTTATGATAAGTTTTCGGTAAAAAATGATAAAATTTGTTTTGGACTTGGTGCGATTAAGGGATTAGGTAAAAATGCCATTGCGGCTATTGTGACGGCTAGAGATCAAGAAGGATTATTTAAGAATTTTAGAGATTTCTGTGAAAAAGTTGATTTAAAATCAATGAATAAGCGTATGTTTGATGGATTAATTAAAGGTGGCGCTTTTGATTTTACCGGAAATTCTAGAGCTCAGTTACTCATGGGATATGAACGGATGGTTGATCAGATTCAGAAAGAAAAACGCGATCGTCTTGCCGGACAGATCTCACTGCTTGATTTTGGTGGAAATACAAATTTGAAAGAAGACTATTTCCCGGAGGTGAAACCATTTTCAAAAGAGCAACGTCTAGCGTCAGAAAAAGAAGTATTGGGACTTTATGTTACTGGTCATCCTCTCGAAAAATATGAAGCTATTTTACAAAATAAAGTAAATTTAAATAGTAGTATGTTGGATAATTATGAAGATTTAAAAGATTCAGGGATACGTGATGGTGGTCGGGTCATCATTGGTGGTTTGATTGATGATCTTAAAACACAAATGACTCGAAATGGAAAATTAATGGCATTTATGACATTAGAAGATTTATATGGACGTTTGGAAGTGGTCATTTTTCCGAATTCTTTGGAGCAGTATAGACATTTACTTGTAACTGATCAAGCTGTAGTAGTTCGTGGAAAAATTAATTATAACGAAGAAATGAATGTTTCTATTATTTGTGAGCAAGTTTATCCCTTAAATTTGAATGAAGATTCAACCGTAGTGAATGAGGAAAAATCAACATATCAGGTCTCTTCACAAAATGCGACAGACGGAAAAATAATCATTCGATTTACTGATTTTACAGAAAAAACCTTGCTTAATAGAATTAAATCGGTTTTAATAAAATCACCGGGAACAACACCGGTCGTATTATATTTTCAAAAAGAACATCAGAAATTTTGCGCTGACAAAGCCTTGTGGGTTACTGTTAGTGATGAATTAATAAAGAACTTGGAAATAATTTTGGGTAAGAATAAAGTGGAGGTACTTAAATGAAAATTGGTATATTGACAAGTGGAGGCGATGCGCCGGGTATGAATGCTGCTATTCGAGCGGTTGTTCGCACAGCAGTTTATAATAAACTGGATGTTTATGGTATAAATCGTGGATATGCAGGTTTATTGGAGAAAGATATCACTCCTCTAAATATTTATTCCGTTGCAGATATCTTGCAAAAGGGAGGTACTATTTTAAGAACTTCCAGAAGTGAATTCTTTCCGACAGAAGCAGGACAAAAACGCGCTGCTGAGGTATTGAAAGCGTATGGTATTGATCATTTGATTATTATTGGCGGTGACGGAAGTTTAACGGGGGCACTTGCTCTTAAAAAATTAGGAATCAGTGTTGTTGGGATTCCCGGAACCATTGACAATGATTTTGGCGCCAGTGATTTTACCATTGGTTTCGATACAGCGGTGACAACGGCTATTGATGCTATCGGAAAAATTCGTGATACAACATTCTCACATAACCGTATCAATGTGGTCCAGGTTATGGGACGAACTTGTGGAGATATTGCTTTGTATGCAGGCTTTTCGGTTGGTGCAGAAGCAATTATAATTCCGGAAATTGAAACGGACTTAAAAGCGATTTGCAATCGCTTGTTAAAAGGAAAAGATCGAGGTAAACTTCACAGCATTGTTATGTTGGCAGAAGGCTGCGGAAGTTATCGGGATTATTGTATGAAAATTGAAGAATTGACCCAGGTGATTACAAAAGGGACGAATTTAGGCTATATTCAAAGAGGAGGATCACCATCTCATTTTGATCGTAACTTAGCGAGTTTTATGGGATATAAGGCTGTTGAATCAATTTTAGAAGGTCATACAGGTGGCGTAATCATTCAACGACAAGGTGAATATAAAATGGTATCATTGGAAGATGCTTTGGCAACGCCCAAAGTATTTAGAGAAGAAATGTATAAAATTGCGAAAGTTTTATCAATTTAAATAAAAAGAAAATAATGAATGAAATGAGGTTTTATTAATGAAAAAAACAAAAATGGTCTGTACCCTTGGTCCGGCATCTGATTCAAAAGAGATTTTAGCAAAATTAATTGAAAATGGGATGAATGTTGCACGATTGAACTTTTCTCATGGGAGCCATGAAGAACATGCTAGTCGAATCCAACGAATAAAGGAAGTTCGTAAAGAATTAAATATTCCTATTGCAATTATGTTGGATACAAAAGGACCTGAAATTAGAACGGGTGATTTAAAAGATGGTAAAGTGGTATTAGAAACAGGTGAAAAAATTACACTAACCGTTAAACCGATTATTGGGGATGAAAAGCGCATCAGTGTTAGTTATGAAGGCTTGACAGAAGATTTATCAGTGGGTAATAAAGTTTTAATTGATGACGGCTTAATTGAATTGACAGTTAATCGTATTGAAGGCTCTGAAATTTATTGTACCATTGATAACGGTGGATCTTTAGGATCTAAGAAAAGTCTTAATATTCCGAATGTTGCCATTAATCTTCCGGGTTTGACTGCTAAAGATGAAAGTGATCTTATTTTCGGAATTAAAAATAAGATTGATTTTGTAGCGGCTTCTTTTGTCCGAAAACCCCAAGATGTGATTGCCATTCGTAAGGTTCTTGAAAATAATGGTGGTGGTAACATTCAGATTATTTCTAAGATTGAAAATCGTGAAGGTGTTGAAAAAATTGATCGCATTTTATCAGTATCAGATGGAATTATGGTTGCCAGAGGTGATTTAGGTGTTGAAATCCCGGCAGAAGAAGTGCCATTGGTACAAAAAAGTATCATTAAAAAATGTAATTTACTGGGGAAACCGGTTATTACAGCAACTCAAATGCTAGATTCAATGATGCGTAATCCAAGACCAACTCGGGCAGAAGTAGGCGATGTTGCCAATGCAGTATTTGATGGAACAGATGCGGTTATGCTTTCCGGTGAAACAGCAGCAGGCTCTTATCCGGTACAGGCAGTGGAAACAATGGCCAATATTGTTGAAAAAACAGAACGCTCCGAAGAATATACGAACCGGAAAAAACCGGAACATGGAGAATTGACCATTACGAATGCGGTGAGTGAAGCGGCCGTTCAAATTGCAGCAAATCTAGATGCCACAGCTATTATCGCAGCAACATCTTCCGGTCATACCCCAAGAATGTTATCGAAATATCGTCCGGAATGTTCAATTTTAGCCGTTAGTGATAAAATACCGACTGTACGTCGTTTAAGCTTGTCGTGGGGTGTGTATTGTATTTACTTGCCAGAATTAAGCAATACCGATGAAATGGTTCATGATTCTGTGCAAGCGGCTGTTGAACTTGGTTGTGTAAAAATCGGTGATTTAGCTATTGTTGCGGCAGGCGTACCATTAGGCGTTCAGGGAAATACGAATATGATTAAAGTCCATACAGTGGGAAATGCTATTATGAGCGGAACTGGTATTGGTGCAAAAGCGGTTACCGGTTATGCGAAGCTGATTAATGAGGATAATGCAGTAGAATTTAAAGAAGGTGATATTCTAGTGGTTAAATCTTTATCACCTGAAATCTCATGGATTTTAGATAAAGCAGCCGCAATTATTACCGAGGAAAGTGGCTTGAGTTCTGAAGGAGCTATTGCTGGTTTACATTACAATATTCCGGTTATCGTGGGTGTTGAAAAAGCACTTGAAGTGATCGGACATGGAAAACTTATTTCAATTGATCCTAAACGTGGAATGGTGTATCAAGGGAAAGTAAGAATGGTTTAAAGTATTAAAAAAAGATACGACCAAAATTTTTTATTTTGGTCGTATCTTTTTAATTAATGTTGTAGTCAATTTGATAAATTTGGGAAGAAACTTTATTTTCGGATACAGATTCATCGTATTTTTTTTCAACTGAAAAATAAATGGTTGATTTATAGGGATGCGAAATGATTTTTGAGGTTAAAGTCAGCGGGGCGGACAATTGCATTTTATTTTTACCGTTATTATCCATAATCCAAATAGATTGCGAAGATCGGGTATTGGTGCTGGAAAACTGAGAATACAAAATTCGCTCAGCATTAGGGGCGTAAACAGCTGATGTGAAATTACCTTCACTGACCACGCTTGGTTGAATATTCGTATTAAAATTATAACACATGATTCTGCGCTGATCACCATTTGCTTGGGTATAAATTAAAGTACTTTTTTGACGATTGACATCAAAATTAAGAACATTTTCATCAATTAGTGTGGTGGTTATCTCACCGCTACTTCCGGTGAGATCAGCAGAATAAAGATTGATCTGTTTTTCATTAGTAGGATTTTCACCAGTAAAGAAGATTTTATGATCCTTTGGCGAAGAATTAATGGATGTAATGGTAATATTACGACTGGTGTTATAAACAGTACGATTTCCTTTTGAATCAGCCACGACTATTTCATTATTTGAATTTGTATAAATAATATTATTATCGTTTAAGGTACAAATATTTTTACTGACATTTTCATCGGGAAGCGAGATTGTTTTTGTATTACTACGATCAAGAGAAGTCCAAACCAGTTGATTATACATTTTGTTGTTGGAAGTATCCAAGTTTTCTTCGATATAAAATACACCTGTTGAATATTCATCGAAAAGAGCATTAATTTCACGTTTGTCAGAATTGACAAAACTGGTTAATTTATTTTCATTAGTTGAGATTTTTAGTAAATCAATATTAAATGTAATGGGTGGAGCTTCAGCGATATTCAATAAAAGGAGTGTTGTTCCATCATAAGAAATATCCTGAATAATACCGTTACTGATTGTTTCGAAAGATAAAATTTCTATTTTGTTTTGTTGGTTCTGTTTCAAATTATAGTCGTTGTTCAGAGGGATAGGAAGATCTTGAGGAATAAGAAAACTGCGACACCCAGTAAACAACAAGGGAATTGCGACAAAGAGAAGTGTGGCCAAAATGATTCGTTTACGCATGATTGCCACCTCCTGAGATTGCTTTTTCAATAATTGGGATTGTCACAATAACATTTGTACCTTCTCCTACATGGCTATCGACACGGATTGTCCCATTATGTTTTTCAACAATTTGTTTAACGAGATAGAGTCCCAACCCTGCACCTCCTTCACCGTTACTTCTGGCACGATCTTCTTCAACACGATAAAATGCATTGAAAATACGTTCTTGTTCGACATCTGAAATGCCAACACCATAATCGCGGATTGATATAACAATATTGTCCTGTTCAAGTGTTGAGACAACATCAATAATATCGCCTTTATCTGAATATTTAATGGCATTGTGAAGAATGTTAATAAATAATTGTTGAAGTCTGTCATAATCACCCAAAATTTCTGGGAGACACTCATCTGATTTATAGTTAATTTCAATATCATTTTGTCCGGATTTTATTTGCATCTGTTCGACAACATCCAAAAGAAGAGCGTGTAAATCAAGATTCGTTTTTTTAAAATCAAACTCTGCTTTATCAAATTGATTAACATTGAGAAGATCATCAACCAGTCTTAACAAACGATGTCCTTCGCGGTTGATGGTGGATAAAGATCGATTTAATATCTCAGGATCATTTACCTGTCTTCTTGTGAGCATATCGGTATAACCGATAATGGTGGTGAGAGGCGTTCGAAGCTCATGGGATACAGAACTGATAAATTTTTTTTGCTCATTTTGAAATTGTTTTGTCGATGTGATATTACGAATAATGATCATATAATTTTCTTCATATTCGGCTTCTCGAATAGGACTTCCGATAATTAATAAATTACGGTCATTACAGTCAATTTCCTCTGAAATGTGATCCTTACCATTTTTAAGGGCATCAAACATATCCCTCAAAAAAGACTGGTATTGAAAATCATAAATTGTCTTTGGATTACTGATGTTGAAATAAGTTTTAATATATGAATTGGAAGTAATGATATTTCCGTTTTTATCAATGGCTAATAAACCGTCATCAATGGATGCTAAAACACTGGCCAGTCGTTTTCGTTCAGATTCAAGTTGAAGTATGGCATTATTGATATTCCGTGACATTTGATTAAAGACTTGTGTCAATGCGCCAATTTCATCTTCACGGCTGTAATGAACCGTTACATTATAGTTACCTTTATTAATTTCATTGGAAATACGCGTGAGATCTTTAATGGGTTGTATAAAATGCTTGGAAGAAGATAAAGTCACAACGGTTAAAATCAGCAAACCTAAGGTGCCACCAATGATAAAAAGTAATGTACAAAGATTTAGAAATGAATCCATATTTTCAAGTGAATAGATAAATCCAATATATCCTAAAAATTCATTATCAACCATAAAGGGTGAAACGTAATAAAGAAAACTGGTATGGTCTATATTTTTCAAAGTCATGACAGAAGTATTTTTTTCTTTGGCGAAGGCTACTTCTTTATCGAGAAATTGATTATCCGGTAAAGTGACAGAGTCTGCAATAGGATTACTGGAAGAATCAAAAAGAACAACACGGGTATTTTCAAGTTGAGCGATGTGCTTGGATAAAGCAATACTCATATCAATAAAACGGGTTTCAAAAGTATTGTTTGTGTTTGTCGCTTTTAACGTTTGCCCAATATAAAGGGATGCATCCTGGGACATAACATTTAATTTATTTTTTGATTGAGTGACATAAGTATAGGTAATACCTTGAATAACACAAAAAATAACGATAATAAAAGTGGCAATAAAAAGGATGATATTATAAAGAATCATCCGTCCACGGTAAGTGAGTGGCATCATATTTTCCTCATTTTATAACCGATCCCAAACACCGTTTGAATAAATTTATTCGGTTGTGTATCAATTTTTCGACGGATTCGCTGAACGTGCATATCAACGGTACGTGTGTCACCATAATAATCGTATCCCCATATTTTTTCAAGTAAAGTATCTCTAGGAAACACTTGCTCTAAATTTGAGGCAAGAAGATAAAGGAGATCGAATTCCTTAGGTGTTAAATGAATTTCTTCACCCTCTAATAGAACCATTCGTTCTTCCGGCATAATACTTAAAGAACCATTTTTGATAATGGCATCGCTTTTTTTGGGGATGGGCGTTTTGTGAGAACGGCGGAGATGTGCTTTAATACGAGCAAGCAGTTCACGGTTGTCGAAAGGTTTGGTTAAATAATCATCAGCACCTAATTCAAGACCAAGAACTTTATCAATAATATCGGTTTTAGCGGTCAGAAGGATGATTGGAACATCCATAATCGGTGTCAATGTTTTGCATACATCATAACCGTTCATTTTAGGCAACATAATATCTAGTACAATAAGATCCGGTTCAAAACTTTGGGCTTTTTCAACGGCTTCTTGACCGTCATAAGCAGTTTCAACCTGGTATCCCTCAAAATCGAGTTCCATTTTTATTAGATCTACAATGGCAGATTCGTCATCAACAACAAGTATTTTTTCGTTCATTCGTTACTCCTTTTTATAGTAATTTAATAGGTATTAAAACCATAGGTGAAATTGTTTTTCATTTTGAATG
>JAVXTS010000009.1:0-57174 GCA_036642535.1 Eubacterium sp. | reverse complement strand
AAGTCTACGAAAAACACATTTATTCAAAAGAAACACTCCCTTATAATAAAGAATTGGAAATAGATAAAAAATAAATTTAAAACAAGCCTAAGATTGTCATAATAGAAAGCTTGGGCTTGTTGCGGAATCATATACATATTATTTATTTTTTTAACTGTTCAATCGATACACTAAGGGCATCATGGAGATTTTTTGTAAATTGAGATATTACGTTTTTATCATTGTAACTAAGATTTTCGAAAACTTGATTAGTACGGGCATAAAGATCTTCATGTATTGCTTTAATGTGATTGTAAAGTGCTTTACCATCAGGAGTGAGATTAAATACGACTTCTCGGTTTGAAACAGGGGAACGATCTTTAGTGATCAGTTCTTTTTTGATAAGTTTAAGTGTTCCTTTTGAAATAGCACTTTTAGAAATATTTAAAGCTTTGGCAATAGCGGTAAGATTGGCTCCGGGTATTTCAGAGATGGTGTTTAAAATATTGATTTCGGAACGATAATAAAGAGCGTCATTACCATAAAATTGGGGCATATTGTGTATCGTTTGATACTGATCAACGATTTCATCAAAAGCAATTTTTAAATCTTCTTCAGATACAACAGCTATACTCTCATCTTTGACAAGCATTACCTTTTTCTTTTTTGTTACCTCTTTATTCTTTTTACCAGCTTCTTTTTTGATGCTTTTTTTTAAAATATTTTTCTTTTTATCTTTCTTTTTCATAAAGATCACCTCGATTCACGTATAATATAAAAAATTATATTGAGGACTGATATTTATTTTAACAGTCTTCAGTGGCGCTATGACAGTTTCTGTTTTTTCATTTCAGCGTTTGTTTTTGACAGACGATAAGCCATAACACAAAATGAAACACCTAAGGATATTAAAGCGAAAGAGCTCCAGATAAGAACAGTCATCGCACCGATTAATGGATGAGAAATAAGAATAATGGATAAAATAATAACGATAATACCAAGTGCAAGGTTCAAACCCCAATGCTTATCGTTTCTAGCTTTAAGAGTAAAGGCAAAATTGATAGTATTAAAACCACCAAACATAATTGCAAATGCGACATAAAAAGCTAAAGTTGTTTCAGACATACCGGGGGTTACCAATAAAATAATTCCTAAAATTAGCATCAAAATACCAGATGTAAGGTTCCAACCCCAAGCCGGAATTGAGTTTCGATTGATAATGGTTATAAAAATTGAGGATAATCCAGATACAAGAAATGTAATTGCAAAAATAAAACTTAATGCAACATAACTTCCAAGAGGATTAAAAAACATCCAAATACCAATGCCAATAGCAAGAATGCCGAGGATTAAAAATAGCCACCAATGTTTAATCGTTTTTTCTAAATCATCTTCAAGTTCTTCGATAGGTCCTTTTGTTTCGTTCATAGTGAATTCCTTTCATAACAGAGAATATTATATTTCTACCCATTTAGAATATAATATAACGTCAATTAGTAAAGTTACTATTATCTATCTATCATATATGATAGATAGATGAAAATCAAATGAATTTAGTATGATTTGAAATATTTTTGAAAATTATAGCAATTTAAGGATTAAAAAAAAGAATATTTGAAAAATAAGCATCTAATTAGTGCAAAGTATTTTCTGAAGGTTATAGGATAATATTTATGGAAAATATGGTATAATAAAAATTTAAAAGAGTAAGTCATAAAAAAAAGAATTATTGATATAAGGAGTATCTCATGAAAGAATTTAAGTGTACAACAGAAAATAAACACGAGTATAAAATTTTAATTGAAAATGGTTTAAAAGACCGTTTAAAAGAAATGAGTGAGCTATTGGGCGACTATCGAAAAGTAGTCATCATTAGCGATAAAAATGTGGCAAAAATTTATTTGTCAGGTGTAAAGAAACAGTTTAAATTTTTTGGCAGTGAAATATATAATGTTATAGTCCCGGCAGGTGAAGCATCAAAAGCATTATCACAGGTTGAAGAAATATATTATAAGCTTTCAGAATTTGGCATAACCCGTTCTGATTTAATTGTAGCATTAGGTGGTGGTGTCATAGGTGATCTGGCCGGATTTTGTGCAGCGACCTATTTAAGAGGGATCGATTTTGTGCAAATTCCAACATCATTATTAGCTCAAGTTGATAGTAGTGTCGGTGGTAAAGTCGGGGTAGATTTAGGTTTTGGAAAAAATTTGATCGGTGCTTTTTATCAGCCTAAATTGGTAATTATTGATCCCAAGTTTCTAGAGACCTTGGACGATCATTACTTGACAGATGGTATGGGTGAAGTCATCAAATACGGTTGCATCAGTTCGGCAAAACTTTTTGTAAAATTGATGGGATTTGAGTATCAGGAAGATTTATTGGATGATATGGAAGATATTATTGCGAAATGTGTGCAGATTAAACGTAATGTGGTTGAGTTAGATGAAAAAGAACATGGTATCCGAAGAGCCCTTAATTTTGGACATACGATTGGACATGTGATTGAATCTTATTTTGAATTTGATGGTTATTCTCATGGTGAATGTGTTGCCATCGGGATGTATCAGATTACTAAAATGAGTGTACGTGAAGGGATTACAACGCCGGAAACATTACAGAATCTTCAATTGATTTTGGAAACATATGGTTTACCTTATGAAATGCCAAAAATGGAAATGAATAAAGTGAAAAATATTTTATTTTCAGATAAGAAGTTTGAAAATGATATCCTTAATATTTGTATTATTCCTAAGATAGGTAAGGCAGAAATTGTAAAAATTCAAAAAGATCAGGCGATTCAATTATTTAACTAGAAAGAGAGACTGAATGAAAACAGTTGAAATTATACCCCAAAAATTAGGCGGAATTATTGAAATTCCACCATCTAAAAGCATTAGTCATCGAGCGATTATATGTGGGGCATTGGCAGAAGGTACGACGGTTATTCATAATATTTTATGTTCAGATGATATTCAGGCTACGTGTAAAGCTATGGAAATATTGGGTGCTCATATTGAATATAAAGAAACAAGCGAAAAACGATACACACTGACGATTTCAGGTATTACAAATCTGGAAGCAAAAGGTAAAACGATTGATTGTGCTGAATCAGGATCGACATTACGTTTTATTATTCCGATAATGGCGCTTAATGCTAAAGATTCTACAGTCACTGGACGGGGAAGATTGGTTAAACGACCAATGGAGCCTTACTATAGTATTTTTGATCAGCTTAAAATACATTATAAACATGAAAAAGAAGGGCAAGATTTACCCTTGACATTTTCAGGCAAATTGCAGTCGGGAATATTTCAACTGAAGGGTGAAATTTCATCACAATTTATCACGGGTTTGTTATTGGCATTACCGTTGATTCAGGGTGATTCTGTGATTGAAATGATAACACCATTGGAATCTAAACCTTATGTTGATATCACATTGGATATGATGAAAAAATTTGGAGTTTCGATTGAAAATTTTAATTATGAAAAATTTGTTATTAAAGGAAACCAATATTATAAAGCTTGTGAATGCTGTGTAGAGGGTGATTATTCTCAAGGTGCTTTCTGGCTTGTTGGTGGAATTCTCGGTAAAAAAACAGTGTGTAAAGATCTTTTAAAGGATTCGAAACAAGGAGACAAGGCGATTGTTGATATCATTAAAAAAATGAATGGAATAATATCTAATGTTCAAAATGTATATACAACAGAACCATGCAAGACGAAAGGAACGATTATAGATGTGTCACAATATCCTGATTTGGTTCCGATTTTAGCAGTATTGTCGGCGTTGAGTGATGGAAAAACAGAAATAATCAATGCAGCACGTTTGCGTTACAAAGAATCTGATCGATTGATGGCGATGACCGAGGCGTTAACTATTTTAGGTGCAAAAATTACAGAGCACAAAACAGGACTAACAATAGAAGGAACGATGTGTTTAAAAGGTGGAAAAGTAGATAGTCATAACGACCATCGAATTGCTATGGCAATAGCAATAGCATCATTTGCTTGCAGTGATCCGGTTACGATTATTGGCTCAGAATGTGTGCGAAAATCATATCCGGATTTTTGGAAAGATTTTAAAAAAATGGGAGGTATTATCAATGAGTTCGATCTGGGGGAATAAAATTCAAGTTTCTGTTTTTGGAGAATCCCATGGACCAGTTATCGGTGTAACGATCAACGGTTTACCTTCCGGCATTCCGATTGATCCAGATTTTATAAAAGCCGAAATGTGGCGTCGTAGCGCCAAAAGCAGTGCCCTTGCAACGCCCAGAAAAGAAGATGATAAAGTTGAAATTGTCAGTGGTTTATTTGAAGATAAAACAACAGGAACGCCCTTAACCGGGTTGATTAGAAATGGGAATACCCAATCTAAAGATTATGCAAAAACAAAAGATTTGATGCGTCCCGGTCATGCGGATTATAGTGGATTTATACGGTATAATGGTTTTCAGGATTATCGGGGTGGCGGTCATTTTTCAGGACGATTGACAGCACCGATCGTATTTGCCGGAGCTGTGGCAAAAGCGACACTCAAGGAAATAGCACCGACCATTAAAATAGGTAGTCGAATTGTTTCGATCGGTAATGTGTATGATGAAAAAATACTAAATTGGAAAATTTATAAAAAGTTAACTTATAAAAATAATTTATTTCCGGTTTACACCCCACAGTTGGAAGAAAAAATGCAAGGGGTTATTCTGGAAGCGATCAAAGATCATGATTCGGTAGGTGGTGTGATTGAAGGTTATATTACAGGAATTTCGGCAGGTTTAGGGGATCCTCTCTTTGATTCTGTTGAAAGTCGATTGTCAACATTGATTTTTTCGATTCCGGCAGTAAAAGGCCTTGAATTTGGAACGGGTTTTGATATGACAACACTTAGAGGCTCAGAGGCAAATGATTCTTTTTATATAGAAGATTCGGAAATTTTTACAACAACAAATAACAATGGTGGTATTAACGGTGGGATAACAAATGGAATGCCAGTGGTTTTCAGAATCGCATTTAAACCAACTCCATCCATTGGAATTACCCAAAAAACCATTGATATTAGGACTAAAAAAGAGATGGATATTGAAATACAAGGACGGCATGATCCTTGCATTGTTATACGGGCATGTCCGGTTGTTGAAGCCACCACTGCTTTATGTATGCTTGATTTATTAAGATAGAAGGATAAAAAATGGAAGAAATACGAGATGAAATTAATAAAGTTGATCGTGAAATGGCATTACTCTTTGAAAAAAGGATGGATTTAGTTTGCCGGATTGCTGAATATAAATTCATAAATAACGAGGAAATATTCGATCACGAACGCGAAAAAGAAGTCATTGAAAAAAACATCAATACCATTCAAAATGAGAATTATAAAAGATTATACAACGTGTTTTTACAGATGATTATGGATCAAAGTAAAGAGGTTCAGCGTGACTATATTAAAAAAATGAAACGTGAAAAAAATTAAGTTTTTGTTCAAATCATAAAAAATCTCTTTTAATTTGCTAAAGTATTCTATATAATAGTAACATAAATAAATATACATTGGTCTGCTGCATTGTGTAAAATAAAGCAGACTCTAATTTTATAGTGAAGTGAGAGTGAAAAATGAAAAAATTTAATAAGGTATTGATCGCAAACCGTGGCGAAATTGCGATTCGTATTATACGTGCTTGTCAAGAATTGGGTCTTCAAACTGTGGCCATTTATGCACAGGAAGATAAATTATCTCTGTTTCGTACAAAAGCAGATGAAGCCTATCTGATTACAGGAACTACAGGACCAGTAGAAGCTTATTTAAATATGGATAAAATCATATCATTGGCAAAGAAAAAAGAAGTTGATGCGATTCATCCAGGTTATGGATTTCTTTCTGAAAATCCCGAATTTGCACGTCGTTGTGAAGATGAAGGCATTGCTTTTATCGGACCGACCCATACAATGATGGAACAAATGGGTGATAAAATACAATCGAAAATTGTGGCTAAAGGAGAAGAAGTTCCGACCATTCCAGGCGTTGAAAAACCCATTACTTCGGATGAAGAAGCCATTGAATATGCGAAAATTGCAGGGTATCCGATTATTTTAAAAGCAGCAGCCGGTGGCGGTGGCCGTGGAATGCGTATTGTTTATGAAGAAAAAGATGTATTAAAAGAATACCATTCGGCCATGAGTGAAGCCACTAAAGCGTTTGGTGACGGAACGATTTTTGTTGAAAAATATCTGGAAGAACCAAAGCATATTGAAGTTCAGATTCTTGGGGATGCTTACGGTAATATTGTCCATCTTTTTGAACGTGACTGTTCAATTCAAAGACGTCATCAAAAAATCATAGAGTTTACACCGTCTTTAAGTATCACAGAAGAACAACGCCAAGCCATTTGTGCGGATGCTATCAAACTTGCAAAAGCCGTCAATTATAAAAACGCAGGAACCATTGAATTTTTGGTAGATAAATACGGCAATCATTATTTTATTGAAATGAATCCGAGAATTCAAGTTGAACATACCGTGACTGAATTAGTGACTGGAATTGATCTGGTGCAGTCTCAAATTTTAATTGCAGAAGGCTATCCGTTAGATTCAAAAGAAATAAACATTAAAAATCAAGAAGCGGTCACAACCCGTGGTTGTGCCATTCAATGTCGTGTCACAACAGAAAATCCTAAAAATCATTTTATGCCGGATACAGGACGCTTAGATGTTTACCGTACCGGGAGTGGTGCCGGTATTCGTCTTGATGGCGGAAATGGATTTACCGGTGCTGAAATCACACCTTACTATGACAGTTTACTGGTCAAATCAACCGCTTTTTCGAGAACGTTTGAAGATGCCAGACGTAAAGCACTTAGAGCACTTAAAGAAGCTGAAATCGAAGGCGTTGAAACCAATAAAGATTTCTTGATTAATGTTCTGGAACATTCTGTTTTTAAAGCAGGGAATTGTAATACAAAATTTATTGATGAACATCCTGAGTTGTTTGAAATTCCGGAAGAAAAACGTCCGGCGTACAATGTCATCCGTTATTTTGGTGAAATGGTCGTTAATGAAACCTTTGGAAACAAACCTGATTTTGCCGAAGCTGATATTCCGGTGATTCCGAGAGATGTGACGTTAAGAGGAACAAAACAAATTTTTGATGAACAAGGTGCGGATGGTTTAGTCAAATGGATACAGTCTCAGGATAAATTGCTCATTGGTGATACGACATTACGTGATGCCCACCAATCTTTGGTTGCTACTCGTGTAAGAAGCCGTGATATGATCAAAATTGCAAGAGAAACAGCTTATTTAGGTCAGGATATTTTTGCTCTGGAAATGTGGGGCGGTGCTACTTTTGATGTGGCTTATAATTTTCTTAAAGAATCTCCGTGGAGAAGATTGGATGAACTGAGAAAGAGAATTCCAAACATCTTATTTCAGATGCTTTTACGCGGTGCAAATGCGGTAGGTTATAAAAATTATCCAGATAATGTTGTCCGTAAATTCATTCAGGAATCTGCCGCTGGAGGAATCGATGTCTTTCGTATTTTTGATTCACTAAACTGGATGGATGGCATGAAAGTTTCGATTGAAGAAGTTTTAAAAACCGGAAAAGTAGCAGAAGTTGCAATGTGTTATACCGGTGATATCCTCAATCCAAAGAAAACAAAATATAATTTGGATTATTATGTTCGTTTAGCGCATGAAATTGAAGCAACAGGGGCACATATTTTAGCGATTAAAGATATGTCTGCATTGGTTAAACCGGCAGCGGCGTTTAAACTCATTAAAACACTAAAAGAAGAAGTGAAGATTCCAATTCGATTCCATACCCATGATACGGCAGGAAATGGTGTTGCTGCTGTTTTAATGGCCGCAATGGCAGGTGTGGATATTGCAGATGCGGCGTTTAACGGAATGAGTGGATTGACCAGTCAACCGGCGCTTAATTCCATTGTTGCCGCCCTTGCAAATACGCCAAGAGATACCGGGCTTAATGAAGATAATCTTCAATTAATATCGGATTATTGGGGAACAACACGTGAAGTGTACTCCAAATTTGAATCAGGACTTAAATCAGGTAGCGCAGAAATTTACAAGCTAGAAATTCCGGGCGGTCAATATTCAAACTTGAAAAGCCAGGTTGAAAGCTTTGGTTTAGGTCATAAATTTAAAGAAGTTAAAGAAAAATACATGGAAGCTAATCTCATATTAGGCGATATTGTTAAAGTCACACCATCGTCAAAAGTAGTTGGCGATATGGCAATTTTTATGGTTCAAAATGATCTGGATGCTGAAAATATTTATGAAAAAGGTAAAACATTGTCTTTTCCAAATTCAGTTGTCGATTTTTTCCAGGGAATGATCGGACAGCCGGAAGGCGGTTTTGATAAAGAACTTCAAAAGATTGTATTAAAGGGTATCGAGCCTTTAACAGTTCGGCCAGGAGCACTTTTACCGGATGAAGATTTTGAAGCGATAAAACAAGAATATCGTGATGAATTCGGAATTGAATTAGCAGATCGTGAAACCAGTAGTGCAGCGTTATATCCAAAAGTATTTAAGAATTACGTTCATTTCTATCATGAATACGGCGATTTTATGCGTATGGACAGTGATGTATTCTTCTATGGACTTAAAGAAGGAGAAACGGCTGAAGTTGAGATGGATAAAGGGAAACGTTTTATTATACGTCTTGTTAAAGTCGGACTTCCAAATGATGAAGGTTATCGTCCGGTTCTATTTGAAATTGATGGTTTTAGACGTGAAATTTATATTGAAGATAAACGAAGTCTTTCTTCGAAAGAAAAGAGTACGATGCTTAAAGCAGATACCAATAACGCCAAAGAAATTGGTTCAAATATTCCGGGTACAGTGTTGAAAGTTTTAGTTAATGAAGGTGAAAGTGTTGTAGAAAATCAACCGCTTATCATTATTGAAGCTATGAAAATGGAAACGGAAATAGTAGCGCATGGTTCTGGTAAAGTGAAAGAAATATACGTTTCTCAAGGCCAAAATGTCCAGTCGGGAGAATTGATTTTGACCATGGAGTAGAAAGTGTTTCTTTGTCAATGAATGTTAGTGAAAAAAGTTACAATAAATAAAATAATAGAAAGATTAAACTTGAAACAATTGTTTCAAGTTTAATCAGTTTGACCGCTATTACTTTTAAAGTTTAGCGGTTTTTTTTATGAAATTCTGATCAATTATAGTTGAAATTAAAACAATTAATAGAAAACGTTGACAATTAATAAAAACAGTGATAAAGTTTACCGAAGATATATTTATTTATTATAATAATAATTTGTAATAAGATTAATGAAAAGGTTATTGGATGAAAATGTCGTTTTTGAAAAAAAAAGAAAATTTACATGGAAATGAAGTCGGGGAAAATCAGGCACAACAAGAAAAGCCGAATGAGCGTAATGTTCAATTAGTGGATAAAATTATCTGCTCTGCAGTACGATATTTTGCTTCGGATGTTCATATTGAGAAATATGCAAAACAAGAGATCAGAGTTCGAATTCGAATTGATGGTATATTGAAATTGCTTTGCAATTTAAAAGAAAAAGATTATGAAGGAGTGATCAGTCGTATTAAAATATTAGCAAACATGAACATTGCAGAACGCCGAAAACCGCAAGATGGAAGCTTTCTTACATCTGTAGAATCTGAAGATATTGATGTTCGAGTCTCTTCTATGCCAACCATTCATGGAGAAAAAATAGTTTTGCGTATTTTGAATCCGAAACATTTTTTGATAAATATTAACCAATTGGGGTTTTCCAAGAAAGATGAAAAAAAAGTATTTTTAATGACGGATATAGCTAATGGATTAATTTTGAATGCAGGTCCGACAGGTTGTGGAAAAACGACGACGCTCTATAGTCTATTGCAAAGAAAAAATAGTGAAGATGTTAATATAATGACAATAGAAGATCCAATTGAATATAATCTTAGAGGCATCAATCAAATTCAAGTTAATGAAAAAATTGATTTAACGTTTGAGGCAGGTCTTCGAGCCATATTAAGACAAGATCCTAATATTATTATGATTGGTGAAATCAGAGATGAAATAACGGCTTCAACAGCAGTTAGAGCAGCAATTACAGGACATCTTGTATTGTCAACAATTCACACCAATGATGCGGTGTCTACCATTAACCGTTTATCAGATATGGGTGTGCCATCTTATCTTTTGGCGACAGCCTTGCGCGGAATTATTTCACAACGGTTAGTTCGGAATTTATGTAAAGAGTGTAAAAAACCATATAAAGCTTCGGAGTATGAACGTAAATATTTAAATGTAAAACATGAAGAACAAATATTATATAAACCTAAAGGATGCAGTTGTTGTAATTATACCGGATTTAAAGGAAGAAAAGGGTTTTATGAAGTTTTTGAAATTACTTCTAAAATAAGGGAAGCGATTTATTTAAAAAATTCTTATGACACATTATTGTCCATTGGATTGGATAATGGATTAGTCCAGTTTTCAACGAGTATACGGAAAGCGATTTTGCAGGGAGAAACTTCGGTTGAAGAAGGTATAAAAACAATGCATTACGGGATAAATTAAAAATGAAACTAAAAAAATGGAACCATAAAGTAAATTCTCGAACGCTGGGAATATTTTGTAATCAATTTGCGATCACGCTGGGAGCAGGAATAACAATTGTTGAAGCACTTGATCTGATTGGTCAAGAAACAAATAATAAAGCCTTTGGAAAAGATATTTTGGATATGAAAGAAATGGTCAAACGTGGCAGTAGTCTTTCGGCTTCATCGAGGCAGTTTCCCAATAGTTTTCCATATCTTTTTATAAGAATGGCAGAAACCGGAGAATTAGGTGGAAGTTTAGATAAAATAATGAATAATTTAGGCAAGTATTATGAAAAACAAGCTAACCTAAAAAGCAATGTCGTTGGAGCTGTACTCTATCCAATACTTGTTTTGTTGGTTGCAATAATAGTGATTCTTTTTTTGCTAACAAACGTCTTACCGACTTTTGTAAATATATATGAAACGATGCAAAGCGAATTACCGAAGACAACACAAATATTGATGTTGATTAGCAGTGCTATATCACGGTTTTGGCCACTATTAATATTAGGAAGTGTTATTTTTTTTATTTTTTACAAAGGATTGATGAATAAAGAAAACTTTGCCTATCGAAAGGATCAAATACTTTTGAAAATACCTCTTATCGGAGGGATGATTACACGTATTGAAATGGTGCGTATAGCGGATTCTTTATCTATTTTGTTGTCGAATGGAATTGATTTGATAAGTGCACTGTCCGTGGTAAAGAATCTTTCGTCTAATCGTTTTATAATGGGAAAAATTGATGGTGTTAAAAATAATGTCAAGAGTGGAAGAACATTAGCTAAAAGCTTTGAAGAAACTCAAATTTTTAAATTAACGTTCTATCATATGGTTAAAGTGGGAGAACGTTCAGGAACATTGGATACGGTACTAATCAATGTTTCAGAATACTATAACGATGAAATTAAAAGGTATTTAAAATTGATTTTAACAATAATAGAACCTTTGATTTTATTGATTGTCGGAGGGCTTGTATTTTTTATTATTATTGCGATTATGATGCCTGTATTTGAAATTTATTCGGGTTATTCCGAATTGTAGTTTAAATGAGAGGAAAGAAAATGAAAATAATAAATAAAAAGATTTTAAATGAAGATGGATTTACGCTGATTGAATTGGTCGTTGTGTTGGCCATTTTAGCAATGCTGGCAGCTTTGGCAATTCCGCAATTTGAAAAAGTTTTAATGAATTCTAAAATAAAAACGGATACCTCAAATTGTATGTTAGTTGAAACAGCGGTGGAAGTATATCGTGCGGAAACGGGAGTATTACCGGTGATTAAAGGAGCCGATGATAAAATAAAATTCAACAGTTTGGTAACGTTATTAAATAAAGATGGATATCTGAAAAATACAGAGATTAAAGCTCAGCAAACAGGAAAAAATTTTGTTTATAATGAAACCAATGGAAGTGTTACATTGGCTCCACCATCTAATTAAAACAGTATGTCTGATCAACGAGGAATGACAATGATCGAACTCATTGTAGTTTTGGCAATAATGGCATTATTGATGGTCCCCTTTGTTGGATTAGGTGCATCAGTTAGTAAGGGGATTGAAACGTGTGCCTTTGATACAGAGTGTCAGATGGTTTTGAATAAGATCATTCAATTGCAAAATGAAACGATGATGTTGGGAGATCTGATGAGTAACACAGTTACTTTTCATGATAGTAAAATTATATTTTCATGTTATGATCGAATTCAAAATAGGCATGTTTCAGAAATAATGCTAATCAAACATTCAAAATTAAAAGGAAATTTGTTAAGGCAAAAAATTCGATTTAGTCCAATGGGAACGGCTAGTCCGGGGGGAACGTTAGAATTTGTGCGTAACAATAAAACAGAGAAAGAACTTATTGTACAAATTGGAAAAGGAAGGATTTATCTTACAAAATGAAAGATAAAGTGGGAAATAAAGGTTTCACGTTAGTTGAAGTTATTGTAGCGATGGCAATATTAGCTATGGGTATTGTTTCAATGCTAACACTTTATAATGTGATGATTACCGGTAATATAAAATCCGATGAATTGCTGAATCAAAGTATAACAGTGAATGAACTTGTTGATGAGATAAAAGGGCAAGTACATAAAAATAAGGTGACATCAAAAGAAGAAAGTATCCTTTTAATTGAAAAAATTGTTCTAAAATATCCCAACTATCATTTTATTTTAGAGGTTGTGCCAAATATTAAAAATTTGTATGAGATTAAATTGATTTATACCGGATATCTAAGACATGAACACTATTTTTATGCTAAATTCTATGGTGGATATTATGAATGAAAAAGGCTATACACTTGTTGAGTTGATCGTAACACTTGCAATGGTGTCGATGATCTTATTGTTGCTATTATCGACATTTCAATTTTTAATGGGAGTAAACGAAAAAATAAAATATACCGAAGGCTCAGGTCGAAACGTACGTGATTTGCATCTTTTTTTTCAGAAACAAATTTTAAAATCAGAAAAAATATATGAAAAAAAAGGTGTGGTTTATTTGCAGGATATGGAAAGTGAAAAATATCAGTACTATAATTATTATTATTTAGATAAAACGTCTGAAATTTTAAACCGATATAAAGTAAATGAAATACATTTGTCAAGTATTGGATTAGGTGGAAAAAGTCAAATTGCGGATCGAATTGAAAGTTTTAATATGTCGGCAGAGGGAAATAATATTCTCATTACTATAAAAATAAAAGATCAAAAAAAAGAATTAAAAATAATTGTATTTTATCCGAATGAGGTTATTCATGTGGAATAAAGGTCATGCATTACCGGTAGTATTGATTATTTTAGCACTAATTTTTGGTACTGCGGCTATTTTATTACCTCAAATTAATTTTGATTTAAAGATTAATGAAACTTATCGGGATTATCAATGCTGTATGCTTTCGGGAAAAAGTGCTTTTGATGAAGTGGAAGCTTGTCTGAATCAAGATTTAGCATATATCGGAACAGACAAAGAGATAATGGATAAAAATGAGGTTATAAGTCATATAAAAGTTCAGATTATTTCTGATACAGCACGACAAATAACGGTAGAATGCAGTAAAAATAAATATAAAAAAGAATTTATCGGAAAAGCGTTGATTGATCCGACCACAAAGAAAGTTATCAAAATGGAATATCGATTAATAAAATAGTAGTGGCAGTTTAGAGATAAATCAATTATAATAAAATAGGTTTAAACTAAAAAAATTGGGGATAAAAATGCTACAAAAAAAACATTACGCAACATGTATTCCATTAGTTTCTCAAAATGAAGAAACGTTATGGTGTGAAATAGATAATGCAATTCAACAAAATCCGGATTATCTGGAATGGCGAAGAGATTATTTTTTAGAAGATTGTTTTGAAACAGAAAAAAAGATGTTAAAGGGGTTTAAACAAAAAATAGGAAAAACCGGACTTATTTATACTTTTAGAGATGTAAATGAAGGAGGTTTTCGTAATGTAGCAGAATCAGAGCGATTAAAATTTATTACTTATTGGATTGAAAAAGGTATGGCGAATTATATTGATATTGAACTGGATAGTTCGGATGCGTTTTTGGGTCAGATACAAAATTTGATTTCGGATAGCTCGGTAAGATTGTTGTTATCGCATCATAATTTTCATAAAACTTATTCAGCAGAAAAGATGATGGATATTTTCAAAAGAATGGAATCTAAGGGTGCCGATGTTTTAAAATTGGCAATGTATGCAGAAAATGAGGATGATGTAAAAAGACAAATTGAAGTGGCCTATACATATGGTATGAAAAGTGAAAAACCAATAATTGTTATATCAATGGGTTCTTTAGGAACTATTTCCAGGGTGTTTCCTGATTTTATAGGTGGTTCGCTAACCTATGTAGCAGGGAAAGAAAGTACAGCACCGGGACAATTGACAATTAAAGAGATTAGCCGGCTACGGGAAAAGTTGGGAGTGTAAGGTGGGAGAAAAAACAATTGCTTTAATTGGATATATGGCAACAGGAAAAACAACAATTGGTAAAAAAATAGCCCAAAAATTACAGCTTAAATTTATGGACACCGATGTATTGATTCAAAATGATCAAGGGAAAAGTATCAATGATATTTTTAAAAGCCAGGGCGAGCAAGCCTTTAGAAAAATGGAAAATGCCCTGCTTAAAGAATTATTAAAGCAGGAGAATATTCTGATTTCAACCGGTGGAGGAATTATTTTGAATGAAGAAAATCGCCGAATATTAAAAGAAAATACTTTTTTAGTAACACTCACGGCAAAACCGGAGAGTATTTATCGGCGTGTTCAAAAAAACAGTGAAAGACCACTGCTTAATAGTAAAAATACACTTGAAAAGATAGTGCAAATGATGGAGAAACGAGGTCCTTTTTATACAATTGGTGATCTTATTATACAAACCGATCAATTGGAAGAAGAAGCTTGTGTTAAGAAAATTATAAGTGCGTATCAAAACTCATTTATAGAGATTGAAAAAAAGTGAAAAATTTGTTTGATCTTTTGTCTAAATTATGCTAATATATAAAACGTACCTGATTTACAGTAGTATGTTTTATTTTAAGCCGAAGTGATGGAATTGGCAGACGTGACGGACTCAAAATCCGTTGTTAGCAATAACGTGCGGGTTCGAGTCCCGCCTTCGGCACCATTTAATTAAGAAATTATCTAGCAAGTTTACAGTGTTTTCTGTAGCTTGTTTTTTTTATAAAAATTTAAAAGAGTTGAAATAGATAATTATTTTAGGTATAATATTCAAAGCTACACATTACGGACCTTTAGACTCACTTGAGGATTAACGATTGTAGGATTAAGCGAAAGTGAGGACTTTTTCTGTGTATCTTATGATTGATAATTATGATTCTTTTGTTTACAATTTATCGTCTTATTTTGAAGAACTTGGTGAAAAAATTCTGGTAAAACGGAATAATGAAATTAGTTTAAAAGAAATTGAAGAACTCCATCCTCAAGGGATTATTATTTCTCCTGGACCTAAAAGCCCATTAGCTGCGGGGCTTTCAATCGATATTGTTAAAAATTTTAAAAATAAAATACCTATTTTAGGCGTATGTTTAGGGCACCAAGTGATTGGTGCTTCTTTTGGTGCATCGATTATAAAAGGAAAAATCCCCATGCATGGAAAAGTTACGTCCATTGTACATCGGGGTACAGGATTATTTGAAAATCTTCCGAGTCGTTATAAAGTGACTCGATATCACTCTTTGGTCATTGATGAAGACAGTCTTTCTCAGGAATTTGAAGTATCAGCCAGAGCTGAAGAGGGTGCGATTATGGCTATTTCTCATAAAAGGTTACCTGTTTTTGGTGTTCAATTTCATCCTGAAGCCGTGTTGACCGAATATGGGTATGAACTACTTGAAAATTTTATCAAAATTTCGATAAATGAGGAGTGTCAATATGTATAAAATAGTTGAGCTTAAAATGGATATACAGATCCATGAGATTTTTCATTTATTTAAAGACGAAGAAGATGCTGTGTTTTTAGATTCTTCCTTACAAAATCATTTAGGACAATATTCAATAATAGGTCTTTTTCCTTATTTGAAATTAGCGAAAGGAAAAAACTTTAAAGTTAACGGAGAAGTTTGTGATTGTGAGTTTGAAACATATACAAAAGACTATTTAAAAAAAAATAAAGTCAAAAAACAAAAGACTGGATTGCCGATCATTTCAGGCGCTATCGGTTATTTTTCTTATGATTACGGACGTAAAAAAATGAAAGTCCATGGATCAGAACAACAGACGGTTGATATTCCTGATGTTATTTTAAATTTTTATGATGTGTTTATTATTGCGGACCATGTAAAAAATAAAATCTTTTTAGTAGCAAACGGAGAATTAAAAGATCCTGATTGTTGTCTCCGAGAGCTAATTTGTAAAATTGAGAATTCGACAAGAAATAGTCAAATAGAAGAAAAGAAAAGAATAATTAAGGTGAGACCGAATTTTGAAAAGAATGATTATCTAAAAGCTGTCCAAGATACGATTGATTATATTATTGAAGGTGATATTTATATTGCTAATTTGACACAACATTTAAAAATTGAAAGCTCAAAAAAGCCATATGATGTTTTTTGTACTTTAAGAGAGAAAAACCCATCTCCTTTTGGTGGATATTTTAACGGTGGTGATTTTCAAATCGTTTGTGCTTCGCCTGAACGTTTTTTGAAAATGAAAGATGGTCATGTAGAAACCCGACCGATTAAAGGCACTCGAAAACGTGGAGAAACGGCAAAAGAAGATGCTTTAATGAAAGAGGAATTAATACATTCAGAAAAAGATCAAAGTGAATTATTGATGATTGTAGATTTAGAGCGCAATGATT
Organism: Eubacterium sp.; assembly: GCA_036642535.1. Taxonomy (GTDB): domain Bacteria; phylum Bacillota; class Clostridia; order Eubacteriales; family Eubacteriaceae; genus Eubacterium. The sequence continues at coordinate 40,268 of JAVXTS010000009.1, read as the reverse complement.
TAAACAAGGTTTGCAAACCGGGTTCGGTTAAAGTAACGGAACTTTTTACTATTGAAACTTATGCAACTGTATTCCATTTATCAGCTAATATTGTGGGTGATTTACAAGAAGATAAAACAGTATTAGATCTTATTGAAGGCACGTTTCCAGGAGGATCGATTACCGGAGCACCAAAACTCAGAGCTATGGAAATCATTGATACATTGGAACACAGCCGACGAAATTTGTATACCGGATCAATGGGATATTTAACATTGGATGGAGACTGTGATTTTAATATTGTCATTCGAAGTACACTTTATAAAGATGGTATTTATTATTTGGGTGTTGGTGGAGGTATTACCTATGAATCCGAACTAGAATTTGAATATGAGGAAACGCTTCAAAAAGCCAAAGCTCTTTTAGAAGCGATGAGGTAATCCATGAAAATTAATTTTGACGAGGGTTATGCTTTTGGTTTAGGTGTGTTTGAGACAATTGCGGTAGAAAAAGAAAAACCTATTTTTTTAGAAGCCCATTTAAAACGCTTGGAAAATTCTATGAATTTTTTAAAAATTTCGGGAAGGGTGTTAAAAGAGGAAGTGATCGATTATTTAAAAGAACATCCGATGGACCATGGGGTTTTAAAAATAATGGTATCCCCTCAAAATAAAATTTTTTCTACTCGAGATAATCCATATCTAAAAGAGCATTATGAAAGAGGGTTTACTTTAGATTACAGCAAGGTGCTCAGAAATGAAACCTCAGCATTAACCTTTCATAAAACAATGAATTATGGGGATTGCATTTTGGAAAAACGTCATGCTGCAAAAATAGGATTAGATGAAGTTTTATTTTTGAATACAAAAGGAGCAATTACGGAAGGCACAACGACTAATGTATTTTTTATAAAGAAAGAACAAATTTATACGCCTAAAATTTCCTCAGGTTTATTGCCGGGAATTATGAGAGATTATGTTTATAAAACCAAAAAAGTAATAGATACTACTATTTATCCTGAAAATGTCAAGGATTTTGAAGCTTGTTTTTTAACGAATTCCTTGTTAGGAATTATGCCGGTTAAACAATTAGGAACACATGTGTTTGCAAAGAAATATCAAATACAACCATTACCGGTAACAATGTTTTTGTAAAAATTAAAAAGATACGGTAATTAGTGATCCCTTCATTGCACTTTTCTCTTGAAAATGATATACTGAATTCATTAAGGAAAGGATATAAAAGATGGACATTAAGGTTGATTTAAATTTAAAACAGACACAAAAATTAATGATGACAACAGAGATGAAACAAGCGATCGAGATATTACAATTAACATCAATGGAGCTGAACAACCTTATTGATAAGGAATTACTTGAAAATCCGATTTTAGAATTTAATGATAGTCCAATGGAGTCTATGGAAGTTGTTAAAGAAGATGTTGCGAAAAAAGAAGAAAGTAAAGATCAAATTGAATGGGAAGATTATTTTCAAAATATGCAATCTACCGAGTATCGAAGCGCACCTTCAATTAACTATGATCCGGATGATGAATTTAATTTCGAAAAATTTTCATATTATGAAACGACGCTTAATGAATATTTGCATCTCCAATTTCACGTTTATGCCGAAAAATTAAGTAAGACAGAAAATTTAATCGGCGAATACCTTATTGACTGCATTGATGATAACGGTTATCTTATTATTAATATAGAGTATATTTGTGATATACTTGGCGTTAATCAGGATATGGTTGAAAAAATAATCAAGATTATACAACAGTTTGATCCTGCAGGGGTTGGAGCTCGAGATATTAAAGAATGCTTATTGATTCAACTTATGCAAGAAGGATACGATGATGATGAGTATTTGGAAATCATTAATAACCATTTAAATGATTTAGCAGAGAATCAGTTCAAACGGATCAGTCAAGTGATTGGTCTATCAATTGAAGAGGTTGTTGAGTTTAAAGAATTTGTTAAAACATTAGAACCAAAACCGGGACGCCAATTTACAAATTTTGATGGTGTAAAATATGTTATACCAGATGGCAGTATTGAATGGGTTAATGATAAACTGGTTGTTCAAATTAATGATATTTCAGCGCCACGTTTAAAAATCAATTCTTTTTATCAGGGTATGTTAAAAACAAAAAATGAGAATCAGGATACTAAAAAATATATTGAAAAAAAATTGGATTCAGCCGCTTTTTTGATCAAAAGTATTGAGCAACGCAGAGAGACAATTCGCAAAACGATTGAAGCAATTGCCGATTATCAGGAAAAATTTTTCAGAGAAGGTGTTGAAGATTTGCGCCCATTAACTTTGAAGGCGATCGCTGATATGATCGACGTTCATGAGTCGACGGTCAGTCGAGCCATCCGTGGAAAATATATACAAACGCCAAAGGGTACATTTTCACTTAAGTTCTTTTTTAAACGGGGTTTTGCTCAAGGTGTGGAAGATGTCTCTTCTGAATCAATTAAGCATCAAATACAAGCAATGATTGACGGTGAAAATAAAGGGAAACCGTTGAGCGATCAAAAGATTGTGGAGCTATTAAAAGAACAAGGGATTGATGTTGCGAGAAGAACAATTGCAAAATATAGGGAAGCACTGAATATTCTTCCATCATCAAAACGAAAAAATTTTCGTTGAAAATTGGCCGATCATGGAAAGAAATAGTATCTTTTATGATCGGTTTTTATAATTATTTTAATTTTGAAAAAATTAAAAACTTTAGCTTGAAATATGTCTAAAAGTGGTATATAATAAATTTGTCCCAGCGGGAACAAAAACGAGCATACACGTTGAAGCATAGAATGGAAGTGAAAACTTGGAAAGTGAAAATATAAAAATTAGTAAAGAGCTGGTCGATTTACAGCGTCTTGTTGTGCCAGAAATCGGCTCGATGATTGAGATGCGTTATAATATTTTATCAACAATTAAAAGCGAAGAGCCAATTGGCAGAAGAAATCTTGCTTTTGTACTTGATATGAGTGAGCGTCAGGTCAGAAATGAAATTGATTTTTTACAAAACCAAAAACTACTTCAAGTCGAACGTCAAGGTGTTGTTCTCTCCGAACTTGGACATAAAATAATTGTTCAGCTGAAAGGAATGCTTTATACTTATAATGGGTTAGAACAGCTTGAACGTGAGCTTGAAGAAAAATTGCATCTTAAAAAGGTGATTGTATCTCCGGGTGATATGGACATGAATTATCAGGTTTTAAAATTCATGGGACGTTCCGGAGCGAAATACATACTATCGATTATGAAATATAAAGATATTTTAGCATTAACCGGTGGTGCAAGTACAGCAACAATTTCAGAACAGATGCGAGAGGCTTTTTATCCTGATGTTTATGTTATTCCGGCAAGAGGCGGTATTGGTAAAAGCCACTCAACGCAAGCAAATAATGTTGTGGCTGAAATGGGGCTTAAACTTCATGCTAATTATGAATTACTTCATCTACCTGATAATATTGATAGTCGATTATTAGAAGCATTAAAAGATTATCCGGAAATTAAACGGGTATTTAATAAAATGGATGATATTGATATTTTTGTCTTTGGAATTGGTCGTGCGGATGTATTGGCCGATTGGCGTAATCTTAAGGAAAATGAAAAACAATCAATTCTGAAAAAAGGTGCAGTAAGCGAAGCTTTTGGTCATTATTTTGATATTGACGGCAAGGTTGTTTCACCATCCAGCACGATTGGAATCAGTATTGAAAATTATAAACGTATTCCACATGTGATTGCGATTGCCGGTGGTGCTTTAAAAGCAGATGCTATTATTGGTGTCAGCCGAGTAAAAGAAAATATGGTGTTAATAACGGATGAGAGCGCAGCAAAAGAAATCATTCGTAAATTATAAAAAAGTATTATATATTTTAAGGAGGCAGATAAAATGTCTGTAAAAGTTGCAATTAATGGTTTTGGTAGAATTGGTCGTCTGGCATTCAGACAAATGTTTGGTGCGGAAGGATATGAAGTAGTAGCAATCAATGATTTAACAAGCCCAAAAATGTTAGCACATTTATTAAAATATGATTCCGCCCAAGGAAGATATGCATTAGCGGACAAAGTGGAAGCTAAAGAATCTTCGATTATTGTTGATGGAAAAGAAATTAAAATTTACGCAGAAGCTGATCCTGCAAATTTACCATGGGGCAAAATTGGCGTTGATGTTGTTTTAGAATGTACCGGTTTCTTTGCTTCTAAAGATAAATCAATGGCTCATGTTAATGCAGGCGCTAAAAAAGTTGTTATTTCTGCTCCCGCAGGGAATGATTTGCCAACCGTTGTTTTCGGCGTTAATGAAAATATTTTAACAAAAGATGATACCGTTATTTCGGCAGCATCTTGTACAACAAACTGCTTAGCACCAATGGCTGATGCTTTAAATAAATTAGGAAAAATCAGAAAAGGTTATATGACAACTGTTCATGCTTATACCGGTGATCAAATGACATTAGACGGACCTCAGAGAAAAGGCGATTTAAGAAGAGCACGCGCAGCGGCTGTTAATATTGTTCCAAACTCAACAGGCGCAGCTAAAGCGATCGGTTTAGTTATCCCAGAATTAAAAGGTGTTTTAGATGGCGGAGCACAACGTGTTCCAGTTCCAACGGGTTCTTTAACACAATTAGTTGCTGTTGTTGAAGGTACATTGACTGTAGATCAAATTAATGCAGCAATGAAAAAAGCATCGGATCAATCTTTTGGTTATACAGAAGATGAAATTGTTTCTTCTGATGTTATTGGTATTACATACGGTTCTTTATTTGATGGAACACAAACAACAGCTCAAGATATGGGTAATAATGAAACATTAGTAAAAGTTGTTTCGTGGTATGATAATGAAAACTCTTACACAAGTCAGATGGTAAGAACAATTAAATTCTTCTCTGAATTAGCATAATAAAATTTAGAAATAATATTATAAAAACTAAATCTGCCCCACACCGGTAGATTTTAAAACGGGGGGTCATTTTTGACCTCTTTTTTTATCAAAAAAATGGAAATTTAAGAAAGGTTAATAATATGAAAAAAACAGTAAAAGATGTTGATTTAAAAAATAAAAAAGTGATTATGCGTGCGGATTTTAACGTGCCACTTAATGATAAAGGTGAAATCACTGACGATACTCGTATTCAAGCAGCTTTACCAACTATTAAATATATTTTAGATCAGGGTGCATCTTTAATTTTGATGTCTCATCTTGGGCGCCCTAAAAATGAACCTGATCCAAGATATTCGTTATTACCAGTAGCTAAAAAATTATCTGAAGTACTGGGAACAGCAGTTATTTTTAATGATGATGGAGAAGTTATCGGACAGGTCACTAAAGATGCAGCAGCGGGACTTAAAACCGGTCAAATTTTATTATTACAAAATACTCGTTTCAGACCAGAAGAAAAGAAAAATGATTTAGAATTTGCAAAAGAACTGGCAAGCCTTGGAGATGTTTTTGTAGATGATGCTTTTGGTTCCTGTCATAGAGCGCATGCATCGACTGCTGGAATCGCTCAGTATTTACCGGCTATTTCAGGTTTCTTGATTCAAAAGGAACTGGATTTTATCGGTAAAGCACTTGAGGCACCAGAAAGACCATTTATTGCTATTTTAGGCGGTGCAAAAGTATCGGATAAAATTGGCGTCATAAATCATTTATTGGAAAAAGTTGACGCATTAATCATCGGTGGCGGTATGATGTATACTTTCTTAAAAGCAAAAGGATATGAAATTGGAACTTCTTTATTAGAAGAAGATAAAATTGAATTAGCAAAAGAATTGATCGAAAAAGCAGAAAAAAGTGGTGTTAAACTTTTATTACCAGTAGATGTTGTTATCGCACCGGAATTTAAAGCAGATTCTCCAGCAACAACTGTGGCTATTGATGTCATGCCATCAGATCAAATGGGATTAGATATTGGAGAAAAAACCCAGGCTTTATTTACAGACGTTATTAAAAGTGCAAAAACAGTCATTTGGAACGGACCAATGGGTGTATTTGAATTCCCTGCTTTTGCAAAAGGTACGATCGCAGTGGCTAAAGCAATGGCAGAATCCGATGCAATTACTATTATTGGTGGCGGTGATTCTGCGGCAGCTGTTAAACAACTCGGCTTTGAAGCGGGCATGAGTCATATTTCAACCGGAGGCGGAGCATCGCTTGAATTTATGGAAGGTAAAGTATTGCCGGGAATTGATGTATTAGAAGATAAATAAGTTCATTTAAATAATTTGCATATATAAAAAATAAAAATCAAAAGGAGCCTTATATTATGAGAAGACCAATTATTGCAGGTAACTGGAAAATGAACAATGATATTTCCGCAACTGTAGAATTAATCAATGCTTTAAAACCTTTACTGAAAGACGCCGAAGCAGAAGTTGTTTTTTGTCCACCTTATATTGATTTGGTAGAAGCAGTTAAATTGACAGAAGGAACAAATATCGGCATTGGTGCCCAAAATATGCATTATGAAACAAGTGGTGCATTTACAGGAGAAATTGCCGGAGAAATGTTAACCGCTATTGGTGTTCAATATGTTATCATCGGTCATTCTGAACGGCGTGAATATTTTAATGAAACAGACGAAGCAGTCAATAAAAAAGCAATTAAAGCATTAGCATTGGGATTAGTTCCAATCGTATGCTGCGGTGAAACATTAGAAGAACGCGAAAGTGGAAAAGCAGAAGCAAAAATTGTAGGACAAATTGAAGCAGGCTGTAAAAATATTGATGCTATTTCAAAAGTTGTTCTTGCTTATGAACCAATCTGGGCGATTGGAACAGGTAAAACAGCCTCTAAAGAAGAAGCGGATGAAGCTTGTGGCTGGGTACGCAAAACTATTGAAAAAATGTATGGTAAAGAAGTAGCAGAAGTGGTTCGTATACAGTATGGTGGTAGTGTGAAACCAGCGAATGCAGCGGAATTAATGGCAATGCCAAATATTGATGGTGCTTTAGTCGGTGGTGCTAGTTTAACAGCAGATTTTGCAAATATTGTTAAGTTTTAAGATAAGTTAGAATAGTTATCATTTACATTGAATATTTGTGATTAAAAGAGTTATAATAATAGCGGGGGATGTAGAGTATAATAGAAAATACTTTGCGCTCCCGTTATTGCTTTAAAAAATTTTAAAATAAGAGAGGAATAAAAGATATGAGAGGAAATTTAACAGCACTCATCATTTTAGATGGCTACGGATATACATCAATTACGGAAGGAAATGCCGTTTTAGAGGCGCCATCACCAAATTTAGATGCTTTTTATGAAAAATATCCCCATACACACATCGTTGCCAGTGGTTTAGGCGTTGGACTACCGGAAGGTCAGATGGGAAATTCGGAGGTTGGACATCTTAATTTAGGTGCCGGTCGTGTGGTTTATCAAGAACTGACGAGAATTACAAAATCAATCAAAGATGGTGATTTTTTTACGAATGAAGTTTTTCTGGATGGTATTAAAAATGTAAAAGAAAATGGAACAGCACTTCATATTATGGGACTTGTTTCAGACGGTGGCGTTCATAGCCATTTAAATCATCTTTTTGGATTATTAGAATTAGCGAAAAAAGAAAATGTTGAAAAAGTATATGTTCATTGCTTTATGGATGGGCGTGATACCGCACCAAACAGCGGTCTTGGATTTATCAAAGCATTAGAAGCTAAAATGGCTGAACTGGGAGTTGGCGAAATTGCAACAATTAGTGGTCGCTATTATGCGATGGATAGAGATAATCGGTGGGATCGTATAGAAAAAGCCTATGACGCCATTGTTCTTGGCAAAGGAAATGTATCAGAAACAGCAAATGCAGCCATGGAATGGTCTTATAGTGAAAATGTAACAGATGAATTTATTATGCCAACGATTATTCAACCCGAAGTGGATAAAACATTAAGAACAAACGATACAGTCTTATTTTTTAACTTTAGACCAGATCGTTCCCGTGAATTAACCCGAACATTTATTGATCCGGATTTTGATGGCTTTAATCGTGAACGGGGTTATTTTCCGGTATATTATGTGAGTATGACACAATATGACAGTAGTTTTGAAGGAGTAGAAGTTGCCTTTAAGCCACAAACTGTCAGTAATACTTTAGGCGAATATTTAAGTTCCAGAGGAGTTCCTCAACTACGTATTGCCGAAACAGAAAAATATGCCCATGTAACTTATTTCTTTAATGGTGGAATTGAAAAGCAATATGAGGGAGAAGATCGAATTTTAGTACCCTCTCCTCATGTTGCAACCTATGATTTACAGCCAGAAATGAGTGCTTACGAAGTAACCGATAAAGTATTAGAAGCCATTGCAACGGACAAATATAAAGTGATTATTTTGAATTTTGCCAATACCGATATGGTTGGACATACCGGTGTGATGGAAGCAGCTGAAAAAGCTGTTGAGGCTATAGATACATGCGCAGAAAAAGTGATTGAAGCTATTTTAGCTAAAGGTGGAAATGTTATTTTAACAGCCGATCATGGTAACGCAGAAAAAATGATTGATTACGAGACAAAAAAACCATGGACGGCCCACACAACAAATCCGGTTGAATGTGTAATAGCCGGTACAGGAGAGGTGGATTTACGTGATGATGGAAGTTTAGCGGATATCTCACCAACGATTTTGGACCTGCTGGACATACCTGTTCCCGCTGAAATGACCGGGGTATCATTGATTAAGAAATAGTTGAATTTTACAGGTTAAAATCGATTACATATAAAAAAAGCCTCAAAATTATCTTTGAGGCTCATTTTAATATTGAAAAATCATTAAGGTTATGATAAGATTACTCGTACGATTAAAACGGAGGTGATACAATGAAAACATTTATAATCGTTCTTTTAATTATTTCAAGTTTTGCACTACTTATCAGTATTTTACTCTCACCGGCAAAAGTGGCAGGTATGGGTGGTGCCATTGAAGGTGGCGCGGAAACATTATTCGGTCGTAAAAAAGCCAGAGGAATTTATGCAATTCTCGAAAGGATAACGATTGGTTCTGCAATTGTATTTATGTTATCAGCTTTCATCTACTCACTTTTGGGTTAATTGTAAAATTCTAGGAATTTCACGAAGGGGGAATTAGTAAAATGGAATTATGGATAGCTCCTATTATAGGGATTGTCGCTTTGTTAGTTGCAGTTATTTACGCAGGTCGTGTCAATAAAGTTGAAGAAGGCACCGATCGTATGAAAGAAATTGCTTCTTACATTCACGAAGGAGCCATGGCATTTTTAACAAGAGAATATAAAATGCTAGTGGTTTTTGTAGTTGTTTTCTTTATTGTATTGTGTATTACACCCGGTTTAGGATGGCAGGTTGCCATTAGTTTCTTGGTGGGTGCGATTTTCTCAGTTTTAGCCGGATTTTTCGGTATGCAGGTTGCTACAAAAGCAAATGTAAGAACTGCGAATGCAGCTAAAGAAAGTGGTATGAACAAAGCATTGAGCGTTGCCTTTTCAGGCGGTGCTGTTATGGGTATGTGCGTTGTAGGATTAGGTCTTTTTGGATTAAGTGTTGTGTACATTATTTTCCAAAGCACAAGCATTATTACCGGATTTGGTTTAGGTGCCTCTTCAATTGCACTATTTGGTCGTGTCGGTGGTGGTATTTATACCAAAGCAGCCGATGTTGGTGCCGATTTAGTGGGTAAAGTTGAAGCTGGTATTCCGGAAGATGATCCAAGAAATCCAGCTGTTATCGCAGATAACGTTGGGGACAATGTTGGGGATGTTGCCGGTATGGGTGCCGATTTATTTGAATCTTATGTGGGCTCAATTATTTCAGCAATGACTTTAGGCTCTGTATTATTAGCAGGAACAGGAAAAGCCACCAATTATGGCGTATTATTTCCATTGCTTTTAGCAGGTATTGGGATTGTTTCTTCAATTATCGGTACATTATTTGTACGTGGTAAAGAAGGTGGAAATCCTCAAAAATCTTTAAATATGGGAACCTATGTCTCTGGTGTTATTATGATTATTGCGGCATATTTCTTATCAACAAATATGCTAGGAAGTTACTTCCCATTTTTAGCCATTGTTGCAGGTTTAATTGTCGGAATTGTTATTGGTCAATTGACAGAATATTATACTTCTGAAAAATACAAACCAGTACAACATATTGCGGAACAATGTGAAACCGGTGCAGCTACTACAATTATTTCAGGTTTAGCAGTAGGTATGAAATCTACCACATTTCCGATTCTTGCCATTGCGGTTGCTATTTTTGTAGCTTACTGGGCAGGTGGACAATTTATGCCTGAAGGCGGTGGATTATTTGGGATTGCTCTGGCAGCTGTTGGTATGTTATCAACTTGTGGTATGACCATTGCAGTTGATGCTTATGGTCCAATCGCCGATAATGCCGGCGGTATTGCCGAAATGGCAGAATTACCCGAAGAAGTACGTGATATCACTGATAAATTAGATGCTGTAGGGAATACAACCGCAGCGATTGGTAAAGGTTTTGCCATTGGTTCTGCAGCATTAACCGCTTTAGCTTTATTTGCATCATATGCAGAAGCTGTTAAATTGAGCATGATCAGTATTCTTGATCCTCTTGTTATTATCGGTATGTTAATTGGTGGTATGTTACCTTATTTATTCTCAGCTTTAACGATGGAAGCTGTTGGAGACGCCGCAAATCAAATGATTGAAGAAGTACGTCGACAGTTTAAACAGTTCCCGGGTATTATGGCAGGAACTCAAAAACCGGATTATGCAAAATGTGTTGATATTTCAACTTCAGCCGCATTGAAAAAAATGATTCTTCCGGGTTTATTAGCAGTTATCGCACCTTTATTAACGGGTTTTGTACTTGGCGCAGCGGCCTTAGGTGGTTTGCTAGCCGGTGCTTTAGTAACCGGTGTTTTGGTGGCTATTCAGATGGCAAACTCTGGTGGCGCATGGGATAATGCTAAAAAATATATTGAATCCGGCGTACATGGCGGTAAAGGCTCAGATGCCCATATAGCAGCTGTTGTCGGCGATACCGTTGGTGATCCATTTAAAGATACATCCGGTCCTTCTATTAATATTTTGATTAAATTAATGACGATTGTATCCTTAGTATTTGCACCGCTTTTCTTAAGCATGGGCTAAAATTAATGTTTTAAAAAAGAGCATCTCTTGGAGAATTTACTTAGGGATTTACGAAAACAAGTAAATTGTGAGTGACACCTTCAAGCAATGCGAACATCAGATGACCATGCAAGAGTAAAAATACTCAAGCATGGTCATTTTTATTGTTTCTATGTCAATGAGTGTTGGTAAGAAAAATCAAAATAAATAAAAGATTAAATTGCATTATTTTACCCTTTCATAGGATAGCCGATTAAAGAATTTAGTGGTAAACTTGTAGAAAGAAAAAAGGAATGAGGAGTGGAAAATGGAGGAAAATCTGCATTGGGAATATGATGATTTTGAGTTTGACAATCGGGTTTCGAATCTGATGTGGACCATTTGCGGTGACTATGATGAGCAGATGAACATTGATGAAAAAACAAATTTATCAAAAAATATAGCCCTTTATTATGGTATTACTGCCGGAGGGCGACGTAAACATATTAATTGGCAACAAGTCAATGCATATGTGGGCTGGCGTTGCACCAATGGTTTTAAAAAAGATAAATTGCAATCTTTATTACGATTAGCAATGGATCAAGTAGTTACAGAACAATTGATCAAAGAGCGACCGGGCGTCAAAGATATACAATGCGAGGCTGCAGGTGAACTGGTCGAACTTTTGGAACAGCCCGAATCTAAGTGCTTTTTAGATCAGGTAGAATTTATTCTATTTCAATTGTTAAGTGACGGAGATACCCATGCGTTCAGTGATGAACATGTATCCTTTAGTAGAGCACTGCGTTTACTTTCAAGTGCATCAGATACGCTAGAATTACTAGAAGGCGTAGACACCCTGTATCGGAAAATGGAAAATCTTAGTAATGTACCGGATTTTGATCGATCTGCTTTTCTAAATTCTCAGCATGGCGATGATGTGGATACAGAAGCTTTTATTGCAAAAGCCGTGGCAGATCTGTTGAAAAGAGATGCATTAAATCAAAGTAGTGATGAAGAAGAAGAAATGATGACCGAGGTAGCTGCCGCAGAAGTAGTTTATATGGATCAAGCTGAAATTGATAATCTTCACAAACAAGTTGAACATTTTTGTGGTGCCTCATTCATAGAACCATACCAGTTGAAAAAATTGAAAAATCAATTATGTAAAGGGGTACATAAAGATTGTCATCTTCATTATACAGATGGTGTTTTGCGAAGCAACTGTGATGGTGAATTTCAGAGAAAATACGCAAGGCGAGATCAGCAAAGAAATAAAGAAGCATTCGATGCTAAATTGAGAGTTTATACACGGACAATCAAACGTTTGAGAGATGCATTAGTACGTACTTTGGTAGCTGAACGTGAAAAATATCCGGTGGCCACTGATTCGGGTATGATTGATGCCATTAAAGTTTGGCGTGTGGGTAAAACAGCCTGTTCTCGGATTTTTAAACGTTTTGAGAGCAACGATAAAGGCGGTTTTGTAGTTGATCTGATGATTGATAGCAGTACCTCCCAAAAAGGGCGTGAATCAAAAGTAGCTATCCAAGCTTATATTATAGCACGGGCACTTGTTGAGGCAAAAATACCTTGTCGCGTGATGGGGTTTAACTGCTTTTTAGATTTTACCGTACTTAAACGATTTAGAAATTATGATGATAAATTAAAAGAAACAGAAAATATTTTTGAATATTATTGTGAAGGTAGTAACCGTGATGGTTTGGCGATCAAAGGAGTTTGTCATGATTTGATCAATCGTGATGAAGAAAATAAAATTCTCATCGTTTTAAGTGATGGAAAACCCAATGATATTCATCTAATAAAAAACAGTGATAAAAATCCCTTTAGAGGTGAGGTAGCCTATTCAGGCGGTTCTGCCGTAGGTGATACAGCTAAAGAAGTTCGGATTGCCAGACAAAAAGGTATTTCGGTTCTCGGTGTTTTTACCGGAAATGAATCAGATTTAGAAGCCGAAAAATTAATCTATGGTAAAGATTTTATATATACAAGAAATATTTATCATTTTGCAGATATTGTTACCAGTTATTTAAAAAAAATTATTACACATTAAATTTAAATTGATTAGGAATAAAAGGAGAAAGACAGAATGAAATTATATCAAAAATTGGTGGAACAAGGTGTTGATGAAAAGCTTTTGAACGATGTTGAGGCTTTCAAAAAAGAATTTACAGTTGGCGATTTAGCAGATCGTGTACCGGATTCTAAAACGATTTTTTACGGCAAAGATATTTGGGCTATGTGCATAACAGCATTATTAGAAGGTGAAAATATTTTGCTGTCCGGTCCAAAAGCAACAGGGAAGAATGTGTTAGCAGATAATCTTTGTGAACTTTTCGGACGGCCTCAGTGGAATACATCATTTCATGTTAATACTGACAGTACCAGTCTTATTGGAACCGATACTTTTATTGATAATGAAGTACGTCTGCGTAGAGGATCGGTATATGAATGCGCTGTTAATGGAGGATTTGGTGTTTTTGATGAAATAAACATGGCAAAAAATGATGCATTAGTAGTACTTCATTCAGCATTGGATTACCGTAAAATTATTGATGTACCGGGTTATGAAAAAATAGGGCTTCATGCAGCAACACGTTTTATTGGAACAATGAATTATGAATATGCCGGTACTAAAGAGCTTAACGAAGCTTTGGTATCGCGCTTTATGACCATTGATATTCCACAAATCGATGAAGAAACATTAATGGTCATACTAACCGATGAATTTCCGGATGCAAAAGAAGATATGCTACGCCAATTTGCGGGTATATTCTTAGATCTTCAAGAAAAATCTATGAATTCTGAAATTTCAACAAAGTCAGTCGATTTAAGAGGAATTATGGGAAGTCTCAAAACAATTAGAAGAGGCTTAAAACCAATGTTGGCAATCAACATGGGTGTCATAGGAAAAACTTTTGATCAATATGAAAAAGAAATTGTGTATGACGTTATTCGTACACGTATTCGTGAAGATTGGACAACTGCGGATATTTTCTAAAAATTAATTCAATCGGAAAGGAAAGGAACTGCTAATGAGTGACAAAAAAAATTGGGTCTATGATGATCTGGATTTTGACAACCGAGTGACAAATTTGATGTGGACCATTTCCGGAGATTACGAAGAAAATATGGATGTCGGCGAAAAAAGTTTTATTTCAAAAGATGTGGCACTTTATCAAGGAATTACAGCAGGAGGCCGTCGAAAATATATTAATTGGGCAAGTGTAAAGAAATATATCATCAGTAGAGTTCGAGCCGGATTTGATAAAGACACAGTACTTGGGCTTGTTCAGATGGCAACAGATGTGATTGTTGAAGAAAAAATAATGACGGAACGCCCGGGTATTTTTGATATTCGGCAGAAAGCCTATAATGATATTTTATCAAATTACTATAAATTACATACCGATAATCTTTTAGAAAAAGCAAAACATACTTTAGTTCTTGAAAAAGTTGGTAAAAACCCACGGATGGATAGTACCACTCAAGGTCTATTAAAAGACATTAAAGCACTGAGCGCCAATGATGATACTATTGAAATGCTTCGAGGATTAGAGGGGATATACCTTAAATATTTTCCGCTTTATGTTTATTCTGAAGATGGAAAGGTACTTGAAGAAAAATCCAAAAACCATGGTGAGCAAAGTGATTTTAGTGATTTTATGCTCGAAGAATACTATGATGATGAACCAGAAGTGCTAGATATTGAGGATAATTTAGATGAAATCGCAGATTCTTTATTAGGTGAAAGTCTAGAAGGAAGTAGTTTTAACGGTGACCTTAAATCGGATCGGATTTTACGAATACAAGAAGAAGATCTGGAAAAGATCTATGAAAAAGTTTCGTATCATTATGGAAAATCTTATTTATCAACGACAGAATTACGACGTCTTCAAAACAAAGTTTGCCGCGATGTACATGGTACTTGTCGGGTACATATGACCGATGGTGTTATACGCAGTAATTGTGATAATGGATTTCAAAAAAATTTAGTCGGTCGCCACAAAATAAAAAATAAATTGTTTTATGGTCTTAATAAGCGTATTCACAAACGTAATATTAATAAACTCAGAGATAGTATAGCCAGAACTTTGGTACAGGAAGAATTTAAAGATGAAATTCCATCAGACCAAGGACAATTGGTATCAAGTAAGTTATGGCGTATTGGAAGAAGTAGTAATACAAAAGTATTCGTTCGCACTTTAGATAACGATAAAGGAAGCTATGTTGTGGATATTCTAATTGATTCCAGCGGTTCCCAGAGAAAAAATCAAGCATCTGTTGCGAGTCAGGCCTATGTACTGGCTGAAGCATTAACTTTTAATGGAATTCCCAATCGTGTTATTGGATTCAGCAGTTTTCTTGATTATACTATTCTTAAACGCTTTCGGGATTATGAATCAAATATTCGGGAAAATGATAATATTTTTGAATATGTCTGTACCGGAAATAATCGAGATGGATTAGCGATTAAAACGGTTGTTCAAGATTTGAAAAAACGTCCGGAAGATAATAAAATATTAATTATTTTAAGTGATGGAAGACCTAACGATATTAAAGTCGGTAAAAATCAGAGCAAAAATTTAGAAGAATCTTATCGTGGAAAAGTAGCTATTCGAGATACTGCCATCGAAGTTCGGCGTGCCAGACAGGCAGGTATTATGGTGCTAGGTGTTTTTACCGGAAAAGAAAAAGATCTAGGCGCAGAAAAATTGATTTACGGTAAAGATTTTACGTATATCAAAGATATCAATCGTTTTGCGGATATTGTTATTAAATATTTAAAACAAATTATTACGAATTAAAAAGCCAAAACTTAACATAATCCCTTTAAAGTAAATAATAATTTAGAGTTATATTTTTACGAAAGTTTATGAAGCCGATGGTAGCACGTCGATTAAGACAAAAACATTCTCTTTTTCGGCATTAAAAATGGTGTGGTATGAGTACCAACACTAAATATTATAGAATTAGTAAAAAGAGCGAATCCAAATATGCTAATGGATTCGCTCTTTCTGTTATTCTAGTTAAACATCTTAAAAATATTGAGCATAACCGTATAACTTTCACCGGATAAGCCACTGATCAAATCAGCAACTGCCGGGCTCTTGTAGCGTGTACTGTCGTAGTAATTACCGGCAAGTTGTACTAATAAACGTTCTTCTGCCGTTAAATCCTTTTTTAGAATAGCATCAAAATCAATGGTTTTATCATTAAGCATTCCTTGTGTTTTTGATGTAAGCTCCGGCGAGGAACTAAAAACATAGGCGCTGATCAGATCAGTCGTTGACTGGTAAATGCGTCCATTTTGTCTCGCCATATCCTTGAAACGTGCTTTATGAAAAGCATTTAAAAAGTAACAATCATTAAAATTCATAAATCCTCCTCCTTGTAATAGACTAAGTCTATTATAACACTCGATTTTAAGTGAAACAAGTTTTTATTACGATCGCTAATGCTAGTATAGTGTCAATTTTGATGAAGCCTCAAGGGAGAGTATAACAAAAACAGGACTGGTTTAGTTTGGAAGCGAGCTTCATATCTAATGGATCAATTGTTTATTAATGTTTCTTTCAATATAATTATGATATAATTACACAATATTTAACTTAAATTTTGAAATGCAAGGTGTAGAAATGAATATAAAAATATTAAAAGATACATTTACAAAAAATGAATTACTAACGGGCGATTTTGGATTAGAACGAGAAGGCTTGCGAGTAACAGAAAAAGGAAAACTTGCGGTAACACCACATCCGGCAATTTTTGGTAATAAACTTAAAAACCCTTATATTACGACTGATTTTTCGGAAAGTCAGGTTGAAGTGGTTACCCCAGTTTATGATACGGTTCAGAAAACTTATGAAGTGCTTGAAGGACTTTGCGATATTATTAATAGTGAAATAGGGGATGAATATTTTTGGCCCCAATCCATGCCTTGCATTATTCCAGAGGACGATGAAATCCCCATTGCAATTTACGATAAATCGGTTCACGCCAAAGAATATATGGATTATCGTCGAGGTCTGATTGAACGATATGGAGCTAAAAAGCAACTTATTTCGGGAATTCATTTTAATTTCTCGTTTAAAGAAAATTTCATTGATAAATTGCATCAGGCATCTGCACCGGAGATGAGCCGAAAGGAATTTCAAGATACCTTGTATCTTAAACTAGTCAGAAATTATTTGCGTTACCGTTGGTTGGTGGTTTATCTTATGGGATGTAGTACCAGTCTCCATAAAACATATATTAAAAGTTGTGTTGACCAAATGACACCGGTGGGAAAAGAGTCTTATCTCTGTAAAACCGGACCATCTTTCAGAAATTCTACCTGTGGTTATAAAAACAAGATAGCCTTATTTCCAAGTTACAATTCTATAAGTGAATATACACAAGATGTGCGTACATTTGTGGATAAAGGATTGATTTCTGCACCCAAAGAATTATACACACAAATTCGAATGAAAGCTAAAGGTGTGGATAACATTTTGGAATCACTGGAAAATGATGGAATAAAATATCTTGAAATTAGAACATTGGATTTGAATATTTTTGATAAATGTGGTGTTGCCAAAGATGATTTAGTATTTTTACACCAGTTAATGCTCTTTTTATTGGTGCTACCTGAAAGTGATTTTAAAAATTATCAAGCTGAAGGGCTTGAAAATGAAGAAAAAACAGCCGTATTGGGGTTAGAACCGGATTTGATGTTAATGCGAGACGGCGAACCTATTTCAAAAACGGAATGGGCCGTTGAGATCATCCGAGAAATGGAAGAAATGAGTACAGAACTTAACCTTGGAAATGCCAGTATTTTGCGTACGATGATGGGGCGAGTCATTCATCCAAAGACGACTTATGCACATCGCTTATCAGAAATTGTGGAAAAAGAAGGGTATATTGATGGTATGATGCGTTTAGCAAAAACCTATAAACAGGAAAGTTATGATACCCGTTATCGCTTTAAAGGCTATGATAATTATGAGTTATCCACACAAATTTTATTAAAAGAAGCCGTTACCCGTGGAATTTGGGTCGAAGAAATCGATCCCCAGGATAATTTTATTGCCCTTGGAAAAGGTCATGCTAAAACTTATGTGAAACAAGCCACTAAAACAGAGCGGGATAATTATATTTCAGTTCTGGCCATGGAAAATAAAGTGGTTACAAAGAAGATATTGAACGAGCATGGTATTCCCGTTCCGGCCGGAGAAGAGTTTGCGAATTATGATGAAGCTACCCGTCGTATTGCCCCTTATGTGGGCAAAGAGGTTGTTATTAAGCCAAAATCTACAAATTTTGGCTTGGGTATTTGTATTTTTAATCATGGCGGAACCGAAAGAGATTTGCTAGAAGCAGTTGAAATTGCATTTGAGCACGATGAAACAGTGATGATCGAAGAATTTATCCATGGTCATGAATATCGTTTTTTAGTCATTGACGGTCGAACGGTGGCAGTGTTAAAACGCTTGCCGGCCAATGTTAAAGGCGATGGTAAGCATACCATTTCCCAGCTGGTTGAACTTAAAAATGATCATCCTTTCCGTGGTTATGGTTATGAAGCACCGCTTAAAAAAATCATTCTGGACGACCAAGCGGAATTGTATTTAAAACAACAAAAACTTCAATTTTCGGATGTATTGAAAGAAGGTCAGATTGTATACTTGAGGGGGAATTCCAATATCAGCACCGGCGGTGACAGCATTGATTTTACAGACGACATGCCAGAAGTATTTAAGACCGTTGCTGTTCAGGCAGCCGCATCAGTAGGTGCTGTTTTTTGTGGAGTTGATATTGTGATCAGTGATGAGAAAGATCCTCAATCATCCTTTGGTATTATTGAATTAAACTTTAATCCCAGTACCGATATGCATGCCTATCCTTACGCTGGAAAAGAGCGACGCACTGGCGCTTATATTTTAGAAGCACTAGGATTGATTGATAGCAAGGAGGCTGCCATTGGGCACTATTTACGATAAAGAACAGCGGATTAACGGATACGAATGCACGTATAACTATAAAATGCAACCTACCGCCGCACTGAATTATTTCCAGCAAACCAGTCAAGAACAGAGCCAACAACTCGGCGTTGGATCGGTTGCTTTAGACGCCATTGGCTTTGCTTGGTTTCTCGTGAAATATGAGATACACTACCATGAGTATCCACGCTTCAATGATCAGGTTAAAGTGGAAACCGAATCCATGTCTTTTGATAAATTTGCAGCACATCGCCGGTTTGCCATCAGAGATCTGAACGGAAAAATTATGGTAGAAGGCGATTCGGAGTGGATGCTTTTAAATCGGAAAGAAAACCGTCTGGAAAGACTGTCCAACGTGCCGGAATTTGATGTATATGGAAGCGGTCATGTGAATCATTTTAAATTAAAACGTGTCGCTAAAGTAGAAAATTGGGAGGATGAGAAACTTTTCAATGTTCGCTATCTGGATATCGACTTTAATAGCCATGTGAATCATGTCAAATATCTGGCATGGGCATTAGAAACCCTTCCGCTCAATAAAGTGAAAACAGGTGAAGTTGCTTCAGTCAAAATTATTTATAAAAATCAGGGATTTTATGGTGATACCATTACCGTAAAAGTTGCGGAAATTGAGAAAGAAACATATCGCATGGACATTGAAAATCAAGAAAAAATTCTGCTCTGTCAAATTGAATTGGTGATGAGAATGGTTGATGAGGTAGGAATATGATACCTGAAAAAACAGCACTTGTTATGGAAGGTGGTGGTTTTAGAGGAATTTATACCTCGGGTATATTGGATTGTTTCATGGAAAGTGGGCTTACATTTCCGTACATCATCGGAGTTTCAATGGGTGCGGTGAATGGGATTAATTATGTATCAAATCAGCCGGAACGCAGCATTGAAATTGCCAGAACCTATATGCCGGATAAACGTTATATGGGATTTAGAAACCTAATCAAAGAGGGTAATTTTTTTAGCCGGAATTTTGCGTACAATGAGATTCCAAGGCGTTATAATCTTTTCGATATGAAAACTTATTATGAATCAAAACAGCAATTCTTTATGACAGCAACCGATTGTGAAACCGGAGAAGCTCGATTTTTTGAAAAAATGGAATATGAAGCCGGAGATCTGGTAGCCGCATCTACGGCACTACCTTTTATGAGCCACCCTGTTGAGATAGACGGTCATTTTTATATGGATGGCGGCATTGCCGATTCTGTACCAATAAAAAAAGCATTGGCAGATGGAAATCAAAAAGCTGTTGTTATTCTGACAAGAGAAAAAGGATATCGCAAAGAACCCTATGGTCATGAAACAATGGTACGCATTTATTATCATAAATACCCGGCATTTGCAGAAGCCGTTTTGAATCGACATCTTTTTTATAATGAAACCATGGATCTTTTAGATGCACTGGAAGCCTCCAAGAAAATTTATATCCTCAGACCTGAAAAGCCCATTCAGACGAAAGTAATTGACCGTGATTCGAAAGGAATTGAAAAAAGTTACCATATCGGATATGAACAATGCAATATAGAGAAAAATCGATTGATGAGGTATTTGGAATAAAGGGAATACCAGAAGCAAAACACGTCAAAGACACCTAAACGTTTAAAGCAATAGACGTGAGGTGTTTTTTGCTTTATAATAGAAACATTGACACAGAGGACGGAGGAACGGCATGAATTTACATGATTTTTATACAGGCGAAGCCTTTGATGCCTATGACTATTTTGGAAACCATCAAATTGAAAAAGAAGGCACTAAGGGGGTTGAATTTCGGGTATATGCACCGGAGGCAGAAAAGGTAATGCTGATTGGTGCATTTAATCAGTGGGAGGGAACACCTATGGAACCGGTTGACGCAGGGGGGATTTACAGTATATTCGTACCCGGTGAGCTTTCGGGGATGCTCTATAAATACCAGATAAGTCAGAAAGATGGACGAACCCTTGACCGATCCGATCCCTATGGATTTAGCACAGAACTTCGACCACAATCCGCCTCGGTGGTGACAACTTTAGAGGACTATGTTTTTAAAGATGACGAGTGGCTGGCAAAACGTAATAAAAATTTTAACAAACCCATGAGCATTTATGAAGTACATCCCGGATCATGGAGACGAAAACAAGAGGATGGTCCTAATGGTTGGTATACATATACCATGCTTTGTGAAAGCTTAATTGGTTATGTTAAAGAAAAGGGTTTTACACATATTGAATTTATGCCACTCAGTGAATATCCTGCTGATGAATCCTGGGGCTATCAAGTGACCGGATTTTTCAGCGCAACTTCTCGTTATGGCAAACCAGAAGAATTAATGCATTTGATTGATCGCTGTCATCAGGTAGGTATCGGTGTAATTATGGATTTTGTTCCTGTTCATTTTGCGATTAATGATTTTGCATTATCCCAATTTAGCGGGACTCCGCTGTATGAATACCCCGATCCCGATACAGGACATAGCGAATGGGGATCTTATAATTTTAATTATTATCGGGGTGAAGTCCGGAGCTTTCTAAAGTCAGCAGCTGATTTTTGGATGCGTGTTTATCACGTTGACGGATTGCGATTAGATGCAATGAGCAATGCATTATACTGGCAAGGTAACAAAGAAAGAGGCATTAATGAAGGCGCAGTAACCTTTATTAAAGGACTGAATGATGGTATTGGAAAACGCCATCCTAACGTTATGCGGATTGCCGAAGATTCCACTAGCTACCCTAAAGTGACCGCACCGGTGGATTATGACGGACTGGGTTTTGATTATAAATGGGATATGGGATGGATGAATGACACGTTGGCTTTTTTTGAAATTAATCCAGCAGATCGAAAAATTCATTTAGGAAAACTCACCTTTTCAATGGATTATTTTTATCGGGAACTTTATCTCTTACCTTTTTCACACGATGAAGTAGTTCATGGAAAACAGTCCATTATAAATAAAATGCCCGGAACCGAATCAGAAAAAATAGCACAAACACGATTACTTTATTTTTATATGTTTACCCACCCCGGGAAAAAACTTAATTTCATGGGAAACGAATGGGGACAGCGTAGAGAATGGAGTGAAAGTCGATCACTTGATTGGAAATTGCTTGAAGAACCCGAGCATCTTAAGCTAAGCGATTTTTACACCGCAATCAATCAATTTTATACCGCTCATACAGCCCTTTATGCGGAAGATTATAATGCCGATTTTTTCAGGTGGTTACCGGTTCAAGATAAAGAAGATACTGCCGTATTAGCCTACGAAAGGCGCAGTGAAGACGAAACCTTACTCATTATTTTGAATTTTAGTGAAAAACCGATACCGCATCTTTTTGTCAAATATGATCATCCTGTAAAAATGGAAAAATGTTTTAGCACCGATACGGATATTGACTCACCCTCGGAGATATTCGAAACGAAGATTTTAAAACCATCAAAAAAGATGACTGATAAACAATTAGAAACAGTTGACGAAGGGTTTAATAGAATAGATATTCCAATCCAAGCTTTTGAAGGGATCATACTGAATGTTATAAAGTAGGACGGGTAAGTACAAAAACGGTTGAATGGCAGAGAAGTTTCTGTGTCATTCGTAAGTGTCAAATAGTTCACACCTACTATTCAAGATAAAACTATGCGATAATACCTTCATGAAGGAGGAATTATTGAAATGACACACGAAGAAACCGTAGCCCTACGTAAAAAGCAGTTAGAGGATTTTAGTGCCTCTGGTCAAAGCAGTCTGTTTTTTTAAAATCAGGTTGCTTTTATTTTCAGTATTCCCTGCGCAATCAAGATACGATTTCTAAAAACAATCAATTTCCCGTCAACGCACAGGTTGATACGGAAGATTGATTGTTTTTTTGCTTTGTCAAGGTGTGGAGGATTTGACACTTACATTATTTAACACTAATGGAGCTTCGATTTAATTAGGTATTTATCGAACAAAGTGTAGCAAAGAAGCTTGACCAGTACAGATACTGTTCACAAGCGTTTCAAAATTCCACCCCATCTTTTCAATAGCAGCCCCTATATTAGCAGTATGACTAAGTGAAGGTTGGGTATTGATTTCGAGAAAATAAATTTCATTTCCCCTTACTCTATAATCTATTCGTGTTATGCCATTACACTTTAATTTTTGATAAATTGCTTCTGAAATATTTGAAATCCTTTCAATCATAACGTTATTAACCCTGGCGGGCACATGGTGTATGACCGAATAATGATTACTCTTTGCAGTATAATCATATATTTTTCCCGTTAGAAATTCAAGTTCTACCGGAATAAGAGCCTTAGCCATATTGGCATTTCCTAATACGCCCACGTTTATTTCCAGGCCATCAATATATTCTTCAGCCATTACAATACTATATTTCTTCAACATTTCATGTATATATTTTATCGCTTCTTGGTCATTATTACATAGATAAACATCTTTTCCCTCTCCTTCATTTATAGGCTTCAAAATAATGGGATAGAAGTTTATTGATAATAAATCAGTTTCATTTCTCACTGTAATACTTTCAGGTGTCATGATATTCAGTTCTTTTACATATTTCTTTGCTTCTAATTTATCAAGACAAATTGCTGCGCTTTCCATTGAACTGCCCGTACATAAAACATCAATTTTGTCTAACGTGCTCCGGTAATCAAATTTTACAAATTCCCCGTCAACCTCCTCAACATAATAGGAATCTAAAACATAGCACAAGTCCGGACCGTATGCTTCAATATCATGCAAGACACGTATGTCATTTGATGGTTCGAATATTTTATATAAATACCCCAATTTTTCAAAAGCATCCGTTATTCGATCAAGGGATAGTTTAATATCAAATTTTTCATAGGGCATTCCACCGTTAATAATAGCAATTTTTTTCATTTTACATATTCCTTTTCATGATAATTTTATAATAAATAACTCAATTTCTGCCATTTAGGTGGCTTTCGATAACACCGCCTTAGTAGTGGCTAACTTCATTCTTGAAACGCCTGCAAATCACTTTGTACGAAAATATTGACACTATCTTTCATTTAGCCAAAGATTATATCTAAATGAATAAAGCATTCCATCCAATATAATATAAATTTTTAGAGGGTGTGTATGTGGGTGTACGGCTGAATCAATAGTGATAGACCCGTGAACTACACCTATCTGCTTATCATCAAAAGCCACTTTTTGAATGTTATTATGATACGAAAATCCATAAATACCACCCCATAGTACCGAATACCCTAAATAGCAAAATTCTTTCTTTTCGCCAACTACGCTCAATTTAATTTTAATATTATTTTCAATTCCTGCTTTACAATTTATCCCTTCCACTTCAATTTCTATTTTGCTATCTATTTCATGAGGGGTATCACAGACGATTCCACAATTTCCACAATAGTGATGGATACGCGCATATTGTGAATATTGGGGATGGCTAAATATTGTTTCGCAGGCTTCACTTTTACATGAAGGACAGATTGAGAATATCTCATGATCTGACGATACTATTTGATATCCTTTTTCATAACAATACTCCTCCCAGCGAAATCCATCCTCATGTGCTCGTTGCACTAAATATTCTATGAAAATTACTGATAGACTATTTTCCGACTCTTGTATGCTTGATATTTTTGAATAAATGATTTGCTCATCATAGCGATATGTGCTATTTGTACTGCGATAGAGATATTGCAGTTTTCTTTTTTTGTTTTGTAAGTCAATGAGGTCTCTACCAAATTTCCGATTAATTCGATTAAGCGGAAATTGAAAATCAACTAATTGATTAAATATGGAATGAAATGTATTAGTGGTAACGTGTGTTTTAACCAATTTAAAATTATAATTGGCTATTTCTAGATCCGCCATAGAGAATACATCTATAAACCAACCAAGTTCATCACATCCAAATATTTTATAAAAAGAATGTTCGCTTTTTCCGTGACAATCAATAAAAATAAATAATCTTAAATTTAAATAATCCAAAAAATTGTTTTTATCAAAATTTTTCAGCCGGATTCTTATGATAAAAAATCCAGTTGCATTAACATTTATTGTAATGCATTCGGATGAAGTGAAATCATAATTCAACGCCAAAATCCCGTTATTTTTTTCGTTATGAGTATTTGGGTCGCCTATTAGTAGCATATTCCAATCAATGCCAATGCGGTAATTAATAAAAAATGCATTCAAAATATTTGTAATATACCCCAATGAAAAGCCAGATTCGCATAGCCGTATGTAATAAATATTCAGCGCTTCAAAATCTGCTACTATTGTTTGTGTTCCAATAATAGATCGAGTATATCCTGACATAAATGAATATAGTATTGAGTAATTTTTTGAGAAAAGTGATTCATGAGGTTTTGCACTATTGCACGAATATAAAAACAAATTTTCGATTTTTAAGTCATAAGCATTTATTTTAGAAGAACCCGGCTCAAAGCATTTGCCTGTATACTTGCAAGAAGGATAACATACCCCTTCTTGGGAATCCTGGAAATTGCATTCATTGTTTCCACAAATCACATTATGATTCCATAACCAGAATAAATCATCTCTGCCATGACCCAAAAAACTGGCAAACTTACAAAAATGATCTGAAAAATATTCTTCTAAATTATCTTTAGTAGATGATTTTTTATCATAATAAGTTAGTTTACTTATAGTGGAATAATCAGGCACTCTTGATTTTGGAAGCCGCAGTACAGATAATTTGTCTTCATAATTGGTGAAACTGTAACATAAATTTTTGACTACAAAAAACAATAACAGGCTACTGTCAGCACAGGGAAAATATCCAATTTCTATGTGTTTGTTTTCTGATGCTTTATTAATTAAATAAATATTTTTTAAAGTAAAAAAATCTGAAGGCATAAAAATTGAATATGATTTATAATTATTGTTTTTCAAAAACAATAATAATTTCTCAAAATCAGAAATGACTATCTTAGGCACAGACAGCATTTGAGCATAGTAGCTTCCGATTAAATAATCATACCTATTTGAGGAATAAATAAGAACTGCGGAATCCTTTGACTTTGGAATCATTTTCAAGGAATTGGTATCTGTATCAGCAGCGATAGTATTGATTCTATTGATATAATCCTGATTATCAGGAACAGGAAGACAGTCATAAATGCAGCCGGATTCCAAAAATTTATAAAATTCGTTATAGCCATTAATTATTTTAAGTTTCATCGCATACTCCAATTTATTATGATTTTCAAACACACTTCAATTTTTAAGATAAAAACTTGTGTGATTCATGAGCAAAATCCGCTCATATTGAAACGTATCTGCCAGTGTAGCCAGCATCCACAGATTGCTGTAATTCTCCTGTGCTCCACTCTCCAGCAAATAATCAGAGGGGGAGAATGGTTTTCCCAAGCTGCGAAAACTCAGGCGCAGCTCTTTTTCCAGTTTGGTGATAAACACATCTATTTTGTCTTCTGGCCGTACATTCCTCTGCCGTTCAATAGTAAGCATTGCAAGTTCCTCTACCGCTACGGCCAGGAAGAGAGCCGTTTTTTTCGTTTCCCCCTGCTCCAGCAGGGTTTTCTGTACATGGACAGAAAGTTGCACAGCTTGCATCTTGTCAAATGCAATAGAGCCCTCAAACAGGTTGTTGTCTCCTCTGGTTGGTAACATAAGCGGCCCCCGCAGCGCCCCTTTTGAATTCCGGGAGATATAGAGCGCCTGGCATAGAGCAAACAGAGCAGTCAATAAATTACCGACAAAATACCCATATGAAATACCTACAAGTCCATAACTAAGATGAAAGACATAGATTAGCGGAATCAGTAAAAGTGCATTTCGCATTGCTGAAATGACAATAGCCATACGAATCTTGTCTAACAATTGCAAATGTTTTACGGTAAAGGTGGTAATAGACACTGCAACCATTGCTGCTGAAAACATTCGTATAGTCACTTCACCTTCAACGCCCATTCTACTGCCTAAGCCGTAAAGATCAAAAATAATATTAGGGAAAAACCAAAGTAAAATCAACATTACTGACGATGCTCCGGTAATCAAAAGGAAGCTGCGCTTCAAGACTAGCCTTCGTCCCGTAAAATCTCCCGCGCCTTGAAGAACAGAAAGCAGTGGTGGCATGGAAGATGTTACTCCCGTAATTATCACGCAAAACAAAGAGTTAATTCCTAGTCCCAAAGAAATCAAGGCTACCCCGTTTGCGCTATCACTCTGGTTGGCAAGGTAGTTGATGAAAAACACCTGCACAAGAAAGAGAGACTGCGACATAGCAGTGGAAAAACCTTTTGGCAGTGCCTGTAGCACTAATCTGTAATCAACAAAAGATATTTGAGCAGAGGGCAATGAAAGTTTTTTGCTGGCAAGCAGCACCACCAAAACAAGCATTGCAACAGCATAGCCTGTTAACGTTCCTAAAGAGGAACCCTCTGCCCCCATACCCGCTCCTTGGATATATACCGCATCCATTATCACATTAATAACGTTTGAACATAGAACTAAAGCAGTAGCAGTCTTTGGCCTGCCATCTGCCTGAATAAACTGACACAGTAGCGTTAATAAGATAATGACCGGAGCACCCAAAAACAGATAGGGTAAAAACAATTCAAGCTCCGGTTGTAAGACACCGCCATTACCTGCAAGCACCGCCGAAATTTGTCTGCAAAAAAAAAGGCCAAGAGCTGAAAATAAAATCGTTATACCCATGGAAATTATCATAGTATAGGTATATATTTTATTTGCTATTTGTCGATTACTTTGCCCAAGGGCATTACCAAAGGCGATAGATGGACCAATGCCAAATAGCATGCCAATTACATTAATCGCCAGCATCACAGGCAATCCCAAGTTCACGATTGCGAGACCGTGCTCTCCCAATAAATTGCTTACAATAATACTGTCCAAAAATTCACTGATGGTAATGGCTACAGAAACGAACAAGCCCGAAACCAAGTACTGCCAGAACTGAATTGAAATATTTTTTGCACTGCGCGTGAATATCATACCTTTAATTCTCCTATGGAGTTTTTTTACTATAGGCAATTGTTAAATGTCTATACCCCTTGATTTCTCAAGGCTTTTTAATAAATTTATATAAATTTTCTCTCAATAGAATCATCCACTACTCTAGTTTTATAAAACGTGTGTTTAAACGAGCAAGTACATGAAGAAGCTGAGTAATGCTTTATCATATTGTTTGATATTGATTTCGGCTTGATCGGGAACGTGTGGATTTTTGGTTTTGAAAACATCCCAATAAGTAGCGTATTTTGAATCAAGAGTTCTGAATTTAGAAGAATCATAGACAAAACCTTCGCTGTTAAGCGGTGTACCGAAAGGTTGACCCGGGTTAGTGTAAACACCGTATTCAGCAACGGTTTCGGAAAGGGCTGCCCAGTTTTTCTTTGATTAATTTTGGATCTCCATATTCAAACCACATTTGTGTGCCAGCTGGGAAATTATGATCAAAGTATAACATAAAAATGCATAAATTCCCATAAAAAAATTGTAAAAATGATAGTTTCAAAGAAAATATTCAAAATTTAACAACGGTTAAAAAAAATAAAGAAAGGTCGTGTAAAAACAGGTTGACGACTTTCTATTATTATGGTATTATATTAAACTGCATTAGAAGATAAAATTGTAGGGTTTAGCGAGAATGTAAACTGAAATAAAATAAAAATGACATGAAAATGAGGCGCGGATTTGCTGATCAAAGGCAAATCAAATGTTTGAGAAAGGTTTTCTTATACAGGATGCGCTTTTTTTGGCTGATCAAAGGCTAGAAAGACGATTGAAGTGATTTTTTATTTTTGATGTTTTTTCATCAATTTTTCGGAAAATTTCCTTTCTAAATAATACCACAATTTTGGAACAAATAAAAGAGAATATACACAAAAAGTATATTCTGAAAATGCCGAAATAATTTGCAAGGGGTGATAATGGATGGTTATGCTGCATCCTGTAAAAAATGGATTAAGAACCAGACAGAGTTTCTCGAAGATTAAAGAAGTCCTCGAGATGCCGAATTTGTTAGAAGTTCAGCTCGATTCCTATAGATGGTTCATTGAAAAAGGACTCCAGGAAGTATTCGACGATATTCACGAAATTACAGATTACACCGGTAACTTGGTGCTTCAATTTGTAGATTACGCCATTGAGGGCGAACCGAAATATTCCATAGAGGAATGTAAAGAAAGAGATCAAACGTATTATGTGCCACTTAAAGTACGGGTTCGTTTGATTAATAAAGAAAAAAACGAAGTTAAAGAACAAAAAGTATACATGGCAGACTTGCACAAAATGACCGAAACCGGAACATTTATTGTTAACGGTGCGGAACGTGTTATTGTCAGCCAATTGGTACGTTCACCGGGGGCTTATTACACATTGTCTCGTGATAAACTCGGTAAAAAATTGTACTCGGCACAAGTTATCCCGAACCGTGGAGCTTGGCTTGAATATGAATCCGATTCTAACGATATTATGTATGTTAAAATCGACCGTACCCGTAAATTACCGATTACCGCACTATTACGTGCATTTGGTCTTGGTACAAACGAAGAAATTCTAGAAGTTTTCGGAGACGATTACCGTTTGACCGAAACAATTAAAAAAGATGAAAACACTGGTATGAAAACCGAACGTGACGGATTGATTGAAATTTATAAAAGACTTCGTCCGGGTGAACCACCAACCGTTGAAAGTGCGCAATCGCTACTTAACTCCATGTTTTTTGACGACCGACGTTATGATCTTGCAAAAGTAGGACGTTACAAGTACAATAAAAAACTGGCCATTGCAACCCGTCTTATCAATCAAATTGCGGCAGAAGATGTAATCAACCCTGAAACCGGAGAAGTACTGGCGGAAGAAGGACAGATTTTTGATAAAACCGTAGCATGGGAAGTTCAAAACGCAGGCGTTAATGCTGTCAATATTAAGGTACAACATCACGGTGAAGATAAAGTACTACGTGTAATCGGAAACGGTTTTATTGATATTCAAGCCCAGGATATTCCATTTGATATCAGTGACTTAGAGATTAAAGAATTAGTTTATCGTCCGGTACTTGTGGAAATTATGGAATCCGATATGACGGATGAAGAAAAACACACAGCGATTAAAAAACGGATGGATGAATTGGTACCGAAACATATTTTGCAATCCGATTTGTTTGCAACAGTTTCTTACTTTATCTGTTTAGATTATGCAGTTGGAACAACGGATGATATTGACCACTTAGGCAATCGTCGTTTACGTTCGGTCGGTGAATTACTACAAAATCAATTCCGTATTGGCTTAAGCCGTATGGAACGTGTTGTCAGAGAGCGGATGTCCGTTCAGGATGATGAAATTCTGACACCACAAGGTCTTATTAACACACGTCCCGTCAATGCATCACTAAAAGAATTCTTTGGAAGTTCTCAGTTATCGCAGTTTATGGATCAGAACAATCCGCTAGGTGAGCTGACACATAAGAGACGTTTGTCGGCGCTTGGACCGGGTGGACTTTCCCGTGAACGTGCCGGATTTGAAGTGCGTGACGTGCATCATAGCCATTACGGTCGTATGTGCCCTATTGAAACCCCAGAAGGCCCGAACATTGGTCTGATCGGTTCATTGGCCACTTTTGCCCGTGTCAATGAATATGGTTTTATTGAAGCGCCTTATCGTAAAGTTAAAGACGGCGTAGTGACCAGTGAAATTCATTATCTTTCTGCCGATGAAGAAGGTCAGTATTCTATCGCCCAAGCCAATGAACCTTTAGATGAAGAAACAGGTCGTTTTGTCAGAGAACAGGTTACAGGTCGTGCCGGTAATAACCGTGAATTCGTTATGCTACCAAGAGACCGGGTTGACTTTATGGATATCTCTCCAAAACAGGTTGTCTCTGTGGCAACCTCACTTATTCCGTTCCTTGAAAATGATGATGCTAACCGTGCTCTGATGGGTGCCAATATGCAACGTCAGGCCGTGCCACTTCTTATTCCAAAGGCACCGGTTATCGGAACAGGGATGGAACACAAGGCAGCAAAAGACTCCGGTGTTTGTGAAATTGCAAAAAAATCCGGAACCATTCAATACGTGGATGCTAATAATATCAGAATTCGCTGTGATGAAGATGATAGCCTTGAAAAACATCATTTACTCAAGTTTAAACGCTCCAATCAGGGAACTTGTGTCAATCAAAAACCGCTTGTCGTCAATGGACAGCATGTGGAAGCCGGCGACGTGTTGGCAGATGGACCGGCAACTGAAATGGGTGAATTAGCCCTTGGGCGTAATGCACTGATCGGGTTTATGACCTGGGAAGGCTATAACTACGAGGATGCTGTTCTTATTAATGAAAATCTCTTAAAAGAAGATAAATATACATCCATTCATATTGAAGAATTTGAATGTGAAGCCCGTGAAACCAAATTAGGACCGGAAGAAATCACCCGAGACATTCCAAATGTTGGGGAAGACGCATTGAAAAATTTGGATGAACGTGGGATTGTTTTTGTGGGAGCCGAAGTAAAATCAGAAGATATTTTAGTGGGTAAAGTAACCCCTAAAGGTGAAACAGATCTCTCAGCCGAAGAAAAATTACTACGTGCGATCTTTGGTGAAAAAGCGCGTGAAATCAGAGATACATCCCTTAAAGTACCTCATGGAGAATCCGGAATCGTTGTTGACGTTAAAGTATTCTCAAGAGAAAACAAAGATGAAGATTTAAAACCAGGTGTTAACACCATGGTACGTGTCTATGTTGCCACTAAACGAAAAATTTCCGTTGGAGATAAAATGGCAGGTCGTCATGGAAACAAAGGGGTTATTTCACGTATTTTACCCCAGGAAGATATGCCGTTTTTACCAGATGGAACACCACTTGATATTGTGTTAAATCCACTGGGTGTACCATCACGTATGAACATTGGACAAGTTCTAGAAGTCCATTTGGGAATGGCTGTAAAACAATTGGGATGGCATATTGCTACACCGGTATTCGATCCGGCCAATGAAGAAGATATTGAAGAATTACTTGAAAAAGCAGGACTACCGAAAGACGGTAAGATCCAATTATACGATGGTCGTACCGGCGAACCTTTTGATAATCCGGTAACGGTTGGTTATATGTATTATCTGAAACTACATCATTTGGTTGATGATAAAATGCATGCTCGTTCTACAGGACCTTACTCTTTAGTGACCCAGCAACCGCTTGGTGGTAAAGCACAGTTTGGTGGACAGCGTTTTGGAGAAATGGAAGTATGGGCACTAGAAGCTTATGGCGCAGCACATACACTTCAAGAAATTCTGACCATTAAGTCGGATGATGTTGTTGGGCGTGTACAAGCATATGAAGCTATTGTCAAAGGTGAAAATATTCCAAAACCGGGCATTCCAGAATCGTTCAAAGTATTGATGAAAGAATTCCAAAGTTTAGCATTAGATGTTCAGATTCTTAATGATGATGAAGTTGTCGAAATCCTTGACGGTGAATTTAGTGATGATCCGGATCCGGTGGTTAGTTTAGCTCAAGAAATCAGTGAAGAATCAGCGATCATTACCGAAAATGATTTTGAGGAAGATGAAATGATCTCTATTGTAGATCCTGAAGATATCGACAATCCAGAAATACTGATATAATGGCATTAGCGTTATGCTAGAAACGAATAATAAAAACAAACTTAATATAGTACTGAAAATTGAAAATTTGCCATTTTCAATTTTCGATTTTTCATTTATTTATTAGGAAGGGAGCAAACCAATTGTTAAACGAAGAATTTACCTTTAAGTCCTTACAAATTGGATTAGCATCACCCGAAAAAATCAGAGAGTGGTCTCGTGGTGAAGTTAAAAAACCCGAAACCATTAACTACAGAACCCTAAAACCGGAAAAAGAAGGTCTTTTTTGCGAAAAAATCTTTGGACCAACCAAAGATTGGGAATGTAATTGTGGAAAATACAAGCGTATTCGTCACAAAGGCATTGTCTGTGAAAATTGTGGTGTTGAAGTAACAAAATCAAAAGTAAGAAGAGAACGGATGGGCCATATTGAATTGGCATCACCCGTATCACATATCTGGTATTTCAAAGGCATTCCGAGCCGTATGGGGCTTATTCTGGAAATGTCACCACGTAATCTGGAAAAAATTATTTATTTTGCCTCTTACGTTGTCACCGATCCGGGAGATACCTCACTGCAATACAAGCAGGTTTTATCAGAAACCGAATATCGTGAAGCAAAATCAAATTATGGAACAGGCTTCCGTGCCGGTATTGGTGCAGAAGCAATCCAAGAATTGCTAAAAATGGTCGATCTTGACCAAGATGCCGCTGTCTTAAAAGAAGAACTTAAAGACAGTTCCGGACAGAAGAAAATCCGTATTGCCAGACGTTTAGAAGCAGTAGAAGCTTTTAGAACCTCTAAAAATAAACCGGAATGGATGATTATGGAAACAATTCCGGTTATTCCGCCGGAACTTCGCCCGATGGTACAACTTGACGGTGGTCGTTTTGCGACTTCCGATTTAAATGATCTTTACAGAAGAGTCATCAACCGGAATAATCGGCTCATCAAACTTTTAGAACTCGATGCACCGGATATTATTGTTCAAAACGAAAAAAGAATGCTCCAGGAAGCCGTTGATGCTTTAATTGATAATGGTCGTCGTGGTCGTGCTGTTACAGGCCCGGGAAACCGTCCGTTTAAATCTTTAAGTGATATGCTTAAAGGGAAACAAGGACGTTTCCGTCAAAACCTTTTGGGAAAACGTGTCGATTATTCAGGACGTTCTGTTATTGTTGTTGGACCCGAACTTAAAATGTATCAGTGCGGTTTGCCAAAAGAAATGGCAATTGAACTGTTTAAACCTTTTGTTATGCACGAACTTGTATCCAGAAATTTGAGCCAGAATATTAAAAGTGCCAAGAAAATGGTCGAAAAACTCGATCCGATTATCTGGGATGTACTCGAAGATGTTATTCATGAGCACCCTGTACTGTTAAACCGTGCACCAACCCTCCATAGACTTGGAATTCAAGCCTTTGAGCCAATTCTTGTCGAAGGTCGTGCCATTAAACTCCATCCGTTAGCTTGTACGGCTTACAATGCCGATTTCGATGGGGATCAGATGGCCGTTCACGTTCCATTATCTGTTGAAGCACAGGCAGAAGCCCGTTTCTTGATGATGGCTTGTAATAATATTTTAAAACCTCAAGATGGGACACCCGTTGTCGTTCCGTCACAAGATATGATTTTGGGTTCTTATTATATGACTCTTTATAAAGAAGACGCCAAGGGAACCGGTTCCGTTTTCTGTGATATGAATGAGCTGGAAATGGCTTATTTTAACCATACAACAGAACTACATGCTAAAGTTAAAGTTCGTATGACGAAAGAAATTGACGGCGAATTACAGACACGTTTAGTGGAAAGTACAGTCGGCCGTTTCATCTTCAATCAGATTTTACCGCAGGACATGGGCTTTGTACCACGTAACACCCTTGAAGAAAAATTCAAACTCGAAGTTGATATACAAGTTGATAAAAGTGTTCTGACAAAAATTGTAGATAAATGCTTTAAAAAACACGGACCGACAATCACATCAGAAGTTCTGGATGATATTAAACGTCTTGGATATAAATTCTCAACTCAGGCTGCCATTACTGTCGGTGTTTCCGATATGCAGGTTCCCGGGGACAAAGAAAAAATTCTTGAAGAAGCCGATAAAAAAATTGCCGGTAACCTCAAGTTATTCCGTCGTGGTTTGATTTCAGAAGAGGAACGTTATCAGAACGTTATCGATATTTGGAATAAAGCGACCGACGAAGTTACAGATGCGTTACTTGCGCATTTAGACCGTCTCAACCCAATTACCATGATGGCCGATTCAGGAGCCCGTGGTTCCAAGAACCAAATTCGTCAGCTAGCCGGTATGCGTGGACTGATGACAAACCCAACCGGGCGTGTTATCGAATTACCAATCCGTTCAAACTTCCGTGAAGGCTTGAATGTACTTGAATTCTTCTCATCCACACATGGTGCCCGTAAAGGTCTTGCCGATACAGCACTGAGAACAGCCGATTCAGGTTACCTGACAAGACGACTTGTTGATGTCAGTCAGGATGTCATTGTTCGTGAAGAAGACTGCGGAACCGCTAGAGGTTACGAAGTAACAACCATTAACGAACATGGCGAAATTATTGAAACCTTATCCGAACGTATCGCAGGGCGTTACGCTTTTGAAGATATAGTTCATCCAAAAACCGGTGAACTTATGGCCGAAAGAGATCAGGTAATCACCAGTGATCAAGCAGAAGCCATTGAAGCTGCAGGCGTTGAAAAAGTTGTTATCCGTGCGGTCTTTAATTGTGAATCAAAATATGGTGTTTGTAAAAAATGTTATGGCGTCGATATGACCACTTGGAAACCGGTAGAGATCGGTGAAGCCGTAGGTATTATTGCCGCTCAGTCAATCGGTGAACCGGGGACCCAGTTAACCATGCGTACCTTCCATACCGGTGGTGTTGCCTCTGCCGATGATATTACACAGGGGCTTCCACGTATCGAAGAACTTTTCGAAGCACGTAAACCAAAAGGTCAAGCCATTATTTCTGAAATTGATGGTCGGGTAGAGATTACAGAAGGTAAGAAAACAGAAGCCATTATTACCGCAACCGATGGCGATTCAAGAGTATATCTCATTCCTTACGGCTCTCGTTTGAGAGTACACCCGGGAGATAAAGTAGTCGCCGGTGAAGAAATCACCGAAGGTTCCATCAATCCAAATGATATTTTACGAATAAAAGGAATTGATGCCGTACAGCAATACATCTTATCCGAAGTTCAGAAAGTATACAGACTTCAAGGGGTACATATCAGCGATAAACATATCGAACTGATTATTCGTCAGATGTTACGTAAAGTTAAAATTGAAAATGCAGGCGACACATCGCTCATTACCGGTTCTTTAGTAGATATTTTCCAAATGGAATCCGAAAACCGCAAAGCGATGGATGATGGTCTTGAACCATCAGAAGTAAGCCGAGAATTACTTGGAATCACTAAAGCATCTCTGGCAACCGATTCATTCTTGTCGGCGGCTTCTTTCCAAGAAACAACACGTGTATTGACCGACGCTGCAATCAAAGGCAAAGTTGATCCACTGATTGGATTGAAAGAAAATGTTATTATCGGTCAGCTTGTACCGGCCGGTACCGGAGTAGAAGCTTACGCTAAGGTTAGTCTGGATTATGAAAAAGAAGATGAAGAAGACGAAGAAATCATGGCAGATGATTTGTTTAACGATGATATTTCTGACGTCTCCGATATTTCTCAGGATCTAGATATTGTAATAAATGATGATTCAATCCTTGCGAAAGTTGTTCAGGAAGAACGTGAAAATCTTGAAAAAAATGATGAATTAGCAAAAGCTTTTGATATGTTTGATCTCGATTTTCTTGAAAATACACCAGTAGAAAATAAAGAAACCGAAGAAGAATAAGATCGTTTAAAGAGCCTGAATGAGAACGTTCAGGTTCTTTAAATGTTTAGATGTAATAGCACCGGTTAATTTTTAAATTTTATTGAATAATTTCTTGACATTTTTATGAAAAGAGTGTATATTAGAACAGTATGTTTAGCAAACTTTATAAACTGCCGGAGGTTATTATCGTGAAATGTTTTGGTGATTGCGCCAAAGTAATTGGGACAAAACAGACTCTGAAAGCTGTTAAAGAAGGAAATGTGGCGAAAGTTATACTCGCTGAAGATACAGAAGAGCCTATTAAAGAAAAAATCGTTGAAGCTTGTGAAGATGCCGGTATTCTCATCGAAAATTATGAGAGTCGGGCGATACTTGGGCAAGATAGCGGAATTGAAAGAAGCGCAGCAGTGATTGCGTTATTGAAATAAGCGTCTTTTGGACGCTTTAACTTTGATTAAAACCCTAAAAACATTTAGGTTTTAATATAAAATTTAAATAAGGAGGTGCAGGACGGAATGCCTACCATTAATCAGCTTGTTAAACAAGGAAGAAAGCGCTCGGAACTTAAAACTAAGACCCCGGCACTTAAATCAAACCCTCAAAAAAGAGGCGTTTGTACCGCAGTAAGAACATCTACACCAAAGAAACCAAACTCAGCTCTTAGAAAAATTGCCAGAGTAAAATTGGTAAACGGAATGGAAGTAACTGCGTACATCCCAGGTATCGGTCATAATTTACAGGAACATAGTATTGTTCTTGTTAA
This sequence comes from Eubacterium sp., assembly GCA_036642535.1. Classification (GTDB taxonomy): domain Bacteria; phylum Bacillota; class Clostridia; order Eubacteriales; family Eubacteriaceae; genus Eubacterium. The sequence goes on along the minus strand of JAVXTS010000009.1, from coordinate 2,979 downwards.
AGGTGGTCGTGTTAAGGATTTACCAGGGGTTCGTTACAAGATCATTCGCGGGGCGTTAGACACCGCAGGCGTAGAAAATCGTAAACAAGCTCGATCCAAATACGGGGCTAAGAAACCCAAAAAGTAGTGCATTATAGAACTGCATTCGCATAGATTGTAAGGATATAAGCACAGCGACTTTTAAAGTTGGATGTCGAGTACCGATGAACATCAAGTGTTAAGGAGGGAAGTAAAGTGCCTAGAAAAGGACCAGTACAGAAAAGAGAAGTTTTACCTGATCCAATTTATAATAATATTGTTGTTACAAAGTTGATCAATAATATTATGTTAGATGGAAAAAAAGGTGTTGCCCAAAGAATCGTTTATGACGCATTCGAAAAGGTTAACGAAAAAACAGGTAAGGATGCTTTAGAAGCATTTCAGGAAGCATTAGCAAATATCACACCAGTATTAGAAGTAAAAGCAAGAAGAGTCGGTGGAGCAACCTATCAGGTTCCAATCGAAATTCGTGTTGAACGTAAACAAGCTTTAGCTTTAAGATGGTTGGTTAATTATGCACGCAAACGTTCAGAAAAAACCATGAAAGACCGCTTAGCGGGCGAACTCATGGATGCTCTAAACAATAGCGGTGCTGCCGTGAAGAAAAAAGAAGACACTCACGCTATGGCAGAAGCCAACAAAGCTTTTGCGCATTATCGTTGGTAATAAAACGACCGTTATTTTTATCAAGTACAGGCGTGATGCGTAAGCTCATGCCTTTGATAAAATACACGATTCAGATTAAAAGAAAATTGCGAGGAAATATCTGTGCCAAGAGAATATAGTTTAGAAAATACAAGAAACATCGGTATTATGGCGCATATTGACGCAGGAAAAACCACTACGACAGAAAGAATCTTATTTTATTCTGGTAAAATCCATAAAATCGGCGAAACCCATGATGGTGGCGCTCAGATGGACTGGATGGAGCAAGAACAAGAAAGAGGGATTACAATTACCTCTGCTGCTACAACTTGTCATTGGAAGGGTAACCGTATTAATATTATTGATACGCCGGGCCACGTTGACTTTACCGTTGAAGTAGAACGTTCTTTAAGAGTTCTTGACGGTTCTGTGGCGGTATTCTGTGCCAAAGGCGGGGTTGAACCACAATCCGAAACCGTATGGCGTCAGGCGGATCAGTATAACGTTCCTAGAATGGCGTACATTAATAAAATGGACATTACAGGAGCGGATTTCTATCATACGATTAATATGATCCGTGAGCGTTTAGGCGCAAATCCGGTTTGTATTCAACTGCCGATCGGTAAAGAAAGCGACTTTATTGGTATCATTGATTTAGTCGAAATGAAAGCGGAAATCTACAAAGATGATTTAGGCGAAGAATTTGAAATTACGGATATTCCTGATAATATGTTAGAAACAGCAGAAACATACCGTGATAAAATGCTTGAATCATTATCAGAAGTTGATGATGCACTCATGGAAAAATACCTTGAAGGCGATGACATCAGCAAAGAAGAAATTAAAGCAGCAATCCGTAAAGGAACATGTGATGTAACAATGATTCCCGTAACCTGCGGGTCTTCTTATAAAAATAAAGGCGTTCAAATGATGCTTGATGCCGTTGTTGACTATATGCCGTCACCGGTGGATGTACCTGCTATTAAAGGAATTAATCCAGATACAGGTGAAGAAGATGTCAGACACGCTGATGATAGTGAACCATTTTCAGCATTAGCATTCAAGATCATGACAGACCCATTTGTTGGTAAGTTAGCGTTTATGCGTGTATATTCAGGCGTCGCAGAAGCGGGTTCTTATATTAAAAACACCACAAAAGGTAAAAGAGAACGTTTTGGTCGTATCTTGCAGATGCATGCAAACCACCGTGAAGAAATCACCGCAGTATACTCCGGTGATATTGTAGCGGCCGTTGGTCTTAAAGACACAACAACAGGCGATACTTTGGCAGATGGTGATCACCCGATCATTCTTGAATCTATGGTATTCCCTGAACCGGTTATCGATGTTGCCATCGAACCAAAAACAAAAGCCGGACAAGAAAAAATGGGGATCGCTCTTCAGAAATTAGCCGAAGAAGATCCAACTTTCCGTACACACACCGATGAAGAAAGTGGCCAAACCATTATCTCCGGTATGGGTGAACTTCACCTTGATATCATCATTGATCGTATGTTACGTGAATTTAAGGTTGAAGCGAATATTGGGAAACCACAAGTCGCTTACAGAGAAACAATCACCAAAAAAGTTGATGCTGAAGGTAAATTCGCACGTCAATCAGGTGGTCGTGGACAGTATGGTCATTGTCTTATTACAATGGAACCCCTTGCTGCCGGAGAAGGTTATGTCTTTGAAAACAAAACCGTCGGTGGATCGATTCCAAAAGAATATATTGCACCAATCGACCAAGGTATCCGTGAAGCATTACAGAACGGTATTTTAGCCGGATATCCAGTTATCGACTTCAAAGTAAGCGTCTATGACGGTTCTTACCATGATGTTGACTCCTCGGAAATGGCGTTTAAAGTTGCCGGTTCAATGGCTTTCAAAAACGGTATGCGTAAAGCAGACCCTGTTATCATGGAACCAATGTTTAAATTAGAAGTTGTTATTCCTGAAGAATACATGGGTGACGTTATGGGCGATATCAGTTCAAGACGTGGTCGTGTAGAAGGCATGGAAACACGTTCCGGTGCTCAAGTTATTAAGGGCATGGTACCTCTGGCAGAAATGTTTGGATACGCAACATCATTAAGAAGTAAAACACAAGGTCGTGGTGTTTACACAATGCAATTCTCACACTACGAAGCGGTATCAAATAGCGTTGCTGAAAAAATTATTGAAGGACGCTCTAAATAGAAAAACGAAATAAATATTATAAAATAACTTAAGGAGAAATTACAAATGGGTAAAGCAAAATTTGAAAGAACCAAACCACATGTTAACATTGGTACC